>CAYGZL010000101.1:0-22624 GCA_964354345.1 uncultured Anaerolineaceae bacterium | reverse complement strand
TTGTGCTTTGCGGCGATTGATAACAGTAATTCATTTTGAAAAATATTATTCCTTCCTTCTTCAAATGGAGCCCTTGCTTCAACCTGAATGCTGTTATCTTGCAAAAACTTTTGCATGTCAATTTGCTGTTGGAAAGGATTTGCTTCAATCTGATTGACCGCAGGCGTTATTTTGTTATGAACCATCAAGTCCATTATTCGGTCAGGAGGAAAGTTTGAAACCCCGATCGCTCTGATTTTGTCTTGTTGGTACAGTTCTTCCATCGCACGCCATTCACCATACACATCGCCGAATGGTTGATGAATCAGATACAGGTCAATGTAATCTAATTGCAATCGCTTCAGAGAATTTTCAAAGGCTATATATTGTACCTTCATAGCCATTGCTCTGAATCCAAAGTTTTGTAGTGATAAACAAATTTTCTCTCGCACCGCCGCTTTGTTTGATTCCCCTGCCAACCGCCTCTTCGTTCTGGTAAGAAGCGGCAGTGTCAATATGGCTATATCCCGTTTGAATAGCGTCAACCACGCTTCTTTCACATTCGGTCGGATCCGTTATCTGAAAAACACCGAAGCCAAGAATGGGGATTTCAACGCCATTGTTCAATTTTACATTTTGCATGATTCTCTCCTTATTTGATCTATTGGTTTAACAACAGCCTTTGTCCGCAAGAAATCTTGCTTTATCAGAACACTTGTGCTAATTCTGCTTATCATGAATATTCATTTCGAGCGGTTCCAAAGGCCCCGCAACTCCTTACCCCTTTGAGGGTCTCAATAAGTTTGGGCTACAACACTCAACCGCGCCGTGCATAGTAGTTTCAGGCTCTAAAAAATACTGTCCCTTTTGAGGTCCCGGGTGTTCACCGCTCAATACGCATACTTCTTGAGCTCAAACAAACTCTCAAACTCGGCATAGCAATCCGGCTCAGGGAGTTCCATACAACTGAACCTGCCCCCCATAAAAATCGCGCGTCCGGATTAATTTCTTCTGCGATGCCAGCGTTTCCGGGATTAGCCCCATTGGATCCGTATACGAGTCATGGCTGTAAACCAGCCAGACCCTGTTATGCCCACGCAACAATGAAATTAACCCGGGTATATCGTCAGCCGTCATCTCGGGTTCCAGGATACCACTATCGAACAGATCCAGAGGAACTCCATGTTTCACTACCTGGAGAGAATACTGCTTTTCGTAGGGTTTGAAATAATAGTTGAACGGGATTTCCACAAAGTTGGAGTTGAAAAGGACCAAATCATCCTTTTCAGCGAAATTCGCGACATAACCGGCAGCGGTGCTCCAATCCTCTTTTTGATAAAACCTGTAATAATCGCCGGCAGAAAACAGGTTGATGGCACCTAAACTCCCCAGCACCAGGATAATCAGAAAACGAAATCTTAATTGAGCGACACCAGCCGCCAGTACCAGGAACAAGGGTATCGTTGTCCAGATCAGAGTTCGATCGTAAAAAATAGGTCGGCGGATGCTCACGATCAGCTCGCCCAGGAAGGGGATGGCAAACAGAGCAGCCAGGAATAACAATTGAGAATATTTTTTCCGAAAATGTACCAGTCCTAAACAAAGCACCAGCACGTACAGGATCCAGATCACCCCGGCCTGGCTGGCAGGAATTGGCGCAGATGGATTCAAAAAGGATTTAAGCACCTGAATCACGGTCTCCCAAGTTGGTTCAGGAATCCAAAACCTCTGATTGACTGCGCCAGTTTGCTTGATAAAGGAAACTATCCATGGACTCCATAGTAAGAATATGCCAATCTGAGCCTTCGCCCAGTTCCCAAAAGAGGGAGCCTGGAAGGCAGGTTGAGCCCCTGATTTCTTTAGCCTTTGAAACAGCATCAGTCCCAGAACGAAGATGGTGGTGGCTATGGGGAAAAAGACGGCCGTATTGTGAGTGAGCAGGGTCGCAGCCGAGAACCCGATAAATGCAACCCAGGCCAGGTCCGTTCCAACGGTGTGGAGGGGTAACCGACGCATGCATGCGTTCCGATGGCGGAAAATCTGTGCCTTCCATTTGGATTGATCGCGGGTCTCATCCTTATCGCTGAACCTTTCTTGGGTGTTCGGATCAACCGGCCCAGAGCTACGCCAGGCATGCAGATATTCTCGAAATTGACTGCCGATGGGCCTGACAGAGCGTGAATCCGTGAGCAGCCAGACCAGGGCATAAATCGCTACGGCCGCATTGAATGTCAGGAGGGTGTACATGCGCGTTTCCTGGGCGAAGTAGATGTTGAAAAGCGAAAGAGACAGGAGCACTGCTGCCGCCAAGCCCATCACCACACCGGATATGCGTTTGCCGATCAGATAAATAATCGGGATTGTGCCTGCGCCGAAGAGTACAGAAAGCAGACGGACGGAATAGGGTGTATCTCCGTTGAGGGCTATCCAGTAATGGAGCAGTAGATAATAAAGGGGCGGGTGTTGGTCGATCTTGACAATCCATTGCAGCATATCCCCAACACTGTGGTTGGCCATCCATACACTGAACGTTTCATCCAACCACATCCCTTTCGTACCGACCAGAAGCACTCGCAGAAAACCACCCACCAATGTGATAATAATTACCAACCAGGGCGCAATCTCTTCAATATCTAATTCTTCGTTCATCGTCTATCTGGATCTTACAATTCATATAGGACGAGTTTGGGTATTCTTCTCAATCTTCCTTTGCATATTGGATATCATATCACCACTGCTCCAGGATCTAGAAAATACCAGCTGGATGACAATCATGGCAACTCCAGTCCAAGTGAGATCAGCATGTCCCACCAAGTGGCCTGCGTGGTTGGGGTGTGTGAGAACCTGTCAAGCCATGCGAACAGATGATGGCTCACTTTAAGCCACCCGCATAATAAGGTAAGTTTCCTCTGAAGAAAAGAAACAAACTCCGCAAGGTGTCCCAGGCCACGTTCGTGAAGTACATGGTAAAACATCGGAAACCACCTTCGCAGACCTGGAGGACATTTCTCAAGAATCATGTCAAACAGTTGGTATCCATAGACTTCTTCGTGATACCCTCAGTGACTTTCCGGATCCTATATATGTTTCTTGTCCTGGCTCATGATCGTAGGCGCATTGTCCATTTTAATGTGACTGATCATCCGACCACCGAGTTGACCGCAGCATAGCTCGTGCAAGCCTTTCCTTGGGACAAGGCGCCGCGGTACCTGCTTCGGGACCGTGACAGCGTCTATGGAGATGTCTTTCGGACCCAGGTCAAAAGCATGGAGATTACTGAAGTACTCACCCCGTTCCGATCTCCATGGCAGACACCCTATGTCGAGTGCCTTATCGGCTCAATCTGCAGAGAGTGTCTCGATTTAGAAATCGCTCCGGTGCCACATGATTTCGTACTTCGATTATTATCATGGAAGCCGCTGCCACCTTTCGCTTGGGAAGGATTCTCCCGATGGCAAGGCCGTGCAGCCGCCGCAGATGGGGAGAATCACTGCGGTTCCAAAAGTAGGCGGCTTCCATCATCGAAACGAACGCAGAGCTGACTGAATTCGCGCATTCATCAAGATACACCGCCGGAACAATTCTCAGCGAGCGTACCCATCTGCAAATATCTTCACGTTCTCGGGCTCAGGCTTCAAATTCTTTTCCAACACCCTCTTGTCTCGCAGAGCCAACTGATGATTCAGGAGTCCCGAAGCGGATTCCAATTGTCAACAATTTCCAGATAGAATTTTTGGAAGAGACAGGGGTTTTGGCAAATGATAGCCTCGACCTTTATCCGTTTTTGGGCGACTGGGGGAAAACCGCCCTCAGTAGAACTTCGTTGTATTGCGCAAAATTGTCGTGGTCGGCCAAAAAATTGTGGGCAGGGGCCTGCAATCCCTGCCGACCCGAAAAAGTGACACTGTGAGATTCGACCCCGCCGTCGGTGTGCTTTTGCCAGAATGCGATTGCGGCCTGGTTCTCCCGGTCATTGATGCAGAGGATGGGGGCATGAATTGCACCCCCGGGGAAATATCCGCCGGCCAGCTGCTTAGTCGACATTTTAAAGTACCAGAATATATCGAGCAAATAGCGTGCTTGTTTCTGATGATCCTCGACCCGGATGCCCAGCGAGGTGAGGAGGTCCTTGTCCGCCTGGTCCCCCCTCTCGATCCAATACCCCAAGTAGTGGCGCCAGAGTTCTACGGTGGTCAGGATGCGCAGCTGATCGGGATTCATATTCCATTTGGGATCGGCTCGCTTGAGTGCCCGGAACAGGACGACGCCACTGGGGATTTCGTCCAGCTTCCACAGGAGCAGGAGAAGACGCTTGAATGGCGTCAAGGACGAGAACCATTTCGGCCTGAATCCCACCGGAATGAGGAAATGGCTGACGATCCACATGAACACATCGAGAAATTTGGAACGGGGCCCGAACAACGGCGGATCGACCATCCATACGAGCCGGACATGGTTGCCACGCAACTCAAGCCTGCGGGCCAATTCAAACGCTGTAACGGCACCGAAGGATGGGCCTCCTACCACGTACGAGTCGAAGGGCTTTGCCGCGACCAATCTCTCTGCCAGCCGCTCACAGGCCGTGGAAAGGTCAAGCGCGACGCCGCCAGACCGGAGGGGAAATCCGATTTCGAGCCCGGACACGTCCTCCCTGCCAAGCGACGCAAGAAGCTGGCTGGCAAAACCCGGCCTTCCGCCTGCGCCCGGCAAAAAGATAGCGAGTTCTCGAGCAGTGGGGTCAGTGCTCGTCGCGATGTCGTGAAACACGGCATCGTCCGGCAGACCGGCGCCCTCACCGGCCTGAGCTGGCATGGCGATCAAAGCTTCCGCCTGTTGAAGCACGGTGGGCCGGGAATAGAACCAGTCTTGGTCGATGGCTCTTCCAAACACGGTGAGCACACGTGTGGCGACTGACGCCACCGCCAACGAGTCTGCACCGTACGTGCTGAACACCGAGGCCAGACAGTCGATCTGCTCCGGTTTGCGGGGAAGCTCACTCTGCCAGAGCAGCTTGAGCGCCTCCATAGCAGCCTGTACCTCCACGCTGGCGCCGGTTGCTGCCGGAGTTTTGGCGGCATCCTGCTTCGGACGCGTAAGGGAAAGATACAAGTCTCGATTCCTGGTCCTCGAAAACTTGCCCGAGGTGCTCTTCAGCAAGGAATCGGCCTCCATAAGATAAATATCCGTCGGCTGAACGTTGAAATAACCAAACACCTCTTCCGAGACACCCTGGCGAATTACCTCATCCGGCTGCCGATCGGAGTCTCTCTCGGCCATCACAATCAGGGACTCGCTGCCCCCGACCTCATCGGGCACACCGAAAACGACAATGCGCCCAGGCTTGCATCCGGCAACGTCCCGGAGAACAAATTCGACTTCTTCGGGATAGATGTTGACTCCGTGGACGATAACGAGATCCTTCTTGCGGCCGCAGACGAAAAGCTCCCCATCGACAATGAATCCGAGGTCCCCGGTGCGGAACCAGCCGTCCGGAGAAAAATGGTCAGGCTTTCTATCCGAGACATAAGTGTAACCGGAAAAAAGGCCCACGCCTCGGACTTCGATTTCTCCGACGACCCGCTCTTGCGCTGTACCCGCGATCCTTATCTGCATGCCTTCGATTGGCGTGCCGCAAGAGACAAAGTACAGCACCTCCTGCTCGGGAAGCTCCTCCGACGCTCGGGTCGCAATCTGGCTCGACAAGAAGTCGCTGCGTACCACACGCTCCACGCGCGCCGGCCTGGACAGGTCGGTTTGCGAGATCGAGATTGTGGTTTCTGCCATGCCGTAGAGCACCTGCAGCTGATCGATGCGAACTCCGCAGCATTCATAAGCTTTGAGAAAAGCCAGGTGACTCATGTGTCTTACCGGCTCGGCGCCATTGATGAATGCCCGAACGCCACCGAGGCGGAAGTTGGGCACTTTGGGAGCACGTTTGGCAAGCAATTCATAGGCGAAATTTGGCTGCGTGACAAGAGTACCGCCGACGGTGCTGATAAGGTCAAGCAGCCGGATGGGATCCATCAACCATCTGAAGGGCGACATGTGGATACTGTGGATGCCGTGATAAAAAGGAATCAGAAAACACGCAACCAATCCCCCGTCATGGTAGAGAGGCATCCAGCTTATGACCCTGTCTGATGGTACAAATTTGAGGCGGCGGCCGTAACTCTCCGCCTGGGCGGTAAGCATTTCCCATGTGATTTCCACCGATTTTCGCGCCGCAGTAGTTCCGGAAGAAAGTTGCCGGAATGCCGGCCCGGCAAGTCGTTCTTTCGGAAACTCCCATGCGCTGGCGATCGGAATCTGTTCGGGAAAACTGCACGTGATGTGTTGCGGAATTGCGCTTTTCACGGCTGCCTGAAGCTGCCGGTCCACCAGGATGGTCTTCGGAGGCAGCTTTTCCACCAAAGAGGTCAGCATGGTGATAAATGCTTCGTGCGGCTGCTTTGAGGATGGGAAGGAAGAAATGACTGGGTAACAGTGGAGTGAAAGAGCCCCCAGAAAGAACATAATCTGGCGAGACGGGTGCTCGGAAATAATCAGCACCGCATCTCCGGATTGCGCCCCGGTATCCGCAATCGCGCGCGCAGCCCCGCCGATCCATTTCGGCAACTCTCCCCAAGAGATGGTCAGAAGCGCACCGCTGTCGTCCTCCACAAAAGAAAGTGCCGGCTCCAGCGGACTGGTTGCGGCTTTCAAAGACGGAATATCCCAAAAGTTTTTCATTTCCGAGTTCCTGAGTGGATCTAAGTCACAAGGGATCATTGGCTTGCTACCTATACACTGCGTTATAAATAATTGCGGATAAACGTCGCAGGGCGTCGCTGCCCTTCTGCCAGGATTCGAAGGTATGTTCGACCGCCGTGATCACATCCTCGATCGTCGGAAAATACCTGTTGTGGTGGCAAGGTGCCGAGTCAACTTTCATACCCGTTCAATCGGATTGAGGTTCGGGCTAATCGACGGCCGGTATTCAAGCCTGAACCGGGGCTCCGCGGCTTTCCACCACTCTTTGTGAAGCGCCGCGTGATGATAATGAGAATTGTCCGTCATCACATTAACTCTCCGGCCAGAACGAGAACTGACTTTCCAGAGATGCTGCAGGAAATCAAAGCACGTCTCAGCATTGAATCGAGTGGTTTCTCGCATGCAGACCAGTTTGCCGTCGCGCAAACGAGCAGCGCCAAACGGGAAGATGAGCAGCAAGCGTACTCGCTTGTCCACTCCACCCGCTTGTATAAAAACGGAGCCCCATATCTTGCACTTGTCGAATACGCTTTTCTCGTCCACTCTTCGACCGTGGCGTCTTTCTTATATATTTTCATGTCTTATATATTTTAATCTATTTATGTAAGTAGGTCAATTTATTTCCTCTGACCTTCGGACAAAAAATCGGACAAGGTATTGCCAAAACGAATAGAAGCCTCTACATTGAGTAAAACCGCTCCAACGGGATACTCAAAGGAAGCATCCATGGACAAGTGTATCAACTTTGGTGAATTTTTGCGATACCTATTCGATGATGAAAAGCTGGTTGAGCAAGGCTCGAAGATCATCCAGGCCTTGCTGGAAGCGCAATCACCCCGACTGAGCAATATCTCGGAAAAGATGGCAGGTAAAAGCGAGAGTTGTTATAAGGCTATCCAGCGTTTTCTGAGTAAGGTTGACCTAAAAGCAGTGCAGCAACGCTTCTACCAGGAAGAGGCCGAGTTCGTGATTGGCGATCCAACGGAGATGGAGCGTTATCGAGCGCCAAAGACGGCCTATGTGGGCAAGCTAAGGATTGGTGTTGGATCGTGAGTTCAGCTATGAAGAACTGATGGAAACTCTATACCTTGAGCAGATACAGTTTGTGATCCGACTTAACTTAAGCGACCAGCATAAACAACCCCGCTTGATCGATGCTCAAGGTGAGTCAATCAAACTGTTTATTCGGCCGGGTGAGACGGTCATTTGCCCCAATGTCTGGTCAAAGTCAATCTGATCGGTTACTGGCGCAAGAGCCTTTCCAAACCCTTGTGGGTGATGACCATCCTGGAACCCAAACGGGGTCTCGAGATCTACCAAAAGCGCAAGAAAATCGAAGAGACTATCCGGGACTGCAAGGACCTCTTGCATCTGACCAAGTTGATGAATAAGAAACAGTCCAATCTGGAACAGATGATTGCTCTCACCCTGATCGCCTATACCCTATGACTTTGGTTGGGAGAAGCTATCCGCGATGTCGTCTATGGCAAGGTCGCCTTGGATCAACTCCAGGATGGTTTGTTAGGTAGTCTTTCGGTTGATGTCCAGGCTCAGCCCAAATGGCTGCTAAGACCAAGTCCGTGTGGGGTATTTGGCTCCCCGTCGAACACCCTAATCTGGGAGAGTGATCCGCACGCAAGCCTGGTTTGCGTTTAATGTTCCGTTGTCTGAATCCGTTTTTTGAGTGTGCATATCCCGTGCAGCAGGCTAATGGTCACCGTAATGAGCAGGTCGAAGAGCGGCGCTGATAGTCAACTGAAAACGCGCCTCCACGGAGTGCCCAGCGCCACGCTGAGATCTCCAAGACAGATGGTGTAATTATGGCCAAAGGGATTAAGATGGACAGATCGACTGATCCGCCCAACGGTCAGGATTCAGCGGCGGTGGGTCGAAGCGGGACCGTCCGCTGAAACCGCTTGTTGGGCGTCAATGCGCGCTTCAAGTTGCCAGCCGACGTTTTCGGACAAGACCTTGTCTTTTACATTCCTCTCTTGTGCGTGATCCGTTCTCAAATATAGCTGCCTGTTAAGTTTAAACCCTTAGCGAGCCACGGAATCCCCTGACGCCATAGTAAGATTCTGCACCATTGTGATACACGAAGACATGGTCGTAGCGACGATCGGCAAAGATGGCGCCGCCGAGTTTTCTAATTTCAGAAGGTGTTTTCAACCAGCTCGACGTTTTCGTATCGAAATTTCCAAGTTTCTGCAACTCCCGATATTGTTCTTCTGTTAAAAGCTCAATCCCCATGGCAGATGCCATATCCATAGCGTTATCTTCTGGTTTATGTTCTTTCCTTGAATCCAGTCCCTCACGGTCGTAACAAACACTTCTGCGGCCTTTAGGACTTTCCCCTGAACAATCATAAAAAATGTATTCGTCCGTCTTTTCGTCGTAACCAACAACATCGGGTTCACCACCGGTTCTCTCCATTTCATTGAGAGACCACAGTTTGTCAGGATTAGCTTCCAGCTTTGCTTGTACGTTAGCCCATCCAAGACCTTTATGGCGGTTCATGTTTTTCTCAAAACGGGCTTTCAATGCTCTGAGTAGTTCTTCACTTTGTTTTGCTTCCATGTCTTTTGCTCCTTGCATTTCTGTCCTTGCCTTTCTGCTCTATTTCATTGGCCTTTGCTCGCCCGGCCTTTTTACAGCTTGTTCTTTCGTTTCACGACAGCCTTATATATGAACCCATTGCTCACAGGCGAGGAGTTCAATTAGCGCTTGCGTAAGGCCCTGGCCTCCGATTCAACGACCGCGTTAGACAACATCGCCACCCACAGCCTACTTTGGCACCCAACGGCTTTGCTTACCGGCGCGAGCCGCAGGCGTAGCGTCCGGTGGAGCCAGTGGTAGCCAGCGTATAGATATTCTACCCTTCCCAAACTACTAAACATATTCGACGCTCCCATCTTTCTCTAATTTTAAGAAATCTTTCAATCTATCGATTGTTCCGTAGGTCATGGAATTAGTAGTCTTCATGTTTAGAGCATCTACGTTTCTGGATAAGACATACACGGTTCTCATTCTTTCCACTTTTTCAGGTGACATTCCCGCCAAGACATCATTATCGCCTGAAGCGGCCACTATTTCACCCAACACAAGCACGCCAGTGTCATCTCGTCCACGATGATGAGTCTCCTTGTACCAGCACAACCTGCACTCAAAATGAGCCTTGCATTCTGCTATGCGCGGCACTTTCACCGCGATTGAGTGAATGGCGGTCAATCCAGATGCGGCAATTTCGTCCACTCCGCGTGGATAATGCTCGACGGTTTTCATTGCCTGGGAAACTTGGTCTTCAGAGGGGACGTTTATTACGAACTCTTTGGTGGCTATTACATTTTGTATGGTGTGGTGAGATGCCCAATCGTAAAAGACAAAGAACTGCCCGAACTTATCCCCAATGGGCAGTCCCCAAGTGTTCGGCTGAGCATTAGGTATGCCATGCTCATCAACCGTGGTGATAATGTATAGTGGATATGGAATCAGGATGTTGCTATGAAACCAGCCGACAAAATCGGGGAATCCAACTTCTTCGGGGGGAGTGAGAGGGATATTGACTTTCATCAGCAGTTACTCCTAAGCTGATAGAGCTATCTTCGCGATTACCATCTTGTGACAGCGTCGGCACCGCTGGTTAACGGCTAAGCTGAGCCGCGCCCACCCGCCACCGCTGGCAAGTCCCGCCTGATTTCTTATAACCTGATTATTAAGTTAGTTTTGTCTGATCTGTACTTATCAATAAATATTATACACCAACGATAAAAGGGTAATTTCACTATTCACTAACCGGCCTTACCCAAGCCTAATAAACTTCTGGACCATCTGCGCGATGCCATCCGCATCAAACACTATTCGTATTCCACTGAAAAAACGTATGTCCATTTGGCAAAATACTACATTCTCTTTCATCAAGCCAAACAAGGTTTCGCCCGCCACCCTGCCGAAATGGGCGCGCCGGAGAAGGAGCTTTTCTTTAGATTGAATTGGCTCCCCCTATTCATGCTCTGCGCGCCAAGCGCACCAAGCACTTGCCAACGGTACTCTCCAATAGTGAACTGAACCAGGTATTGAGCGGGATGCAGGGGCTGCACCAACTGATGGCCCGTTTATTGTATGCCTGCGGCCTGCGCTTGATAGAATACCTGCGCCTGCGCATCAAGGATATTGACTTTGAGCAGTCCCAGGTGTTGGTGCGCGAAGGCAAAGGTGAAAAAGACCGCCTGACGATGCTGCCAGATGCTCTCGTTCCTGGTCTCTATAAAAGAGTTATAATTTACCTATGACCACTTTGCGCCCGCCCGTTTATATCGTTTGGAGCACTGACCATGTTGACTTGTCTGACCCCTTCCAGCGGCGTTGGTATATCCAACAGGTGCTGACTCATGGGCGGGCAGAAGATATCCGCTCCTTGAATCTTGATCAAATCGCTGAAGTGCTGGATGAAATTACACTACCGGAAGATGTTCGCAGCCTGTGGCAGTGTTTTTTGGAAACCCGCCATGCTAGAGGGTAAAGGCATTCTCTCTGTTTTTCAGAGGGCTTTCCTCCATCTTTTTGCGGGCCTGCCCGACCAGGAACGTTTTTACCTGACCGGCGGCACAGCTTTAGCTGAGTATTACCTTGCACACCGGCTTTCTAACGACCTGGATTTGTTCACGAGTGAGGCCGGTTTGATCATCCCATTTTCCTACCGGGTTGAACAAGCCGTTCAATCTGGCGGTATGGAAATTAGAGCAGTTCGCCGCTTTGCCAGTTTTGTTGAGTTTCAAGTCACGCAGGGAAAAGAACAACTCAAAATTGACCTGGCGCTGGATTCGCCGTACCGATTTGCCCCGGCAGAAGTGGGGGACGCTGGCGTGTTGGTGAATGATTTTACGGATATCCAGGCTGATAAAACTTTAGCCTTCTTTGGACGAGTAGAACCACGCGATGCAATTGACCTGTATTTTTTATTGCAAAGGACGAGCCTGGAAGAGCTGGCGAAACTTGCACGCCACAAGGATACTGGCTTTGACCTGTATTGGTTTGCGGTTGCCCTGAACCGCACGGCGAACTACCCGGATGAAATTGAGCGCTGGCCGGTCAAGATGCTGGTATATTTTGACCCCGTGGCATTGAAGCGTTATTTTCAAAGCCTGGCGATGAAGATTATGACCGAGAATTCGGGAAAAGGCTAACCCCGCTCATCAGCCGAGTCCGACGAACCTATGCCTGACGACTCCCTCAAAACAAGGTTTCGCCCGCCACCCTGCCGAAATAGGCGCACCGGAGATTGAAGCTTTTCTTTCGATTGAACTGGCTCCCCCTGTTCATGCCCTGCGCGCCAAGCTCACCCAGCACTTACCAACCGTACTCTCCAAAAGTGAAGTGAACCAGGTGTTGGGCGGGATGCATTTGAAAACTTTCCACCCGCCGGAGTCAGCGGTTGGTTAACCTTTCGCATCCTTAACCTCCAGTCTGTGGCGATGACCGACATGATTGGCCGCGCCTACACGCCCGCCTGGCGACCATTTGACTTATCATGTCTGCCCACACCCAATGCCACTCCCGCCCCGGTTGCCTCGGATTGCACGGGCGGTTGGACGCGCTTGCAGGTGGGTGACCGCGCTCAAGTGGCTGGCAATCCGGGCGACGCCCCCAACCGGGTGCGGGAGAACCCAGCAAGACTGCCAACGTAACCGGTCAGTTGCCCCCTGGGTCGAAATGCAGGTCACCATGCTGGGGTAATTGAGTCAACGCAGTAAGATATAATAAACTCATCGGTACTCCAGTTTTTATTGCAGGAGGTTATTACAAATGACTTATCCAGCCGCAAATACCCGTTATGACGCAATGGTCTACCACCGTTGTGGGCGCAGCGGTCTGAAATTGCCGGCGATCTCGCTCGGTTTGTGGCATAACTTCGGCGGGGTGGATGTGTTTGAGAACGGTCGCGCCATACTGCGCCGGGCGTTTGATCTGGGCATCACCCACTTCGACCTGGCAAACAACTACGGTCCACCGCCGGGTTCAGCAGAAGAAAATTTCGGACGGATCCTGCACCAGGATTTCACCCCCTACCGGGATGAGCTGATTATCTCGACCAAAGCCGGGTATTACATGTGGCCAGGACCTTACGGGGAGTGGGGCTCGCGCAAGTACCTGCTGGCCAGCCTGGAGCAGAGCCTGAAACGCATGGGCTTATCCTATGTGGATATATTCTACAGCCACCGCCCCGATCCCGAGACGCCCCTGGAGGAGACAATGTCCACCCTCGACACGGCGGTACGCCAGGGCAAAGCATTGTATGCCGGTCTCTCGAATTACTCCGCTGAACAGACCCGCCAGGCGACAGCGATCCTGCGCCAGCTTGGTACGCCATGCCTGATCCACCAACCGGTTTACAGCATGTTCAACCGCTGGATCGAGGCCGGTTTACTTGATGTGCTGAACGAAGCCGGTGTCGGCTGCATTGCCTTCTCCCCCCTTGCGCAAGGCATGCTCACCGACCGCTACCTGGGCGGTATCCCGGAGGACGCACGCGCCGCTAAAGCCTGGGGCTTTCTCAAGGCCAACCAGATCAGTGAGGCGAAGCTAGCCAAAGTGCGCCAGTTGAATGAGCTGGCTCAACAACGCGGCCAAACCCTGGCGCAAATGGCGCTGGCCTGGGTGCTGCGCCACCCCGGGATGACTTCAGTGTTGATTGGCGCCAGCAAAGTCAGCCAGGTGGAAGACTGTGCCGGGGCGATCAATGGATTGGATTTTTCGCCGAATGAGTTGGGGGCGATCGCAGCCATTCTGGAAGGCTAATCCGCCATACTTAAGAGGTGTATTGCCAGCGAAGCCATCCCGCTTGCTATACTCAATCATTTCCTCGACTACAATTTCTTATGTTGTTATGATGACCTGAGTTGAATTGCATGGGGATTTACCACGTCACGTGGATGTGGAGGAAATATGCGTTCATCGAAAAAGCTCAAATCTATCGTAACGATTGCCCTTTCGCTTTTCATGTTATCAGGCATGACCTTCACCGCCCTGGCATACCTGGGTGACATCAACCTGGATGGCATGGTTAATTCCCTGGATCTCAAATCCATCGGGCAGTCGCTCGGGGCGGCTGGTGATACCGATCCGCGTTGGAATCCTGAAACTGACCTCAACCTTGATAACAGCATCGATGTGGCCGATCTGGCGATCGCCGGACGCAGCTACGGATCAGACAGGACCTTCCACTTGCCGCGCCTGTTAAGTAACACACCTATCGCAATCGTCGAGATCTCAGCCTGTCTCGACGGCAGCGATCAACTGCACATTACCTGGGTTGATCAGCAAGATAAAGCCTACTACACCCGCCTCGATCGCTTCGGCAACACGCTAATAGACGACGTGCAACTGGATTCTGGCGGATTTATCGGCAATAACGGGCTGGCGATCGCCTGTGATAACCGCGGAAACACTCACATCATCTGGAGCGGTGGTGGTGGATACGAGCTTTACCAGGCACGGATCGATTCTTATGGATTCCTGGTGCTGCCGAAGAGCCTGATCTGGAATAATATATATCCACGCCCAGATATCGCCCTGGACTCGCAAGGCCGGGTGCATCTTGTATTCCAAGTATACGGAGGACAACACCCCATCTACGGCCTGATTTCGCCAGACGGAACCTGGCAGATCTGGGATTATACTCTCCATGTGCATGAGCCAACCTCGAGCGTTCTCTACCCAAAAATCGCGGTCGACTCCGGCGACAATATCCACCTGTTGTTAACCGAGCTTGCGGGGACGGATGAGCTCTATTATGCGCGCATCGGAGTCGGTAGCACCCCCTCCCTGCCAGAACGAGTAATCAAGGTGTTTATAGATGGTACGATCAACGTAGAGCCATTCATCAAGCTTGACAAGAACCGAAACGCCTACGTGCTCTGGAGTACCTGCTGCAGCGTTGGGGCCGCACTTTACCTGGAGAAGATTGATCCCTCCAGCGTCTCTGTGGTCGATGACCTGCAGCTCTTCCCGGCCTGGGCAACCCCTCCCAACACTGCGGCCAAAAGTAGCCTCGCGATTGACTCACTCAGCCGGGTGCACCTCTTCTCCTTCACTGGCTGGGGCGGAGCGCTCAAACCCGGCGCTTACGGGGTTTTCAGCCCAATGGGTTTACCCGTTGAACCGATGCGCAGCGTGGTGTACGGCGGCGTACCAGGCGAACCGCAGCTCAATATCGATGCGCAGGGGGAGGCACAACTGGTTTACCGCGCCTATGGCCCCACCGGCAGCGGCTCGCCCACCTGCCCAGACGGCCAGCTCTGCTACCAGAGTACTGCTTTCGATTCAAAGTCTTCCGATCAGACCTTGCCCGACCTGGGGATTGATAACACTCACGTGAGCTGGAGTCCGACTGTCGCGCGTTGGGACCAACCGATCGACATCACTGCCACAGTCTTCAACGCTGGCTGGGCAGCCTCACCCGCCACAACGGCCACCCTCGATATCCAGCTCTCGCCCGACCGCCTGCTGGGTCCACCGGCGCAGGCCACAGTCGCCATCCCGGCCCTCAATCCACTCCAATCTTTTACTTTCACCACGACCCTCACGCTGCCCTACCTGCCGCCAACAGGCTACGAAAAGGCCACCTTCGTGCGCTTCCTGATCCAGGTGGACCCCGACAACACCATCCAGGAAACCACCGAGGTGAATAACAAAATCAATCCACCACTGGTCGTCATGCCCCTGCCCACTACTGCCGGGCTTTGGACCGCCATCCAGGATGACACTGACACAGCCCGGGTTGGGATGGCGAACTACGCCAACACCGGCACGATCCACCTCACCGGTCCTGGCATCTCGCGTGATATTCCAGTCACCGACTACAGCACCCTGGTGGCTGATGACCTACCTATCAGCGGCGTCGAGACCAGCTACACCCTGTCCTGGCAGGCTCCTGGTTACCGTCCGACGCCAGGCGTCGAGGTCAAGATCAAGCGCAACGCCTCCGACCCTTACCACATTGATTACACCCCCAGCAACTCACCCCCTTTACTCACCGACCGCTGGGGCAGCCTGACCGGGACGGTGACTGACGCTGCCACCAGCAACCCGCTCTCCAACGTGACCGTTCGCATTAACGGCGAGGGTCTCCCCATCCAGACCACCACCAATGCCAGTGGGATTTTTTCCCCCGCCACCAAGATCGAGTTGGGCAAGCTGATCCCGGGTAGCTACGAGGTGCGACTGAGTAAGGCTAACTTTGCCCGCGTGACCACTTCGGTCAGCATTTCCAACCTCCAGCAGGTGAGTAAAAGTTGGATGATGAGTCCCACCACCAAGGCCTACGTACACGGTAACGTTCTTAATAACTTTGGCTACTATGTGGTGAATGCAGATGTGAATGCCTGCGGCATCCATTCCGCCACAGATGAGGTGGGCGCCTTCGACATGGAAGTGGAAGCCAGTTGCACCAGCCTGGTGGTCTCGAAGACCGGCTACTCTAACCTTTCCACACCGATGAGCCTGATCCCCGGGCTGGAAAGCCTCTTCCCCGACCTGATCCTCGAATTCAACCCGCCATTAACAGTTGTTACCGGTCAAGATACTGTCGGCAGCCGGATCATCGATGAGAGCACCGAAAACCTGCTGCCCGACGAACCTGAGGACTCGTCCTCGATCATCGCCGATATGTGGAGTGATTTCAAAGATGAGTTTTGGCCTTCTTTCTCCATCAAGATCGTCTACGGCGGGTACCACTACGTGCTGGGGGTGGGCTATTCTGGCTCTGGAATAGATCGATATTTGGAGAATCTGACGTTGCGGTTGGACCCGCGCACCTTCGAGGTGCATATGCTGCTCGCTGAGATCGAATACGAAGGCGTGACGATACCGGTGCCCATCGTGCAGGATTCCGGCATCCGAACCGCCATCTACGGACTGGAAGCGTAACTGGTGGATGCTGACAGCGGTACCGTGCTTGCCTCTACTCGCGAGACGCTCGAAGATGGACCGGGGAGCGTTTCCTGGCTGGCGTTGGACGACACCATCCGTACCTATTCTTTCAACGGCATTCACATTGACGATTGGGCGAATGCTGAAATACGCTTTTACATCAAAGTGGGCTACAACAACGGCGGCGTCTTCGATAGTCACCCGATACTTTACCAGTTTGATCACCAGTTCCTCCGCCTCGATCTGAGCACTGGGGCGGTGTGGGGCAACTACTGCATGGTGAACTGCCCGGAACCATAAGCAACCTGAGATCGAAAGGAACGCACCATGAAAACAATAAAATTATTCCTGGTTCTGTTAGGCAGCTTGCTTGTCCTCTCGTCGCAGGTCGTCGCGGCTGCACCAGTCACTCTGGCTGGACAAGTCGAATCCACTGGATCAACCACACCAGCATGGTCAGATGCGCCAGCCTCAGCGAATACCGCCCTGCTTGGTTTTGCTCCCACCAGCCTTACCGTCAGGACCGGGCAGTCTTTCTACCTCGAAGTCGTCGTCGACAGCGTGACCGACCTGTATGCCTGGCAGGCTGGCGCGAGCTTCAACACCACCTACTTTGAGTTTCTCTACCTCACTCCGGCAATCTTCCTGACTCAGGATGGCGTTGGACGCTATTTTGTCCCTCCGGTACAGAACGCTGGTGTGGTTAATTGAGCAGCAGAAACCCGGATCATCTCCCAACAAGGGATAAATGGCTCGGGTACCCTCGCGTATATCTTTTTCCGCGCCAAGAAAGCCGTCGACAGCCTCAACATCACTTTATCTGGTTCCCAACTCGTCGACCGCAACGCCCTCAAAATCCAGTATAATTCGATTAATAACGGAAAGAGCACTGTCACGATTAGCGATACCGCCCCGATCTACATTCAACCACCCGCTGGCTGGTGTATCTTCTTACCGATTATGAGGAGAAAATAAATCTACCCGGCTATCTACATAAGCAGTGGCTGCGAGCAGCGCCGGTCATCGCCTGGTTGATGGTGATTGTTGTCCTGGGGGTGGAGGCAAAGCCAGGCATGCAGGATTCCTCCGCGCTCGGAAAAACTGCCGCCGGGAAGACAGGATGGATTTTACCCGGCGACCGGTTGGTCACCCAGGCCGATCAGGGAACCGAGGTTCAGTTGGAGGCGGGTCAGGTGTTAGCGCTGCGCTTGCCGGTCAATCCATCCACAGGATATCGTTGGATCGTCTCCGCGATGGACACGAACGTGCTGTACGCCGTGGATGGAGGCCATTTCGAGACCAGCTCCGGTCGCATCGGCGCAGCGGGGATGCAAATCCTGCGCTTCGCACCCCGATCGGCGGGGAAGATACGCCTGGCGCTGGAAGTTCGCCGGTCTTGGGAAACCCAAGGCGACGCGCTGGGAGTGTTTGATCTGCAGGTGATCGTTCCCGCACCGGCGCCTGAGCCCTCCCGTGTGGACCGGACGAAGATTGCCAGCAAAACAATCCCTTTGGAAACAGACGTTCCATTCACGACCTCCAATGCGCCAGGAAAAGCTGCCCCCGAACCAACTAAAACACTCCCAGCCAGGGGACTATTTGCTAGTTTCATCCAGACCTACAGCAAGACCTCTTTAGCTGCCCATTTCAACTGGTGCGAGCAGGGCGGCTGCACGCCCATTCGCGACCAGGGCAATTGCGGGAGTTGTTGGGCCTTCAGCACGGTGGGCGCCTTCGAGAGTAATTTGAAAATAAAGGATAACCAGGAGCGGGACCTTTCAGAGCAATACCTGCTCTCATGCAACACCGATGGCTATTCCTGCAACGGGGGCTGGTATGCGCACGATTACCACGAGTGGCGTATTCCACCTGGCGAGCTGGCAGCCGGGGCGGTGAATGAAAGTGATTTCCCCTACCAGGCGATACAGATCGCCTGCCAGCCACCCCACCCCCATCAAGAGCAGATCGAGTCCTGGGCTTACCTGGCGAGTAACGCTGTACCGCCTGCAGAACAGATGAAGCAGGCCATCCAGCAATACGGTCCTTTGGCCACCTCAATATGTATCGGACCAGCGTTCCAATCCTATTCGGGTGGTATTTTTAATGTTGACGAAGCCGCGGAATGCGGCCTGGGTTATGTCAACCACGGGATAGTGATTGTTGGTTGGGATGATGTACAGGGTGTGTGGTATTTGCGTAACTCCTGGGGTCCCTGGTGGGGCGAAGCCGGCTATATGCGCATCCAATACGGCATCTCCAACGCCGGTTATGCTGCCACCTTTGTCGTCTATTCGGGAAACAACGCGACGCCTACTGTCACGCCGACAGCGACAGCCACACTAACACCGACGCCGACCATAACACCCACACCCACCGCAACGCCCGTGGGGCCACCAATCCCACGTCTTTATTTACCGGCGGTATGGGCCAGCCCACCTAATCATCGCTAATTGAGCTGGAGGATCGTGGCTGATTATCCCCTGGTGCAACCCGCTGGTGAAGCCGCTATCCGGATCGTCTTAGGAGACCGGATGGATGCGGAGGTTAATCAACAAGTCCATCGCCTGGCGTACTGGCTGAAGGAGCGCCCGTATTCCGGGATCGGTGAGGCGGTGCCTGGTTATTGTGTGCTGTTTGTGCATTACGACCCGGCTCAATTAACCTATGCGCAAGCAAGCAGTTTCCTGGAAAACGCCCTCAGTGACGCGGGTGCAGCTCCACTGCCTCAATCCCGTTGCATTGAAATCCCAACGATTTATGGCGGTGCGGCTGGTCCGGATCTGGAAGAAGTCGCCCGCCAGCACCTGATGACCACAGCGGAAGTGGTCCGCCTGCATTCCGGGCGTACGTACCGCGTCTATCTGATCGGTTTCACACCCGGCTTCGCCTATCTGGGTGAGTTGGACCCGGCTCTGGCGATAGCGCGCCGCCTGACGCCCCGCACGCACGTACCGGTTGGCTCGGTGGGCCTGGCTGGTAACCAGACCGGCGTTTATCCCAGCGTTTCGCCCGGTGGATGGTGGTTGATCGGTCGAACGACCCTGTGCCTGTTCGATATAAACCATAATCCACCCGCATTGCTGCAGCCAGGCGATCGGGTGATCTTTGTGCCGGTAGGAGCGACGATTTCTGCATGAACCTGCAAATCGTTGATTGTGGTGGAATAGTGACGATCCAGGATTTGGGTAGGACGGGCTACCAGCACCTGGGTGTGCCGGTAGCGGGGCCGATGGACTGGTTTGCCTTGCGGGCGGCCAATGCATTGGTCGATAATCCACCTGGATACGCTGCGCTGGAGATCGGTCAGGGTGGGCTTGAGCTGCAAACCGAAGAGGACTGCCTGGTGGCAGTCACCGGATGGGGGTACGCGCTGTTGGTCGAGGAATGCGCCCGGCAGGTCTGGAAATCCCTGTGGACAGCGCATGTCCTGCGTCCGGGCGATACACTGCGCCTGCTGCCGCGCACCTGGAGCGGCTGGTGCTATCTGGCAATAAGCGGTGGGTTGGATGTTCCTCTGGTATTGGGCTCACGCTCAACCTTCTTGCGGGGATTTGGAACGCAGTCTGAAAATAGCGCTTTGAAGTCAGTGATTAGGACTCAGCCGGTAGCAATACAAGATCCCATATCGAATTTCCAATATCCAAAATCAGCACTCCCATTCACCGAGCGGTGTATCCAACCTGGTGATGTGCTACCTGTTGGTCAATGCAATTCAATTACTAGCGTACAGCCTGAGGTCGACCCCGCCGAAGATCCATATCCACCGATGATCGAGGCGGTCTGGGAGGGGGTACGTAACCGTAGCTTACGCCACCCACCTGCGCTGCCCCGTGGACACAACCTGCCGCTGGCTGACCAGCCAGCTTACTCTACCCAACCGCGCCTGGGGGTAATCCTTGGTCCACATCGGGCGGCCTTCAGCCAGGCAGGGGTGAATGCCTTGCTAAACAACGTCTACACGGTGACCGGGCAATCCGACCGGATGGGCTACCGTCTACGCGGCTCAACCATTGCGCATGCCCGCAAAGGTGCGGACGCGGCGGACATCTTATCCGAAGGATTGCCGCTCGGAGCGGTGCAGGTGCCCGGCGATGGTCAGCCGATCGTCGCCCTGGCGGATCGCCAGACCACCGGCGGTTACACGTGCATCGCCACGGTGTGCCTGGCCGACCTGCCCTTGCTGGCGCAATGCCCACGAGGCAGCGGGCGAGTGCACTTTTACGAGATCTCAATCGAGGCAGCCCAGGCAAAATACCGGGCGATGTTAAACCTCCTGGAGCAAATCTATGCGAATTGACCTGAATTGCGACCTTGGCGAGAGCTTCGGTGCATACCGGATCGGCGTGGACGCGGAGATCATGCCTTATATCACTTCAGCCAACATCGCCTGCGGTTTCCACGCTGGCGATCCGCAGGTGATGCAAACGACCGTGGCGCTGGCCGCGCAGCATGGTGTGAAAATAGGCGCTCACCCGGGTTATCCCGACTTGCAGGGCTTTGGACGGCGGTCAATGGCATTTACACCTGCAGAAGTCGAAGCAATGGTAGTTTACCAGATCGGCGCGCTGGCGGGTTTTTGCCAGGCGGTCGGTGTGCCGCTCGTGCATGTCAAACCACATGGCGCGTTATATAACCAGGCAGCGCAAGACAGCTCCCTGGCGCGTGCCATTGCCCGTGGAGTGCGGAGCTTCTTGCCATCGCTGATCCTGATCGGGCTGGCTGGCTCGAAGCTGGTGGAAGCTGGTCTGGAGGCGGGATTGACGGTGTACGCCGAAGGCTTCGCCGACCGGGCCTACGAAGCGGATGGCAGCCTGCGCTCACGGAAGCTACCTGGTGCGCTGCTCAATCCAACGGAAGCAGTCGCCCAGGCAGTGCGCCTGGCGCAGGAAGGAGTTGCTGTCCGGCGGGAAGAGAAGGTGGAATACTATAAGGTGGATACCCTGTGTATCCATGGCGACTCACCTGGCGCGGTTGAGATAGCCAGAGCCTTAATCAAAGTATTTATTAACCGGAAGCTATAAGCGCAGCAATAATATCCGCTATTCAATTCCCGTGTTGGTAGTATACAGCGCCAGGCTCCCTCATGCCCACCTCAATAATCGGGCAGCTGTTACCAGTCTCCCCATTCATCATTCGCTGGATTTTCAGTCAGGTTTTCCCATTTCTGGGAATTTGGATCCCATGCTTCAACCTCGATATTATCCGTTCCGTCTGGGCCAAAATCCGCCATGGTCAACAGCAAGCGCTGACCATCTGGCGACCAGGCCAGACCGCGCCGCGACAATCGAAGATAATATTGTATGTTGGTCAGTGCTCGAGCACTTGAACCATCCGGCGTCATGGCAAAAATTTCTTCAAAGCCAGTGCGGTTGCTGAAGAAAGCAATCCTGGAACCATCCGGCGCCCAGGATGGATGGGTATCTTCAGCGGGATTGTTGGTCACGTTAACCAGATCCGAGCCATCCGGTAGCATGGTATAAATCTCCCAGTTGCCATCCTGGCGAGAAGCAAAGGCGATCCGGCTGCCATCCGGCGACCAGCGCGGCCATTGATCTTCATAATAATGATTGGTTAACTGCTTCACACCTGTCCCATCAGCGTGCATAACAAAAATATCCGGATATTGAAAAGAGGTGGAGGCGTACACAATCTGCTGCCCATCCGGCGACCACGCGGGCATCACATCGGCCGCGGGACCTTTGGTCAGGCGCACCTGATCCGACCCATCGGCTTTCATGCGGTAAATTTCATAATTGCCATCGCGCAAGGAAGCAAACACCACCTGGCAGCGATCGAACGACCAGCTCGGCCAGCCATCATACCCAGGGGCATCTGTCAGGCGGGTCACTGTTTTTCCATCGTTGCTTCGCCGGTAGATATCGTAGTTTTTCATGCGCTCGTCACGGTCCGAGACAAACAATATACTACCCAGATTCTCCTGGCACTTCACCGGGCGTTGGATAGGAGT
>CAYGZL010000100.1:0-14094 GCA_964354345.1 uncultured Anaerolineaceae bacterium | reverse complement strand
GGGATACCGGGCTTTCTCAAAAATCGCCTTTGCCTATATCGGGATGAGTGAAGAACAAGCGCGGCGGGAGGTCACCGACCGGTTGGATCCGCAGGGCGGTCGCATACTGGAAGTCTCCATCGGCCCTGGGGTGAACCTGCCGTACCTGGTCGACCGCAGTGATGTGGGTGAGATTTACGGAGTAGACATCTCTCTGGGGCAGTTGAGCCGCTGCAGGAACTATGTTGCCCATCAAAGGTGGAATATCCAACTCGACCTGGGCAACGCTGAACAACTCCCTTACCAGGACAACACCTTTAATGGAGTTTTTCACATTGGGGGGATCAATTTCTTCAACGATAAGAAAAAGGCCATCGAGGAGATGATCCGTGTCGCTAAACCCGGATCACGCATTCTCATTGCTGATGAGACCGAGAAAGGCGCACAGGGGTACGAGAAGTTCATCCCCGGCTTCAAGGAGTCATTCGGCGGTAAGCGGAATATCATCCAGCCCCCGGTCGACTTGATACCAGCTACCATGTTGGAAACGCGCATTTTCGACATTTGGAAAGGCTGGCTGTATTGCCTCGAGTTTCGCAAGCCGGAAGATAAATTGGCCAGATGATATAGGTGAAATCTTGGGCTTCACATTGGTTGACTCTATTGTTCGCTGGATAGGTGCACTGCTGGCATTTACCACGCTGGGGATCGTTCTCTACGGCATCTGGCGCGGCACCCTGCGCCAGGCGGGGCTTTCGACCGGACGAACTGCCGCCTGGCTGCGCTCTCCATGGTTTTACCTCGTTTCGTCAGTGCTGTTTTTTGGTGTCAGCTACTTGGGTTGGATTCCCCTGCCATTTACGGTTTCACCACAAGCCCGCGATCTGATGCTGGTGTTGGGCGCACTGCTGTACTTTCCTGGCATGTCGTTTGTTTTGTGGGGTCGACTGGTTTTGGGTAAAAACTACTTTGTCTCCACCGGATTTGGCGCGCAGTTGTTTACCGATCATCTATTGGTCACGAATGGTCCGTTTGCCATCGTGCGCCATCCCATGTATGCCGGACTCATCCTGGCTGCTCTGGGCAGCCTGCTAATTTACGCCACCTGGACGACCCTGCTCTTTGTTTGTTTCGCTGCTCTGACAACCATCCGTGCCCGGCGCGAGGAAACTACGTTAGCGGTGGCGTTCGGTGAGCAGTGGCAGGAGTATTGCCAATCCGTACCCATGTGGATCCCCAGATTGTTGACTATAAGAGGCAAGAGGTTAAAGAGAACAAGGCTATGACAACCGAATCCATTTTCCGGATGGCATTCTTAATCCTGCTGACGGAATTGATCGCCATGCGGATTTATTTTATGATCAGAGTGCGTCGCTCAGACGGTCGGCTGATGCCTGACAAGCAGGCGGTTGCGCGTGAAGGCGGGCGAGGCGTTCTTATTATTCGCATGGTGGGATTCTTCGCGCTGATGACCTTCCTGGTCATGTATTTGATCGGAATGGCGTGGATTAATACGTTTTCATTCCCCCTGCCAGGCTGGTCACGCTGGACGGGGTTCGCCCTGGGTGTTGTCAGCGTGATTTTCTGGACATGGACTCAGGTCACCCTGGATACACAATGGTCTGCCCAATTGCAACTGACTAAAAACCATCATCTGGTCACGACCGGACCATATGCTTACATTCGCCATCCGCTCTACACGGCAATGTTTGGTTGGTGCGTCGCGCTTTCCCTGTTAACCGCCAACTGGATTTTTATTGCCGTGTGCGTGTTATCTATCGCCGGGCTTGTGTGGCGCGTCCCCAAAGAGGAGCAGATGATGGTCGAAGCCTTCGGGGAAGAATACATAGCATACATGCAGCGCACTGCCAGATTCTTTCCACGACTGCGAACATGACCTGTTTGCCTCCGTATCCGGCACATACCACCACTGGCAAATGCAAAACACATCCTTCACTACCAACTGGAGTCATAGCCAATGCCTATCGAGAGAGAAGTGATCCAGCAAGTAAAGCCTTTTTCCCACCAATTTATCAATAAATCAGCTAACCTGCTGACGAGTGCATTTCTTCACGATCCATTGTTTATCCATGCTCTCCCAAATGAACAGCAACGCGGGCGGTGTCTGCCTTCATTTTTTACCCATTGTATTCATTATGGGGAATTGTTTGGAGAATCCTATTCTGATATTTCCCAAAATGGATTAGCTATTTGGTTACCTCCAGGCAATTGCATGGTTTCTACCTGGCAGGAATTGAAAGCTGGTATGTGGCTCATTCTGCACAAAATGGGAGTACGCGCCGTGTTACGTCTCTGGAGTGAGAACACCTTTGCTGAAGGTATCCACAAACGTTTTGCTCCTGACCCACACTGGTATCTATTTCTTTTGGGGGTTGACCCAGCAAGTCAAGGATGTGGTTTGGGCAGCCTACTACTCCAGCCCATACTTGCCAGAGCCGATATGGAACACATCCCATGTTATCTGGAGACAAACAATCCTGATGCAGTGCGATTTTACCAAAAACACGATTTCAACGTTGTTTTAGAACACCAACGCAACCCCTCCGATCCTTGCCTCTGGGCAATGCGTCGCGAAAGAAAATAACCGATGAATAAACAGCTCGACCAAATCATGCTCCAGGGTCTCACCGAACAGGAAGCCCGCGAGCGGCTTGCAACCGATGGATATAATGAATTGCCAGCCGCCAAAAAACGCACCTTCTTCCATATCATGCTCGAAGTAGTCCGTGAACCGATGTTCCTGATGCTGATTGCTTGTGGAATGCTTTATCTATTCCTGGGCGATCAAGAAGAAGCACTAATGTTGATGGGATTCGTGGTGGTTATCATCGGCATCACCTTTTACCAGGAGCAGAAAACCGAACGGGCGTTGGATGCTCTGCGCGACCTGTCCAGCCCACGGGCGCTGGTCATACGGGATGGCATACAGCAACGCATTGCTGGGCGTGAAGTAGTGCGTGACGACATCGTGCTGGTGGCTGAGGGCGACCGAGTTCCCGCGGATGCGGTCTTGTTGATGGGCTCAAATATCAGCGTGGATGAATCTTTGTTAACTGGTGAATCGGTGCCTGTAAGAAAAAAAATCTGGGATGGACGACTGGAGATGGGACGGCCTGGCGGCGATGATCAGCCCTTCGTTTATTCTGGCACACTCATCGTAAAAGGACAGGGTGTAACACAGGTGCGTACGACAGGTATGCGCACTGAGATTGGAAAAATCGGCAAGGCACTCCAAATTTTGCAACCGGAAGATACGAACCTCCAGCAGCAAACCGGAAAAATCGTTCGCAACTTCGCCATGATTGGGCTGGCGATGTGTACCATCGTGGTAATTGTCTTCGGCCTGACGCGCGCCGACTGGCTGCATGGTTTCCTGGCAGGCATTACGCTGGCAATGGCGACCCTACCCGAAGAATTCCCGGTTGTGCTGACGATTTTCCTTGCACTCGGCGCATGGCGGATATCGCAACACCATGTACTCACCCGGCGCGTCCCGGCAGTGGAGATGCTCGGCGCAGCGACCGTGCTATGCACCGACAAGACTGGTACACTGACCCAGAACCGCATGACAGTCACCCACCTGATGGCAGGCAGTGAACTGCTGAAAATAGAATTGCAGCAACGATCCATGCCTGACGCTTTCCACGAACTGGTGGAGTTCGGCATTTTAGCTACGCCGGTTGATCCGTTTGATCCGATGGAGAAGGCGCTCAAGGAATTGGGCGGACGCACATTGGTTAATACGGAACACCTGCATAACGATTGGACGCTAATACGGGAATATCCGCTTTCAGAAAACCTGCTGGCTATGTCGCACGTCTGGCGCTCGACCAGTCGTAACTCCTTTGTGATTGCCGCTAAGGGTGCGCCTGAAGCGATTGCAGAATTGTGCCACTTCGACGCGGCACAGATGGACACTCTACGTGAACAAATCAACCGCATGGCCGATCAGGGATTGCGTGTGCTTGGCGTCGCTAGAGCAGATTTCACCCCAGTAGATTTACCGGCTGAACAGCACGATTTCGAGTTTAAGTTTATTGGCCTGTTGGGGCTGGCAGATCCCATCCGCGCCGAAGTACCAGGCGCTGTCAAGGAATGTTATGCAGCCGGTATCCGCGTGATCATGATCACTGGTGATTATCCCGGCACGGCGCGCAACATCGCCCGGCAGATCGGGTTGAAACCACTGGATGACATCATTACCGGCGTGGAACTGGATGCAATGAGTGATGATGAATTGCGCACGCGCATCAAGACTACCTGTATATTTGCACGCGCCGTGCCAGAGCAGAAACTGCGCATCGTCGGCGCATTGAAAGCCAATGGTGAAGTGGTGGCGATGACCGGCGATGGTGTGAACGATGCCCCAGCACTCAAAGCAGCGCACATCGGCATTGCAATGGGCGGGCGCGGCACCGATGTGGCACGCGAATCCGCGGCGCTGGTGCTGGTGGATGACAACTTTGCTTCCATTGTCGCCGCGGTGCGCATGGGTCGCCGCATCTTCGACAATCTCAAGAAAGCGATGGCGTTCATCTTCTCCGTACATATCCCGATTGCAGGCATGTCGCTCATCCCGGTCTTGCTCAAATGGCCGCTGGCGTTACTACCGGTGCATGTGCTTTTCCTGGAACTCATCATCGACCCGGCTTGCACGATTGTCTTTGAAATGGAAAACGATGAACCTGACATCATGCAGCGTCCACCGCGTAAACTGGATGCGCCACTTTTTGGACGAGTGATGGTGCTTTCCGGGCTGATCCAGGGCCTGGGCATCCTGGCGGTGGTGGCAGGCGTCTACACTTTCGCGCTCAGCCAAAATCTTGGCGAAGGCGAGGCGCGCATGTTTGCTTTTGTCTCGCTGGTCATTGGGAATCTCAGCTTGATCTTCGCTAACCGTTCACACACGCTTTCCATTTTCCAATCCCTGCGCGTCCCGAACAAAGCGCTGTGGTGGATCAGCCTTGGGGCGCTGTTTTTCCTGGCGTTGGTGCTCACCGTTCCCGCCTTGCGGGGTGTGTTCCAGTTCGCTCCGCTCCACCGTTGGGAGATGGCATTGCTCTCGTTGACCGGATTGGTCAGTATCTTGTTTGCCGAGAGTATCAAGATAAAACCACTTAAACGGTTTATCTATTCTGATAAAGGAGAATAGGAAGGATAAATTCCATGACCACCAGTAAAACATCCTGGTCTGTTCTGGGTTTGGCGTTCATCGGGCTGATGATTATTTCACTTGCTGGTATCGTCTTGCTGGTTGTTCTCGTGGACGAACTGACTGAAAGGGGACAGGCTGTCCCATTCTTTATGGAGGTTTACTTCTCCTACCGCGAAGCCTGGCAGGAGAGCACTGGGAACGAATTTACCGGAAAAGCGACCGCGTGGCTTTTCGGTGCGTCCAGTGTCCCGGTTGGCGTCGATTTGATATCCAGAACAGTTATCCGTTATGTGCCCTTTGGAGAAACAGTAAAAATGTTCATCCGGCGCATGAATAATGCCCAGAGAAAATACTTAATGCCCTTGCATACCTATATTAGCATCCTGGCGTTGGGATTAGGGATTTTGCATCTCACTTTATCCTCTTGTGTAGCCAATCCGTTACCCACTTTGGGCTTAATCCTTTCGGGCATTCTGGTGGCAAGCGGATTGCTTTTCAAGTGGAAAGCAGTCCCAACAAAATTCCTCAAAGCCCTTTACCAATTTCACACCAGCCTGATTGTCTCAGGAGTTTTACTGGTCATCCTGTTTACCGGTCATGCGGTCATGGATTCGGATTAACATAAATACAAGGATTTTGAGAAAGTAAATACACATGCAAAGCGCAATACCTGTTGTCACGTAGATTTACCATCGGCATCTGCGTCCGGGTTGTACCGGCACATTTATTCCCGATATGGATGAAGGTTTCACCGATATATAGACACAGAAGCTAACATCATGTATAATCGACATACTCCGATGGGGAGTAGCCGCCCGTTTTTTCGGGATGGACAGTCGTCAAGACGGAAAGAGATTTCCCGGCTGTCTGAACTAAAGCGCAAGACCATCGCCTTTTTGGTGGTGGTCTTTTTTGTTTTTTGAAAGAGATGTTCTTGAAAGGATTATTAGTCTTTATAAAAATAAGGATCTTGCAGAAAGGAGCCCGTTTATGAACCCCAACCCTTCTTCGGGTTCCCATCCTCGCCGCTGGCGACGATGGGCCTCACTGGCCGCGGCTGTCAGTGCTGGTGGAACCACACTGGCGATCTGGTTCGAGGAAGTTGTAGCCTTTGCCACAGAGTTCATCGGTGTGATTATTCTACCTATTTTGGTGGGAGTAATCTATCTCTTTAATGTCTATGTCTTCAAATCCGCCATGCCAAAAGCGGATGATATGAAAAAGTAGTGGAGTGATCAACCTTATGGATATCAACAAACCCTGGCATACCCTGACCCTGGACACAGCAATCGATCGGTTAAACAGTAATCCCAAGGGGCTAACCAGCGCAGACGCAACGAAACGCCTAATGGAGATAGGTCCGAACGAGATTCAGGCAGCCAAACACATTTCAGCCTGGGAAATCTTACTGGAGCAGTTCAAAAATATTCTCATTCTAATCCTGCTTGGGGCAACAGCCATCTCTCTCTTATTGGGGCATGGTGTGGAGTCGATTGTCATCGTGGTGATTGTACTATTTGCGGTGCTACTGGGCTTCATTCAAGAATATCGCGCCGAACGCGCCATCGAAGCCCTGCGGAAGATGGCTGCCCCCACCGCCACAGTTTTGCGCGACGGCACGGAAGTCAAAGTTCCAGCAAAAGATTTGGTTCCGGGCGATGTGATCATCCTGCATACCGGTGACCGCGTCCCGGCAGATGCGCGCCTGCTTGAGTCGGTCAACATGCAGGTGGAGGAAGCTGCCCTGACCGGCGAATCGGTTCCGGTGGAGAAACATATTCGGGTGCTGGAAATTTACGATTTACCGGTAGGTGACCGAAGGAACATGGTCTACGCTGGCACAGCCGTCACATACGGGCGTGGGCAGGCGCTGGTGATTGCCACCGCCATGGAGACCGAGTTCGGTAAAATCGCGCAGATGCTTCAGACAGTAGAGACCGGGCGCACACCGCTCCAGAAAAATTTGGATAAAGTGGGTGCAACTCTGGCGCGAGCAGCTTTCGTAGTGGTTGCCATTATCGTTGCCCTGGGGTTGATGCGCGGGCAGCCCTTCATCGAGATGCTCATCTTTGGTATTGCCCTGGCGGTGGCAGTTGTGCCCGAAGCCTTGCCCGCTGTCGTCACCATTTCGTTGGCGATTGGTGTGCAAAAGATGGTGAAGCGTCACGCACTCATCCGTCGACTGCCTGCGGTGGAAACACTAGGCTGTACCTCGGTAATCTGCTCCGATAAAACCGGAACACTTACCAAAGACGAGATGACCGTGCGCAAGATTTACACCGCCGGAAAAATATTCAAGGTTTCAGGGTCGGGATATACTCCTGAAGGCGAATTCTCCGTCAATGGTGGGATACCCGTCGCCCCAACGGATGCGCTAAAACGAATGCTGACCGCTGCCATCCTGGCGTCGGACACCCACCTGGTTAAAGGAGATCATGATTCGGGCAGTGGTTGGGATATAAAAGGGGATCCAACCGAAGGGGCGTTGGTGGTCGCCGCGGCTAAAGCCGGGGTGCAGAAAGAATCCCTCGATGCTGAAAATCCAAGGGTGCATGAAATCCCCTTTTCATCCGAAACAAAGCGCATGACCACACTGCACAAAACCTCCGAGGGCGTGACATCCTATGCTAAAGGTGCGCCAGAAGTAATTTTGGACGGTTGTGATTTTGCACTGACTGATAGTGGGGTCGCCCCGCTGGATACCGCCGGACGGATGCTGATTTTGGCGCAGGCGCAAGAGATGGCAAGCGAGGCGTTGCGGGTTCTGGGAATTGCGTCAAAACCAAACGCGACGCCAGAGACCGCCGAGCGCGGTATGACCTTTTTGGGACTGGCGGGCATGATCGACTCGCCCCGTCCCGAAGCAAAGGCAGCAATTGCGGTGTGCGTCGAGGCGGGTATCCGCCCGGTGATGATTACTGGCGACCATCCAGTAACGGCGCAAGCAGTGGCGCGTGAATTGGGCCTGCTGCTCAACGGTGGAAGGATTGTAACGGGCGCGGAACTGGAGAAGATGACCGATGAACAACTCCAGCGCGATGTGGAAGAGATCAGCGTCTATGCACGGGTTTCGCCCGCGCACAAGTTGCGCGTGGTGACGGCCTGGCAATCGCGCGGGCATATTGTAGCCATGACCGGCGACGGCGTGAACGACGCCCCTGCCCTAAAAAAGGCTGATATCGGCATTGCAATGGGAATTACCGGTACTGACGTGACCAAAGAAGCCTCTGCCATGACCCTGACGGATGACAATTTCGCTTCGATTGTGGCAGCAGTGGAGGAAGGACGCGGTGTATTCGGTAACATCAAGAAATATTTAATGTACCTGCTCTCATCGAACATCGGGGAAATTGGTCTGATAGCGGGTTCAGCGCTGCTGGGTCTACCGTTACCGTTGTCGGCAGTACAAATTCTGTACGTCAACCTGGCGACCGATGGCCTGCCTGCCCTGGCGCTTTCGGTTGACCCGCCAGAAAACGACCTGATGAAACGGAAGCCGCGCAACCCGCGTACAGGCATTTTCACCCGCCCGGTGTTGACGATGATGGCCCTGGGAGGCATCTGGTCAACAATGGTCAACCTGGGGCTTTTCACCTGGGCGCTGAACTCCGGGCGCAGTCTGGAGGAAGCGATGACGATGACCTTTATCTCACTGGTGCTGATTCAGTTTTTAAAAGCCTACAACTTCCGTTCCGACCGGCTTTCGGTTCTGAATAAGCCTTTTTCAAACAAATGGTTGAATCTGGCAGTGGGTTGGGAGATGGTTTTGCTGGGGTTGATTGTTTATCTGCCGTTTTTACATGCAGCCTTCAGTACATACGCCCTGACGCTGTTGGACTGGTTGATAGTGTTTGGGATGGCTTTCACTGTGATGCCTGTACTGGAAGTAGCAAAGTGGATGGTGCGCAGAGGTTGGTTCGGGAAAGTGGAATAGAGTAAAATACAAACGCGTGTTTCTGCACCCCATCCAACAGCCAGACTTGCCCGACATAGATTGGAATAAATCGCTTGCGTATCCATGCAAAAGGGGGCAAAATATTAGTGGTTTTTTGAGCAATATCCACCACCGCCATGGAGAAAGTTATATGCATAAAGGGTGTGAGCAGCGCTGCTATCGGATGAATGGGGGCGAGGTGATGAAACCTGTTAGTGAAAGAAATTTACTTTGATCGAACAAATCGTAGAAATTTCGCATCACATGCTCGAACATTCCGCCAGGATGCTGGCGAGGGCCTTTCAAGAAGACCCGCTTTTCAAGCATGCCTTGCCAGATGAACAGCGCCGCAAAAAGCGACTACCTGCTCTTTTCGCGCTCAACCTTCGATATGGAATACTGTTCGGGGAAGTCTATTCAGCCACCCGTCAAGGACTCGCTATCTGGTTACCGCCCGGAAACAACACAATCAGCGTTCGGCGCGCTTTACAAGCCGGCCTGTGGCAAATCCCTTTTAAAATCGGGCTGCGAGCCGTTCTGCGTCTGTTCAACTTGAATACCATCTCTGAAATCATCCACGAACGCTTTGCTCCCGAACCCCACTGGTATCTTTTTCTATTGGGCGTCGACCCCGCCAGCCAGGGGCGCGGGCTGGGCGGTCTGCTGCTCCAGCCCATTCTTGCCAAAGTAGATGCAGCCCACTTGCCCTGCTATTTGGAAACAAACAACCGGTCCGGGGTACGTTTCTACCAGAAACATGGCTTTAATGTCGCCACGCAACACCAATTTACCGCATCCGGTTTCTGTCTATGGGCCATGCGCCGCGAAAGCAGGTAACTGATGAACACCTATATTATCCCACTTTCTGACCCTCACGCCGATCTCGCCACAGTCGGTGGAAAAGGCATGTCTCTGGCAATCCTTGTCCGCGCCGGGCTTCCAGTCCCGGATGGATTCCATGTGACAACGGAAGCGTACCGTCATTTCGTGTCGGTAAATGAGCTGCAAGCGAAGATCCTTGCCGCACTGCTCAAGGTGGATACTGCGATCCTTGAGACCCTGGAACTTGCATCAAAGGCGATCCAGACATGCTTTGAACAAGGTAAAATTCCACAAGATGTGCGGGATGCAATTGTGGAAGCATACCAGGCATTTGTAGAAAACTCCACTATTATTGTCGCCATTCGCTCCTCAGCAACAGCCGAAGACCTGCCCAAAGCATCCTTCGCCGGTCAGCAGGAAACCTTCCTGAATATTCACGGCGCTGATGCGGTCATCGATGCGGTCAAAAAATGCTGGGCATCCCTTTGGACAGCGCGGGCGATTGCCTACCGTATTAAAAATAACATAGATCAAAATACCGTGGCACTGGCAGTCATAGTACAGAAATTGTTCTTAGCCGACGCCGCCGGTATCATGTTCACCGCCAATCCGATCAATGGAAATCGCGACGAAATCGTAATCAGTGCCGCCTGGGGGCTGGGCGAGGCGATTGTCTCTGGAGCAGTGACACCCGATACCCTAACCCTGAAAAAAACAACCGGCAAGGTACTACGCCGGGAAATTGCTAAAAAACAGGTGATGACCGTGCGGGCAGAAACCGGCACCCGCGAGGTGCCCGTTCCCGAAGCATTGAAACAGAAACCTGTGTTGACCAACGCGCATGTCGCGACGCTGGCGCGTTATGGGTTGCAGATCGATCAATTGTATGGCATGCCAATGGATATCGAATGGGCGCTCGCCGGGGAGAACCTCGCCATCCTACAAGCCAGACCAATCACCGCATTGCCGGAACCGCCGCTGCAATGGATCCCTCCTAAACCAAACTTGCTCTTGTCGCGGGTTAGTTTCGTCGAGCTTGTACCCGATGTGGTTTCGCCGTTATTTGCCACGCTGGCAGTGCCGCTTGCCACGGAGGCGACACTGAAGATGCTGGCTGAGGTGATGGGACTGCGGGGTGAACCCGTTTACTATTTCGGGGTTCTCAATGGTTATGTCTATAGTTGCATCAACACAAAAAGATTGATTAAGCTCGGCCTGGTCGGAGTTCTCGCCACCAAAAAGATCTTTCAGTACGGCAAGGCGCGGGCGGAAGAAGTGCGAATCAAGAGCCACGCGATATCGGAAAAGTGGCGCCAAAAGGATCTGGTTGCCGAGAAAGCCCCTGAACTGCTGACCGGAGTGCGTGAACTCTTTGGCGCAACGGCGGACTATTTCACGGTAGCGCAGTCCGGAGCGATTGGCCTGGCCGCCTGGAATGAAATTTTATTCAGCCGCTTCTACAACGTGCTAGTTAAACGTAAAAACGACCCCGCCGCAACAACCTACCTGCTGGGTTTAGAAAACCTGCCGCTACAGGCGGAGAAATCGCTGTTTGATCTATCGCAGTGGGCGAAGGGACAGGGAGAGCTGGCGAATTATCTGAGGCACACGCCAGCGCAGGATGTCTGGGCTGCACTGCAGGAAGACTCCATGCCTCCCCCCGTTTCGGGAGAATTCGCTGCCCGTTTTGCCACTCACCTGGCTGCATATGGTCATATTTTCTACGATCTCGACTTTACCAAGCCTGTCCCTGGCGACGACCCTACGCCGCTGCTCGAAACCCTGAAAGTGTACCTGGAAGGCAAGGGCAGCAATCCGCATGTCCGTCAGCAAGCGCAAATGGGGCAGCGCCAACAGGCAGAACAAGCCATCACCCAACGCCTCGGTCCGTTACGTAGAAAATGGTTCCTAAAACTGCTCAAGTCGGCTCAGGACTGGGCGCCCGAGCGAGAAAATGCAATCGCCGACCTGGGCTTGACTTACCCGCAGATCAGACGGCTGCTGTATGAACTGGGGCGGCGTCTGGTCACTGGCGGAGCAATTGTTCATCCGGACGATGTCTACTGGCTAGAAGCCAGGGAAGCCGATACGTTAGCAGCCAGCCTGGAAATAAACGTGCCGCTGATCAGCCATGCAGCATGCGTGGAAACCCGCAAAGCGGACTGGCAGCGAGCGCGTAAAGTCACACCGCCGAGTATCCTGCCTGAGAAATCTTTGTTATCCAGGTTGACGCATAAAAAATCCGCAGGCAACACCCTGAAAGGGTATGGCGCGAGCGCCGGTAAAGTCACTGCCCCAGCATGTATCCTGCGCGGTCCGGAAGATTTCGGGCAGATGCACCCCGGCGATGTGATTGTCGCGGTCACTACCACACCAGCCTGGACTCCACTTTTTGCTATAGCTTCAGGTGTTGTTACTGACATCGGCGGACCGCTCAGTCACAGCTCGATTGTGGCGCGCGAGTATGGCATCCCGGCGGTTATGGCAACAGGAGTGGCGACCCGCCGAATCCAAAATGGACAGATGGTCACGGTGGACGGGACAATCGGAAAGGTGACGCTGGCGTAGTTCTTGCGAAATATGCTTTATGCAGTGCATATACCGTAGGTGAGGTGTTAATGAATCGCACATTCCCAAAATTTGGTTATAACCCCGTTACAGGTGAGTGGAACGACAGCTTGCTGGGTGAGTTTCTTTGGTCGAGTGTCAACGTCAGTGAAGCCGTGCCGGATGTGATGACTCCCAGCACCTGGTCTTTGTGGTGGATTTTTCACTATGAAGCTAACCCGTTAAAATTCCCCGGCGATTCGCCATTCTGCGGTAACATCTGCGGGCGTCCATATCTCAACCTGAGCCTGATTGCATCGCTCTATCGCGCCATCGGCAAGAATGTCCGCAAGGAATTGCAGGGCGATATGATTGGCTCCATTAACGCAGAATTGGACATCCCTTTCATTCCTTTTTCACCCCTGGTTGTGCTCTGGAAATCACTGCCGGGAATGCTCAAAGCCCAACAAAACGCCAGCCGTGATCTCAAAAAAATGCCCGAATATCTCACCGCAACACCAGGCTGGTGCCGAACTATGCGTACGGCAATTCAGAACAACCGTGATGTAGCGAATCTGCTCTCCCTATGGCAGCAATCGATCAAACCCGGCGTGGTGCGAGCATGCAGCATGCTGCGCAGCGCAACCATGTCCCTGGCAAACCCCGCCACCAAACTCCGCCTGGATTTAACCAATCTCGTCGGCGAAAGCGATGCCATCGCCATCCTGTCGAACCTGTCCGGCGCATCCGGTGAGTTGGAGAGCCTTGGTCCATTGATGGGATTGGCCCAGGTGATGGATGGCAGGATGAGCCAGGAAATTTACCTCGAACGCTACGGGCACCGCGGCCCACACGAGATGGAATTGTTTGCCCCGGGTTCCGAAGATGATCCTAACTGGTTCGAAAAACGCATGACAGATTTCACCCTATCGGTGGTTAATATAGCTGAGCTTTTAGCGCAACAGCGCGCTGAACACGCGGCAGTCTGGGCGGGTTTCGCAGCGCGTTTTCCCACCAAAGTCCAATCCACCCGGCGTGAACTGGATAAAGTCACTGCCGCGGCAAAAAATCGTGAAGCGGTGCGCTCCGAAGTAACCCGCATTACGCGCCTGATCCGCTACTTTTTACTAAGCGTGGGCGAAGTCACCGGATTGGGAGATGATATCTTTTTCCTGTCGCTCGATGAAATGACCGGCGTGCTGGCAGGTGATCACACATCTGTCATGCGCGTTGCTGCCCGGCGCGAAACCTATCAGCGTTACAGCGCCTTACCGCCTTACCCGGCGATCATTATCGGACGTTTCGATCCGCTGACCTGGGCAGCTGGCCTGAACCGGCGCAGCGATTATTATGATGCGCGGCAGGCAAGACCCGGAACAGCCACCACCACGATCTCCGGGTTCGCGGGTGCAGCAGGGATCGTCGAAGGGACGGTCCGCCGGTTGGACAAGCCCGAAGACGGCAGCCAACTCCAGGTGGGTGAGATTCTGGTGACGGTCACAACCAATATTGGTTGGACGCCGTTGTTTCCTCGTCTTGCTGCCATTGTCACCGATGTGGGCGCGCCATTATCCCATGCCGCCATCGTTGCCCGCGAGTTGGGCATCCCGGCGGTGGTGGGCTGTGGGAATGCCAC
>CAYGZL010000099.1:0-21183 GCA_964354345.1 uncultured Anaerolineaceae bacterium | reverse complement strand
GTCATTGCGCCCGCGACGGTCATCCCCCCTTTAAAAGGTTTTTCTCTTTAGATGAATTACTTCAGCTAAGCGAAGAATGGGGACAGCTCATACCTTACTGCCACGAACCGACCGCCCACCCCAACTTCCCCGAGATCTACGACCCTCGGATTGCACTGGATCACGGCGGTTATCTGGTCACCAACGGCTACGGGCTGGCCAGGCGAAGCGATTATCTCAACCTGCTGGCGCGCATGCGCGAGATGGGGATGCACACGTTGTCCCTGACCTTGCACGGTCTACGCGAGCACCACGACTGGTTCGTCTGTCGAGAGGGCGCCTTCGATGACATTCTCCTGGCTTCCCAGCGAGCCAAAGCAGAAGGATTTCGCGTCACCTGGCAGATCTATGTCGACCGTAAAGGGCTGGAAGACATTCCTCCCCTGGTGGAGTTTGCTCGCCAGGTCTGTGGAGAAGATCCTGGGTCGATTGGGATTCCATTCCATCGCGTCAGCCGACGACTATGGCGATACGAGCGTTATCGACCGACTCTGCAGGAAATCCTGGATCGGCAGCTCCACCAACTGCCGATAGACCCCCGGCGTAATTCGCTGTCAAATCCTGAAGCCTTGACGGCTTCTACCTGGTTAGAAAAATGGCGCCAATTGCCCGATTCAGACGAATTTAAACATCCTTTCGAGCCGCGCTGTTGGCCGCCGCAGCAATCATTCGAATGTCTGGTACTGCTGATCCAACGCAACCGCAAAGTGTATGTAGACATGATGTGTGCGCCGCCGGTGTTGCTGGGCGATCTATCCGAAGGGAAGGAAACCATCCTCCAGCGGCTGGAAGCAATTCAACCCCCGCAGCAGGTTGGCATCTATCCTGAGGAGGTTCATTTATATCCCTCGGAGCAGGAGCAGCTTCACCCAGCCGGTTTCAGCCTGCGGTATAAAATGATTTCCAGGGGATACTTCAAGTAACCTGGATCGGTCTGTCCTGGCTGGCGCTCTGGTATAGCGCATCCAGGATTTCCATCACCCGCAGACCTTCTGCGCCTGTGGCGATGTGCGGTGTGCCTTTCAGGATGCTCTCCACAAAGTGGTACATCGGCGTGGGCACTGGCGCCAGCGGCGGGTGCAGCTTCATGTCGAAATGCGCGCCGTTGCGCTCTACGAACAGCTCGGCCTCGAACTTATATGTCTCGTCCACGTTGCGCTGCACCAGACCGCCCAAAGTACCGTACAGGCGCGTCTCCATGAACTCGCTTTCCTTGATGTTGGCCGCCCAGGAAGCCTCCAGGACCAGCGTGGCGCCATTAATGAACTTGATTAAACCGGCTGCCAGGTCCTCGACATCAAACTTCGCATTGCGCTGCTTGGCCAACGCCGAGGCGAGATGGTTATACGTGCTGCCCATCACCCAGGTTGGCTTTGGGTAACCCATCAGCCACAACGCCAGGTCGAGCCGGTGGACGCCCAGATCAATCAACGGCCCGCCCCCCGAGAGTGCTTTCTGTCCGAACCATCCGCCCATACCTGGCAAACCGCGCCGGCGATGCCAGACCGTCCGTCCAAAGTAGATCTCACCGATCGCGCCGGCCTCAACCTGCTGCTTCAAGGCCATGCTTTGCTCCGTGAAGCGGTAGGAGTAGTTGATCATCAGGCGCTTACCTGCAGCTTCAGCGGCTGCGATCATATCTCGACCTTCTGCGGCGTTCATCGCCATCGGCTTCTCGCACAACACATGGCAGCCGGCGGCGAAGGCCGCCAGGGTTAATTGATGATGGTATTTATTGGGCGTGGCGATACTGACCACGTCCAGTTGCTCTTTTTCCAGCAGCTCTTCCCCAGAAGTATAGCGCTGGTCAACGTGGTATTTCTCTCCGATCTCCTGCAGGCGTGCCTCGTCTGGATCGGCCAGGGCGACCACCTGGGCCGCGGGGTGACCCTGGTAGCCAGCGATGTGGTGGCGGCCCATGCCCAGGCCAATGACGCCGATTTTTAATGATTCCATGGTTGACTCCTTGGAGGGTTAGAAGGTTACAGGTTGAAGGTTTGAAGGTAATTACCCCCATTAGCAAGTTAGCTCAAAATTACTTTGATGTGCAGGATATCCGCCATGCTGGCTGAGGGCGGGATGACATTGCTCTCCTGTGACTCGGGATTCTTGTATGGCAGGCCATTTACTGTCAAAGAAATCGTGTTTCCTGGTCCAGCACGCTCCACCTCGATGAGGTAAAGCTTGCCCTGGAAGCGCCGGCGCGCCCGGAAACCACCCCAACTGGCCGGGATAACGGGGGCAATGCGTAAACCTTCATAGTCTGCCCGGATGCCTAAAATCCACTGCGTGATCGCCACGTAGTTCCAGGCCGCCGTGCCGGACAGCCAGGAGTTCTTGGCTTCGCCATACGTGGGAGCATCACGCCCGGCGATCATCTGGGCGTAGACGTACGGCTCACAGCGGTGCAGGTCGGAGATCGGTTCTCGCGCCGAGGGATTGATGCGCAGGTAATAATCATGCGCCTGGTCGCCGCGCCCGATCCTGGTTTCAGCGATCATGATCCACGGGTTGGTGTGGCAGAAGACACCCGCGTTTTCTTTATATCCAGGCGGATAGGAAGAGATTTCGCCCAGGTGGAGATAATAACGGCTGTAGGCTGGCTGTTGCAAGACGATGCCGTGCTGCGTCGCCAGGCGCTGCCAGACTGAATCGAGAGCCTGCTGCGCCCGTCCATCTTCCAAACCAAGACCCGCCAGAATGCAGATTCCCTGTGGTTCGATGAAAATCTGGCCCTCGGCGCATTCCTGCGAGCCGATCGGGCGACCGAAATCGTCATAGGCGCGCCGGAACCAGGCGCCGTCCCAACCCGCTTCCCAGATGGCAGTTTCTACCTTTTTCGCAGCCTCCTGATAGGGCGCTAATTCGACCAATCGTCCCGTCCGGCGGGCAATTTCAGTCAACTCCTGCACAGCCAGGATGAACAGACCGGCGATGAAGACTGATTCGGCCACCTTACCGTCTTTGTTGGTGGTGGTTTGGAAGGATTGACCAGGTGTATCCGAGAAACAGTTCAGGTTCAGGCAGTCGTTCCAGTCGGCGCGTCCGATCAGGGGTAAGCCATGCGGGCCGAGGCGCTCCAGCGTGTACCGCAATCCACGCAGCAAATGATCGTAGAGCGGCGCTTCACTGCCAGTCTGGTTATCGTAGGGTGCCTGTGCGTCCAGGATGCTCCAATCACCCGTCTCTTTAATATATGCCGCGGTCGCCAGGGTTAACCAATGCGGGTCGTCGTTGAAGTTGCTGCCGACATCGTTGTTGCCGCGCTTGGTCAATGGTTGGTACTGGTGGTACGCACCGCCGTTGGGGAGTTGAGTGGCAGCCAAATCTAACACACGTTGCCGGGCGCGCTGGGGCGCCATGTGCACAAAGCCGAGTAAATCCTGGCTCGAGTCACGGAAACCCAACCCACGCCCGATCCCCGATTCGTAGAACGAGGCTGAGCGCGATAGATTGAAAGTGATCATATTCTGGTAAGCGTTCCAGATATTCACCATGCGGTTGGTATGATGGTCCGGCGTCTCCACCTGCAAGACGGTAAGCTGCTCATCCCAGTAGTCGCGCAGAGCCTGGTCTGCCGCAGCGACAATTTCTGGATCCAGGTAGCGGGTGATGACCGGCAAGACGAATTGCTTGTTGAGGGTCAGCGAGTCCGGTGGATCGAATTTAGCATCCCGCGGATTTTCGAAATAGCCCAGCAGGTAGATCACCTGGCGCGTCTCCCCCGGCTGGAGCAACAGGTTCACCTGGTGAACGCCGACAGGCGACCAACCATGGGCAATTGAATTCGTGCATTGGCCACGCTCCACGACCAATGGTCGATCCCAACCGCGGTAAGCTCCCAGGAAGGCCTCCCGCTGTGTGTCAAAGCCTGCCAGCGGCTCTGAACAGGCAAAGTAGGCAAAATGGTCACGGCGCTCACGATACTCAGTCTTGTGGTAGATCACGCCCTCTACCACCTCTACCTGCCCGGTATTGAAATTGCGTTGGAAGTTGGTGGCGTCATCCCAGGCGTCCCACAGGCAAAACTCAACACTGGAAAAGATTGACAGATTCGCTGGTAGTTCGCGCTGGTTACTCAGGCTGAGTCGCCAGATTTCCAGGTTTTCGTCTAACGGGACGAAGTAGCGCACCTCGGCGGCGATACCAGCATACTGCGCGGCAATTTGCGTATACCCCATGCCATGCCGGCAAATGTAGGAATCCAGGGTCGTCTGGGTTGGCTGCCAGGTTGGAGACCAATACGAATCATACGGACGACCTGCCAGGCTGCCTGCCCGATCCCTGAACGCAACCCCTCGGTCACGGATATATAGATAGCGCCCGCCCATATCAAAGGGTACATTGTTGTAACGATAACGGGTCAGCCGGCGCAAGCGCGCATCCCGGTAAAATGAATATCCCCCGGCTGTGTTGGAGATCAGGCCGAAGTAATCCTGGCTGCCCAGGTAGTTGATCCAGGGCAAGGGGGTATCCGGCCGCGTAATGACATATTCGCGGTGTTCATCATCGAAATATCCGTAGGGCATAGCTCCTCAACTTTGTTCTTGCTGGAGATTGACTTTTATGAATTTCTCTTTCGTTATATCCTACAATTGAAAACCCCCCATGTCAAGCCGTGATGGCTAAACCTCATGATCCTTCCTTCAACCGCCCGGGGAAGACTTTTCGACCAGGCTACGGATCACTCCCTCCAACACCAGCACTGCTCTCCGGTATTCCTCCAGCGAGATACGCTCATCCGGCGTATGGTCCAAAGCCGAATCGCCAGGTCCGTAAGCCAGCGCCGGGCAACCCCAGGCCGGGGCAACGATATTCAAATCCGCCGTACCGGCCTTGTAGACGAAGCCTGGCGTCCCACCGGCCGCTCGAATTGCCACCAGGAATGCGCGCACCAGGGGGGTATTTTTTTCAGCCTGGTATGCCGGTATCGGGTATCCGACTGGTTCCATTACAGCGTCGCCCACCAGCGCCTGGAGCTGGCGATACCAGAGCTCCGGCCCGAAGTCGCCCGGCAGACGTACGCTCACCTGGAGCGTCGCCAATTCTTGAAAATCGTCCTGGCCCGATTGCATACCTCTCAGGGTCGGAAGAACCTGCTCCATCACCCGGCTGCGCCCTGCGTTGTAGTTTTCTGCCCAGGCGCGCACTGCATCCCAAAGGACCACCGCAGCCTCGCAGGCGCTTTCCCCCTGGCTGGCGGTATGCGCCCGTGCCCGGCGGACCGTCAGGCGCGCCCAGGCGCTGCCTTTGTAACCCAGGGTGATGCGCGACCAACCACTCGGCTCCCCGATAATCGCATAAGCCGGCGCGTAGCATGGTATGTTGGGCAAACTGTCAGCCTGCCGGATGACATAGCGCGCCCCCTTCGACTCGCCCTCCTCGTCTACCGCCCCAATCACGATTAACTGCCAGCCTGTTATGGGTCCCACCCTGGCCACCGCATCGGTGAAAGCTGCCAGAGGACCTTTTGCATCCACTGCCCCACGTCCATACATACTATCCCCCTCAACGTGAACAGCTATTTCACCATCAACGGTATCGATGTGACCCAGCAGCACGATCTGTTGTGGACCATCCCCCATCACTCCCACCGCGTTGCCGGCCTGGTCAATAAAAGCCTGAGTGTAGCCAAGACCTTTCATCCGCTCCACCAGCCAGCTTACCGCCGGGCCTTCCTGACCGGTCGGGCTATAGTATTGCACGAGGTCGATTAAGCTGCCGTAATCGAATTCCATGGGATATCCTTAACCTCGTTCAGAACGTCAGACATCCGGCATTCATTCAATAACTGTCCCCTGACCTGCCAGGGCGTTTGAAATCGGTCGTTCCACGCGCCCATCCGCGATTACTACACGCCTGACGCCACCTTGCAATGCCTCCTGTGCGCCCAGCACTTTCTTTTTCATGCGCCCTTCGGCGTATTCCAGCGCTTGAGTCAGGCGCGCCTGGGTCAGATTGGCGATCAAGGTGCTTTCATCCGGAAAAACGCGCATCAACCCCGGCACTGCGGTAAGCAGCAACAGCGCCTCGGCCTGCAGCGAAACCGCCAGCATGGCCGCCGCCCGGTCAGCATCCACGTTGAGCGCCTCTCCGTGCTCACCGGCTGCCAGCGGAGCAATCACCGGCGTGTAACCCGCTTCCAAAAGCATATTCAGCAAGCCCACATTGACACCCTCAATCTTGCCGGTATAGTCATCGCGGATGATCTTGCGCTTGCCATTCTCGATGCTCTGGATTGCCTCCTTGCGCGTGGCCTGTAACAAGCGCCCATCCAGACCGCTGAGACCGAGGGCGTTGACGCCCAGGGACTGCAACTGCTCGACTACCATTGTGTTCACCTTGCCATTAACTGCCATGGTAAAAATTTCTAACGTGCGCCGGTCTGTGTAGCGCGAGGTGAAGCCAGAAGGCGAGGTGATAAAGCGCGGGGGATGCCCCAGACTCTCGCCAAGCTGGTTCGCCTCGACCGAGCCACCGTGCACCAGCACCAGGCGCTGCCCATGCCGCAGCAACTCCGCTGTATCCTGACAGATGGCCGCGAAATCAACCCCTCCCGTTCCACCCAGTTTTACAACGATAATCATTAAAACCTCATCAAACTTCCAATATTCAAAAACCAATTTCTAATTTTTAAATCGGGTGCAGCCCCGGAAATTTAAGACCGAGAGTCTCGTCAAACCCCAACATCAGGTTCATACATTGCACTGCCGTACCCGAGGCGCCTTTCATCAAGTTATCAATCGCGCACATGGCCACGATATGTCCGCTCGCTTCATCAAGCTCAAATCCCAGGTCGGCATAGTTCGAACCAGCCAGGATTTTGGGCTCCGGCGCCCGGTAAATTCCACGCTGCTCTTTGACCACCCGGATAAACGGGTTTTCGACCGCCATGGCTCGGTAAGCCTTCCATAAATCCTTGTTCGTCACGCCTGGCTTGACCATGCCATGCGCAGTGGCCAGGACCCCGCGCACCAGGTCAACCGCGGTCATCGTCAGAGAAACATTCGACAGGCCTAGCTCCTGGATCACCTCAGCCGTATGGCGATGGCCAAAGGGGGAAAAGGTGCGGATCACTCCACTCCGCTCCGGGTGGTGCGAGCCCGGGTTGCCCTCCACCCCGCCCTCCGAAGAGCCTACCTTGATCTCCAGAATCACCTGGCGTTGTTCATCCAGCAGACCGGCCTTCATCAGCGGTAAAAGCGCCAGGATGCTGGCCGTGGCGTTGCAACCCACTCCACTCACATAATCTGCAGTTTTCAACTCCTGACGATGCAGTTCTGGCAATCCGTAGACGAAGCGCGGCAGCCACTGGGGTGCAACATGCGCTTCTCCATACCAGCGCTGGTAAACCTGTGGGTCACGCAGACGGAAGTCAGCCGAAAGGTCAACAATGCGCGGCGCCAATCCCGCCAACCGCTCGATCTGGTGCTGTGCCTGACCATGGGGTAAGGCCAGGAAAAGCAAATCCACCGGCTCGAGTTGCTCCGGATCGCCGAATTTCAATGTGGCCCGCTTGCGCAGATTGGGATGCACCTGGTAGACATACTCGCCCAGGTGCTGGCGCGAGGTGACCTGCTTGATCTCAACCTGCGGATGATCGAGCAGCAGACGCAGAAGCTCACCGCCGGTATATCCCGAGCCGCCCACGATGGATACGGTCACCGGTCCATCACCAGATTGGGTGCGTTCAACATCCATTCCAGCTCCTGACTGTAAGCATGGCATTATCGGGTAGCGCGCGGCTGCCCATTGGACCTGTTCTTCCGGGCGACTGCGATGACATATTCAACGATCGCATCCCCGATATCTACCCCGCTGATCGGCTGAGCGGTATGGAATTCCATCGTGTGATTGATCTCGTTGACCAGATAGCCACGCTGAGGATGTTCGATCACATCCACCGCCAGAACGCCCCCACCAACCGCCTGGGCCGCTTTCAAGCACAAAGCTTCTAGCTCGGGCGTCAGCGGACAGATTTCACCCTCCCCACCACGGGCGGTGTTGGTGATCCAATGCGCCGATTTGCGGTAGATCGCGGTAACGACCTGGTTACCGACGACGATGGCGCGGATGTCCCGACCGGGCTTGACGATGTATTCCTGGATGTAGAATACAGAATGCTGGTAAGAGCCCAGCACCGACTTGTGTTCCACCAGGGCCTCTGCCGCATCGCGATCGTTGATCTTGGCCAACAAGCGTCCCCAAGAGCCAACCACCGGCTTGAGCACCACCGGATAGCCCATCTGCTCGATCGCTTCCAGAGCTGATTCCGGCGTGAACGCCACGACATTTCGCGGTTGGGGCACCCCGGCCCGCGCCAACGCAGTACTGGTAGTCAGCTTATCGCCGCAGGCCTCCGCCACAGACACTGTATTCACCGTGGGTATGCCCCAGGCATTCAGGATGCGCAGGGCGTACAGCCCGTTGGCATAACTGATGCTGCGTTCCAGGATGGCGTCATACTGCAGCCAGGGAGCCGGGTTTTCCAGGTCAAAATAGATACTGCGGTCATCCAGGCGCTCGTAATCAACTCCCCGGCGCTCCATAGCGGCGAAGATCCATTTTTCTTCCACGCGCACGCGGGAATATAATACGCCGATGCGTAAGCGACGGGATAGAGTCGTTCCTGTTCGCATAGGGCTTCTCGGGTTTACTCGCCCCAATCTTCCTGTTCCATCGGCGCCAGCGCAACCATTGCTGGAGTCAGGCTGGTGACCTCCAAATCCACCCCGCAATCTGGGCAGACGATAATTTCACCGACCTCAGTATTTTCTGCCAGATCAATTTCCGCTTCACATTCAGGGCATGGCACATTGAACGACATTGTCTCCTCCATGACAGGCTAACAGCTTATTACACAGGGACAAGCTAACAGCTTGTCCTACAATTGGATTTACAAGCGCAGTTATCGCGCGACAATGATTTTCTTTTACAATGGACGGTGTAAGACGTCACGCGCCATCTCGAGTTGGTTTTGGACAGCCTGGAACGCAGTGCCCCCGATCACATTTCGGCGGTTCAGGCTCTGCCAGGTATCAAAAACCTGGGTGAATGCCTCTGGATCGAAGGCGGAACTGATCTCCTGGTAATCTACGCTAGGCAGCTTATCAAGAGAAACCCCCTTTTCTGCAGCTCGTTGCACGACCTGTCCCACCAGAATGTGCGCCTGGCGGAAAGGGATACCCTTAAGCGCCAGATAGTCGGCCAGGTCAGTCGCCATCAGGCTGGGGTCAAGGGCAGCGCGCATTCGCTCGGGATAGACGGTTAAGCTGCGCAGCGCTCCCGCCAGCACGGGTAGCAGCGCGGCCAGCGTATCGTAAGCATCGAACAAGGGAACTTTGTCTTCTTGCAGATCCTTGTCATAAGTGGAGGGCAGTCCTTTCAAGGTTGTCAGGATTCCGACCAGATCGCCCAGCAACCTGCCGGCTTTGCCGCGCGCCAGCTCGAAGACATCCGGGTTTTTCTTCTGCGGCATCAAGCTCGACCCGGTGGCGTAAGCGTCAGCCAGCTCGAAGTAGCCGAACTCAGCGCTGCTGAACAGCACCACGGCTTCTCCCAGCCTGCTCAGGTGAACGCCGACAAGAGCTGCGTCAAACAAGAACTCAGCCACAAAATCGCGGTCAGCCACGGCGTCCAGGCTGTTGGGTGAGGCACTTTCAAAGCCCAACGCAGCCGCTAAGGCAACCCGGTCAACCGGGAAAGCTGTCCCGGCCAGTGCGCCAGATCCCAACGGCAGCACCGCCGTGCGCGCTCGCGCCGAAGACAGGCGCTCTCGATCGCGCTGCAAAGTCCAGAAATGCATCAACCACCAGTGGCCTAATAAGATCGGTTGAGCGCGTTGCAGGTGAGTATAGCCGGGCAACAGGATTTCCAGATCGCTCTCGGCGCGGGTCAGTAAGGTCTGCTGCAACTCCACTAACGCCTGATCGAGCAGCGGCATATGATCGAGCAGCCACAGTCGGAGATCCGTGGCGACCTGGTCGTTGCGGCTGCGACCGGTATGCAACTTCCCGGCAGTCGCACCGATCAACTCAGCCAGGCGCCGTTCTACCACGCTGTGGATATCTTCATCTTCGGTTTGGAAGACAAAGCTGCCCTGCTGTAACTCTTCATCGATCACCCGCAAACCGGCGCAGATCTGTGCGCATTCTTCCGCCGTCAGGATGCCAGCTTGAACCAACGCATTCGCCCACGCCAGGCTGCCGCGCACATCCTGGCGCGCCAGGCGCTGGTCGAAGCTGATCGAGGCGTTCAGCGCCCAGGCTGCAGGATCGAGTTTACTCCGAAACCGGCCACCCCACATTGTCATTTAGCTCTCCTAGTCACGCTTGAAGCGCGTATAATCCGGTCTGGGCATATCCAGCCCGGAGACGGGCAGCCCGTTGAGGGCGCGCACTTTCATTGACAGGCCATACAGCCGGATAAAGCCTCTGGCATCAATCTGGTTGTAAACATCCTCCTGACCGAAGGTGGCGAAATCCTCGCGGTACAGGCTGAAGGGACTCTTGCGCCCGGCCGGGATAACGTTGCCCTTATACAATTTTAAGCGCACAACGCCCGTCACGGGTCCCTGGGTGCTATCCACAAAAGCGTCCAGGGCTTCGCGCAAGGGGGTGAACCACAGGCCGTTGTAAACCAGCTCTGCATATTTGAGGGCGACCATGTCCTTGAAAAGCATGGTCTCTTTATCCAGGACCAGCGATTCAAGCTCACGGTGAGCAGCCAATAAAATCGTTCCTCCCGGGGTCTCATAGACGCCGTGTGACTTCATCCCCACCAGGCGGTTCTCCACCAGATCTGCCCGGCCGATGCCGTGCGTACCGCCGATGGCATTCAAGTGCATGATCAGCTTGGCCGGCGTCATTTGCTCGCCATTCACTGCCACCGGCGTGCCTGAATCGAACTCGATCTCAATATAGACTGCTTCCTCTGGCGCGTTCTCCGGTGCCGCGCTGAGCTGGAACATGGCCTCATCCGGCTCCAGCCAGGGATCTTCCAATGGTCCGCCTTCGTGCGAGAGGTGCCAGAGATTACCATCCCGGCTATAGATGGACTTCAGCGTGGCTTTCACCGGCACATGATGAGCGTTAGCGTAAGCGATCGCATCCTCGCGTGAACGGATATCCCATTCCCGCCAGGGGGCGATGACTTTCAACCGCGGATCGAGGGCGGTATAGGTCAGTTCAAAACGCACCTGATCATTGCCCTTGCCCGTTGCTCCATGCGCAACCGCGTCTGCACCGACCAGGTGGGCAACTTCGACCTGGTGCATGGCAATCAAGGGACGGGCGATCGAGGTGCCCAGCAAATACTTACGCTCGTAAACCGCGCCGGCGCGCAGCATACGGAACAAGTAATCGCCAGCGAACTCCTCGCGCAGATCACGGACGATCAACTGGCTGGCGCCGCTGGCCAGAGCTTTGGCCTCCAGGCCTTCCATCTCATCCCCCTGGCCGACATCCGCAGTGAAGCAAACCACCTCGCAGCCGTAATGCTCCTTCAGCCAGGGTACGATCACCGAGGTGTCAAGGCCCCCGGAATAGGCCAGAACAATCTTACAGATCTTTTGTATCATCCGAACCTCCATAAATGATCAAGCGGATAAAAACAACAACCCTCCGGAGAAGGAGGGTTGTCAGTCCTTTCGAGTGTATGCGCAGCCTGGTTTATTGATCAATGCTCCGCAACACCTATCCTTCCCAATTGGAAGTCAGGCGGTTACGACGGGAGCGGGGAAAGCGTAGATCAATCCTGGACACGATGGGCGGTAGTCTATCATGCCCAGTGCAATTCGTCAATATAATCAGGTAAAATATGCGGATGAGAAAAAAAGTCTTTGTTAGCGGTTGTTTTGATTTATTACACAGCGGCCATGTGGCTTTTCTGGAAGAAGCAGCCACCCATGGCGACCTGTATGTTGCTCTTGGCTCCGATAAGACCTTATTTGAATTAAAAGGTCGGGTGCCTATTTATACTGAAGAAGAACGCCTCTATATGATGAAGGCCATCGGTTGCGTCAAAGAAGCGGTAATTTCGCATGGCTCGGGGATGTTAGATTTTGTGGATGAACTAATCGCCATCAAACCCGATCTGTTTATCGTCAACGAAGACGGCAACCTAGCGGCGAAGAAAAAGCTGTGTGATGAGTTGGGTATTGAGTATAAAATCCTCCATCGCATTCCCCATATTGGCTTGCCAACCCGTTCCACCACCTCCCTGCGCACCGTTTGCACAATCCCCTTCCGCATCGATTTGGCAGGGGGGTGGCTTGATCAACCCTTCGTCTCCAAATATTACCCCGGTCCGGTCATCACTGTTTCGATCGAACCGACGGTCGATTTTAATGACCGCAGCGGTATGGCCACCAGCACGCGGCGCAGCGCGATTGACTTGTGGGGCCCACGGCTGCCAGCTGGTGATCCCGAAAAATTGGCGAAGATCCTGTTTTGTTACGACAATCCCCCCGGCACACAGGAAATATCCGGCGCGCAGGACACCATTGGCATCGTGATCCCCGGCTTAAATATATCCCACTATGACGGGAAATACTGGCCTTACCGGATCGACTCGCTGCAGGATGAACAAACCTTACAGTTCGTCCAATCCGCGCTGAACTTAGTTCCGTTAGGTCCACGGAGCATGGATTTTAATGTGCTGGAAGGAACTCGCATCAACACTGAGGGGGCCAAGGCTCTTGCGGATGCTGCCTATGCCTGTTGGGATTCAATCCTGGCGCATGACCTGACGGGTTTTGGACGGTATCTGCGCGCCTCATTTGAAGCGCAGATTGCCATGTTCCCCAATATGCTCAATCCGATGGTCATAGACCTGATCGAGCAGTACCGTTCGTGCGCACTGGGGTGGAAACTATCCGGCGCGGGCGGCGGAGGATATCTGATCCTGGTCGCTGAACAGCCCATCGAAGATGCCATCCACATTATCGTCCGCCATAAAGATTGATCCATGGAGACTACATGAAAATCACCAGACTAGAAACCTTCCTGGTCAAGCCACGCTGGCTCTTCTTAAAAATCCATACCGACGAAGGATTGGTGGGTTTGGGCGAACCCATCCTGGAGGGACGCGCCCTGACCTGCGCCCAGGCTGTGGATGAACTGGCGACCTACTTGATCGGAAAGGATCCCCGTAAAATCATCCACCACTGGCAGGCAATGTACCGGCATGCGTTCTACCGCGGCGGACCGATCCTGACCAGCGCCTTGAGCGGCGTGGAACAGGCGTTATGGGACCTGACCGGCAAAGCGCTGGGTGTGCCGGTGTACCAGCTTTTTGGCGGTCCGACGCGCGAGCGTATTCGTCTTTACAAACATGCCAGCGATGCTCAATCGCTCAAAGACTGGATCGCCAGGGGATACACCGCCTTCAAGGTTGGCGTTGCCGGGGGTCGACCGGCGCGCATTGTGGAAACAAAAGCCTTCGTTGACCGCGCCGTCGAACATTTTGCTACTTTGCGTGAAGTGGCGGGGCCTGAGATTGACATTGCGATTGATTTTCATGGCGCAATCAGTCCGCAGACCTCGAAGCTGTTAATCAAAGCCTTTGAGCCGTACCAGCCAATGTTCATCGAAGAGCCGGTGCAGTGCCAGAATGTGGATGTGATGGCCGATCTGGCGCGCAGCACACATCTGCCCATCGCCACCGGCGAACGCATCTTTACCAAATGGGGATTCCGCGAAATCCTGGAGAAACGCGCCGCCTCGATTTTGCAACCCGACCTGTGCCACGCCGGGGGCATCCACGAGGTGCACCTGATCGCTGGCATGGCCGAGGCATATTATGCGGCAATAGCTCCACACAACCCGCTCGGACCGATTTCGTTGGCGGCCTGCATCCAGCTTGACGCCACGATCCCGAATTTTATCGCCCAGGAGCATGTCTCACTGGGCGAAGGTTACCTGAAGAATCCCTTCGTGGTCAAGGATGGCTATGTGGACCTGCCAACCGGACCCGGATTAGGCATCGAACTCGACGAAGAAGCTATGGCGGATAAGATCGGTCATGACTGGTGCAACCCGGAGTCGTACCATCCTGATGATGGCGCAGTGGTGGATTGGTAGGGCTGGCAGCGGATTGCTGTCAGCGGATTTTGGGAACGGATTGCTGTCAACGGATTATTGGAACGGATTGAGCGGATTGCTGGCAGAGGATTGCTGTCAACAGATTATTGGAACGGATTGAGCGGATTGATGGCAACGGATTGCTGGCAACGGATTATTGGAACGGATTGAGCGGATTGATGGCAGCGGATTGCTGTCAACAGATTATTGGAACAGATTGAGCGGATTGATGGCAACGGATTGCAGGCAACGGATTTTGGGAACGGATTGAGCGGATTGCTGGCAGAGGATTGCTGTCAACAGATTATTGGAACGGATTGAGCGGATTGCTGGCAGAGGATTGCTGTCAGCGGATTTTGGGAACGGATTGAGCGGATTATTAATTGCATTAACGGCTGCGCAGGTCTGAAAATTTTGTGAGAATTAACTGACAATAATGGGCCATCAGCGTGTATTAACCCCCTATGATGATTTGACGTATAAAATCATCGGCTGTGCCATGACGGTCCACCGTGGCCTGGGGGCGGGTTACCGGGAAGATACTTACCAGCGTGACCTGTCTGTTCACTTAACCTATGCTGGATTAACCTTTGAACCTCAAAAACGCTATGAAGTCCATGATAGTCTGGAACATGGCCAATTAATCGGCTATTACATTCTGGATTTTATTGTTGAAGAAAAGGTGATCGTGGAAATAAAAGCACTCACCAGCCTGGATAGCAGCCATGTAGCCCAGATGATCGGTTACATGGCCGTTAGTAGGCTTTCCCTTGGATTATTAATCAACTTTGGCCAGCGCAGCCTGCAATACAAGCGCATCATACCGCCAAAAAACATCCGCGAACATCAGGTCAATCGCCAGGGGCAATTTGTCCCCGACTGGCTCAAACCCGACCATAAACCGGAAACCTAAGCCGTTCTTTATCTCGTCTCGATTCCTATCAACTCAATCATTTCTATAAACCGTTCAATCTGTTCTCGAAGTCCGTTGCCAGTAATCCGTTCAATCCGTTCCAATAATCCGTTGACAGCAATCCGTTGACAGCCATCCGTTCAATCCGTTCCAATAATCCGTTGCCAGTAATCCGCTCAATCCGTTCCAATAATCCGTTGCCAGTAATCCGCTCAATCCGTTCCAATAATCCGTTGACAGCCATCCGTTCAATCCGTTCCAATAATACGTTGCCAGTAATCCGCTCAATCCGTTCCAATAATCCGTTGACAGCCATCCGTTCAATCCGTTCCAATAATACGTTGCCAGTAATCCGCTCAATCCGTTCCAATAATCCGTTGACAGCGATCCGTGGCTCTCCTGAAAAAACGACCGTACAAAACAGGTATGAAATTGATCCTCCTCAAAAGGACAACTATTTAATATAATCAGACCACAAATTATCGAAAGGTCTGTCGCATGCATAAGACGAACCAAAAACATTTACAACCACCTTTGATTAGCAATATCCAAGAGCTACCCGACAAACATCGAGAGCGACTTAATCAATCATGGGCTGGGGAGTTTTACCGGGAGTTCTTCCGTCGGCTAAAGGAAGAGCCTTTTGCCTGTCTATACGCCGATCATCCTTCCCGGCCCAATACACCGGTCAACGTGCTGGTGGCACTGGATACCCTCAAGGCTGGTTTTGGCTGGAGCGACGAAGAGTTATATGATCATTTCGTCTTTGACCTACAAGTCCGCTATGCGCTCGGATACCATAACCTGAAGGAAGGTGACTTTGATATTCGGACGCTGTACAACTTTCGGTGGCGCTTGAGCGAGTATAACTTGAAGCATGGTCTGAATCTGCTGATGAAAGCCTTTGAAGATATAACTGACCAACAGGTGATTGCCTTCAATGTCTAGACCAACCAGCAGCGGATGGACAGCACCCAGGTTGCCAGCAACATTTTGGATTCCAGTCGTTTACAGTTGGCTGCCGAACTGCTGCAACGGTTCGAGCGCCTGCTATCCGAAAGTGATCGCGCCCGCTATGCTGAACTGCTGTCACCCTACTTGACAGACACCGTCAACCAGTACCTTTACCGCATCAAAGGCAAAGAGCAAGTTCAGGAACAGTTGACCCACATCGGAGGGATTATTTACCAACTCTTGGATGAGCTGAGGGTAAACTATGCTCAGGAGGCTTTTTTGCCGGTGGTAGAACGTTTTTTTGCCGAGAAGGAGAGATGGTCCAGCCAAAAGACGGTAAAGAACTCTCCAGCGGCTGTCTGCAATCCCTGGATGATCTGGAAGCCGGCTACCGGCAGAAAGGCCACCGGTTCTACTAAGGGTATGTCACGAATGTAACCGAAACCTGTAACCCAGACAATGGCATGCAGTTGATTACCAACGTGCAAGTAGCTCCGAATAACGTGGATGATCCTCACTTGCTGGTTGACGCATTGCCGTCTTTAGCCCAGCGTACTGACCTTGAGCAGCTTTACACAGATGGTGGTTTCGGTAGCCCAGAGGCCGACCAAGTACTGCGTCAACAGGAGATCGAGCAAATCCAAACTGCCATCCGGGGTACCCGGCTGGATCCTGGCAAGCTGCACCTATCCGAATATGAGCTCCAGCAAGATGCGGCAGGCGCGCCGAACCAAATCACCTGTCCCTATGGTCAGACCGTTTCCGTTCAGCCAACCCCGTCTCAACATAGTTTTCTAGCTGGATTTGATGCTTCGATATGTTCCCAGTGTCCCTTTCATTTAGAAAACCGTTGCCGGGTCTTGTGGCGGAAAAGAAGTGGCAAGCTCCAAATGGATTTCACGCAGCCAGAAGTGGATGCGGCTCAACGTCGCCGGCGGTGTCTGATGAACAAGCAAGCGCCTAAGAATCTACGAGCTGCAATTGAAGCAACCATGCGCTGTATCAAGCATCCTTTCCCAGCCGGGAAGCTGCCTGTGCGAGGTTTGTTTCGAGTAATGTGTTTGATGATCGGATCAGCAGCTATGGTGAACATCCGTAGTATTCAGCGTTACCAGAAAGAAAAAAACGTCCACCCGTTTTATATAAAATTACCCGAAAAGCAGCTAAAGACCTTGGTAATCTTTCCGCTTCTTCTTTATGTTTGCTTTTCTGCACCGGCTGGCTTTTATTGTATCGAGTTATGAAACCGAATCGGGCAGTTGTAAGTTTTTAAAGTGCTGTTTTTTCAGTAGAGCCACGGGTTGTTACCGCGGAGAAAGAACCCGACCGCTTCAACGATCCAACGGCGCTCGTTCGTTCAGAGGAATTAATTTCTACCGCGTCGCCAGAAGAGCAATAATGGATAACTGGTCGGAAGCAATTCTATGGAGGCATTAGTTCACACGATGCCATTGCAGGAGCGCGGCGAGCAAGAATCTTCGATGAGATTACCAACCAGTATATCGCAACGAACCATCGCTGCACAATCATTAACCTGGCTTGCGGATTTGATACCCGTTTTTGGTGGATCGCCCATGAAAACTATCGCCATATTAAAATCGATCTTCAGGAAGTTGTGGTGTTGAAAAGAGAGATCCTGCAGAACCAACCTGGCTACGAACTGATAGATTGTTCTGTCCTGGATGATTCTTGGATTGATCAGGTCACAACCAATGGAAATGGTCGCTTCATTCTGCTTGCTGAAGGGCTCCTGATGTTTTTGCCCAAGCCAGACGTGATCAAGCTATTCCGACGACTAGCCCAAAGGTTTACACACTCGCAATTTGTATTTGATGTGGTCTCAGATAAATACTTGCGGGGTTTTTGGAAAGTGCTGCTTCGTCTGGAGACAAAAATCAATTGGCGGTTGAATGTCTCATGGGTTTCCGGCATTCAGAACCCGGGCGAGGTTGAATCGTATGCTCCTGGCCTCAGCGTGCATGAGGTTGTAGCAGGATCAGCAAGGCCGATCATAACCGTATCAATAAATGCCGCCTGACACAGGCTCCACCGGACGCCCTACCTGCGGCGTCGCGGCCGGTAAGCCAAACCATTCGGCAGCCATATTGGATTCTAAAAAACGGAACTGCCTTTCGAGATTGTCCCGTAGTGTATAATCAGATTTGATGATCTACCCTGGTCAACTGCGTGTGTACCCGCTCTTCGCCGGTCTCAGCGAGGAGGAGTTTGTTGTGCTGGCGCACTGCCTGACCAGGCGCATCCTGGCCAAAGGCGCTTATCTTTTCCATCCTGGTCACCCCATCTTGAACATGTATCTGGTCGAATCAGGGCTGGTGCGCGTTTTTTTCAACGATTCACGCGGCCAGGAATTTATGCTCCACCTGATCGGTCCAGGCTCCATGGTTGGACTGCCGATTATGCGAGAAAACCAAACCCGCATGTTAGGCGCTGCAGCAGTGGCGCCTTCGGTTGCGCTGGTCATCGCCCAGCAAGAATTGCTTCGATTTGTCCAGTGCTCTCCTCAGCTCAACCGCAATATTTATGGCCTGGTGAGTGCGGGCATAGAAGACCTTCTCTTGCATGTTCGCTCGCTGGTCACGCTCGATGTCAACGGACGCCTGGCAGCCTTATTCCTGTACCTAAGCAGGGATGATCCAAAAAGTCAACGCGAAATAAACCTGCCCTTGTCCCAAACGGACCTGGCTGGTTGGATAGGCGTCAGTCGCGGCAGCCTGAACCGGGCTCTGAACCATTTACAGGAACTGGGTTTGATCCACATGGAGGGACAAAAGATGATCATCCTTGACCGACCGGGTTTGGAACGCGCCGCGGAGGGTCTCATCACCCAATCCTTGTAACAAATTGCACAGTTTTTTGTGAGATTAGATACAATGCAGTGGGGGATTAGCTATAGAATGGGGCTCAAATCCGCATGTAATCCAATCAAAGGCAAATCCCATGTCGAAACAAGCCGTTGAAGCCGTGATGGGGAAAGTCATCCTGGACGTTGAGTTCAGCCATGCGTTATTGGCAGACCCCGATGGAGCGCTGGCCAGATTCGATCTGACCGAGGGGGAGAAAACCATCTTGAAGAGCATGGACAGCGAAACACTCGACTTTCTCGCCATGGCCCTGGCAGAGCGCATCCCAGCTCTGGTCAAATACCATCGTCTCAACCAACCAGGTCACGATCCATCGGAAGTCCCCGTTCCAACGAAATAATCTCAAGGAGAATGTCATGCACACCAAAGACCGAAAGAATGTAGTCATCTGCTTCTCGTTCGTTTGGGAATAGCCGCGCCGATCCTGACGCTGGCTTTCAGCGCATCGGGTATTTCCACAGCGTCGGAGGCGGCGATAGATTTGGACAATAATTTTCAAAGTCAACCAGAGGAGAATCAAAATGCGTAATAAATTTACAATCGGTTTGATTATCGGAGTAGTGATTGGCGTTTTCCTCACCTCCACGACCATCGTATTGGCGGGCAAATTAGCGCCCACTTCCCCACCTGCTTCGACATCCTCATACACCCTGAATGACATCTACAACCGCCTGGATGCCGGCACAACAGGTTCGCAAAGCACCTTCACCGAGCCTGGTAATGGTCCAGGTTCCTCCACGATGTACACTTTGAATGACATCATGGGCGTGGCTCCAGTCATAGACACGATCAACGGCGCGACCGCCGCTGACGTGATCAGCGGCAAGACTTTCTGGGGATTGGGAACGGGCGAGGCGTGGGGGTTGCAAACGGGGACCTTCTCCGTCGTTGGACAAAGAGCAACTCGGTCTTCCATCAATCCGAGCTATTCCAAGGTACTTGATGGAGCGAATAGTGATGGAGACCCTATGAATGACCCAGATACCGAATTGGCAGATGTTAGACAACTCCTAAATCCGGACAGTTCTGATACGCTTCCTAACATAATAGGAGTACCCTCTGGATATCGTTATGCGTCAGATGGCGTAACTTATAATGTCGACGTACCGTATCCTGTATCAATATCTACCCTAATTGGTACACCAACATATGACCCATTTACCGGACTGCCACTCACTGCGTCTCACTCTTATAACCCATCATGGGTCAGTTACAATTCGTCGGGTGGGTTCTATTATTTTAACTTAACAACGCCTATTGCACTTCGTCTCAGGTCAGTGCTGTGTCAGTTGGCGTCGACGGCGGCCCTACCATGATAAACAGAATGCACACCCATTTCAGGCAGCCCGCAAATGGCGTCCCCTGGGCAGCAGTCAGGTTGGCGGTTCTCATCCTCTTCCTGCTGACACTGAACATGGGCGCAGCCGAGGCTGCCAGTGGAAACACCACCGGTTATGCCTGGGGCACGAATGTCGGCTGGATTAACTTTAATCCCACCGATGGAGGCGTGATAGTCTACTCCGACCATCTGGAGGGCTATGCCTGGGGCGAAAACATCGGCTGGATTCGCCTTGGTACTTGCACGGGCGGCAGCCCTTGCACCTATGCGAACACTACAGCAACCAATTATGGCGTCAACAACGTTGGCAGCGGACACCTGTCTGGCTACAGTTGGGGCGCCAACATCGGCTGGATCAACTTTAATCCCACGGACGGCGGGGTGACCATCAACCCATCCAATGGGCAGTTCGACGGCTATGCCTGGGGTGAGAACGTGGGATGGATTCATTTCAAGAACGACTCTCCAGAATATAACGTGGTCACAACATGGAACGGTAAACCATCCGCCACGACGGATGCGGCAACTTCCATCACATCCACGGGCGCGACCATGAATGGCACGGTCAACGCGAACAACACCAGCGCCACTGTGAACTTCGAGTACGGTTTGACGACCAGTTATGGCGCAACCGTTACAGCCGCCCAGAGTCCGGTCAGCGGCGCAATAGATACGGCAGTCAGTTACGCACTGAGTGGCTTATCCCCCAACACCACCTATCATTATCGTGTGGTTGCCACGAATTCCATCGGGACAACCAACGGCAGCGACCAGATCTTTACCACCTTATGCGCCAGCGTGATTACGGTAACGAACGCCAACGACAGCGGTATAGGTTCCCTGCGCCAGGCGATGGTGGATGTGTGTGCGGGTGGTACGATCACCTTCGATAACAATTACACCATTACGCTTGCCAGCCAGCTAACGGTGGAAAAAGCGATCACCATCACCGGCAACGGCGCGGCAAACACCATC
>CAYGZL010000098.1:0-5250 GCA_964354345.1 uncultured Anaerolineaceae bacterium | reverse complement strand
TATGATAGATCAGATCAAGACACAAATTGACCGATTGAAAGTGCAAGGGGCAAGCTATGTGGATTGCCGCTGGTATCCTTACGAGGAAGCGAATTTCCTGGTGATGTGGAATGGCAACCTGAAGGCTGCCAATTCGTCACGGGAGAGCGGTGTGGGTATCCGGGTGCTTTACCAGGGCGCCTGGGGTTTCTCAGCTTCATCGGATTTGAGCGACCTGGGAGCGGTGTTCGACAAAGCCTTCGAAAACGCGCGGGTCGCCGCTGAACGAGTCACATTCCCGGTCAGGCTGGCGGAGAAGGACGCAATCCAGTCTGAGTTCACCAGTCCCTGCCAGATTGACCCCTTTGGTGTGCCACTCTCCGAAAAAGTCGCCTTCTTGAAGGCCATGGACGACGACCTTAACCAGGTTGGCGTCTTCCAACGCTCCGGTCGCCTGACTTTTGTACGGAAACGCATCCACTTCATAGACTCGGAGGGCAGCGAAATCCAAAAATCCATCACCGAAGTGTTCGCCAGCCTGTCGGTGATTGGTTTGGACGAGCAAGGCGTTGCCCAAGAGCGGTCTTTCAACCTGAGCCGGCGTGGGGATAGTCGGGGTTGGGAGTCGATTGACCTGCCGTATTTCGCTCAGAATGCAGAACGCATCGTCAGCGAGTTAAACCAGGTGCTCAAAGCGGAAACCTGCCCGGTGGATAATCGCGCCGTAATCTTGTTGCCAGGGATTATGTTCTTACAGACCCACGAGACGATCGGCCATGCCCTTGAGTTAGACCGCATCCTGGGATATGAGCTGGCTTTCGCGGGTGGCTCCTTTGTCCGGCTCGAAGATTTTGGCAACCTGCGCTATGGCTCAGAAAAACTGACTGCACGCGCCAACGCGACCCTGCCAAACAGCCCAGGCAGTTTTGGCTATGACGATGATGGCGTTCCCGCGCAAGATGTCCTGTTGATAGACAAAGGCATCCTGGTCGGGGCGATCACCGGGCGGCAGATGGTGGAAGAAGCCAACGCGCGTGCCCGGCGACAGATCTTCGCTGGCAGCGGTGGAGCCAACCGGGCGACTGCGTTTTACCGGGTGCCCATCGAGCGCATGACCAATATTAACATAGACGCCGGCCAGGATGGCACACTGGACGAAATCGTCGCCCACACGGAACGTGGCATCATCCTGGATGGCGACCGGAGTTGGTCAATCGGTTCAAACCGCGAACAATTTCACTTTGCAACCGAGATCGGTTGGTTGGTAGAAGATGGCCAGGTTAAACAGGTGGTGAAGAATCCCACTTATAAAGATGATACGCTGCATTTCTGGAACTCGCTTTCCGCAGTCGGCGATCCGTCTACCTGGCAGGTGAAGTTCGTGGATAACTGCGGGAAGGGGCAGCCTAACCAGATCATGCAGTTGGGACACGGCGTTCCAGTATGCCGCTTCGATAATGTCCGCATAGGAGAATGAACATGAAAGACCGCATTTTACAGACCTTGCATGACCTGCGTGCCTACGCGCGCACGAAACCTTGTGATATCGAGCTGTATTATCATGAAGAGGACAGCGCACTGATGCGTTTCGCCAATTCAGCGATCTCGCTAAATACGAGCGAACACCTGATCCGCCTGGAGATCACGGCTGTTTCTGGCAGACAACGCGCCAGCCATGAGATCATCACTGACCTGGAAAAGGTAGCTGAGATGAAGCAGGGCATTGATATCGCGGCTGAAATGGTGGCGCATACCCAGCCCTTACAATACCAACCGACCGTGCCGATTTTCACAGAAACGTTCTCCGATGAGAGTAGTTTCGATCCCGCCCTGGTCGGGTTAACCAACGCCGATAAGCTGGCTTATTTTAACCAGGCTGCTGCTGGCCTGGAGACGGAGCAACTGCTGCTCTCAGGCATTTTCTCCAGTGGGGTCAATACAATTGCTCAAATCAACACCCGCTCCGAGCATAGTCAATTCTTCCGCACCCTGGATGCGCAGGTCAGCGCTGTCCTGGCGCATGTCACGCAGAAGTGGGAAGTACAAGCCGAGCAATCAGCGCAGCGCAGGGCTGACCTGGATCCATTCATCCTTCACACTGAGCTTGATTGTCTGGCGCAGCATAACACACACGATCGCGCGCTCCAACTCCCCCTGGGCGCGTATGACATTGTGTTTGGCTCAGCAGCGATTGCTGACCTGCTCTCGGTGATGAGCTGGGTCGGTTTTAACGGTGGGGCGATGAAGCGCGGTTATTCTTTCTTACGAGAGGATCAGGTTAGTAAGAAGGTGTTTTCGAAGCAGTTCACTTTGACCGATGATGCGACACGACGAGAAACGTTCCCCTTCCAGCGTGATTTTACAGGAATTCTGCGCGGGGTTTTCCCATTATTCAAAGAGGGTGTATTCCAGGGATTCATCTGGAGGCAGGACGACGCGGATGAGTTCGCCCAGCAACCCACCGGTCATACGGTTGACCATATGAGCCTGGCACTGCAGGGTGGCGAGCGGACGATCGAGACTTTGGAGGAATTAATAGCTTTGCCACGGACCAGGGATCTACTTTATATCCCCTTCCTGCACTATATGAACCTGGTGAATCCCTCCAAAGGTCTGGTCACTGCCAGCTCACGGTTTGGCGCGCTGCTGCTCAAAGCTGATGGCAGCGTGGAGATCCCGTATAATGTGCGATTAACCCAAAGCCTGTTGGATATCTTCGGTGACAAGGTGGCCTGGCTCACACGTAAGACGATTGCATATAATACTTCGGTCAGTTACGGCGCTCGCAATCCAACCGCAGTGGTCGTGCCGCAGTTTATGTGTGTTAACGACCTGGAGATCTCCCACAGCAATCCTTCGTTTTGAGTGACGCCGACCATGAAGACATTGTGCATGAAGTGACACACCGCTTGCATGTGGATTATCAGTAAACAGTTAACGTGAAGTCATGACGTCATAGCAACGTTTGGGTATCTGGGGGAATGCTGGGAACCTCAACGCAAAGGCACCAAGGCGCAAAGGAATTTATCCCTTTGCGCCTTGTCAACTTAGGGGCTTTGCAATATGATTTTCAAGATACATTTGAATTAATGAAATTATGCGAGGAGAATATGAACCGACCGAGTTTTGGCAGACAAGATCTACCGGATACGATGCGAGCAGTGGTGTGTTATGGACCAGCGGATTACCGATTGGAAGAGACACTAACTCCCCAGGTGCAGGCGGGGGAAGTCCTGGTGCGCATCTTGGGAGTAGGGATCTGCGCCAGCGATATCAAGTGCTTCAGTGGGGCGCCGCTCTTTTGGGGCGATGAACACCGCCAGGCTTATTGCCAACCACCAATCATCCCGGGCCATGAGTTTGTCGGGCAGGTGGTCGCTCTGGGGGCAGGAGCGGGCGAGAAATATGGACTGGCATTGGGCGACCTGGCAATTTCCGAACAGATCGTGCCATGTTGGGAGTGCCGCTTCTGTAAACGCGGCCAATACTGGATGTGCGACAGAAAACATGATGTATATGGATTCCGGCAGCGCACACCAGGTGCGATGGCTGAATATATGAAATTCCCAGCCGAGGCGATTAATTATAAAATACCGGCGCAGATAACCCCACGCCAGGCTGTGTACATCGAACCCCTGGCGTGCGCCATCCATGCTGTGCAACGCGCTCACGTTGAACTTGGAGACGTTGTAGTGGTGGCTGGTTGCGGCCCATTAGGCCTGGGGATGGTGTCGGCGGCGCGGTTGAAAAATCCGGGTTGTTTGATCGCCTTAGATCTGCATCCCAACCGCTTACAGGTAGCATTACGCGCAGGGGCGGACCTCATTTTCAATCCATTGGAATGTGATGTGGTAGAGCAAGTACGCCAACTAACCAGTGGATATGGCTGTGATATCTATATCGAGGCCACCGGCGATCCATCTGGCGTGACGCAGGGGTTACGCATGATCCGTCGCCTGGGTACTTTCGTCGAATTTAGCGTGCTGCGCGAGCCGGTGACGGTTGATTGGACGATTATTGGCGACACCAAGGAATTGGACATCCGTGGAGCGCACCTGGGACCCTATTGCTATCCGTTGGCGATGGAGATGCTGGTCAAAGGGCAGACGCCTGTTGAGCAGATCGTCACGCATGTGTTCCCGTTGGAACGCTATGGCGAAGCACTGGCGTTGGTGGAGGAAGCGAAGGTGTCGATTAAGGTTATGTTGGTACCGTGAGGGCTCATTGAGGCCGCTGGGGGGTAAAACTACCTGTTTTCCAGAAAGCCTCTGACCACTGCCAGGTATCCAGCTGGATTTTCGCGGCGGATGCTGTGACCGGCAGCGGGAACATAGGCGACCTGGATCAAGCGGTTGAGAGATTTCACGATTTCGGCAGTTTGGGGTGAGATAATGGCGCCCTTATCCGTGTCGGCGGTGATCAGCAGGGTTGGGCAGGTGATGGCTTTCACGACTTCTCTCCAGTCCGTCATCTCCATGCGCGGCGCGGTCATGAAACCCAGATGAAACTGCTTTTTCGACTCAGCCCAGGGACGCAGCTCTGCTTCCGGCCAGGTGGGACTTTCTTTATGACAATCGGCAATCAATTCTTCCACGGATAATGGGGCGAATTTCCTTAACCTGGCCTCGAAAGGATTTTGCGGGGGTGCAGCATCTACTTCGGCGGGAGGAGGCGCGACAGGTTGAGGCGCTGCATCAAACCAGGCCGGGTCTTCCAGGATCAAGGCGCGCGCCAGCTCGGGATAAAGGGCTCCGAGGTGGGCAGCGACATTGCCGCCCATCGAGTGCCCCCCGACAACGGGTCGTTGCAGGTGCAGCGCCTGGATCAAACCAGCCAGGTCAGCGACCATGTCAATCTTTTCATCCGGGGCAATCCGCGCTGAGAGTCCGTGCCCACGTGCATCCGGCAGGATGACATCAAAATTAGTGGCGAATTCCTGGAAAACAGGCAACCAGCAGGCGCCGCTGTCAGAGAAACCATGCGCCAACACCAGGGCGGGTTGGCTGCCATCACCGGAACGGCGATAATGCAATGGGACACCGTTGATATCTAGATCGTGTTCTTTCCATATTGTGGGCATTGATGGTCCTTTCAGTAGGTTGGCAGGTTTAAAGGTTAGCAGATTTATAGGTTTCCCGGATGACATTTTCTATTCAATGATAAACGGTAAACATTGACCGTTATAGGTTGTTATCAGGTGACTTCGAATAGGATTGAGAGGCCGTCACGAGAGGAGGGACCGAGCCATAAGGTGAACTTACCAGGTTCTAC
>CAYGZL010000097.1:0-9588 GCA_964354345.1 uncultured Anaerolineaceae bacterium | reverse complement strand
TCGTTCCATATTGGCGGACAGGGATGCCATGCCGCGCACGATCTTATACCTCCGCCCATCGCGCACCACGCTCGCACCTGGGCTTTCCTCGGTGCCAGCCAGCATACTGCCGATCATCGCCGTATTTGCCCCCGCCGCCAGAGCCTTGGTCAAATCGCCCGAGTTACGGATGCCCCCATCGGCAATTAATGGCACCTCCAGCACCCGCGCTGCATCAGCGCAGTCTATGATCGCTGTTAGCTGCGGCACACCATAGCCCGTAACAATCCGGGTGATGCATATTGAACCTGATCCTACCCCCACTTTGACTGCGTCTGCCCCGGCTTCGACCAGATCAATCACACCTTCTCCGGTAGCGACATTCCCGGCAATTAATTCAACCTCGGGAAAAGCCTCTTTAAGCTCGCGAATCATCCGTAATGCATGATCGGCATGACCGTGGGCAATATCCAATACCATCACATCCGTCCCGGCTTTGACGCACGCCGCCGCTCTTTCCAGGTCATCTGGTCGGACGCCCACAGCCGCGGCCGTGCGTAACTTCCCATGCCCATCCCGTGTCGCCAGGGGGTGTTGGGTGTGTTTGATGATATCCTGCGCAGTGATTAAACCAATCACCCGTCCATTTCCATCCAGGATTGGCAGTTTCTCTACCCGCCCTGCATGCAACCGCGCCTGGGCTTGCCCCAGGTTCACAGCTTCGATCTCGGACACCACCAGGGTTACCAGGCGCGCCCGGGGCGTCATCACACTGGACACTGGCGCCAACGGATCGGGTGCAAAGAGTAGATCACGTGTGGATACCAGGCCAAGTAACGCTTCGTTCTGCATCACCAGCAACCCGCCGATGCCCAGTGTTCGCATCAACTCGCGAGCCGTCGTCACCGAGGCATCTGGCGGTATCCATGCTGGCATTTCCACTACCGTAGATTCCGCCCGTTTTACCTTCGCCACTTCTTCCGCTTGCTGTTCGATGGTCATGAAGCGGTGAATTGCTCCGATGCCACCGGCTTGCGCCATGGCGATCGCCATCTCTGCCTCGGTTACGGTGTCCATGTTGGCGCTGATGATCGGGATCGCCAGGCGTAACCGGCGAGTAAGTTGAGCGCTTGTATCCACCGCCGACCGGCTGGCGATATGCGATCTCCGTGGCACCAATAAAACATCATCGAACGTTAATCCCTCCCGATCCCGAATTTTCATATGCCACCTCATCATGCCCTAAAAGGACAAATCCTAAATTCGTCTATGCACTGCACTTTAAGTAGCAATCTCAGTCTTCGTGATGAGTCCGTCTTTGTGAGCGTACTTTGCGAAACAATCTCAGTCTTCACGCCATCGATTGTTCCCTTCGTGAATCCATCTTCGTAATTATAGCCGAATTTTTGACTCGAACGCTGTTCTACGAAATACCCTCCCAACCTGTTCAAATCCTTAATCTCAGGTTAAAATCAGATCAAAATTCCACTATTTTTTCTCAGAAACCACAATTCACGAAGAATATTTTGATGACCTATCAACCCACAGATATCTATGAAGAATACCAGGAACTCCTCATCCAGGGAGATGCCTGCCTGGAGCAGGGCAATAAATCCGAAGCCCGGCGTTGCTTCCAGCGTGCGGTACAACTCCTCCCAGAGGAACCACCCGCCTGGTTCCTCCTCGCCTCGGTATCCGAAGGCGCCGCTCGGGACGAATATCTACACACCGGGGAACGTCTCAGAGATACAACGGAAAACGTTGAACGTTTAACGTTTAACAATTCCAATCCTACGCTGCTTCATCCAGAAGAACTAGCCACCCAATCCGAGTCACCAATCGAGATTCAACCTGCGACATCAACGGAGCCAGAGGCGACCCCACCTCCTATCCCCCGACCATCCTTCCGCGCCAGCCCCTGGTTCATCCCTATCATCATCGGCTTATTACTCCTGTACATCCTGGCGGCGATCCTGGCGATCTGGTATATCAACACGCCCAGGAGCAAAGAGCCCCTCTCCCTGCCCTCGGAAGCTGCACCTCACCAGGCTACCGCCCTGTTCGTATTATCTAACGACCTCGCCACTCCTGGTGCTGGCTATGATCCCCAGATATGGACAGTCATCAACGCGCCTGACTACCGGCCTCGCAGCCCGGGCAGGGTATCTCGAACCAACCCGCCAACCTGGTCAATCTCCTCAGATCCCTACGCTCCGGATGTCCTGGAAGCCAATCCGGATGGTGATATATTTTCCATCATCTGAAAAACCTCTCCCACGGCAATCCTACCGCTCGCCCCTGGTTGATTACCTCATCTAAATGCCTCAACAGCGGAAAATCCTCTCCGCGAACCAGACCGCGCGCTTCTAGCTTCGGGATCGCCCGTGCCACTCGAGTGATAATTTCGACGCTCTCTAGCGTCTCACCCGCCAGCATCTGCCTCGCCTCCAGATATGGGATTCCCTGACCCAGCAACCGCCCCAGGCGTACCGTTCGTCCCCCGTAGATCGTCACATATAGATCCCCCGCGCCTGGTAATCCACTCACATTATCTACCCCCCCACCCAGGATTTCCAGAAAACGACGCATTTCAATGCAACCCTGGGCAAAAAGCGCCGCCTGCGGATTGTACGCCTGCGCCAGGCCGTCTGGACCCGCCTGTTCCATCATGCCTACCGCAATTCCCACGCCTAACGCGTAAGCATTTTTAATCGCGGCACATACTTCAACACCGATCAGGTCGGTTGATATTCGCACTTGATAATACAATGTCTGGAAAATTTCCCTCAGCCGCTCTAAATCACATTGATCTTTTCCAGCAAAGATCACCCCGGTTTGCCGGCGCGCCGCCAATTCATGTGAGGTGCACGGTCCGCCGATCGCATTCAGGCTGACTTTGCCTTGCAGATCAGCAGGAAGCGAACGGTCGATAACGTCCGGTAGGATTAACAGGTCGCCATTTTGAAGGTCTTCCAACCCCTTGGTTACTGCCAACACCGGTACCTGCGGGGAGAGATAACGGCTGACCGTCTCCACAAACCAATGCACACCAAAGCTGCTCACACCGCTGACGATTACATCGGCGTTATGTATCGCCTGGGCTAACTCGGTATGGTGATAAGCCCGGACACCTTCGGGCACCTGGCGTTGGAGGCGCGGATGAATGCCTGTAGCCTGGATACTGGCGATTATTTCTTCATCGAGATGGGTTCCTACCAGGTGAACGGTATGCTGGTTATCTCGCAGCGGCCAACAGAGCGCGGTGCCCATCATACCCGCGCCGATAATCGTGATTGTCGCCATAACACTGGATTTCTATAAATCAATAATACGGCAGAAAATTATTGACAATTCTCGGGATCTGATGATTAACCCGCTTCGACCAGTTTCTTTCCTAGTTGATATGCCTTGTCCATCAATTCTGGATTCTTTTGCGCATCCCCAATCTCGCTTAACGATCCATACACCCATGCAATCTTTCCGGATTTCAAGAAACGAAACATCGTCTCAAATGTATGCATGGCGTTGATCGCACCTGAGGTGTAAACATCGGTATCGCCATAAGTCAGCATGATGCCGATCGGTTTGCCTTTGAATGCATCACTTTTATAATTGGATATGGCATACCAGCGATCAATGCACATTTTTAACTGCGCACTATAGGTGAACCAATAGATTGGACTGGCCAGAACCAACGCATCCGCCCCGATTATCTTCGGATACAGCGTTTGCATGTCATCCTTGACCACACATACCCCCGTTTCGCGGCAAAAATCACACCCATCACAAGGGCGGATGTCCATGCCGTGCAGGAAAAAGCTTTCAACGAGCGCGCCAGCGTCTGTCGCGCCTGCCTGCGCCTGGTCAGCCAATATGGAGCTGTTACCCCGCTGGCGCGGGCTGCCCTTAAGAATCAACAGTTTTTTACTCATTTTAACTTCCTTAACGAAAAGGTTTGCGCCCCTTGGGTAAGGGTACATCCCATCACCCCGCCTTGTTCATTTGATAGAAATAAGACGGTAAGATCAACCTCTCGCGCGAACAAACACTCGGTAGATTCAGCGAAAAGTTGAAGCTTCTCCTGACCTTGCGGCTGGATTGTGAGTTGATCGCCGGTTAATGCGATCTCGATATTGTAGCCTGGAGCCAGCTCATACGCGCCAGTCAAACGTTTAAGCGCTTCAACCGAGAGCGGGATGGCCTGCCTCTCTCCGGGTAAAGGCTTATCGGTCTTCAGAGAGTACTCAGCCTGGCTTGCACGCCGGATAACTCTAATCCCAGTGATGGCTTTATCATCCCCTCGTGTAAAAACAAACTGGTCGGCTGTCTCTCGCATAAAAAAGGCATCCGACGCGATGGGAATAATTTCAAACCGTTTGTTGCCAGTCCGTTGAAAGAACAACTGGTTCCCCTGTCGGGTGACGATGCGTTCCTCCTTATCATTGACCCGATATATACCCACATAAACCTGTAACGCATCTTCAGGCAATTCAATCGGCGTAGGATCAATCATCGGATGCCCGCTGACCAGCGCGGCAAGTTTTACCGCCAACAGGCTGGGATCGGTCCTGGGTGCGTCAGAATTCGTCAGCACAGCCACGTAGATTTTCTCGGAAGGCACACGCACCCCACCCGTAGCAAATCCGTTTATCCCACCCCCATGCTCAATGAACCGCATTCCGGCGTGACTGGTGATCCCCCAGCCGTAGCCATAACCCGTGCTCTCACCGTTGTTCAGTATGAAGGGTCGGAAGGCTAATTCGAGAGTTTCGGGCTTAAGCAGTACATTAGCCAATAATGCAGCCTCCCAGGTTGCCAGATCATCCACGGATGAAGCCAGCGAGCCGGCTGCATAAGGTTGGGTCATGCTTAAGTAGGGCGCATTGATCGCACCATCCTTTCCGAGGCTGTAACCGGCTACCCGATGCTTAACAATCCTCACTGGATCGTCATACAAGGTATGAGTCATCCCCAGTGGTCCAAACAAATAACTTTGCAGAAAGTCTGCATACTTCATTCCTGAAATTGCCTCGATGATGGCGCCCAGCAGGATATACCCCGAATTGTTATACAGGAAACACTCACCAGGTTCAAAATCAAAGGGTTGCTCCTTGAAGAGGTCTATTAACTCCTCTACCGGCATATCCTTGCGCCACAAGGGTAACCATTCAGGCATGCTGGTGTAGCTCTTAATCCCAGAGGTGTGAGTAAGTAGATGCTCTACAGTGATTATCCGCCCACCGGTAGGATATTCTGGCAGGAAGCGCGTCAAGTCATCCTGAAGATCGAGTTTACCTTGTTCGTACAACATCAAGATGCACACCGCGGTGAACTGTTTGGTAATTGATCCCAGCCGAAAAACCATGTGCGGCTCGATCTTCACTCCCAGTTCGAGATTGGCCATGCCATAGCCTTTGCGGAACAGCACCTCACCTTCTTTGATAACAATCACTGCTGCTCCAGGTTGATCCATTGGATAGAGCGGGTCTAGAATTTGTTCGATTTTTACTACGAGTGAGTTATGGGTTTCCATAAATATCCTTTCGAATACTATTCGAATCATATTTTACTCCAGACTCAACTCTCTCCCAATAGTATTCCTTGACTGATTAGAACAATAGTGCTATGATCGTGAAAAATCGGGAGCAAAGCGAGTCACCATGAATATTGCATGTACTTTAAAGGAATGCGCATCTATGAAGAAACATGCTTCTTTATCCCCAAATCCGTCACGCCTGGTGCTTACAGGAGTACCCCGGGTTAATTTCTATGAAGGTGGGCCACGCTGCCCGGAAGATATCATTCTTCCCTCGTGCCTGCGCGCCATCCTGGAATACCTGGTCGAGACAGACTATGGCTGTAAACATTGCCTGATCCAAAATCCGAATTGTAAGATCTTCTGCACGTACGCTTTCCTGGTCGGCGTGACCGGCGCAGCAGCCTACTTTTCCTGGAAAGAAGGTTGGCAGGAAGATAATCCAGCCATCTTCTACATGTCCGCTGATCCCAGCGCGCCCGAAAGCCACGCCTTTGCGGCGTTAGGGTACGCGTGTGAATGGATTACCAAAGCAGAAGGCAGTCAGGAGCCCACGGATCGTGAGCGTTTCCTGCAACCCATCCTGGATAGCCTTCATAAAGGTATGCCCATCCTGGCGTATGGCGTGATCGGACCACCCGAATCCTGCCTGATTACCGGTTACGATGAAGGCGGAGAGGTTCTCATCGGTTGGAATTTCTTTCAAAACAACCCACTGTTTGGTCAAGGTCTGGAATTTGAACCTGAAGGTCAATTCCGCAAGCGGGATTGGCTAAAGGACACCCTCTGTCTGCTGATCATCGGTGAGAAGCAGGATAAGCCGCCCTTCAAGGAAGTCTATCGTCAGGCTCTCCAATGGATGTTGCAGGTGACACGCACCCCACTGGTGAGACCCGAACCGGAAGCGCCCGAATGGTATCGCCAACGTCATAACGGTCTCGCGGCCTATGCTGCCTGGGCCCGCCATTTGCTGCGTGACGAGGATTTCTCCACAAACGACGAAGCCATCTTACTTCAGCGTCACAGCGTCCATGAATCAGCCGTTGGAGCGATTGCTGAGGCGCGTTGGTATGGCTCACAGTTTTTGATTGAGGCGGCAAATCCTGATTTCAGCCATTATGGAATGGCTGAAAATTTATACCACGCTGCCGCCTGCTACGCGGGGGAACATGAATTGATGTGGAAATTGTGGGACCTGGCCGGCGGCAATGGAAACCCCGCTGCGTTCCAGAAACTTGCCGATCCTGCCATTCGGCGCCAGATGGTGCCAGTTATATTAGCAGCGCAGGATAAAGATGATCAAGCCGCTCATTACATCGAACAGGCGTTAACAAAATGGAGATGAATATGTCGAATTTCACACTGGTTGAATTAGAGGCCTTCATCATTCGCGCGAAAGCCGCCACTTATGTTGGCAGTGGCGCCAAAAGCCTGTCCCATCGACCAGGTTCACACGATCTTGAATATCACGATCCCCCTTTTGCCTATCTCGATAGCTATTATGGCAGCGCAGACTTCATCGGCGAGGAAGTCGTTTACCACGCAGATCAACCCGTGTGGGCAATGAACTACTATGGTCGTATCCTGGAATCCACGCTCATCACCGCTGCTGAAGCCGGGCAGATCATCAAGGAAAGCCTGACTCTGCTTTACCAGGAAGGACGTTTCCTGGGTGGTTTTCAACATACCGCTGCTGACGGGGTATACACCGACACCAGCCAGGGTGATTTCACTTCATTCACAGGCAAAGAATGGATTACTCGCGCTGGAGTCAGGGTGTATGAACTCGTATATCATGGTGGTTTGATCAAATAAAACGTGGAGAAAAATGTAAATGAATCATGAGCAGTTCATTGAGTGGCTGTTCGAAAATGGCGGTGCAGTTGTAGGCTGGCGGACAGCGACTGAGCTTCGCCAGCCTGTGCCAGCCAGCCAGCTTGAGCGAATATCCGCCACCTGGTTTTCGCCGAAGATTTATACCTCCATTGTTGGATCTTGCGCGACGACGCACCCTGGTGTGCCCTTGGTCTGATACCGGCGTTCCTGGATGACCGTCCGGGATACGCCGCGGGAGGCAGTCGACCGACAACTGATCTGGAAACGATCCTGATTGCCTGGTCTGCGCTTCACCCCGATCTGGAAGTTAGCAATGGGTATCACCGCCAATGAGTTACACCGCGACACGAGTCAGGTCGACTTTGGGCAGGGCATTGTCGGTGGGATTCTCCAGGGATTGGCGCAGCACGACCTGCACCATATCCGCCAGGCTCAGGCAATCCGCCATCAGATGTCAACCTGAGATCGACAAATTAAAGAAAGAGGATCATATGGCAGAACTCCCAGAAATTTACCTCATCTCTCAGCAGATGAAAACTGAACTCGTAAATAAAACGATCTCCTTTGTGGAAATTCTCCAACCCAAGTGCCTTAACCTCTCTGTTGACGCATTCACCAGCGCTCTGGTTGGAGCGCGCCTCACACAGGTCAGCTACCACGGCAAGTGGATCATGGTAGAAACGGATCGCGGCTGGCTGCTGCTTTGCCTGGGCATGGGCGGTGAAATCCTGCTCGTTACCCGCGCCTCCTTGCCCGAGAAACGCCGCCTGATCTTCGACCTGACCAACGGCGATGGTGGACCAGGCTCTTGCCTGGCAATCAACTTCTGGTGGTTCGGCTACGCGCATTATACCCCCGAACTTGCCAGCCATTCCATGACCTCCGGTCTTGGACCGAATGCGATTGACTTGAACGACGAAGGATTATCTACCTTGCTCACAGGTCGGCGTGGTCAGCTCAAGAGCTTCCTGCTTGACCAGGACAACATCGCCGGTTTAGGCAACTTCTATATCCACGATATCCTGTTCGAGGCGCGCTTGCACCCCCTGCGCACCATCCAAACCCTCACCAGGTTTGAGATCGCGGCCCTCTCCGCAGCCATCCATCATCGTTTACAGTTAAGCATCGACAAGGGCGGATTCGCCTACGAACAAGATCTCTATGGTCAGAAAGGCTCCTTCGGGATGACTGACCTGTTGATCGCTTATAAAGAAGGACAGGCATGCCCTCAATGCGGTACAATCATTCAAAAAATAAAAACGGGTAGCACCAGCAGCTTTGTGTGTCCTCAATGCCAGAGGATTTAAGTAATAATATATAATGGTAACCTGACCGAACAGCCTCCCGTATGGTATTGATCAGGAGTTAATCATGATTGAGCTACCCGAAGCTACGACCATCGCCCGGCAAATGAATAATGGGCTTCAAGGGAAGACCATCGCGGATGGCAACCGCGGCAACTCGCCCCACAAATTCGCCTTTTATAACCGCCCACCCGAGGAGTACGCCAGCATCCTCCCGGGGAAAACGATTGGTGAAGCGACGGTGAATGGACCGCTGATCCTGGTCGCAGTCGAACCTGAGTACATCCTGATCCTGGGCGGCGGTGGCGAGCGGATCGTCTATCACCGCAACGCCACGACCCTGCCCAGGAAGTACCAGCTATATTTCCACTTCAGCGATGATACCTTCCTGACTGTCACCGTCCAGGGTTGGGGATCTGCCTTCCTGTGGGAAAAGGCTGAGCTACATAAACATCCCTATATCAACCTGCGCAACCCCTCGCCCCTCTCCGAAGCCTTCAGCCTGGACTATTTCCACGGACTGTTTGCTGCTCTGTCGCCGGATGATTCCCGCAGCGTCAAGTATTTCATGATCAGCAAGCCGGGTGTCTCAGGCGTTGGCAACGGCTGCCTGCAGGACATCCTGTGGCATGCCCGGATTCACCCCCGGCGACGGGCTGTCACACTATCAGATCTTGAGCAGCAGGCACTCCACACCGCCATTCGTACCACCCTCCTGGAAATGGTCGCCAGGGGAGGTCGTAACAGCGATTACGATCTGTATGATGCTCCCGGCGGTTACTCGCGCATTCTGTATAGTAAAGTCGTGGGTGAACCTTGCCCTGCCTGCATGATGCCCATCGAGAAAGCCACATACCTGGGTGGCGCAGTGTATTTTTGCCCGACCTGCCAGCCAAACATATGAAAATCCATCCCCTTCTTTCAGACCCCACC
>CAYGZL010000096.1:0-2932 GCA_964354345.1 uncultured Anaerolineaceae bacterium | reverse complement strand
CTATTGCGGGTGGCGCCGGAACCGGTTTTGGCGTAACCGAATTCAAAGCCTCTCAGGTATCACGCGGCGAGGGGAAACGGCGCCTGTTCCACATCTTCAATCCCGCACCCTGGCCGCGGCGCCAGGTTGTAGAAGTGGTGGTTTGGGATTGGGAGGGCGATTTGTCACGCTTAGCCTTCTTGGATGAGCATGACAATCCTCTACCTCAGCAACTGCTGGACCGTGGTTGGAATGCATACTGGGGACATAACTACCTGAGGGTGCTGGTTGAAGCGCAAGTTCCCGCCTGCGGTTATAGCACCCTCGTCCTGACTGAGACACATGCCATCCTGGACTCAAAAACTTTCCCCCTGGATCCACGCACTGAGTTACCTGTTTCGTTGGTCCTGGAGAACGAAACCCTGCGGGCGACCTTCGACAGCCAGACATGCGCCCTGACCTCATTGGTAGATAAAGCCGGTGGCGTTGAACTCGTCGATCCCCGACAACCCGCCATCTTCCGTCGTATCCAGGAGGACGACAAGGTGATGGGCACAGCCTGGGTCGTGGGGCGATACATGGATATCCAGCCGCTGACTCACCAGGTACAGGTGCTTAAGTCGGATTTCACCAACCCCTTGCGTAAATACCTCACTTTCGAAATCCCGCACAACCAGTCAAAACTGACTGTAACAGTCGCCCTGGACGCTCACAGCCGCCAACTTGATGTCATCGTCGATTGCGACTGGCGCGAGATCGGACGGCGCAACGAGGGTGTGCCTCAACTGAACTTTATTTTCCCACTGGCCTTCCCTTGTGCCACTTACCGTTACGATATCCCCTTTGGGACGATCGAACGTCCGGCGCTAGATTTGGATGTACCGGCCAACAGCTGGGGGTTGGCTGTTCCTGAGAAAAGCGCACATCCCACGGTGCAGATCGTCACCGAAGGTAAGCACGGCTTCCGAGGCTTCGAGAATGCGCTGGCGTTGACCTTGCTGCGTAGCTCATTTGATCCGGATCCTTATCCCGAATTCGGTCAGCACAAAATCCACTTTGCCATCGTCGTGCCTGATCATACCCCCACCAACCAGATCTTGATTGCGGCTGCCTATAATTTCACCCATCCCCTGGAAATATTCTCCGGCGCTGGCACTCAGCCGGAGGCTTTCAGCGCTCTGGCGTTGGAAAGCGGTTCGGTCATCCTCTCAGCCCTCAAAGCTCCGGAAGACGGCAGCGCCGATGAGCTGATCCTGCGCCTCTATGAGACCGATGGCCAAAGCACCCGAGCTATCCTGCGCTTCGCCTGGCCGCTCATCGAGGCCGCCTGGGTGGATGTACATGAACAACCCCTCCACGATGAACAATCCTCTCACGCTGAACCAGCTCTAGAAATTTCGGGGCAGCGCCTGGTGGTACCCCTTGCCTCCTACGCGCTGGCAACGCTACGGTTAAAATTCCAGGCTTGAATCCACTTAATGCACAACCACCAATCTCCAATATCTAATATCCAACTTATCTATTTCGTGGTTTAATTCCCTCACCTGCCAGTAATTACCATCGGACTTTTTATATGCAACTTTCACCCTCCACCCTTCAACCTTCATTATCGAACATCCAAATCGAATCCATCGTCCGCCGCGCCCTCGAAGAAGACATCGGCAGCGGTGATGTGACAACCCTGAGCACTGTTCCGCCCGATTTATGGCTGGATGGGCGGTTTGTTGCCCGCGCGGCTGGTATTGTCGCCGGGTTGGCTGTGGCGCACCTGGCATTCAGCCTGCTCGATCAGCGCGTCCAAATGGAAACTGTAGTGGCGGAGGGGGAGGCAGTCATCAACGACCAGACGATTGCCACGCTGCGCGGACCGGGTCGCGCCTTGCTCAGTGGAGAGCGCACCGCCCTCAACCTGTTGCAACGCATGTCGGGCATTGCGAGCCTGACCCGACGCTATGTCGAGGCAGTGAAAGGTACATCTGCCGTAATCCTGGATACCCGTAAAACTGCCCCAGGGCTGCGCATATTGGATAAACTGGCTGTCCGGCTCGGGGGTGGGCAAAATCACCGTCAGGGTCTGTACGACATGGCCTTAATTAAGAACAACCACATCACCGCTGTGGGTGGCAGCTTGAGTGAAGCCGTCCGCCGCGTCCGGGAAAGAGATCCACTGCACTTGCCGGTCGAAATTGAAGTTCGCAGCCTGGCTGAACTACAAGAAGCGTTGAATCTGGAAGTCGACCGCATCCTGATTGACAATATGAGTCTGGAAGAAATGCGCCAGGCGGTTGCCCTGGCTAACCACAAAATCCCCCTGGAAGCTTCTGGCGGGATCACTCTGGAAAACGTAGCCCGGGTGGCCTCCACTGGCGTGGATTTTATCTCGATCGGCGCCCTGACACACTCGGTTAAAGCGCTGGACATCAGCCTCTGGCTCTGCCTCCCTTCAACCTAAATCGTTGAACATACAATCTTCAACTCTTAAGGATCTCTCATGCCCTTTACCCCCCTATCCAATATCACTTCTCCTGGCGAAATGTATGCGGCTCTTAAAATCCGGTTGCAAGATATTGTACCGGATGTCGAGCTGCGCTACAAATCCGAACTGGCAGCCGAGATTAACCGCTTGAAGATCGAGCGCAACGCGGTTATCCTGGGTCACAATTACATGGAAGCCGCCCTCTTTCACTCCATCCCTGACTATGTCGGCGACTCGTTGGAGCTGAGCCGTAAGGCTGCGCAGACTGACAAAGATATCATCATCTTTTGCGGCGTGCGCTTTATGGCTGAGACGGCTAAAATCCTCAACCCGACTCGCACTGTCCTGCTGCCAGCGCAGAAAGCTGGTTGCTCATTGGCTGCCAGTATCACCGCTGAAGATGTGCGCCAGCTTCGCCTGCACTACCCTGGTGTTCCGGTGGTCACCTATGTCAACACCTATGCCGATGTCAAAGCC
>CAYGZL010000095.1:0-6202 GCA_964354345.1 uncultured Anaerolineaceae bacterium | reverse complement strand
GGGTATTACCCGGTCCATTTCTCAGCCAGGTTGACCGGGAAAGTCGTCTTTTCACCCGGCAAAGGTTTCCTGGAAGGAGTAATGGACATCACTAAGGACCTAACTGCGATCAACCAACCATTAAACAACAATCCACCTTCTATTGATCCAAATTTCAAACTGGATCCGGGCGTCCCATTGCCAGAAAAAACCCAACTTCAAAATGTAGGATATTCCTTATCCAGCGGGGCCTCTTACCTCTACCAGACCTCTATCAAACTGGCTGATTTTTTTACTTTTTATAAAAACTTGCCCCCCACCAACGGATGGTCCGTGGTAAAAGTGGGTCCTATGACTGAACCGGTTAGATGCAATGATTGCGTTATTCTCACCAATGGGGAACTTCAAGTCACAGTGACCTGGGGAGACAGGTTTACGAACTACATTATACTCCTGGATTTTCCACCCGAATAATGGATCTTTATTTAGATCATGCAGTAGAGCCAATCACCACTCGAGAGCAACCGTAATGGAACATTGTTTTGGGATATGGATGACAATTGTGGAGTCCAAAAACTGGACAGTACCCTTAGGGGTAGGTTAACATTCAGGAGAGAGATTCACGACGGCATAACGCGGGAGATTTTCACTGCTCAACCGCGAGCTAGGCACCCGCCTGACCGGACGTTACGTGCCGGTAGAGCTTTTCCCATTTTCTTTCGTTGAGTTCCTGCGCTTCAAGAGGTACACCATCCCTGATCTGACACGCCTGACAACAGTCGAGACAGCCCATCTGCAACAGGCTCTTAATGAGTACCTGCGCATGGGCGGCATACCTGAGCCGCTGAAGTATTCGGAACTACCGCTGCGGCTACGACGCACGAGATCTACTATTACACTACCCCGACTGGCTTTCTCTTAATAGTGATGACAACGACTCTACAAGTTTTCTGACCTACATCATGGCTGGTCTGGCCACCCGGAAGCACGGCTTTGGCAAAACAACCTTAATTTTTGGTGGGGGAATGTGGAAGTAACTGGAAAACACGGGCAGTATGTCTACATTGTTCCGGTGCAAAACTCGATCTTCTTGCGTTTCTGCAGAACTGACCCATACCGCCATTGGGATGGTATATTCGAGGTACTGACGGAGCGCATTGCTACCCTCGCGATTAATGGTCGCTACCCCTGATCTCAAAACCGAGGCGGTTGGAATGTATGCCCGCGTTGTTAGAAAGCAGAAATTTAATGAGCACACTCTATTTGGTTCGTCATGCACACGCCGAGTGGACACCCGACGATAATCGTCCACTATCGGCCCAAGGGAGTAAGGACGCCAATCGCGTGGCAAACCTATTGGGTGAGTATCCCATCAGCGCAATCTACTCGAGTCCGGCTCGCCGCGCATGCCAGACTATCGCACCTCTTGCGGGGAGGCTGGGTATAAAGATAAACATTGCGGAACCCATCATTCGCGCATCCTGGCGGCGAATCAAATGTCATGGCACAAAAACGAGGCATCGCGGTAGTACAACGATTACTGGAGAAACATCCGGCGCAGCATATTGTTCTCTCCACGCATGGAAACCTGATGGCGTTGGTTATGCAGACATTTGATCCGTCGGTTGACTTTATATTTTGGAAGTCGCTGACCATGCCCGATGTTTACAAACTCAATATCAGCCAATCCGGCAAGGGATTGATGAAAAGATTGTGGGCATATCTCCTCACCTGAGTCCAAAGGTTACGCCAACTTCGGCTTTAACCGAAATTTGTCCCAGACTGATGGGTTCATCGCCTGTGCTGCTGCCTGAACCTCCACTTGAGCTCGCGTTCTGAATGGTATTTTGCGTCCACAGGTTTTGGTTACTCCCATACCATCCCCCGTTGTAATACGACCAACTTTTCTCGTTGATGTTCAAGACACAACCAGTCTCTGTTCCAGCGGTAGTAGCCAGGGCTTGCGCTTTTTCTTTGGCTGCTATCATGGCCAGTTCACGCGCCTGGTCGCGATATTTTCGCAGTTCGCTGGTATAAAACTCGACATTGATGACCTGATTTGCGCCCGCGCTCAGCGCAGCGGTCAGGATAACGCTGGTCTTTTTCACGTCGCGCAGGGTGACGGCGACGATGTTGTTAATGCGATAGCCCTTGATGTACAGCGAGTCATAGTTTTCATAAACCGGCTGAATCACATACAGGTCAGTGGCAATGTCTTTCGCTTCGACCTCTTGCGCGAGCATGACTTTAATCACCTTTTGGATGGCGAGCGAGTTGGTTAGCTGGACTGCATCGGGCGTCGCGCCGTTTGACTGCACCCCAAGCTGAATCAGCGCACGGTCGGGGGTGACATTAATCATCGCTGTACCGGTGACTTGCACAGCGCGGCTCGAGTCACAAACCGGTTGTGGCTGGGGCATAGGACTTGGGGAAGTGGTTTGGACGGAAAAGGCGGGCAAACCAGCCGTGAGCAATAGAAAGACCAGCACGGCGGCCAGAATTGCAGTGACGAATGGTGGGATTTGTTTCATGGGAACCTCCTGTAGGGTATCATTATCATCATAGTTCCCCACCCGGTCAGGAAGGTGTCAATTCTTAGTCAGTTGTGAGGCAGTTGCCGCTCGCAGGCAGAGAGAAGCGCAGGGTCGTCCCATGGTCGGGCATACTTTCAGCCCAGATGCTTCCCCCCTGGGCCAGGATCAAAGCGTGGGCAATGGCCAACCCCAGTCCCGCTCCCCCGGTTTGGCGATTGCGAGAGGCGTCAGCTCGGTAGAAGCGCTCAAAAATAAACGGCAGGTGTTTTTCGGGGATGCCCGGCCCGCAATCACTCACCGAGCATTGGCATGACCCGCCGCTTTGGCGCACCTCTACCATGACAGTGGAGCCTTCCGGGCTATAGCGAATGGCGTTATCGAGCAGGTTATCCAGCACCTGAGCCAGCCGGTCCATATCGGCCAAAACGTAGTGCGGTCCGGTGGACTCTTCAATTTTCACCGCGAACTGCACCTGGCGATGGGCGGCCAGCGCGGCAAAATATTCGCAGCGGGAGCGCGCCATTTCGCCCAGCTCGAGCGGCTGGACTTGTAAATTCAGCATACCGGCATCGGCGCGGGTCAGCACCAGCAAATCGTTGACCAGCCTGATGAGCCGGTCGGTTTCGCGCTGCATGGAGGCCAACAGTGCTCCCCGTCCGGCATTATCGTCCATTGCGCCGTCTACCAGGGTTTCGATGGTACCCTTGATGACCGTCAGCGGAGTGCGTAATTCGTGGGTGACATCGGTCACAAAGGCGTTTTTAGCCTGGTTCGACTGGCGCAGGCTCTCCGTCATCGCATTGAAAGCCTGCCCCAGGTCGTTCAACTCGCGGATGCCACTTTCGGTGGGAATGCGGGTGTTCAAATTCCCGGCGCTGACCGCCACGACGGCATGAGCGATGTCCTCAACCGGTCGGGCGATGCGACGGGCGAGCAGGGTTCCGGCTATCAGGGCCAGCACAAGAGCCGCAAAGGCGGCTCCGGCCAGGGTAAGCAACAGGCTGGTGGGCAATCCGGTGGCAGGCAGGGGTGTGGCCACGTAGATCATGCCAATCACCGTGCTGTCTTCGGTCAGGATAGGCGCTGCAGCATACAGAACACGCCGGTTTTGCGCCGAGGCGACGCGCCGGATGGCAGTGGCTGGCAGGCCTTGCAGAGCCTGGGCAATTTCGGGACGCATGAGCAGCTCTGCGGGGGAGATGCTGGTGCTGTTTTCGACGGGCGGCGCTTGCAGCGGGGCAGTACCTTCGACCAGGGGCAGGCTGACAATCACCGCGCCTTGTTCCCCCAGCACGCGAGTATGGATTCCTGGCAGGACATTGGTAGTTTGGAGATAGGGTTCGGCAGGAGTGTTGGAGATCGGCTGGCCTTGCAGAGCCGCCGCTGCAAGTTGCGCCTGGGCCAGCAGGTTTTCGCGCTGGGTGTCCAGATAGAGCGCCTCGACCGACCGCCAGGCCAGCATAACAGCCAACCCCATACCAAGAAGCAGGATCGCCAGGTAGCTTAAGAACAGGCGGATGCGGAGGGGAGCAGACATAGGCCTACGGGTTAAGCCGGTAGCCGACGCCGCGCACCGCTTCGATGCTGTCGGCCTCGGCAGAAGCCTCGCGCAGTTTGGAGCGCAGGCGTTTGATGGAGCTATCCACAGCACGGGTATCACCGACGAAATCGTAGCCCCAAGCCTGTTCGAGCAGACGCTCACGGGTCAATACACGCCCGGCGTTGATCAGGAGCAGGCTCAGCAAATCGAATTCCAGACGGGTAAGCGCGAGGCTGGTTTGACCAATTGTGACGATGCGGCTTTCCATATCCAACCTCAGGCCGCCCTTGCCGCGCAAAATGGTGGCTGGTTCTCCAGCCAGCCGATCGGCTTGAGAGCGGCGGAGGACGGCTTTGATGCGCGCCAGCAACTCACGCATGCTGAAGGGTTTGCTGACGTAGTCATCCGCGCCGAGCTCCAGGCCCACTACCCGGTCGATTTCCTCGCCCCGCGCGGTGAGCATGATGACCGGCACCTCGCTGGTCCTGCGTAGCTCGCGGCACACATCCAGGCCGTCCACTTCGGGAAGCATCAGGTCGAGCAAAATCAGGTCCGGGTTGGACTGGCGCGCCAGGCGCAGCGCCTCGCGCCCGTCGGCGGCCAGGAGAATCTCGTAGCCAGCCTTATGCAAATTGTAGGCCAGCAAATCGGTCACAGCGGGTTCGTCATCCACAACGAGGATACGAGCGGACATTTCCTACAGGATAACATAGTTTTGTGACAGGATTGTGTCAGGATAAAAACAAGTCTCAACCCGTGGGGGTTTTATATTCAAAACCGAAGTACGTTGAGTTGTTCACGAATCAACCCCTGGCGGTACCCGGCAAACCCCATGGACTTGGCTACTCGGTGCTTTCTGGATCCCGCCCAGCGCAGCTCCTGGTGAAAGGCAAAGTCGCTGCGCAAACCCAGGATCGGCCGGTGCTGTTGCCAGAAGATGGATGTGGAATCATAACCAAGGTACATGCCCGTAAGCGTTAGGGGATATTGTCAAATTCGATCTCCATTGTCAGGCCCGAAAAACATATCCTTCTCTTGATATCCCGGGGACTATTCTCCTATGGATTCGTCCCCACCTTTCTGTTACATTGAAGTTTAGAGATGGAAGTGAACATGAGAATGCAGAGAGGGTTTTGCTCGCAATCAGATGAAGGGAGCAATCGCCTGAAAAGAAAGCATAAAATATTCCATTTGAAGATGGCTTTCGTCACTTAAGGGCAGTGTTGCGGAGGAAGCTGGGATTGAGGCGGGCAGCGAATATAAGGTGGTGACAGCGGCGGATGTGAAGACGGTTGAGGAAATTATCCCCGTTGAACCAGAAATTGAAAGAGGTTATGCAGGCATCTCCGGAGGAATTCCCGAAAGGACAGGCTTCCGGGGCTACGATCGGCAGTGCCGTTAATGGCAATGGTACAACAGACACAAGAGGCACCGTCCAAGCTGCGCTCAACAGCTGCCCGGACGGAAAGGTGGGCTATATGCTGGAAGAAACCTACACTGTTATTGACACGATCCATCTATATGATTACTATACGCTCATGAGCGCCTGGCAATACAATCCTTAAGCACGCGGGTGGCTATTCAAGGTCTATTATAGACTTGCAGGGCTCTATTTATTATCAACTGGCGACACTGGAATAGCCTCACGATGTCCTCCAGGCATACGACGAGGCAAGGCAAACCGGGAGTTGAGATCAAGCTGATCGAGGGAAATGGGTAACGCTCTGTAACCGAACATGATGAGATCACTTAGGAAATGGGCTACAACAATGATAAAACAACCAGTAAGGTGTGTATTGGGGATGCCCTTGGTGATGGGGATCGTTTTTTTGATTACTTTGAGTATGCTGACGAGCAATGGGATGGCGCTCGATAGCCATGAGCCGGTTATCGTTCAAGCAGCGATTACCAACCCTGGGGAAGAGCGCGTTCTCTTGGCTACGGCGCCTGGCAATGTGATTAATATACCCAGCTGTGCGCGCTCTGACATCCAGGCCGCGGTTGCCCTAGCCCAGGATGGGGATACCCTGAGGGTGCCGGCGGGTAGTTGCACCTGGTCAAGCTCGATTACGATCGATGATAAAAGCATCACGGTTATTGGCCCAGGAAAAGACAATATCACAATCACTGTAATGGATATCGGTTTTAC
>CAYGZL010000094.1:0-3618 GCA_964354345.1 uncultured Anaerolineaceae bacterium | reverse complement strand
CCTGAAATCGCCCCCGCCACGCATACCACTACCTGCCAGAAAACGAGATGGGTCCTTTGCACTGTGCAGCAATCATAAACCATAACCCGGAAACCGGCAATTCAATTATTCTAATATTTGCTATAATTAGTATATGAGTTCTCGATTGATTGGCAATCTTCCGCCAACCATACCAATACCAGATCAAACTCTCATCGATTGCGCTCGTAAGCTGGATAAGTATTACATCCCGACGCGCTATCCGAATGGATTTGACTCCGGCGCGCCGACAGATTTTTTCACCCACTCGGAAGCCTTCGAGGCGATCCAATGTGCGGAGGCGATCCTTGAGTTCTGTCGTCATCAAATCGATTGACCGCGAGAAGATTCACCGGGCAGTCGAAACCTACACCCAACAGCTACGCGCAGACCACCCCGAAATCACCCGCATTATCTGGTTCGGTTCCTGGATCCATGGATATCCAGCCCCTGGCAGTGACGTCGACCTGTGCCTGGTTCTCTCCCACTCAGACCAACCGGTGCGTGACCGGTTATCGCAATTTCTACCGCTCGGATTTCCGGTGGGCATCGACCTGTTTATCTACACGGAACATGAATTTGAGCTGCTTGGTCAATCGACTCCTGGCTGGAAACAGGAAATTTTGAAGGGTAGAGATCTATAAATATATAATATGCGCCTGGAAATCATTCCCTGCGGCAGGATGCCGAATCAAGCCGCCTGGCCCGGTGAGTTTCGCACCATCGCAACCGTCCTTCGTTCGCAACTACTGTTCCGCTCGCAACTACTGTTCCGCACGGAACTACTGTTCCGCACGGCATTGGGCGAGTTGGCTCTGCGCATCGATCCTATCGACTCGACCTCTGTGCCTTGGTGGTTAATATTTTCCCACCACCAAGACAGAAAGACACAAAGAATATTTATATCCAATTCTTGGTGCCTTTGTGCCTTGGTGGTTCTATTTCTTTCCTCACCACCAAGACACCAAGACACAAAGAATATATATCCAATCGGCTACACTCTATCCGAGGAGCCCGCTCGCGACCACGTGCCTCCGGGTTTTCAAGGACCGGCGACGGAATGGGAAAAGTGGCTGTTCAAAGCACCCAGCGGCCAGCGGCGGACGCACGCCCACATGCGCGTTCAAGGGCGCGCCAGCCAGCGTTACCCGCTCCTGTTCCACGATTACCTGCGCGTCCACCCGGCCGTTGCTGCAGCTTACACCGAGTTGAACGTTAAACGTTTAACGTTTAACGTTGGAAATGGGAATCCGGTTCAGCGGATATGTAATGGAGACAAACAAGGTCCTGCCAACCTGGGCGCCGCGGGTAAAACAGCAGGCAATCTACCGGCTCTACGAGCTGGACTCGAAAGGCATCTGAGATGAGGAGCTCATTGACGAGGTCGGCTATCGCCTGTTCGCCAGGTGCCAGAGCTTCATCGACGCTGTAGAAGCGACCTGGGGAAGAGCTCGCTGCCCACACTGCTCCTCGATTTCGCCAGCATCGCCGATCATCACCCACAGTGGAGACAAAGAAGAGTTGCTCCGCTGCACGTGCGGCTGGGAGCTGTCTTGGGGCGAATAGTATTACAAGGATAACTCCCCCACCCGGCCAGTGGCCATGCTGGTGTGGGGGATTTTGGACGATGCGCAGGAATAACTCCCCCACCCGGCCAGTGGCCATCAACCTCATCGAAGGGAGTCTGGGCGAGGTCATTGCGTTTCTGGATCGACTCAGCCACGGTGAGAACAACACACCCGGCGTCGCCGAGACCTATGCCGAATGGCAACGGAACATCGAGGTCATTACCGCTTGGCTGCTGCCTCTTTTGTAAGTATAATTACGAAACTCCCTTTCTCTTCCTGTCTTGGACATCTTAAGGCGGGAAACATAAATACCGAGGCTCCTATGCGGACTAAGCGAAAAACCTTATCTTCCATCCCCCGGAACTACTGTTTCGCCCTGTATATCCTCATCCTGAGCTCAATTATTTTTGCACCCGGAGCTGGCTATAATGGGGTGTCAGCGTCAGAATTCTCCGCTGAACAACCCGAAACCTTATTTTTGCCTTTGATCGCCAAATATTTCCCTCCCGACTACATCGCCTTCTATGCCAACTGGTGGGGCAACAACGATATCTATGTGATCGACTCGAACGGCGTGAACTGGACAAGAATAACCAAAGACGGATCGGATGATCATGATCCAGGCTGGTCGCCGGATGGTCTGCGCATCGCTTTCGCCTCCGACCGTCTACCTGGCAATCAACCGGTGAAACCGGATGGTATTTCTGGCTCGACGGGCTATAACGTATTCATCATGAATGCCGATGGCACTGGAATTTTCCAATTGACCGGCAAACCTGAAGGGGCCTGCGACGCCTATCCTGACTGGTCGCCGGATAGCAAGAAAATCGCCTACACCTCCTGCGAGTCCGGACTGCTGAAAATTTTTACTATTAACGTGGATGGCACCGGACAACAACAAATCACGACCGGGGCTGGTTGGGATCATGCGCCGGCCTGGTCACCGGATGGATCCCGCCTCATCTTTTGGCGTTACGGGGATGATAATTCCGATATTTTCGTGATCAACGCCGATGGTACAAACCAAATCCAACTCACCTCCACGCCAACCGATGAGTACGACCCGGATTGGTCTCCGGATGGAAAATACATCGTTTATAGCTCCTATCGGGTGGACAACAGCGACCTGTTTATCATGAATGCCGATGGCAGCGGGGAGAGACGCCTGACGAACACCAGTCCGGCTGTCGAGTTCTTCCCGGCCTGGTCGAGTGACGGGCAGTGGATCGCTTTCTGCAACGTGGAGCCGAATATCTCGATGGCGATCGAGAAAATCCGTCCAGATGGCACCGGCCGCACCCGTCTGACCTGGATGGCTGGCTTGCAGTGTGAGCCGGCCTGGAAGCCATGATCAGGAATTTTACATGCCTGGAGACAAGGCGCAGCGAAAGCCGATGTAGTCTGTACAATAATGAAAGTGGTTACTGCTACGAGACGCTACACGAAGGGAATACCAACTCGAGCTCCAACCACCCCCGCGCAGCACACGGTACTTGCCTGTCTTTGGTCCCGTCGGATTGGCAGGCCAGTTATCCCAGACGTAAGTTTTATAATAGGCTTCACCATACCAATCCACCAGCCACTCCCACACATTCCCTGCCATATCGGCGCAGCCATACGGACTGTCACCCCTTCCACTGTATCGACCTACAGGTGTGGTCCCGCCAACATTCTTATTAAAATTACAGCGGCTACCATCCGGTTTTTCAAGTCCCCAGGGATAAAGCCGTTTATCCGTACCGCGCGCCGCCTTCTCCCACTCGGCTTCGGTTGGCAGCCGGATTGCATGACCGGTTTGCTCCTCCGCCCATTGGCAGAACGCCTGCGCATCCTCCCAACTGACCAACACCACCGGATGATCACTTTTGTCCACCGGAGGTTGCCGCTTCTTGGGATCCCAGTTGTAAGGTTGCGCCCAGTTTGCGGACACATTGGGCGGGTTATAGCGTGGATTAGCCTGAATAAAGCTCTGGTACTGCGCCTGGGTCACCGGATACTTCCCCATCCAGGTTTCAGCCAGCTCCACCACATG
>CAYGZL010000093.1:0-6546 GCA_964354345.1 uncultured Anaerolineaceae bacterium | reverse complement strand
CCCGCTGATGTGCGCTGAGCGCGGCGCCGGTCCGGATAGCTGCACCACCTGGCTTTCCTGCACGCGCGCCAGGTAAACCCGCTCAGCCTCGATGGCCGCCTGCAGCTCAGCCTCTGTCTGCCAATCGATCTGCGCCAGGCGTTCGCGCGCCGCGGCGGGCAGGCCGCTGGTGCCTAACAACACCCGTGGATTGCTTACCCAGGCCGGGGCGGTCAGTAACGGTTGTGCGCGGCCGCCCGGTGGAACAGTAGTTCCCATATGCGGAACAGTAGTTCCGAGCGGAACAGTAATTCCGGGGGAATCCAAATCGGCTGACTCCGGCCCGGCGGTGCAAGCACCGGTGGTGTTGCCCGCAACAGCTTGTCTTTCTACTTGGTCTATCATACGCATGACTCCTTCCTTTACATCCATCGAAATCCATAGATCCTCCAGGTTTTCTGAGACCTGGCTGGTTTTATCCCGTCCCGTCGGAACAGTAGTTCCGATGTCCAAAACTCGCCCATCCGCCGCCGGTGCGAAAACCAGGTCAACGCTGACTACATATCGGATGCCGCTGATTATCGTGGTAAGGGAAGCAACTCCCCCGGAACTACCGTTTCGCCGGTTGTCCCATTCCGGGTAAAACACCAGGCTCAGCCCGATATCCGGCACCTGGTGTCCAGCGGAACAGTAGTTACGAGCGGAACAGTAGTTCCGAGCCGCCTGGACACCTGCCGCCTGGACACCGGGATCCTGCTCCAACATCTGCTCCAACACCTGGTCGAGCAAAGCGGCGGTTTCGCGACCCAGGGTTGTGTCGTACAGGCGCAGCTTCCCCATCACCGCCTGCTCAGCGGCATCCCAGGTCGTCTCAGCGGTCACCCCAACCAGGTTGTGCAGGCTGGGGTAATTCCCTGGCGCTGGATGGTCCACAAAGACTGCCTTGCCGTCGAACAAGCCCTGCGCCACGGCTGATTCAAGCGCCCCCGCGCTGATCTCCACCTCCCCAGGCTGTCCATCCCCCCTCCGTACCCGGCCAGCTTTTGCCAGACGACAGAAATATGTACTCATCTAGGTTCCACTTCCCTCCATTTCATTGATAATTTCCTCCCCTTGCGGCTCCCCGGCGAACTTGAAGAACAGGCGCAAGGCCATACGGCGGAAGGCGGGGGTGTCCGGCGCCAGGGTGCGCATGGTTGCCAGCGCACTGGCCAGGTCCCGCGCCGAGCGCGCCAGGGCGGCGTTATCTGTACGACTGACATCCGGAGTCACGACCGTAAATAGCTGGCGGTAGTCATCCGATGGCAGTCGGCGTAACAGCCCAACCTGGGCCGCGCGCTGGTAAGCGTGAAAGAGCAGGTCTTCGAGCAGGTAGACGAAGTACTGCTGGCGGCGCAACAGGTGACGTTCGGTGGGCGCCTGCATGGCAGTGGCCGTCGCCAGGTTGGCATCCGCCGCCTCGCCGCGCCAGTGCGGTGGGTAACCGCTGCCCGCGTCAATCATGCCCCGCACCGCCTTTAGATCGTGCGCCGCATCCGAGCCGTGCAAGGCTGGCGAGACAACATCCCACTTCTCGCTCTCATCCTTCACCACCAGGCTGCCGGCATCCGGCGGGGTGCGGTACTGCTCCTGCTTCTCGCGGATGCGGTTCGCCGGTACGGTGACGATCCACAGGAAGGCGCGCACTGCCCAATGCAACCGCACGCGATCCTCGAGCATGCGCGAGTAGCGCAGCAGCCAGGGGATCAAGGTTGTCAGGTCTCCCTCGCCCAGCAGCGCCCCCAACGGGCGGTTGACTGCGTAATGCAGCATCACCACCGTGGCCTCGGCCGCCTCAGGATGGGAAGGATTGAGCCAACGACGCGGCTCACCGCTCTCCTGGGTCTCGTAGTAAGCCAGCTCGTGCTCCCAATCGTTGGCCGCTGTTTCGATGCGTTGGATGCGATCCTTGGTGACAAAGCGCACGTAGCTCATCCCGTCGGCCGGGTTGCGGAACAGCGCTACGAACAGGTCGCCGGAGCGCGCCAGCTCGTCGCTCATTGCCTCCAGACGCAGATCCATGCGGTTCTGCGGGTGGTGCCAAAAGGTCGAGATGAAGCGCGCCAGCCAACGGTTAGGGCTGGTAAAGGTGATGCGATCGCCGACTACGTAATCGGTGGTGATGGCGATGATCCGCCAGGCCAGCGGATTCTTGCGCCAGGCGGTCAGGGCGTCCTGGTAGAGCTCCTGCATGGTTCCCGCATCATAATCGTGGTGGCGGGCAGTCAGGCTCCCCCATCCCGGGCTGTCATCCACCCGGCTGCCTGGCGGAACAGTAGTTCCGTGCGAAACAGTAGTTCCGTGCGGAACAGTAGTTCCGTGCGGAACAGTAGTTCCGACGGCAGACAGGTTGCGGGGAGTGGATTCCCCGGGAATGCCCAGCGGTGCAACCACCGGTGGTGCTTGCACCGGCGGCGCTTGCGCCGAGTCCTGACCGGAGGTTCTACCCGACCACAACCTCCGCCAGCGACCGAAGAAAGTCATGATCGCAACCCCGCGGAAAATCTATTTCGCCCTGAACTACTGTTTCGTAACGCCTGGTTGAGCTTGTGACCGGTCTGGGTCGTCAGCCAGACTGCGACACAGGCGATCACCGCCCGGGCGTACGGCTCCACCAATGCCAGGCGTTCCGCCGGCCAGCCATGCACCCACACCGAGAGCAATCCCAGGATCACCGACAACCCCAGGATGGACAGGCTCTTGACCCGCCCGGAAAGCTGCTCCCAGAAGCCCAGTCCCTCCAGACCCCAGGCTGCCGCCCAGGCGACCAGGATCACCCCCCCGCCGCTCTCAAACAACCAGTGCAATAATTGATCTAATGTTTGTATATCCAAATTTCACCTCCGCTATAAAATATTTAATTGGAAACACAAAGAGCTCTAAGGAACACTAAGGTTCACTAAGGAATATGGATAAAAATACTTTGTGAACCTTCGTGTTTCTCTATGTCCTTCGTGTTTCAACTCATTAACTCCATTAAAACGATAAATCGCTTAAGGGATCGCGACATGGCGAGACGGCGCTCTCGGCGCGACCCCAGGGTTGTTCAGCGAGGGCTGCGCACAAGGCGGCGCTCACCAGCAAATCATCGTGCAGCCAATCACCACTGACGGGGTCGCGCATCCCAACCGGCACCCCCCAGCGTAATATCTTGCCCGGTCCATCCAGGATTTCACTCTGGCAGGCAGCCGTCTCACGCCAGAAACTCGGAACTACTGCTCCGCCCGGAACTACTGTTACGCCCGGAACTACTGTTTCGCCTGGCCGATACTCCTGGTATTGTCCGTTTTCGACCAGCGCCAGGAACGCCCAACCCAGGTCGCTTTTGCTTTTCTGGGTGAACAGGAATGGGATCACCCGCCCCGGCAACGCCTGGCTTAAGAAACTGGCCAACCCGGCTCCCACACCGGTGGCATCGATCACCAACCAGCGCGCCGACCATTGCTCCGCCAGGTCTACCAGCTCGCCATACAGCGCAGCATGCGGCGTACCCACCCACAGCCTGCGATTGACCACCCTGAAAATGGGACGTTCATTTTGCAGGTCAACCTCAAAGATCGTCAGGGCAGTGGCATCCCGCGCCGGATTCGCCAGTTCGTTTCGGTTTCCTACCGACCGGTTTCCTGCCGCCAACCCCGGGGCTGCCAGCCCTTCCCACACCTGGCGGACTGCCTCATCTACCCCCGCCACATCCACGGTCATGGCATAAATCTTCCCCAGCTCAGGCCCAGCCTGGTACGGATGGCTGCCGCGCATCAGCTCCAGGCGGCGTTCGGGGAACATGCCGCCCAGCGCCTCGATCTCCTCCGAATAAAACTGGGTGCGCACCAGGGGATGGTTTCGTCCCAGGCGTTCCACCCGCTCGTGAACATAACGCCCATACGCGGGCACCTCTGCAGCCACCTGGTCCGCATTGAGCAGGAAGGTGCGCGGCTTCCCATCCATCTGCTCCGCCTCACGCGCCGCCCGGTACTCACGCGCCAGCAAGGTTTGGCTGGTCCAGGCAGTGCCCCAAAAGACGCGCGTGGCGTTGGTGCTGGCTGCCATCGGCGCGATCTCCTTGTCATATTTCACCGTTGACACATCCTGCGCCTCATCCACTTCAAGCAATATGCTGGCGGTCGCCCCGACAATGTTGGCTTCGGGCGCCCCAGACAGGAAGGTAATCCGCGCCGTGCCAACCCGGTAGATGTAGCCGCTTTCTTTCTTCCAGGCCGAGTGGATCATCCAGTTGCGTTTCAAAATCCGTTCGAGGCGACGCATGGCATTCTGCGATTGCGGCTTCCAGGTGGGCGAAACCTTGACGATCTCGGCCTCGCGCTGGGAGAATAAGGTGAGCAGGTAGTTCTCGATCTGCGCCTGCAGTTCGTTCTTGCCGCTCTGGCGCGGGAAGATCACCACGAAGGCCAACCCCTGCCTGTTGAGCACGGAGGCGGCGACAGACCAGGCGACCTGCTTTTGATAAGCGCGCAAGCGCAGTCCGGATACGCTTTCCGCGAACAGCGCCACATCGTGCAGGGTTAATTTGATCAGGTCGGTGAACTCTTTCATTCAATTCACAAGGTTTGCATCCTGCGGGTCAGTTCTGCCATCTGAGCTTCACTCAAGGTGTCCGCATATACTGCAAAGGCCTGGATTTTACACGCGCGATAACGGCCAGGTTGTCCACCGGCGATATTGATCGATCCCGAAATGGCGTTAGTTGTGCCTGCGATGTCGATGACTTTCTTCCCATCGAAGTAGCCTTTCTTGCCTGCCATGGCCATCACCCCCGCAGCCGCGCCAGGCGCAATCTGACCGTCATTATTGTTGGCAAAAATGAAGCTGCTCATGTACAGGGGGAACAGCGCGTAACCATCTGCAGCCGTCGTGTAATAGCCTCCCAGGTAGCCCACTGTGCTGCTCAAGACATCGCTAAAGCGAACCGCGAGCGTGTAAGACCATACCGGCGTGAGGCCAGTGCTGAGAAACTGCATCGAGCCATTAAATATCCACCCCGCTGAACTGTCCCAATCCGGCGGTGCGGCTGCGGGTGTCGCATCGTTGATACCCGGCCGGGCCAGGTTCTGGTAGCTGAGCACCAGGCTGGCCGCGCCCTTCGGTTGGTAAGCCGCCAGGCAAAATCTGCCCGGGAAAAACCACCAGGCGCGCATGCTTTGAAGTGTGATGTAGCGATTTCGATACATCTAATTTAACTCGCCAGTTAACACCAACGTAAACTTCTCCCCGCTCGCCGGTGTAAACGCATCGAGTGCCTCCAGCAATGCATATACGCTGCGTGTCGAACCGCCGGTCACAAACGGAAAACGCAGGTTCATGTCAATGCTTCGGCTTTGATCCGAGTTCGTCGTGTCAACCGGCGTGGACATGGCGGGTAAATCGAAATATCCCATCCGTTTGCTGGCGTCTGCATAAATTTCTTTATGCGCCGCATTATCCGCTGCCACGGTCGGATTGGCGGCGTTGAACAGATGCACCCGCATGCGTGGGGTTGTGCTTTTCTTGTCGGTCAGCAACCTGGCTGCCACGATGTATCCGCCGCCCCCGTTGGTGCGGGCAAAGCTGGCGAAATCCATCAGCGTCGAGGCGCTGGCGCTATCACTCACCACATCCCCCGCCGTGTAGGCCGTGGTATCCGCTGGCCGTGTAAACTCCACGGACCCCTTGACCATCTTGCCACCCACCTCCCCCAGGTGGTTTTCGCCCGCCGCGATCGAGGCCACATCCACATCGCCGATATTATTCGTCCCAGCCGGCAGCGCCGCCCCGATCGTCACGGCTGCGGATCTCTCCAGGATAAAGGGATCGCCGTCGGTTCCAGCGCCTGCGGCCTTCAAATACTTGGCGTTCCCATCGCCATCTAAAACCTTCAAATTTGCCATATTACCTGCTCCTCTTCCGGAATTACTGTTTCGCCTTACACCGCAGCGATCATCTGGCTGTTGCCTGCCAGGCTAAAATTACACCCACCTGAGGTTGGCGGTGTTGGCGCAGTCGTCTCTCCCTCCCCCCAGGCTGGCCAGGCGATCATAACCGTCCTCATCCAGCGCCTCATCCAGCGTCTCATCCTTCCATCTCCTACCTCTCTTCGATCGTTAAACGTTCAACATGATCCAAGACACGCCCTCCCCATCCACCGCCGCATCCAGCCACAAGGAGCTCAACGAGCCAACCCACTCAAAGACTACAACTTCGCCGGCTTCCAGGCGCAGCCCATTATTCAGCGTGACATCGTTACTGCCATCGTTGCCGAGCGCCACGACGCCGGTGTTGGTATCCATCGCCTTGACCATCAACGCGCCATGCACCGCCTGGTCGCCCAGCGCCACCGCGCTTCCCGCGGTCGTCACCATCTTCTGCCCACAGACCATCATGCTGCAAACCTCCTTTCTTCAACCTGCAAACCTGCAACCTGAAACCTGAAACCTTATTTTCACCATTCCGCAATTTCCCACACTTCCTCGAGCGCCTCCTGCACATCGGCATACAGCTTCTCCAGAAACGGACAGTCATCGTCCGCCTCCTCCC
>CAYGZL010000092.1:0-7921 GCA_964354345.1 uncultured Anaerolineaceae bacterium | reverse complement strand
TTGAGGAAGCGCGGGGCAGAAGGACGGACCATCAAGGGCAGGCGGGCTACCAGGTTAGATTCGGCCTTGCCAAACTGGCGATTCTCGTCAACTGCGACCACCATCACGCGGTAGCGGGTCAGGTTGTCGGGCAACTTGATGCCGACCTGGGCAGTGCCATCACTGCCGGTGGAGACGGAGGGGGCGAAAGCAGCCAGGGGGTTGAAGTCGGAGCGTACATTGATCGGTTCAGCCTGATTGCCTTGAGCTCCGGCGGAATCTCGGATGGAAGGGGCTTCCAGGGCCGCCATGGGAGCGACCATGGTGGACTGGACCATGACTTCCTTGGAGACTTCAACCGTTGTGGCTGAGCCAGCCTGAGCAGCCAGGGCTTGCGGATCGAGCAAGATGAGGTTGGCGCGGCTGTAAATACTGTTGAGGTGGACGGATCGTTCGGGATAGAACACCGCCAGCGGATCTGCAAGCTGGTAGTTGGAGAGAGCCAGGATGGCTTCATCAACCACCACAACTGCCAGCTCAGCGCCAGGGACGGGATGGCCTTTAGCGTCGGTGACAGTGACATTAATCGTCGTCTCACTGCCCGGAGACAACTCCTTTTGTTCGGGTAGCGCCGTTACAGTCAGGCTGCGTGTGAGGGGCGGGATAGGCAGGGTAAGCTCACCGGTGGCGTAGGCGGGACGGGGGTCAACCTGGGAAAGGGGGTTGCCCTGGTCATCGAGGCGTGGGGCGCTGCCGGCCAGGTCGACCTGGAGATTCAGGTTGGGGATGTGTGCATCTTTGATAGGGATTTCCAGGGTGGCTGTGCCATCCTTGACCTGGAAGCGCTCCGTGTAGAGAATACCGCTGCGGGTGACGGTCAGCAGACCTTCGGCAGGGGTGAAAGGAGCCTGCACCAGGATTTTTGCCACCTCACCGGGCTGGTAGGATTCTTTGTCTGGGATGAGAGTGACTTGTTCTTGTTCAACCTTGCGGCTGGGGGGTCGTTGACCGCCGGTGACCCAACGGGTGATTTGGCTCTGGTTCTTGCGAGCGTTGGAATCGGTGACAACGGCGGTGATCTTATAGCTGCCGCCTACCGGGGTCTGGAAGGTGCAGGTGACTGGCTCTTTTTGTGAACCAAGGCTACACTGCTGGACATCCACCTCGATTTCCTGCCAGTCGCCATCCTTGTATTTCCATTCCAGGCGGGCGGCGCGCAATTCAACGGGACGGTCGGGGACCGGATTGCCATCCAGGTCAGTCACGATGAAATCAATCTTCAAGGGTTTGCCGCGCTCGACGAAATAGGTAGCACTGCGTAAGCCGATGTAGAGGTCAGCGGGATGGACGAGCAATGTGGTTGAGCCCGTCCAGGCCTGGCGGTTGACATCCATCACCGTGGCTTCGGCCTGCACACTGAGCGGTTGGGCTTGCTCGGAGGAACTAAAATTTAGCCGCAGGTAATGTGTTCCCGAAGCATCGGTCTGTCCGGTGAAGCTCTCTATGTTGGTTGTTTCTCTGTATCCGGGATACGATTTATTGTAAAACCACCACGGCGTCCAGGATCCGAAAGTAAAATCCGGCCAGTTGGGGGGTGAATAAGTCCCGGGGGAAGATGTGACCTGCCACTTGACCTCGGCGTTGGGCAGCGGACCGCCAGCGTAGTACTTCGCTTCGACAGCCAGGGTAGCCTGACCGCCAGCAAAATAGGGACCGCTGGTCTCGTTGCGGGCGGTGACTTCAAATTCGGGCCGGCGGAACTCGAGGATTTGGAAGCCGTGAATGTAGCGTTGGCTGGTTATCGCACCCAGAGCCCCTTCAGCGTCGAGGATAAGCTGGCTATAGCCCAGGTTGACATTTTCAGGAATGGTAAACGCCAGGTCAAAGCCGCCCAGGGCATTGACCGCGAGCTGACCATTGCCCAGCTCGTTGCCCTGTGGACCGACAATCTGGTACCGAATAGAGCTCAGTTCGGGACCGACCAGGCTGACATCGCCGTCTGGTTTTGATCCAATCCGGCGGATCCAACCCTTGGCGTGGATTTGTTCGCCGGGGCGGTAGATTTTGCGGTCGTCAAATACATACCAGCGCAGGTCGTCCACGCGCGGTTCGTTGATCCATACCGTTTCCCAGCCGTATGGGGACGATGGCAGGAGGGCAGTATCGTCCCCCAGGGTGGCGGTCAGATAGCTGAAGCCGTTAGGGAAGGAGAAGCGTGTCAGGCCATCCACACCGGTAACCACGTCAGGGAGGGCCTGGTCGGAGGAGATGGCAACCCCGGCGAGGGGCGCACCATCTTTGAGGGAGGTGGTCCAGGCGATCATCTGCGAGCCATCATTGAATGCATCAAGGCCAATGTGAGTGATTTGAACCCAGACGATTACGGTTTGCCTGGTCATGGCCCGGTCATCTTTGAGCAGGTCCGTGGGTGGGGCTACGACGACTATGAAATGGCCAAACTGCCCTTTGATGAATTGGCTGAGGTCAAGATCCACCTGGGTAAGGGTATCAGCTCCGGCTTCGACGGTAATGGTTTTATACTGGACCAATTGACCTGGCAAGGAGAGTTTCTCGTTGGAAGAGCGATATTGGCTGAAGGCGTATTGGAAATCATGCCAGTCGGAAGGCTGGACGGCGTAGATCCGAGTGTCCAATCTGGGGTAATTGAGGTCATAGACAGATAAGACAGGCTTTTTCGCAGCGGGATCGAGGGTGATGAACGCCTGCTCAGGACCGTACAGACGCGCCTCGGCGGTGCCGATCTGGAAGCTTACCTCAGTATCTTCGCCGAGGACCTGACCGTAGACATCGCGCAGGTCACCAGAAAGGGTGATGGTGTATTTCGTTTGACTGAGAGGAGCGCCGCGAATGATAAGAGTCGTATATTGCACATCAACGGATGCGCCAGGCAGCTCCGGCTTGACGCGGACCTGGGATTCCTTGAATGTAGTGACATCCAGAGGATTGTTGAAGCTGATGTAGAAGGGGGTGAGAGGCAGGCAGAGGGTCTGGTCCGCGCGGTGGCAATCATGAGACTCAACCCGCAGACGTGCATAAGTGCGGAAGGTATAGGTTTGGGCGGTTTCCGTGAGGCGGGGACCTTCGGCAGAGGGGGTTCCCGGACCAACCGTGACAGTAATTTCTGTGTCAGCGGGGAGGGGAGAAGCGGCACGGAAGGCGACCCAATGACCAGCCATTAGATTGGCTATATGTTTACTGTCAAACGTTGAACTTTTGGGGAGGGTTTTTAGGTCAGATTCGGTGAGTTGCTGGAGGGCGAATGATTTACCGGCAGCGGTGCCCCGGATTGTTTTAAGAACTGCGACGGCATCTATGTTCTGATCGAAATGGGAGATGAAGATGGGATCCAACGGTTGGGGGCTCTGATCCGGGTAGCTCCAGGTGATCGCGGGCGGGGGCGTGCTGAACGACCACACGACGGCTTCCGCCAAGGCATTCCCAGTGGCGGATTTTACTCCCGCCGGGATGGTGACGCGATAGTCGGTGGCTTTGGGTAGACGATCGATTTGTTCTGAGGCGTATTGGAAAGTGAGGGTACGGGTGCCTACCCAACGCCAGGTACCCGGCAGGGAGGGTTCGATTATGGCGGGAACCTGGGCGGCGCTCAAATCCTGCAGGGTCGCCAGGGGCACCATGGGCTGGTTGAAGGTGATGCTGATGAAGGGAGCGATCTTTAACTCGCCTTCAGGTGCATAGCGCAGCACTTGCAAGGGACCGGTAGTGACGGTTTCTGGTTCGAGAGGCTTCTCAGTGGGCGGGAAGCCCTGGGGGAGCGTGGAGCCGGGACGTGGTGGGGGAATTGGCGACTGGGCGAGTCGGAATTCAACCTGGTCTTGCGGCTCCACCGCCAGGTCTGGCAGGCGTGCCAGGATGTCCTGGATTGCTTGGTCAGACAGCGGTTCGCCTGCTGACGGCGTGAGTGGCCGTACAGCTTGGGGTTGCGCCTGGCCTTCGCTCAACTGGATGGAGATAGGGGCGGTGGAGGCTTGAGATTCGGAGGAACTGGCGCTGACCAGATTACCCTTGGTTAATCCACTCGGTTGCATGGTTGTCACTCCAGGAGCTGTCTCCGTCGGTTGCCCGGTTGTGGTAGAGCGCAGTTTGGTCACAGCCAGGTAGCCTGCGGCGGAGGCAAACAGGATCCCGATTACCACCAGGAAAGTAATGATCAGGGATCGTTTTTGATTGATTATTTCTTTCAGGGTTTTTGACATAGGATTTACTTGAAACGTTTAACGTAGCACGTTCAACGCGTAGGTCGACGGTTGCGATACTATACCAATGACGCCTGAAGAGCCGGGTTCGTTCCAGCCGAGGCAGATGAATTAGAAAAGAACTTCGGCGCCGCGACCTTGCTGGATGAGTGGTATGTAGGTTTCCAACTCCTGTTGGACGGCGGGGTCGAGTAAGTTGATCACCTGTTTGCGCTCAGCGGAGAGGTAAGCCGCCATAACAAGGCGGGTAATTTCCAGGCCGTAGCTCCAGGGCAGGTAGCCGTCGTGACCGGACAGGAAGGCGCGGGTGACGTCTTCGTTTTCATCGGTGTAGCCGTACAGGTCAGCTTCATTGTGTTGGACAGCCAGCAAGCCACGAGAGGCGGTTGATTTCTCGAGGGCAAGCTCGGAGTCAGCCGCGGCATTGGCAGCAGCGTCACCGATGAATATTTGCAGGGAGGAGGCGAGGGTGTTGATTTCGAACGCGTAGCCCGGACCCATGCCATCCATAAAGAGGCGTAAACCCTGTTTCTCGAACATCCAGGAATCGGTGAATTGAGCCTTGACGATCTGGCCAGTGTCTGGATTGCGATAAGTGACCATGCCGGTGGCGAAATCTTCAGCGGGGGTGCGGGTGTAGTCGATGTGGCGCTCTTGGTGCAGCCTGGCGCGCCACTCCGGCAATCCCCACTTGAGCAGGGCGGTATCGGCAGAGATCGAGACAGGCTGTAAGAAGGTGAGTGGTTTGCCAATAGGCGTGAGCACATACCAGCCGACGGCGATGCTGTGGCAGCCCATGTCGCACAACACGCCGCCGCCCTGCCGGGTGGGATCCCAGAACCAGGCTTCGTGTGGACCGCCGTGTTCTTCGGCGGAGCGAGTGAGGATGAGAGGCCCCATAGTTTTTTGCTGGGGGGCAAGCTGGGTGAGTTGGGCCTGGATGGGTTTCATAAAGATTTGGTTTTCGAAGTAGGCGGTTTTTAAACCAGCCTGATTGGCCAGATCCACCAATCGTCGGGCTTCTTTGACGTTGCGACCGAGCGGCTTCTCGCAGATCACACCCTTAAGCGCAGCGCCGTGCTGGACGGCGTCAGCAATCTGTTCCATGGTCTCGAGGCGGGCGTAGTTAGGAATAAAAATGGCGATGGCGTCGACATGATTCGCCAGCTCAGCAATGGAAGGGTAAATTGTTCCAGGTCCGAGTTGATGGTCCTGGACAAACTGCGCCAGCGATTCTGCTTTGGCCAGGGAGTAGATGCCGGTGATTTCGATATTGCGCACCTGCTGGATGGCACGTGCATGAAAATGCGCGACAAAACCGGCGCCGATGATGCCGAGCTTTAAATTTTCCATAGCAAGACTCCTTTGCTTATTCGCGATAGTGGCAGCCCAGGCTGGTTTTGTTTTCCCAGGCGGCTGCGGCAACGATTACCGCCGAACGTACCGCATTGCGCAAGCCGATGAGTTCATCTGTTACGACTGTTGATCGGTAAAAGCGTTCAATTTCCGTCTCAAGTTGGCGCAACTCGCGTAACGCCCGGTTCAAACGACGGGTTGTCCGGACCAGGCCGACGTAGTTCCACATCATGTGTTGGATCACGGTGAGATCCTGGGCAATTAAGGCCGGGTCTGGTTGGTAGGGACCGGTAGTTTCCCAGGGGGGAATGTCGTCCGGGTCAGGGGGCTGGGAGATAAGGTCGCGCTGGATATGACTGGCGACGCGTTGCCCCCACACCAGACCTTCCAGCAGCGAGGTGGAAGCCAGGCGGTTGGCACCATGCAAACCAGTGCAGGAGACCTCACCCACCGCGTAAAGATGATCGACGGTGGTGTGTCCCCACTCATCTACCCACACCCCACCGCAAAAGTAGTGCGCGCCCGGCGCCACCGGAACCAGATCTTTGACCGGATCAACCCCATATTGGCGGCAGGTCTTGACGATGTTCGGGAAATGAACCTGGATGTGTTCAGCCGGGATGTACGAACGAAGGTCGAGGTATACATTGGGCACACCCAGCCGCAACATCTCATGGTGGATGCTGCGCGCGACCACATCGCGAGGCGCCAGGTCTTTCCACTCCGGGTTGTAATATTGCATGAATGGCTGCCCATCGGCGTGTACCAGGCGTGCGCCATCGCCGCGTACAGCCTCGGAGATCAAGAAGCGCGGCGCGCTGCGGTGATAGAAGGTGGTGGGATGGAACTGGACAAACTCGGCGTTGATCACACGTGCTCCAGCGCGGTAAGCCATGGCCAGGCCATCGCCGCGCGCGCCGGGTGGATTCGATGTGTTCAGGTAAATCTGACCTAAACCTCCGGTGGCCAGCACGGTACGCCGTGCCAGGCAGCGACGCACCTGACCAGACGACCGGTCGAGCAGGTAAGCACCGATGCAGGACTGCGGGTCATAGACAGCCAGGCGATTTCGGGCATTATGAGCGGGGGTGAGCAGGTCGACGGCGGTGTGGGCAGTGAGGAGATGGATATTCGGATGGCGTGTGATTTCTGCCAGCAGGGCGAGTTGGATGGCATGACCAGTCGCGTCGGCGGCATGCGCAATCCGTGGCAGTGAGTGACCGCCTTCCAGCGCCAGGTTCAGCTGACCATCCGTCTGCTGGTCGAAGGGAACATGTAAATCATCCAGCAGGAAGCGTTTGACCAGGTCCGGTCCTTCTTCTGCCAGGATTTGTACCGCTTTAGGGTTGCAGTGACCGGCGCCGGCGCGGGTGATATCTTCAGCCAGCAGCTCGGGCGAGTCGCCTGGCGCGCGGTAAATAATACCGCCCTGCGCCCAGTCGGTATTGGTGTCGGTGGCCTGCTCGGCGCGTGTGACAAGAGTGACTGCGATCCCGGCCCGCGCCAGCTCAAGAGCAGTGGTAGCTCCGCTGATTCCAGTGCCAAGGATGAGGATGTCGGTTTGGATTAGTTCAGCCTGGGACAAGGGGTTAATCCTTGGGACCGGAAGCGCCGATGGCTATCATGCGTTCAACGGCGCGCAGGGCGCGCTGGCGGATATCTTCGGGAACTTCGATGACATATTGGGTTTTTTGCAACGCCAGTAGCACCTCTTCCAGGGTGATTTCATTCATGTGCGGGCAGCGTACACTGCACAGGCGTAGCATTTCTTTATCCGGGTTGGCGCCGGCAATGTTATCACCCATGGCGCATTCGGTGAGCAACAGGTAACGCGGCGCATGGGTGCGTTCAACGTACTTCATCATGGCGGTGGTGCTGCCAGAAAAGTCCGAAGCTGCCACCACCTCAGGACTGCATTCTGGATGGGCCAGGATGACCACGTCGGGGTACTCGGCGCGAATGGTACGAATATCCTCGACGGTAAATTTTTCGTGAACTTCACAGCGACCGCGCCAGCCGATTAGATTATTCGGTTGTAGGTTTACAGGTTTAAAGTTTGGGGGCAGGAGGGTGGGGAAAATTATTTCCTTGCCAGTCTCCCGGGCGACATTGCGGGCCAGGTATTCATCGGGGAGGAAGATCACTTGCGGGGAGTCGAGGGATTCGACCACCGCTTTGGCATTGGAGGAGGTGCAGCAGATATCGCTCTCGGCTTTGACATCGGCATAGGTGTTGACATAGGTGACCACCGGAACACCAGGGTAGTGCAGGCGAAGCTGGCGCACATCTTCAGCGGTGATACTGGCAGCCAATGAGCAACCAGCTTTCTGCGCTGGCAGCAGGACAGTGCG
>CAYGZL010000091.1:0-4618 GCA_964354345.1 uncultured Anaerolineaceae bacterium | reverse complement strand
TATGGCCAACTGGCCGTCGGGCAGAATGCCACCATCACCTTCCTGCCCGGCGTGTATAACTTCACCAAGTGGTCGATCGGCAATAATGTCTTCCTGTACTTCAAAGGCCGCAGTGAAGTGCGCATCCGCGATACCATGCTGGTCACCGGACAGGCCAATATCGGTCCGGCTCCTGATGCGACCATCTCTTCCGATGATATTCGCATCTACGCCACCGGCAACACCGGCGTCGGCAATGCCATCTTCATCGGTGCGGGCGGCACGGTGGTCGCCAACCTGTATGCCCCCAACGGTACGCTGTGGTTGGGCCGGGATGTCAAGGCTACCGGCGCTTTCTATGGCTACCAGGTGATGGTCGGTCAGAACACCCAGGTCAGCCTGGAGAGCGGCTGGACTGCCCTGCTCAACCAGCTCATGGATTTCTGGAAGAATATCTTCCTGCCTGTGATCAACCGGTAATTCACCTTTACCCCCATTTTCATCCGGAAAATTCAGGATGAAAATGGGGGCGCTATTTATATGTTAAAAAAGCACCTCCAATCTGCCTGTATCCTTTTTCTGATCCTGGTCATTGCGCTAGCTAATGCCAGCCATGCGCAAGCTGTGCCAGATCAGGTTGGCGCGCCTTTTGCTCAAATTGGCCAGGCCTGGACCTGGGGACAAAATGATTACGGTCAGTTAGGAAATAATTCCACCACCTCCCAGTCCGCCCCGGTCCAACCAGTCAATTTATCGGATGCGATCGCCCTGGCTGGCGGTAACAGCCACAGCCTGGCTATCCGGCAAGACAACAGTGTGTGGGGTTGGGGGGCAAACTGGACCGGGCAGGTGGGCGATAACACCACCACCGACCGGCATACCCCTACGGCGGTGATCCTGGCGGGCGGCGGCGCGTTGAACGGCGCCAAGGCCATCGCGGCCGGCGGCAGCCACTCCCTGGCGCTAAAAACGGATGGCAGCGTGTGGGCCTGGGGCGGCAACTGGTATGGGCAATTGGGCGATGCCACCACCACCGACCGGCATACACCCATCCAGGTGAAGGGCAGCGGCGGGAGTGGTTTCTTAAGCGATATCACTGCCATTTCTGCCGGCGACGGACACAGCCTGGCGCTAAAAAGCGATGGAACCGTATGGGCCTGGGGCGATAACTATTATGGACAGTTGGGTGACAACACCACCACCCAACGGAATACGCCCATCCAGGTATTGGGCGCGGGTGGAAGCGGTTACCTGACCAATGTTTCTGCCATATCCGCCGGAGCATTTTTCAGCCTGGCATTGAAAAAAGATGGCACCGTGTGGGCCTGGGGCCAGAATGATAATGGCCAGTTGGGCGACAACACCACCACTGAACGCGACGTCCCGGTACAGGTCCTCAATATCAGCGGAGCCAGCGCCATCGCCGCGGGTGGTGCGCACGGCCTGACTTTGATGGCCGATACCAGTCTGCGCGCCTGGGGCGATAATACCTATGGCCAGCTTGGCGATAATACTACCACCCAACGAAACAGCCCGGTGACCGTACAAAAAACGAGCGGCGGCGCGTTTACCGGCGTGGCTGCCATCGCGGCTGGCAGCGCGCATAGCCTGGCAATCGCCAGCGATAACAAAGCCTGGGCGTGGGGCTTTAATGCCAGCGGGCAGTTGGGCGATACAACCACCACAGATCGCCATTTACCCGTCCAGATTTCTACGTTAAGGAGTGTGATTTTCCTGGCTGCCGGCTATTACCACAGCCTAGCGGCGGATAATGGGCCAACGGCTGTAACCATATCAGCGTTTGATGCCCAATGGACAGGTCAACATTACCGGATTGAGTGGCGGACGGCAATTGAATTGGACATGGTAGGTTTTAACCTCTATCGAGCCAGCCTCCTAAATTCTATATTGGTAAAAATCAACCCCAGTCTGATCCTACCCAAGGCGCAAGACCAGCTCAGTGGGGCTAATTACACCTTCGAGTCATTCGAGCCCCTACCGTGCGTTTATTTCTGGCTGGAAGCTGTAGACAACCAGGGCCGTACGCAAAGGTACGGGCCAATTAATGTGGTGGTCACTTATCTTCCAGTCGCCGTAAGATAGAAGGTTTTTTTCTTCTTTTGACAGCTTTATCGACACGGGTATTACGTCCGGTTACCGTACGAGGCTCGCGACCTAATCTTATTAAGAACGTATCATCGGTAACTGCGTCGTCCAATCGGTATTGAGTACAGACTTTTGGAGAACCTTAAAGGCTAAAGAATAATGGTACATACCGCACGAACCAAAATAAGACCACATATTAATTCCGCAATAGCGGTCTGGATTGGGTAGAATAGCAGGCAAACCCGATATGTGAGGAAAGAAATGCCTGCTGCACGAACCATTCGATCTTTGACAGCCGTTGAAAAGCATGACTTGCGCAAGATGTATCGTCAGACCGACCAGGCTGATCTTCGCACCCGCTGCCAGATGATCCTGCTCTCCGCAAAAGGGTGATGAAGTGGATCTGAACCTGCTGCCGGGTATCATCCGCTGCTGGCCAAAGTGTGGAAAGCAGCGCAAAATCTTGACCCCCGGCCAAAACCAGAAGCGCTTTGGGTTCGGGGCTGTGAACTTTATCACCGGGCAGTTGACTTACCGGATCGGGGAGCGTAAAAACAGTGATGGTTTCTTCGCTTTGGTTGAGCAAATCGTAGCTGAGTACTGCCCAGGACAGACATATCCTGGTCCGAAGCTCGGTTTGGTGGCAGATAATTACATCATTCATCGCAGTAAGAAGACCCTGGTCTGTCTGGAGAAGTATGCTGACCGCTTGGAAATCATTTCACTACCAACTTATGCCCCTAAGCTGAACGTGATCGAAATGCTTTGGAAGTATCTGCGCAAGAAGGTAACGCATAACCATCTCTATGAAACGATTGCCAAGCTGGTCACAGCCGTCGAAAATTCCATGATGTCGCTCAATGAACGCCGGGCAGAAGTCTTTTCTGTCATCGGCTGTTCCGGATAACTTTTGTGGTCTTATTTAGTATTACAGCGCAACATTGGATGAAAAGGTAGCAAGGCGATCCAGCTTCGACTTGCGGTAAGAGAGATAAGCCACATAATTTCGTTTCAGGTAATACTGCACCAACCGTAAAGCGGCATCTACATCGAAGACAGGCTTGGGCGTCACTCTGGTCAACAGAAGACGGATTTGATAAACGGTCAGAGCAAGCTCTAGATGTTGAAAACCGACTCGTAAGCGGACTAAGAAATGATGAGCCAAAGCCACCAACAACATATGGTGATGCCAGCCCACCCAACTGCGCATTTCGTAGTGGTCGAAACCGACCTCGCCTTTGGATTCTTCAAAAATGGTTTCGATGGGCCAACGCATGCCGCTGATACGCACAAACTCAACCAGGGGGGTCTGTTTTGGGGCATTGCTGAAGTAAAACTTGATCTCGCTGGGGTCATCCAGGTTGCGGCGTATGATCAGCCAGAGTTCAGGGCCAGGCAGATTGGTCCGAGCTTCGATGACCCGTATGAAGACAAAGTCGCACACGATGGAACCCTTCGTGCCTTCTTTGATGGTAACCGTGCTCCAACCTTCTTTCGGGATCAACGACACCAGAGCGCAAACGCTGAGCGGACAATCGAATGGGTTCCGCAAGCGCAAGCGAGTGGGATGACGAACACAGCCTTTCCACTCGGGGACATACACTTACGGCCGGGCAAGCCAGACCAGGGTTGCGCATTTGATTTCCGTCAAGTACCGTTTTTTCAGTTCAGCCATCCGTTCAATCCGTTCCAATAATCCGTTGACAGCAATCCGTTGACAGCCATCGGTTCAATCCGCTCCCAAATCCGTTGACAGCAATCCGTTCAATCCGCTCCCAAATCCGCTGACAGCCATCCGCTCAATCCGCTCCAATATCTGTTGACAGCAATCCGCTGCCAGCAGATCACTTTCCTTGAAGGACCCCACAACGAAAACCGATGTTGTTGTTACGATTGTCGGGGTTGTTGTTGTTGCGGTTCGCCACACGCAAGTTGTTCCAATTGTTGTTCCAGCTCCCGCCGCGGATCACCTTATCGACCTGTCCCCAGCAAAAGCAGCTTTTCGCTGCTTATCGCTTCAAACCCTATTTCCTACTTTGTTGTTTCTTTTTCCAACCTCCTATGAGCCGACCAATTTCTTCCATTTGTTTAACGGCATGTTCATATTGGCCTAAGCTGATACACTGCAAATCATGGCTCAGGCGCACATACAAACGAATTTTCACCAGCATCCGATCAGCCTGGCTAATTTTTAGGTCCGTTTCCGCTGATTGGGTGACAGCCTCCAGGATTATCTCATAAAAATCCAGCGCCATCTTCCCCAGCCATTCAGCCAGTAGAAAACGCTGGGCTTTGGGGAACATGAGATTGAAGGGTGATTGTGCACTGGTTTCTCTCATAAAATTTCGCCCCCCTGCGGGGGGGAGGGGGTAGAGTGGAGGACTGGCGCGCCTTCGGGACGAGGCTCATCTTGTAGGGTTGCCCATGTACAAGCCGTTTCTCGCAATCAAGACGTGTTTCCAGTCCCCCCTCATCGAACCGTGCATGAAGTTTTCCCTCACACGGCTCTCCGACAGGTTTCGTCGGTCAGTAT
>CAYGZL010000090.1:0-2596 GCA_964354345.1 uncultured Anaerolineaceae bacterium | reverse complement strand
TTAACCACCATCCCACCCGAATCCGCCGGCATCTCCTCCACCCGCCTGCTGCACGCCAAAAAATACGCCCAACGCGTCAGCGACCAGCTCGGCGGCACCGGCGGCGCAGTGCTCGTCACCCGCCACGATCAGATCGTCGGCGAATGGTATTGGGGCGTGCGCGGCCCACAGGACAGCCATCCCTACGACGCCGATACCATGACCCCGCTCTATTCTGTCACCAAGGGCTTCACCGCCATCGCCCTGTCGATGCTCATCGAGGACGGCGTGCTCTGGCTGGATGAGCCGGCGTATCTGTATGTGCCCGAGCTAAAAGAAGGCGACCTGGCCAAAATTACCCTGCGCCACCTGGCGACCCATTCCAGCGGCTTTCCTCCCGGCGATCCAGATTTCTACGGCTGCTGGCGTGACCATCGCCCTGGCGAGCATTACGCCGAGACCTTTTTCCGCCATGCTCTGGCGCGGGTGACGCGCGGCGTGGTCTTCGAACCTGGCACCGGTCACATCTACTCCGATCCCGCCGTCACCGTCCTGGGAGAGATCCTCTACCGCGCCTGCGGCAAGCGCGTGCCCGACTTTCTGCAGGAGCGCCTGTTCGATCCGCTGCGTCTGCGGCGCATCGGCTGGGATTTCAACGATGAACGTGTAAACGACATCGCTGACATTGTCAACCGCCAATGGATGCAAACGTTCACCGACGCTCGCCTTGCGCGCCAATCGGCTTCAGCCGCTGGCGGATTGATCAGCAATGCGCATGACCTGGCTGCCTGCGGCTTGATGCTGCTGCACGAGGGCGAGCTGGAGAGTAAACGTATCATGGCGCCGCTCACTGTGCGGATGATGACCACCTGCCAGTACCCGCTGCCTGGTCGCCCAAACTATCCCCACCGCGGCCTGTTCTGGTGGATCAAAGCCACCCCGGACACGCCTGAGCTGGGTGCGATCGTCCCGGTCGGCACCTATTGCCACGGCGGCGCCGGGCACAGCGTGCTGGTGATCATGCCGGCGCTGGATATCGTCGCCATTATGATCCGCAACCGCGCCGGAGACCCGCCAGGCTTCCTCTACAATCGCGACTATCCCATGTTCATGGACCTGGTCGCGGCTGCGGTCGATGAGTTGTAGGATCGGTTAAAGGAAACTATCCGGTAATCCTACCAGTTTGGAACCGACCGCCGGAGATATAACGCCGCCTGCGTGGCCAACCAGGCCATGACCGCCATGGCCAGGTGCTGATAAGATATCGTATCCAGAATATCCCAACGGTGGGTATAAAAATATATCCTGGTGGCATTAATTAAAATCGATATGAGCGGTGCAAGAAAGGCAAACAGAAGTGCATTTCTCTGGTTGAGCTGGGAGTACTGCCGCCTGGTTAATAATTGGAGCAGGAAAACCCAGATCAAGAACCTGCCGAAATCCAGGCCATAAAATGTGAGATAGGACGTCAGCGATGCCTCAGGGATCACAGAGTGTTCAAAGCCCAGTTGATTGCAAACATAAGTGATCAACACAGCCGCGACAGCGACGCCCAATATCCACGACCAATCCAGATCCATGATCGACACGATCAGCAAAAAGAATAAAAATAAGGAAAGGAAGGAAACGAGAGCAGCTGATGTCTCGCTTCTCATTCCATTGAGATACATCCATCCTGGGAAATATGCCAAGATACCCATCAGAGGCAGCAGAATGATGTACGATAGCTTGAAACGGGTTGGCAGCCCAAGGGATGCCGGTTTAGCTTCCACCCGGCCAGTGCGATAGATGTTCGTGGGGGGCTCCGGACGAACCTCAGGGTAACCGTGATCGACCAACGTCGGTTCAAGCGGGATCGCCGCCGGCTCTTGCTCGATCACCACAGGCTCTCCCTTGAGCTCTGCCAGGCGGTAGCGGGCGTTCGCCAACCCCTCCTTCGCCATGCGATAGCCCGGCGCAAGCTGCAGCGCGTGTTCGTATGCCGGGATCGCCTGCTGCTCCAGGAATTCAATCGTCGTGGAGGATGACCACTCCCCGGCTAAACTTACTGCAGCCCAATGGTAGCCATACCAGAAGTAATACAGCGCTGCCTGGTTGGCGTCCATGTCACTCAACCCGTATAAAGAGTCGTGGATTCCATCCACGATAAATTTAACCGATCCCTCATTGGGTTGGTTCCTCAGGAATTTTTCACCCCAGGCCAAGGCATTCCTGAAGTGCCCGATCCATTCTGGAATGCGCTGCTCATCGGGTTTTTCTGTGTCTAATAATCCTACACATTTATTCCACGCTTCATGCGTCTGGTGGTATTGCGCCAGCTCGTGGGGCGCCCATGCTTCGCCAGTCATTGATTCCTCCTGGTTATGAATGATAAGTTCATTTTCTTAAAATCGCCCCACGCCAACCGCCAGAACATACACCAGCAGCCGGCGAAGGCGCCGTTCGCGCCGAAGAGCCTTTCCAGGTCCTCCCAGCGTTCAGTCGTCGCCGGAGAGTCCTCAATCGTTAGCTTCGTTTCTATCATATTCGACGCCTAATATTTTACCGCTAAGTGCGCCAGGATCGCTAAGCTCGGTAGAGTCCCCGATTAAGCAGCTAGGCTTGTAGACACGGTATT
>CAYGZL010000089.1:0-21199 GCA_964354345.1 uncultured Anaerolineaceae bacterium | reverse complement strand
GATCCAGCTCCCACAAGCCAAATCGCTGTGTCCAACCCCGCTCCCACTCAAAATTGTCTACCAGGGACCAGTGAAAATATCCCTTAATCGGGTAGTTGAAATTGACTGCTCGCCAGACCTGGTGCAGATGCTGGACCAGGTAGCGCGGGCGCAGGTGGTCCTCAGTATCTTCGACGCCGTTTTCGGTAATGAAAATCGGTAATTTATATTGCAATGCCCATTTGATCGCCCGGAACATGCCTTCTGGCTCATTAGCAATAAATCCGGTGGAGCTTAATTCGGCCTCTGGACGAAAGTAATGGCGGCTGAATAATTCATTGGCCCTCAGCAAGTCAAAAGCCACCAGTTCACGGGTGTAATAATTCAAACCAAGATAATCCTGGGTGTTCTTCGCTTCCGGGACGCGCCGTCTCCAGATCGAGACGCGCAGCAAACCGGTGGTAATGGCTTGTGGGAAGAGCGTGTTGAAAAAGGTTGACAGCAGGCTGGTTACGCTCCGATCCAACGGCGACCAGGATTTAGCTGGCACCAGATCCCGGTAATGGATCGCGATCCCGACACGCGCTTGCGGTTGCAGGTTGTGAATTGCGCGATAGGCGGCCGCATGGGCACGCACCAGGTTAGTCGCCGCTTTTAGCGTAGCTCCAATTTCATGTTTTCCTGGTGGGAAATTCCTCCGTATATACGCTTCAGTAATCAGGGTATTTGGTTCGTTGAAAGTCACCCACAAGGTGACATATTCGCGCAGGGCTTCGACAACTTTCTTGACATAAGGGATGAAGTAATCAACGGCTGCTTCATTTTCCCAACCACCTTTTTCAGCCAGCCAAAGGGGGTCGGTAAAGTGGTGCAGGGTGATCATGGGGATCATATCGCGTTCGACAATGCCACGGATCATCTGGCGGTAATTGTCCAGGGCGTCCTCATCCCACCGATCGGGGGCAGGTTGGATACGGCTCCACTCAATTGACATGCGATGGGCGTTTTGACCGGCTTCGGCTGCCCGGTCAAGATCTTCCCTCCACCGGCCGCCCCACCAATCGCAGGCCAAACCGGATTTTTGACCCCGGATAATCCGTCCAGGCTCCTGCTCCCAGGCCCACCAGTTGTTGTTGATATTATTGCCTTCGACTTGATGGGCAGCAGTCGCCGTACCCCATAAAAAACCACGCGGAAAGTGAAACGTTGCTTGCGCCATTGGTTACCTCCACCTGTATTTTATTCCTCGGAAACGTTTTTGGCAATTGGCGTATAATCGCCTGGATTGTATAATTTGCTTATTCAGGAATGATCTCAGATGAGTCACGTGGTTTACCTGGCATTAGGGACAAACATGGGAGACCGCGCAGGTAACCTGGCGCAGGCTCTGAAATGGCTGTCTCCTCAGGTGCGGATTTTGGAGCAGTCACCAATTTATGAAACCCCTCCCTGGGGTTATGTGGACCAACCGGATTTCCTGAACCAGGTTGTGATGGGGGAGACTGACCTTGTTCCCAAGCAGTTGTTACGTTTCTTAAAAGGTCTGGAAGCTCGTTTAGGCCGGCGTAATTCTATTCGTAATGGCCCTCGACCAATCGATCTGGATATTCTGTTTTATGATGACTTAATCCTGGAGATGCCGGGCTTAAGCATACCCCACCCACGCATGGCGGGTCGTGGGTTTGTCTTGCTGCCTCTGTATGACCTGGTTCCCGACCTGCGCCATCCGCTGACCGGCATGACCATCCGAGAAATGGTACTGGAAGCCGATGTGATTGGGATCCATCGTTACAAGGAAACACTATGAGCCGGTTGACTATTAACCGCTTCTTCCATGCCATCCTATTGGCGTGTTTACTGATTGGCGCTGCCAACTGGATGCCTGTTCATGCCAGCCTCCCGGCGCAGACGAACCAGGTTGATAAAATTCCGCATTGGGGGGGAGATGTGCGCTATGCTGTCAACCATGACCGCTCGCCTGAATTGGCGCGAATGAGCACTGATATTACTCCTGGCAAACAGCCAGCCGGGTCTACAGTCCAGTTGGTTCCACACGGTACTTTACCGCTTTCCGGAAGTAATCCATTACCACCTGAGACACCCTTCGATCCTGTTCTGCAAAATCCTGTATCAACGGAGCAAATGCCCGCTCCTGAGTTTAACTTTGAGGGGATTAATAATCTTAACCATGTACTGCCTCCCGATCCAAACGGCGATGTCGGACCCAACCACTACGTCCAATGGGTGAACCTGTCTCTGGCAGTCTGGCAACTGGATCGTCCCAGCCATACAGCCACATTAATCTTTGGGCCAGTATCTGGCAATACGATTTGGAGTGGATTCGGTGGCGCATGTGAGACCACCAATAATGGCGATCCGATCGTTTTGTACGATCACCTGGCAGACCGGTGGATGATCAGCCAGTTTGCCCTCCCCAGCGGTCAATCAGGACCTTACTATCAGTGTGTCGCGGTTTCTCAAACTGGCGATCCCACCGGCGCCTGGTATCGCTACGCCTTTTTCTACAGTGATAGCTTGATGAATGACTACTCCAAGCTGGCAGTCTGGCCGGATGGCTACTATATGAGCGCCAACCAATTTTTCCATGGCGGTGCATGGGTTGGCGCAGGTGTATTAGTCTTTGAGCGTGACAAGATGCTGATGGGTTTGAACGCCCGGCAAGTATATTTCGACCTGGGGACCGTTGATCTCAACTTTGGCGGTTTGTTACCGGCTGATCTGGATGGTTCGCCTCCTCCACCGGGAACGCCCAATCTCTTCGCCGCGGTAAATGATGCTTCCTCGATTGCTCCCGCTGATGCATTGCGCCTGTGGGAATTCCATGTGGATTGGAACCAACCGGATCTCTCCTCGTTCGGATTGAATGGGCAGCCAAACCTGGTTTTGCCTGTGGCAGATTTCTATCCTCTGTGCGTAACTAACAGCTATTGCATACCTCAACCTGGTACAACGGTTAAATTGGATGCGATTGGTGATCGACTGCTGCACCGACTGCAATACCGAAATTTCGGCAGCTACGTGACCCTGGTTGCCAATCACTCGGTAGATGCCGGAGGTGGGAGAGCAGGAATACGTTGGTACGAGCTACGTAACGCGGGGACCGGCTGGTTTATCCAGCAACAGGGTACCTACGCGGGGGATGGGTCTGACTCTGAGCACCGTTGGATGGGAAGCATCGCCATGGATGGCGTTGGGAATATCTCCCTCGGATATTCGGTATCCAGCTCAACCGTGTATCCATCGATTCGCTATGCTGGCAGGCTGGTTTACGATCCGCCAGGAGTTTTATCTCAAGGAGAGGTAAGTTTACACGCTGGCAGCGGGTCGCAAACTTACCCGGTTGGGCGGTGGGGCGATTATAGTATGATGAGCGTCGATCCAACGGATCATTGCACTTTTTGGTACACTTCTCTATATTATCCTGTTACCAGCGCCATAGATTGGCACACCCGGATTGGTTCCTTCAAATTCCCCGGCTGTATAACGACGGATCGAGGTATTCTCTCAGGGCAAGTTACCGATAGTTCCACAGGAAATCCAATCGCTAATGCTGATGTTTCGATCGGATATTATCGTACATTGACGGATATATCTGGTTTTTACCAGTTTACTGGCCTTCCATTTGGTTCCTATTCGGTCACAGCAATGCATTATGGATATTGGCCGGCAACTTCTACTGGGGTGGTTATCCAGGCAGATCCAGTCCAATTGGATCTTCAATTAACCACAGCACCTTTTACGATGGTCACTGGGATTGTTACTGACGGTTCCGGGCAGAGCTGGCCGCTTTATACCCGGGTGGACATCAATTCCATGGGCTACACAACCTCTGTGTTCACGGATCCAATCACTGGAGAATACCAGGTCAATTTATCCGTAGGAAGCCCTTTATCTTTGACTGCCAGTTCAATTTGGGATGGGTACCTGTCGCAGACGGTTGAAATACCGGTTTTTATCACCCATACAGTACAGAATTTCAGCCTGTTGGTTGACGACACGCGGTGTGCTGCACCCGGTTATATAATGAATGTAAGTTGTATACCTCAGTCAGGTGGTCTGCTGGTGGGTCACGTCATGGATGCCAATACGAGCCTGGGAATCAATGGCGCGACGGTAACGAGTGTTACTCAGCCTGCCGAGCAAGCTCTTACCCAGACGACGCCAGCCGACCCGGCTCAGCCGGATGGCTTGTATGTATTGTTTTCCACTTTGGTCGGGGATCATCCTTTTATGGCGGCGAAAGCTGCATTTGCCAGCCAGACTCAAAGCGCGACGATCGTGGCAGGCAAAATAACTCCCCTGGATTTTTCATTGCCAGCCGGTCAGTTAACGATCCAGCCAGGCAGTTTGGATGTGTATTTAATACCGAATGACGTCGTGACCCGGACATTGCAGTTGAGCAATACGGGTATGGCCGACAGTACATATACAATCTCCTGGGAGACTTTCTCCTGGTTAAACGTCACACCGATCTCGGGCACCTTATCGATTGGTAAATCGCAAACGATCCTGTTAACTTTCAACACCCTGGAAATTCCAATCGGTAGCTATACGGTTAACCTGGTCATCGCCAATAACACCCCCTACGGTAGTTTGAGTGTACCGTTGTCCTTACCCGTGCGCGGCCGCTACAATATATTCATGCCGCTCTTGAACCGGAGGATGCCGTAATGCTTGCCCGCGAAATGAAGGTTGGTGACCGCCTCTTCGTCTGGGGTAGTCGTACGTATCTTATGGGGATCCTGAATGTCACCCCGGATAGTTTCTCGGGGGATGGCTTAATGCGAACGGCAACGGCTTCAGGAGTTGAGGCTGCGTTGGTGCAGGCGCGCCAGTTTGCCGCTGCGGGCGTGGATGTTCTGGACGTCGGTGGAGAGAGCACCCGGCCCGGGGCGCAGGCGGTAGGCTTGGATGAGGAGCTGGCGCGGGTCATACCCGTAATCGAGGCGTTGGCCTCTGAGCTCGAGGTGGTCATATCCGTTGATACCTACAAGGCAGCGGTGGCGGAAGCTGCAATAGGGGCGGGGGCGCGGATAATTAATGATGTTTGGGGACTGAAAGCCGACCCGGAACTGGCTAAAGTCGCAGCCAGATATCACACTCCGTTGGTTTTGATGCATAACCGCAGTTCCTGGGCGCATGCTGAAATCCGCGAACGCCTGGGTGGTCGGTATGTCGGTATGCCTTATGAAAATTTACTGGATGATATTCGCCGGGAACTCATGGATAGTGTTGCCCTGGCGCAGTCTGCGAATGTTTCCGACGATCAGATTATCTTGGATCCCGGCATCGGGTTTGGTAAGACAGTCGACCAGAACCTGGAGCTAATAGATCGCCTGGGTGAGATCCGCGCCCTGGGATATCCTGTCTTGTTAGGACCGTCTCGTAAATCGTTTATTGGCTATACTCTGAACCTGCCACCTGACCAGCGCCTCGAAGGAACCGCGGCAGCGGTGGCGGTTGGAATTGTGCGGGGTGCGGATATCATCCGGGTTCACGATGTACCAACTATGGCGCGTGTGGTGCGCATGACAGATGCGATTGTGCGCCGGCATAAGTAGTGGGTTTGATCGAGCTGCTGTCCCGCGATGAAATAATCGCCTGCACCTGTTTTAATTGCCAAAGGAGTGTAGAGAGCTTCCATGTCTCAGGATTACTTCAATGCCCGTGACGCTTTAAAAACATCGCATGGGGAATACATTATCTATCGCCTCTCTCGCCTGGAAGAGGCAGGTATTACACAACTGAAGCGACTGCCATTTTCGATTCGCATTTTACTCGAGTCGGTTTTGCGCCATTGCGATGATCCTGGCGGAACAGTTGTTCCGTTAATCACCCGGCAGGATGTTATCAACCTGGCAGGCTGGCAGCCACGTGCAGATCATCGCCCAACTTTACCTTACCAGCCAGCGCGGGTGATCATGCAGGATTTTACCGGAGTGCCTGCGGTGGTGGACCTGGCTGCGATGCGCTCAGCGATGGTGCGCTTGGGCGGGGATCCGCAGAAGATCAATCCCCTGGTGCCGGTGGACTTGATCATTGATCACTCGGTACAGGTAGATTTTTTTGCGTCACCCGATGCTTTGCAGCGGAATGCTGACCTGGAGTTCCAGCGTAACCGGGAGCGGTATGAGTTTCTACGTTGGGGTCAAAAGGCGTTCAATAATTTCCGGGTAGTGCCTCCGTCGACGGGCATCGTCCATCAGATCAACCTGGAATATTTGGCATCCGTCGTTCTGGCTGCCCAGGCAGATGGTCAGTGGGTAGCGTTTCCCGACACGCTCGTTGGCACCGACTCGCATACAACCATGGTGAATGGACTGGGCGTCGTTGGTTGGGGTGTGGGTGGGATCGAAGCCGAAGCAGCCATGCTTGGCCAGCCGATTGATATGGTCACACCAGAAGTGATTGGTTTTAGACTCAATGGCGAGTTACCTGAAGGGATAACTGCTACCGACTTAACTCTGACTGTCACGCAGATGCTGCGCAAGAAGGGTGTGGTTGAAAAGTTTGTCGAGTTTTACGGGTCAGGGTTGGATACAATGTCGTTGCCAGACCGGGCGACGATTGCTAACATGGCGCCTGAATACGGCGCAACGATTGGCTTTTTCCCGGTAGACGATGAAACCCTGCGCTACTTGCGTTTAACCGGACGACCGGCGGAATTGATTGAACGGGTGGAACGGTATTGCAAGGAACAGGGTCTGTTCCGCACTGCCGATACACCGGACCCGGAGTTCACTGATATCCTGGAACTGGACTTGAGCACGGTAGAGCCCAGCCTTGCTGGACCGAAATGCCCCCAGGATCGGGTGGCATTAAGGGATGTTAAAACTTCATTCAGGATCACCTTGACTGCGCCGGTCGAGGAGCGTGGATATGAACTGAATGACGCTGATCTGGCGTGCCAGTCAACAGTTGACGGTAACGGCTCTAGCGTTAGCATGGGGCATGGCGCGGTCGTGATCGCGGCGATTACTTCTTGCACGAACACCTCCAATCCCTCGGTGATGGTTGGCGCAGGTCTGCTTGCCAGGAAGGCGATCGCACGCGGCTTAAAGGTTAAACCCTATGTGAAAACGAGCCTGGCCCCCGGATCGCGCGTGGTTACTGATTATTTGGAGAGAGCTGGTTTACTCGAGCCCCTGGCGGCTCTAGGCTTCAACGTTGTTGGTTATGGCTGTACCACCTGCATTGGCAATTCAGGTCCATTGCCGGGCGAAGTCGTTAAAGCCATTACCGGTGCGGATCTGGTGGCGGCTGCGGTTCTTTCAGGTAATCGCAACTTCGAAGGTCGGGTTCATCCTTATGTGCGCGCTAATTATCTGGCTTCACCGCCGTTGGTAGTGGCCTATGCCTTGGCCGGCACCGTGAATATTGATTTAATGAATGAGCCGCTCGGATTTGACCACCAGGGTCAGGCAGTGTATCTGCGCGATCTCTGGCCTACCAATCAGGAAATCGCCCAGGTTATCCGTAAGGTGCTATTCCCCGAGATATTCATGGATAAATATGCCGACGTATTTACCGGTAGCGCCGCCTGGAAAGAAATTCGAGCCGTGGAGAGCGAGTTGTACGCCTGGGAGCAGGGTTCGACATACATTCAGGAGCCGCCTTTCTTCAATGACTTGACCCGTACTGTACAGCCAATCCAACCCATTTGCCGGGCGCGTGTTTTAGCTATTTTTGGCGACTCGATCACAACCGATCACATTTCACCGGCTGGTTCAATTTCAGCCGACAGCCCGGCCGGTAAGTATCTGATCGAGTATGGAGTAGCGCCGGACGATTTCAACTCCTATGGGTCGCGGCGTGGCAACGACCGGGTAATGACGCGCGGCACGTTCGCCAATATCCGCCTGCAGAATCGCCTGGTGCCTGGCGTGGAAGGTGGCGTGACGGTGCATCTACCGGATCACGAACGCATGAGCATTTATGACGCGGCATTGAAATACCGCGCCGAAGGTGTGCCACTTGTTATCCTGGCGGGGAAGGAATATGGCACAGGCTCCTCGCGTGACTGGGCTGCCAAAGGGACGAACCTGTTAGGCGTTAAGGCAGTCATCGCTGAGTCGTACGAACGAATTCACCGTTCAAACCTGGTCGGAATGGGCGTCCTTCCCTTGCAGTTCAAAAATGTGCACTCGATCGAAGCACTTGGGCTAACTGGCGAGGAGGTTTTCTATTTCGAAGGTTTAGATGATAGCATCCGGCCCATGAGTGAATTAACCGTCCGCGCTTTAAAGGAAAACGGCGGTGAACTGAAGTTTAATGTTATTGCCAGGTTTAACACCGGCATTGAGGTGAACTATTATCGCAATGGCGGTATTTTGCATACCGTCTTGCGCAATATGATCTAGAAAATCATTGACAAGACACCGGTCAAGGAAGCCGGTTTCTTGTTTCTATAACGATATTAACTCAACAAAATCTGGAAACCCTGGATTACCAGACCCAGGTGCGCCAGGGCAACCCAACCGAGTAAGAAAATGGCTCCCCAAGCGATGAGGCGGATGGTCTCGGGCAGGCTTGTTTGAATTTCTGCGATTTGCACCTGCAGGACCAGGTTCTGGGTTCGGAATTGACCGATCATTGTCTCGTATTGATTCAGTTCTGTCTTCACACCGGTCAGGTTCGTTGCGATTGCCCGAACGCTTTGCTGTGTGGTTTGTAGACTTGACCGAGTGTTTTCCAGGTTCTGTGAATCTTCGGCCAGGGCTTCGGGCAAGCCATTCAGGCTGTCAGCCAGTTGTTTGAGAGCCCCATCTAGGGGAAGCGGTGGATTGTACAGGTCCGGGTTAAAAATTGTCAACGCTCGTAGCACATTATCCATCATCTTGGCGCTGGTCTGGGCGCTCTCCAGGGAGCTCTGAGCGGCTTTGAGTGTCTTGGGTAGGTCATCACGCAGCAAGCTTGTAGCCGAGTTGACGAGTGGGTCAACGCTGGCCATAGTAACTGCTGTGGACGAAATCGCTTCTTGCGCACTAATCAGTCCGATTAATGTAGCTTGCAGCGACCCTTTGATGATGCTTAACGTTTGGTCTGTGGTGGTCAACGCCTGATTTACCAATTCCAACCGGCTGTCGATCGACTGTACGGCGACGGCGCGCTGGTTCCAGATAAACAGGCTGATCAGGATTGCCACGGCGATACCCGCCAACCCGATAACCAAAACAAATAATCCCAACAGACTCTTCAGAATGCGTTTCATATTGACAACTCCCAGGAATCGTATGAAATAAATTAAGGAATGCCAAACACGAAGCGTAATATGCCAGCGTCTTTTTGCTCAACTTTCGAATATTGTCCAATCACCTCAAACCAGGTGTTACCGGGTTTGAAAGGATACGGCTTGCCATCCGGAAATGTCAGGAATAAGGCTGCATCGTTGCTTGGACGATTCCAGTTCACTTTATACACTTGCCCATCCCGGTAAGCGTACGCCGGTCCACTGCCGCTGAGCTGTATATCAACAATCTCATTCCCACCGCTTTGGTTGATTCCCTCGTGTAGCAGTAACAGCACCACTACGTTATCGGCTGCGACTTGCTGGTCAGTCAGACGGTCCAGAAAAGGTGTAAAGACTTCATCCTGAGGAGAACTCGATTCCACGTTATCCTGGAAACGCAGGTAGCGTCCACTGGCGGCGTTATAGTCCCAACGAACATAGGCGCTGATCGAAAAGTGTAGGAGGGCCTGTTTGCCCGGTTGGCCACCGGAGGGTGTCAGGCTGTTGAACGACATCCCATCCAGGTTCTGCCGGGTGTTGCTGATTTTCTTGTCTGTCACGTACTTGCTCAATTCGGTGGTGTTGGTAACCAGATAATTATAGCCATTGGGATCAATCCGGCACATTGGTGGACAATTTTGGTTACCCTCCAGGATCAACCGGTCATAGAACTCAGCACTGAAGAAACGCGTCAGGATGCGTTGGTCGGCGCCGCCAAAGGCAAAAACAGTCTTATACATGCGGATAATACTGGCGTCGAATATGCGCGCTGAGCGGATTGGGCCAACCTGCTTGGCGTCGTTGCCGTAGAAAACTGCAGTAAGGCGCGTCAGGCCATTATTCTGGTAATAGTCGAAAACCAGATCAGCCAGAGAGATGCCCCAGGCAGGCCGTTGCCCACGTGGGAAAAGCTGGATTTTAATTGCCATCGGGCGACGATCTAATAACTTCGCATCCGTGACTTTCAAGCCGGTTAACGGATTGACTCCACTCGGGAAATTATTCGGACCATTCACGATTGGGCCGCTGGTCGCAGTGGGTGGAAGGGTGGCGGTCGGCGCTACGTGAGTAGCTGTAGATGCAATATTAGTAGCCGTAGGCGGTTGCTCCGTCAGGGTTGGGGTTTCTGTGGAGGTGGTAGAGGGACTCGCCGTGCTTGATAGGGGTTGGATGGTGCCGGTAAAATTAAGAGTTGTGGCAGTTGCCTGGGGATTTGGAATACCAATCTGGCAGGCGCTGAGCAAGACTGCCACCAGCACCAATATCGAAATTCGTCGGGTGTAACCGTAAATCATACTCACTTTCTCCTTTAGTTATAAACCAATCAACTATCATACCGCAAATGAGCCTCTTTGCCAACGAAACCACCTTTTCTTAATGATGCTTGCGTAATTCCTAGAAATCCCTATAATTTGACAATAGATTTAATATCGACAGTACTGACATATTGCAGTCATGCCTGACCTGCGTTCTCAATCCCAACCGTTGCCAAAACAACCACACATTAGTGATGGAACGAACATCTCGTCCTTGTTCCGCAAGGTCCGCAACGCGCCGTGGAAAGGTGGGGTACTGTTCGCAGTTGGACTGTTGTTTTTCGGCTGGTTGCTCAACACGCCCTCCGGTTGGTTGGGCAAAGCCGACGCGGTCGGCTACGCCGTCTGCCATCGCATCGTCGTCCGGTCTTTACTAATTGAAGATCGCCCACTGCCGTTGTGTGCTCGTTGCTCGGGGATGTACCTGGGGGTGTTAGCTGGTTTGTGTTTCCAGGTCATGCGTGGTCGGCGGTTGGGAGGTTTTCCACCTGTGCGCCTGTGGATCATCTTTGGCTTTTTGACACTGGCGTTTGCCGTGGATGGAATAAACTCTTTTTTCCACCTGGAGATCTTTAGCAGTGCGCCTTCCTTTTATGAACCCCACAACTGGTTACGCACCATCACTGGCAGTGGCATGGGTCTGGTGATGGCAGCTTTCCTTTATCCAGCGTTTGGGCAGACTGCCTGGCGAGATTGGGAAAATCGACCGGCCTTATCCGACGGTAAAGCAATGGCCGGGTTGGTGGTGTTGGTCGCTATATTGGATGCCGCGCTGCTGTCCGGTTTTCCTGCATTGCTCCTGGTGTTGGCTTTCCTGACCACCATCACCGTGTTCATCGTCTTGACCCTGGTGTATACCATGGTTGGGCTGATCCTTTTCCGCAAAGAAAACCGCTATCAAAAGTGGATTGGGCTCTTCTTCCCACTGATCAGTGGTTTCGGGATCGCCCTGGTTCAAATCATCTTACTCGAAGCAGTGCGCTTCCTGTTGACTGGCTCCTGGGATGGCATTAAATTTGGTTAGGAAGTTATTCCGTAGTTCCTCCAGCGCAGACCATGACGACTTTGTATACAATCATGGTATCGTTTTATTGGAACACCAACACCGCATGCTCCGTCTCCAGGCTAAGCCAGATGGTTTCGCCGATGGCAGGCAGGGTGTCGTTACAGGCGATATCAAACGCCAGGGTCACATTATGTAATCCATTCAATGGGCTCCCAATATTTGTTTTGAGGACTTCAAAGAGGATGTGGCATGTGCTGCCACGAAAAGATTGGTCCCGGATCACTCCTGACAATCTAAAGTCGCTGACCTGTCCAAGTCGAGCGGCCTCCGAGCGGAGCAGAATGGTGGCTGCGCCAGGTCGTAAATCAGCCGGTGGATTCGTCAGGGGCAGCCGTCCCAGGGTTGTCAGGGCGATCCATTCTGTTTCACCTTTTTCAACCCGACCGCGTTGGATATTACCCACCAGCAAGTTGCTCATCCCTAAGAACTGAGCAACAAACAGGCTGGCCGGCTGGCGATAGATGGCTTCGGGCACGCCAATTTGCTCGATCTGACCGGCGTTCATCACCACCACCCGATCGGCCAGCGCAAATGCCTCTTCCTGGTCGTGGGTAATATACAAGGCAGTTTGGGTACTGCCACGTAAGATGCCCCGCAGATCATTCACCAGGCGTTCGCGCAGCAGGCGGTCGAGTGCACCCAATGGTTCATCCAGCATCAGCAAGCGTGGGCGGGGCGCCAGGGCACGCGCCAATGCCACCCGTTGCTGCTCGCCGCCGGACAGGCGATTCACATCTCTACGTTCGAAACCGGGCAGACCAACCAGTTCCAGCACTTCCTTGATCCTGGTTTGGATGGCCTCTCGGGATTGGCGCGCCATCTGCAAACCAAAGGCGACATTATCAAAGACATTCATGTGCGGGAAGAGGGCAAAATCTTGAAACATCAGCCCGAAGCCACGCTGGTAAGCCGGGATTTCTTTCAAGGAGACATCGTCCCAAAGGATATCCCCCTGGTCAGGGACTTCTAAACCAGCGACGATATTCAAAAGCGTGGATTTTCCACAACCACTCGGTCCAAGCACAGCGGTAATTTGCCCCCCAGGCGCCTCGAAAGATACGCCGCATAAAGCCCGGTTCTGGCTGTGTTCAGGGGTAGTGGTAGGAAAGGTTTTGTGGATGTCATTAATGCTCAAGCCATTCATAATGTGTAACCCATTTAATCTGGATCAAAAATTGGTCAAAACTCACCGACATCCGCGACACGCAAGCGTTCGATAGTCAGTAAAGAAACACCCGTAACAAGCGCCAGCAAGCTGCTCAATGCCAACGCCTGACCATAGTTTAACGCACCAGGTTGACCAAGCAGTCGGTAAATCGCCAGGGGGATGGTCGGGTATTCAGGGCGGGCGATCAATGCGGTTGCCCCAAACTCACCGATCGAGATGGTGAAGGCGAAGGTTGCTGCCACCAGCACCGCCCGTCCGATCATGGGCAAGTCCACGTGGCGAAAGGTTTTCCAGGGCGAGGCACCGAGTACCTGAGCAGCCTGGCGTAAACGCGGGCGGATGCTGCGCAGGGCAGGCGCCAGGCTGCGCACCACAAAGGGAAAGGCGACCAGGGTGTGGGCCAGTGGAATCAACAGGGGAGAGGCGCGTAAATCGAGCGGTGGCTGGTCGAGCGCCAGGATAAAGCCCAAACCCAGGGTGACGGCGGAGGTGCCGAGCGGTAACATCAGCAGTGGGTCCAACCAGCGGTTCAACCGGCTCTGGCTGTCGCGCGCCAGTGCCCAGGCAGCGGGGAAACCCAGCAATAGCGCCAGGGTGACGGTAATCGCGGCGTATCCTAGAGAGATGGCGATCGAAGTCGCCGGGGAAGCATAGAAAAGCGATTGCCGGCGATTGACTGATAACTCCCGGTAATAATCCAGAGTGAAACCGCTGCTCCCCGTGTCAGCGTTCTCAGGGCGGACCGCCCGGACCTGGCTCTCCAGGCGGGTGACTGAGCGGCTTACCAGCGCAGCCAATGGCGCGGTCATCAAGCCCAGCAACAGGGCAAGCAACAGGCCTGCCAGTAAGCGGCTGCGCCAGTTCACAAGCAGGCGTTGGGTGAACTGCTGCGGACGCAGGTTAAGTGGCCGCGATAGGCGGTTGGATAGCCGGGTATACAGGCTGGTCAGGGCCAGACAACACGCCAGTTGAATTACGGATAGCGCCCCGGCCAACGGTAGGTTAAACAGGCTGATCGTTTGATAGTAAATTTCTACTTCCAGGGTGGCGAAGCGCGGTCCGCCTAACACCAGGATGACCCCAAAAGAGGTGAAGTCGAAGATGAAAACCAGGCTGGCGGCAGTGAGGATGGCTGGCATCAGCAATGGCAGGGTGATACGTCGCAACCTTTGCCAGGGCGTCGCGCCGAGTGTCTCAGCCACCTGACCCAGGCGAGGATCCAGGTGCGACCAAAAGTCGCCCACGGTGCGCAGCACGATCGTCGTATTGTAGAAGACATGGGCGGTCAGGATGGCTATCAGGGTATTAGTGAATTGGATCGGTGGATTAACCAGTCCAAACAAGTTCATCAGTCCCAGGTTGATCCAACCGCGCGGCCCCAACAGGGCGTCAAAAGCCGCCGCTACCACCAGAGTGGGTAAAACAAAAGGGATACCGGTCAGCGCCCGGAATAAGGCTTTACCGCGGAACTCATATCGCGCCAGCAGATAGGCTCCGGGCAATCCGACCAGCAAGGTTAGCGCAGTGGATAGGATCGCCTGTCCAAAGGTGAAAGCAAGTACGCCGCGCAGGGATGCGTCCCTGAAAACCTGGATGAACGGCGCTGCCAATCCACTTGCGCTGCGCGCAAAGCTGGCTTGCAAGATGATGCTCAGCGGGTAGAAGTAAAACAACAGCAGGAAGGCTAATGGAGCAGCCCAAAGTAGAAGCGGAATGAACGGAGCTACCCTTCCAAGGCGCTTCCCTGGTCGGTGCATTTGAGGGAGATCAGGCTCGTTCACCGTAGGACGGCTGAAGTCCAGTCCTGGATCCACTGTTCGCGCCTGGCAGCGATCAGCGCTGGATCCACTATGGCAGGTTTGTCTGGGATAGCCAGGAATTTTCGGAATGTCTCGTCCAGTTTAGCCTGCGGATTGACCGGGAAGACAAACATCTGAGCGGGCATATCCTCCTGGAAGGTAGTGGAAAGCATGAAATCCACCCACTTTTCAGCCAGGTCACGGTTATGAGCGCCTTTTAAAATCCCGACAAACTCAATCTGGCGGAAGCAAGTTTCTGGACCGACAACGGCGGCAGTGGTCGGAAGGGATATCGGTGTGGTGGCGTAGATGATCTCGAAGGCCGGGCTGGAGCTATAAGAGACGACGATCGGGCGGGTTCCACCGTTGTGGCTGAATTCGGCATTATAGGCGATCTCCCAGTCGTTGACGACTTTGACCTGGTTTTGAACCAGGTTTTCCCAGTAATCCAGGTACTTACTTTCGCCAAAGTGGCCGATCGTCGTCAGCAAGAAGGCCAATCCGGGCGATGAGGTAGCCGGATTTTCAACCACCACCAGATCCTTGTATTCCGGTTTAATTAAATCTTCCAGGCTCTGTGGTGGCTGGATACTCTTTGCGGTGAACCAGCTCTGGTCATAATTGAGGCATACATCGCCATAATCAACTGGCAGGGCACGGGCTTGTGGGTCAAGCTGGTATTCAGCCGGGATAGCTGCCAATCCGGTTGAACGATAGGGCTCAAAGATGCCCTCATTCAACGCCCGGCTGAGGAAGGTGTTATCTACCCCATAGAAGACATCCGCCAGGGGATTGTTTTTCGAAAGGATTGCCTTGTTTAAGGCTGTGCCAGCATCCCCACCTTTGATAAACCGGATTTTAGCGTTGAATTGCTGCTCGAAAGCGACCACAACGGATTCACTCACCGCAAACGAGTCGTGGGTCAACACGCGCAACACTCCCGAGGCCTGGGAAGGCAAGGTTGTTTCCAAGACGGGCGCAGTCGCTGTTGTGGATGGCTGGACAGATGCCGATGAACAGGCGGTCAGCAGCAAACTGGCTAACAAGAAGATTGTTAAGTAACGAATGGTTTTCATTGCTGCCTCCAGGATTTTCATACTTACTGGTGGATTACCACACATAAAAGCAGACCATCTTCCAGGGATACACTGGCAGGTTCAATGAGGAGAACATTGCTGACTCCACGTGTGCTCCCCAAGAGCAGGTTCTCCCGATGTAAAGGGTATTCCAGACCCTGGGTTGTTATGTTATGCGCGGCCCCGCCGACTGGCACCAACGAGACGGTATCCCCTTTCCGCCCCTGTATTGTCAGGGTCTCACCGCCGCGCAACAGACCAATCTCCTGTCGACCGTCCAGAAAGCGAATGCGAGTCTGCTTGAAATCCACCAAAGCAGGCAGGAGCAGGTTGGCTAAGGTCTGATCCCAACGTGCGCCCAGTCCACCCAGGATCAGGATGGCGTCTGCACCGGCTTCCTGGGCATAACGGACAGCCAACTCCAGGTCAGTGGCGTCTTTATGGGTAGGGTAGCGGATCAGGCGAGTGCCCTGAGCTGACAAATTTTCCAGGTCGTCTTCGCTCAGGGAATCGAAATCACCGATAACCACGTCTGGCGTCAGCCCAAGCGACTGGCAATGCAGGGCGCCGCCATCCGCAGCGATGAGTAAGTCAGTCGCCGGCAGTGGATCGGGCGGGTTGAATAGGCCGTTGGCAAAAACCAGGGCAAGCAAAACTCCCTCCTCTGACTACCGGAGGAGGGAGGCCTATACGGATTGCTTATGCTCCCTCCGCCGGTATGATCCGGATCAGGTTCCGCGGGTCGAAGACTGCTATTCTTCCTCTCAGCCTGGTAAACAGGCTCCCCGGATTTACGCGATTCCGCTGGTTGAATTAATCAAAGCGGAATGTTTCTGAGACGAGTATATCACCCGCTGAACGGCTGTCAAGCCGGTAGATCCGTTTTGATCTGTTTTCCTTGACATGCCTCCGGCTTGAGTATATAATCCGTTCGCCTGATCAATGGCATCTTCCTCGTTAGCTCAATAGGCAGAGCGGGCGGCTGTTAACCGCTAGGTTCGAGGTTCGAGTCCTCGACGAGGAGCTGAAGCAGCTACTGGCATACGCACAGAATGCGTTGGGGCAGTAGCTGTTGGCGTTTAATCTTCGGATATCATCACTTATTTGATTGCTATAACTCTTGGCTGCTCTTAAGTTTGGCCGCACAATTTACATATGTAACGAGCGGGTTTACAGCCCTGGATGTGAATATTCCCAGCGCCGGATTTGCCCCCTAGAGAAGCAATCTGAGCAAGCGCTGACTGTATCAGGTCAGATCCTCGCGTTGGCCGAAAAGGAAGGGCACATGCGTACTTTTGTGGACGAGGGCGCATCGATGGGGGAACTGCTCAAGGAGGCTGCCGCGCGTGGGATCGCGCCTGTATACGCCGACCGGCTGCTGGCTGTGTTTGACAAAGAGGCACGATTGGCGAGGGAAGAGGTGTCTCGACTCTTCGATTTTCATCCCCAATCGCTGATTTACCCGCTCAACGAGCGCGAACTCCAGGAGCTGTGTTTGTTGGACAGCTTGTTGTATCAACTCACATCCGCCAGCGCTCGCGCCAGTTGGATCGCCTGCTCCAGCGTCATCGCCTGTCCTGCCTCCCAGGCTGAGGCACTGCTCTCTTCATCCAGCACAGAATGCAACAGTGCCAGATTGCGATCATAATCAGGAAGCTCAAGCGGGGGAATGGGGGTGCTCATCTTCTTCCTGGCAGTTTGCGCTGCACCGAACAGCCAGGCAGCCCGTTCGGGATTTCCCCGTGCCAGGGCGAGCTTTGCCAGCGCTTCAAGCCGGGGTGGAACAAACAGCAGAAATCCCGTCTCTTTAAGTTTTGCCAGACTCTGCCTGTAAAAACTGGCCGCGCGTTCGAAATTGCCTCGCGCTCGTTCCACTTCCCCCAGGATTAACGTAGGAAAATACGTTTCAGAATCCTGACCCAGCACGGATAGGCTTTCCTCCAGGGTTGAAATTGCCCTGGGATAATCTCCAAGGCGATAATATACATCCCCTAGCTTTTCCAGGCACCAACCAGCTTTCCAGTTGTCAGAGATCTCCGGAAAGATCTTGAGTTTTTCTTGGTAAGGGATAATAGCCAGCTCGGGATGGCCCTGAAGATGGTCAAGCTCGGCTAATAAGCACTGCGCCCAGGCCAGACCAGGCCTGTTCCCCATATCTCTGTAGATTGCCAGGCTTTCCTCGTTCAGGTCACGCGCCAAGGTAAAGTCGCCCTGCCATCTTGCCAGGACGGACATTTGAAGCAGTGTATAGGCAGTGCTGTCGTTTCTGCCAATCTCGCGGGAAATGACCAGGCTTTCCTCATAATAGAGGCGGGCTTTTTGAGAATCTCCTTCGGCAAGAATCGTCCAGGCCAGTGTAACCAGCGGGTAAGTCAGGATGAGTTTGTCCCCGGTTTCCCGGTAGACTGCCACACTCTTTTCGAATAATACGCGTCCCTCCGGGTATTTTTCTTCTATGGCGATCTCAGCCAGGTGGTGCAGGCAACAACCCATGATCCACTTATCCCCGATTGCCAAGCAAATGGACAGGCTTTCCTCGACGATGGGACGATTGATGGTCGGGTTCATTCGGTCAAACATCAAAGACCCTTTAAGATACAAGGCAAAGGCTGTAGACCGCCTGTCTACCAGTTCTCGGGAAATCCTCAATCCATCCTCGGCAGTAGCTAATGCTCCGACATAATCCCCCTGGGACTTTTTTATCCAGCTCAATGCCAGGAGCGCTCTTGCTCGCCATAAACTGGAATGCAATCTGGGTGTATTCCCGGCAAGTTGTAGAGCTGCTTCCAGCCAACGTTGACCTTCATTGTAATAGCCGCGAATCCACCAGAAATAATGCAGCGCGGCTGCCAGGCGCAGTGCTGGTTCAGCTTCTCCCTGCTCGAGTGACCATTCCAACGCCTGGCGCAGGTTATCATGTTCGAGCTCCAGACGGTTCGACCAGGTAATCTGCGCATGCGCCTTCAGCTCCGGTTCAGCCCGTTCAGCCAGCTCCAGGAACAAATCCCGGTGACGGTTTCGCATCGCCTGGCTTTCTCCGGCCTCGAACAGCTTCCCGAGACTGTATTGGCGAATGGTTTCTAACATTCGATAGCGGCTGGTTTCGCCAGTTGGCTCATCCAGAATAATCAGAGACTTGTTAATTAACTGGAAGAGCAAATCGAGCGTCCCGAATGGATCATCACCCAACATTTGCGCGGCTTCTAGAACCCAGCCTCCAGCAAAGACCGACAGCCTGCACAGCAGGGCCTGTTCGTCTGAGGTGAGTAAATCCCAGCTCCAATCTATCAACGCCTTCAGGGTCTGGTGGCGGGGCAGGACTGTACGGCTCCCGCCAGTAAGTAGCCGGAAGCGGTCGTCGAGACGCGCAGCGATTTGATCCACGGCCAGGAGTTTAATCCGAGCCGCAGCCAGTTCGACCGCCAGGGGGATGCCATCCAGCCGGCGACCGATCTGGGCGATCGCGGGAGCATTCTCTGCTGTAACCGCGAATCCTGGCTGCACGGAGGATGCCCGTTCGACGAACAGCCGTCCAGCCTCGGATTGAAGAACCTCATCAGGAGTCGGGCATTCAGCCATTGTCACAGATAGGGGCGGCACATGGAAAACCATCTCCCCGGTGATACCCAGCGCCTCGCGACTGCTGGCCAGGATGCGCAGATTTGAGCAGGCACGCAGCAGGCTGTCGCTCATCTGGGCGCAGGCCTCAATCAGGTGCTCGCAGTTATCCAGGATGAGCAGGGCAGTCTTCTCGCGGAAAAAATCGCTCAACACAGCCAGTGCTGAGCGATTTGATTCAGCCTGTAAACCAAGTGCCGCCATTGCCGTCTGCGGTACAAAATCCGGGTTCGTTAACGATGCCAGCTCGACGAACCAGGTCCCGCCGGGGAAGATCTTAAGCATTACGTAACCGGCTTGAAGCGAAAGGCGTGTTTTACCCGTGCCTCCTGGCCCGGTGAGAATGACGAGACGGTTGGGAGCACAGCGGCTCGGATCGAGTAGTCTCTCTATCTCGGCAATCTCTGGCTCACGACCGACAAAGCTGGATAATTGAGCAGGCAGGTTATTAGGATGACTCACGCCCGTTGGGAGGGGAGGAAAATCCTGCGGTAAATCAGCGGAAATGGCCTGGTAGATGTGTTCTAGCCTGAGCATGCCCTTCATGCGGTGTTCACCAAGATGCTTGAGCACCACCCCTGGGGGCAGCTCGCGCTCCACCAGTTCAGCGGTTTCTTGCGAGAGCAGGATCTGTCCACCATAGCCGGCGGACATCAGACGCGCCGACCGGTTGAGCGTGTGACTGACGGCATACGGCGCATCGCCGGAAGGATCGATCACTGCCGGGCCGGTATGCAGCCCCATGCGCACCTTGAGCTGTCCGGTCGCTCCCCATTGAGCGTCACGCAGCGCGCGCTGCGCGGCCAGCGCCGCGCACAGCCCATCAGTGGCCAGGCAGAAGGCCGCTTGGAAGGAATCTCCGAAGATCTGAAATTCATGCCCCGCGTTGGCCTCAATTGCCTGGCGCAAGATGGCCCGGTGTTGGGCTACAGCCACCCGCATCTCATCGGGCATCCGTTCCCACAAAGGGGTCGAGCCTTCGATATCGGTAAACAGGAAGGTGACCGTTCCGTATGGAAAGGTTTGTTGTTTTTCCGCTCTAGAAGCAGCAGGGGAGGATCGATCGCCTTTCATCTCTAGTTGGTTGAATATATGGTGATGAAAAGAAACATACCTACAATATAAATTATAGTATCTTGCTCCTCGAAAAGCAATTGGATACAAAGCATTTGTCAATAGTCGGGTCATGTTTACCACCCATAGTCGGATCATGTTTACCAGACGCAGCCGGACGTATGTTTACCACCGGGCTGGTGATCTTTGGCCTCGCCTTCGCCAGCATCATGAACGCCATCACAAACGGCTCTGTCTTCGCCATCTTCCAGACCGTCGTGGCGTCCGAGCTAGGGTAAACGTTAGCAATTGGGTAGTGTAACTTGTTTCTTTTCTAAAAAGCCTCTCCTTATGAAGAACTTACGGATCACTTGGTCTTCTTGAAACACAAACGCCCATAAATGTGCCGTGCCCATTTCCTTCACATCCTGGATTAACTTCCCGTATAAACAATTGCCAACATCGATGCGCACATCCTCTAGACGGCATACAACTAAGATACAACGCCAACTGAGATCATCACTTTGTGGCTCTAGGAAGCCGTATCCGCCGGGGATCTCGCTCTCTGTGGCGGTGTAGTGCCGGCGGATGAAGGTGGACTCACCGAATGCTTTACGGTAATTGAGCCACTCCAAATTCACTTGGGGGCTAAATGGGACAGCCTGATTCGACAGATCAAGAAGCGAATCCCAGTCTTCCTAAGAAAATGAACGCAATCTATGATCCTGCCTGACTGCCTGTCTGCCTGTTGCATTCGCTTCATCGTCTGCCCAATAGCTTTCCACTTCATCCTAATAAGCCGCCCAAGACTGAGAGGCTTCCGCACGAGAAGATGTGCTCGGAAAGGCAATGTCAGCGATGACAATCCGTCCAC
>CAYGZL010000088.1:0-18097 GCA_964354345.1 uncultured Anaerolineaceae bacterium | reverse complement strand
TCTCGATCAGCCATCCGGCCTCAGTGTTGGTCAGCCAATCGGCGACATTCACCGCATCGGTCAGCCCGGGCAACACGACCACACCCGTTACATATGAATGGTCGGCGGATGGGCAAACCCCGGTGACCCACACCGGCGGCGGGTTGAGCGATGCGGTCAGCTTCACCTGGACAACGCCGGGAGTGAAAACGGTAACCGTCAAAGCCTCCAACGCCGGCGGGAATGTCACCAACTCGACCACGATCAGCATCGGGCAACCGCCCACCAGCGTGTCGGTCAGTGGACCACCTTCTGTGAATGTGACCCAGAGCGCGACATTCAACGCGGCGGTCAGTCCGAGCAACGCCACCACGCCCATCACCTATGAATGGACGGCCAATGAGCAGTCGAAGGTGACCCACACGGGCGGGCTGACTGATCAGACGACGTTCACCTGGAGCGCGCCGGGCGTAAAAACCGTGACCGTCAAAGCCACCGGCGTGGGCATCTCGGTGACCAATTCGACGACGATCACCATCATCCAACCTCCGGCGAGTGTTGCATTCACTGGCTCGACGCAGGTCAATACGGGCGTGGCGACGAAATATCAGGCAACCACCAGCCCGAGCAACACGACCACGCCGCTGTCTTACAACTGGACCGCCACAGAACAGTCAAATATTTCTCACTCCTCGGGCATCACTGACACGGTAACCTACACCTGGACGCTTCCCGGGATCAAGACCCTCAATGTGACCGCCTTAAATTCTGCCGGGTCAGTAACCAACTCTACGACTGTGACTGTGATCCAGCCGCCAACCAGTGTTTCGATCAGTGGATCAGCCTCAGCAGTCGTCACTCAGCCAGCGAACTTCACAGCGAATGCCGCTCCGGCGAATACCACCCTACCGGTGACCTATATATGGAGCGCCGATGGGCAGGCGCCGGTGACGCACACGGCTAACAGCCTGACGGACTCAACCAGCTTCACCTGGACAACGCCCGGTGTGAAAAACGTTTCAGTCTCAGTGAGTAATTCTGGCGGCTCAGTAATCCAGACTACGACGATCATGATCATCCAACCGCCGGCCAGCGTTTCGCTCAGCGGGCCAGCCGCGGTAATTTTAAACCATGCAGCGACCTTCACTGCCGATGCCAGTCCGGCGAATACTACCACGCCGTTAACCTACAAGTGGCAGGCGACAGATCTGGCGCCGGTCACACACAGCGGTGCTGGATTAAGCGACAGCGTTAACTTTACCTGGATTACGTCCGGTCCAAAGACGGTCACAGTCACGGTGAGTAATAACGGCGGCAGCGCGGTGTCCACCCACAGCGTGACAATTCTGGTTCCGCCCGCCAGTGTGGCAATCTCCGGACCAACGACGGCGATCAGCGGAGAGGCGACTTACTTCTCCGCGACGGTCAATCCAGAGACAGCTACGATCCCAATCACCTACACCTGGCAGATCTCTCAGGCAGCGAATCTTGTGCATGTGAGTGGTTTGACGGATGTGATCAGCACGACCTGGACAATCACCGGTACGCAATCGGTCACTGTCACCGTCGAGAACACGGCTGGCACGAGCGTGAGCACCTACCAGCTAATAGTTGTCCCGCCTCCGCCGGACGTGAATCCACCGGACAGCGTGTTGGTCACCGGGCCAGATCAAGCCGTATCCGGGCAGGAGCTAATTTTCCTGGCCATCACCAGCCCGATCACGACTACCCTACCGCTTACTTACACCTGGCAAGCTGACGGCCTGGCGCCGGTCACACACTCGGCGGGAATCACTGACACGGTCAAGCTGTCTTTCACCACGGGTGGTATGAAGACGGTGACAGTGCTGGCATTCAACGCGGCTGGAACAGCGCTGGGCAGCCGCAATTTCCAGGTATACATCGTCCCACAGAGCGTACAGATCAGCGGACCTGACCAGGCGCTGGTGGATCAGACGATTCAATTACTCGCCGCAGTCAACCCGCTCACGGTCACCACGCCGATCACATATACCTGGGAGACTGACATGGGTATCGTGGTGCACTCGGGTGGGAACACAGATCAAGCACAGCTCAAATGGATGACGGCGGGGAGAAAATCAGTCCGCCTGACGGTCAGCAATCCGGGCGGCAGCGCCAGCGTGGTGTTTGAGATCGAAATAAAAAGAATCGAGCCGCCTGAATGGCGAACTTTCCTGCCGGTGGTGTTGAGCAGGTAGGAGCTGGGAGATAAGAATTCTTGGTGTCTTTGTGACTTGGTGGTTTCAATCACCGGGAGGTTACGCTGAATAGGCCCTTTGAAGCTGTGTCCTCAGTCTCCAGGAAATAGGTCGCCAGGAACTGTGCCAGATTCTGTTGCAGCATTTCCAGAGCCTGCTCAGCCTCTTCCCAGTCTGGCATGGGTGATTGGCCTGCCAGCGCTGGCATACCCAGGTCGCGTGCGGACTCTTCAATCTGCCTTTCCATGTCGTAATTGTCGAGATCTAAACGCAGGCACTCGCCTATTTTATACTGGATTTCTTCTGGCGCATCCGGATAGGCGCGCAGGATGTTCGCCAGGTTGGTTTCGCGCAGATGATAGGCGTAGGCCAGCGCCCGGTTGCTGAGTCGGATCAGGTCAACCTGGTTGCGAATAAAGAACGCATGCAGCTTATGTGGCGCCAGGTCCAGGATGGGAGTAACCAACGCCAGGGCTGCCATCCAAGATTGTGCGGCCAGACGGCAACGCAGCTCGATATCCTCCCGCAGCCAGGGATCGTCTGGCAGGTCATATTCGTAAGCGCGCAGGAATACCGCCTGACGCGTCGAGCACCAGCTCGGTGTCCGGCAACGCATGCCACGGATGTGCGCGGCGGACAGCGCATGATCCACCCGGCTACGCCCGACCTGGCGGATATACCAGGAGGTCTCCCAGGGGAACAACTCCATGCCACGGCTGGTAAGCTTCCAGAACTCAACCATGCTATCAGCCGCCGCCTCGTACGGGATGGCTAATTCGTCCAGGGCAGCGGCATCACTCAGTTCTGGTTTGGCGAAAAACAATGCCGTCATCCGTAAATTGGGATCCTCACGGTCGGGATCCAGGCCGTAGTACTCCTTGATGCCGCTCACGCCCGGGATCGCCGCAATGGCACGCAGGCCGCGTAAGGTCACCAGCGGGTGCGACAGGTACAGCAGCGGTTCCAGCTCTTCGCACGGACCGCCCAGCCAGTACTCGACGATGACTGGCAGGTCGTGTTCATCAGCCAGGGCGGCCGTGTTTTTCAGCCAGCGGTCGGCCGGGTGGGTTGCCATGACTTCAGCCACGTTGGCATGCAGCGCCAGGCCCAGGCTGCCCTTCGGCAGTTGGTTCACGCAGGCATATACCTGCCCGGCAGACAGCTCCCACGGCTCCCACCACAGCCGACCGTGCGGACGGCTGCGCGCCCAGGCAGAGGCCAGGCGAACCAGGAAAGCTGTCAGGCGCTCGTGGAGTGGGATGCCCAGGCAGCGCGGGCAGGGGCCGAACTCGGAGCACAACCAGGCGTCCTGGTCGTAGGTGTACACCAGGAGATCGTCCACTTCCGGAAACTCAGTTGCGAAACGCTCTACTAACAACTCATAGCGACGGGTTGTCTTTTCGTCCGAGATACAATTGGGTGGACCATCCCCGTAACGCATGTGCGCGTTGTAGGGCGCGCCGAAATGGAAGATCGTGCGCAGATCCAGGCGGTGGCAGGCCGCCGAACGTTCGCGCAGCTCCGCCCGGCGACGTTGACGCGCCTCAGGCGAGGGGTCGCAGTTGAGTGGCACGGGTTGGGGGTAGCCGGCTATCAGGGAGTCGGGCAAGTCAACCACATCCTCCAGGTTCAACGGCTCATCTCCCGGACGCGGTCCCCAGGCGACGTTGACCTGGATGATGTTGAAACCGAGTGTTTTCAGGCGGAGCAGGTTTTCATCGCTCCACGGCACAGTCTGCCAGAAGCGGAAGGGTTCCGACGAGTTTGGGTTGCCCAGGAAGCCGACCCGGATGGGGAAGGGTTTAATATTCTGCATGAGTCTTCGTTCGTTTTTGTTCGCTTCCTGTTACGAATTGATTATTCGAATATCTTTTTCCTGGTCGCCATTATATGGGTCGGAGGGGATTCCGTCAATTGGAGGGGTAGATCGAAACGCTAAGACGCTAAGGACGCTAAGGATTCTGGAAATTTGAAACACGAAGTGCGCAAGGAATCACGAAGAGGCACGAAGTTTGTTTACCACCAGGCAGCAAAACCGGAGTCAGCGCCCGGTCAGGGGGTAGAAGCTATGCAAGGGGTAATCCATTTACATAAGGATCACAATCCCGCTGGTGGAATCGGCCACATAGATCATATTTCCGGCGAGCGACACAGCAAGGGCGGGCCGGTGGTATCGTAGAAGCCAATTTCCACCGGACTGGCGTGATTGCTGCCTTTCACGATGCGCAGGACGGCGGTGGTGTTCGAGCCAGGTAAAGTGGAACTAAATTCGTTTGAGGATTTCGGACTTCTTTTCTTGATACTCAGCTTCCGTGATCAAGCCCTCGTCGAATAGCTGTTTCAGTTGGACCAGCTTTTGCCTGATTTCTTCGGATGGGGAGATAGCGGGGGGTTGAGCTGGGATAATATTCTCTGGGGTCTGGGTGGGCAGGTTAACAGCAGGTATGGGTAGGATTTCAGGCACGGAGGGTTGTAATGGCTCGGTTGGAATTACTGCCCCGGTTGGTTCTACGATCTCGGATGGCTTTGGAATATCCATTGGGATTAAGGTTTCGGGGGGCTTTGTTATCTCCGGCGGGTTTTCCGTCGCGACAGTCTTTACCATTACGGGTGGAGTTTCAGCCACCTGGGCTGGAACCACTGGCGCCGGGCTGGTTGGGGCAGGTCTGGCTGTTTTTGGTGTTGGCCGGCGGAATGCATTCGTCAGTCCGTAGATAATCGCGACCAGAATTAAGATTGGCACCAGACAATAACTGCCGATGAGATTTAACAGACCACTGGACAGGGAGTCGGTTGCATTACGGTTGAGCTTGCCTTTGACAATCGCCCCAGGCATTTGATTGATCGCGCCGCCGGTGTGGTAAAGGCTGCCACCGACCTCCGATCCTGGCAGCAGATTAATAGTGCCCGATGTGGAGATAATACTCCCTTCTACTACCGCATTCTGCTCCAGGGTCAGATTGCCACTGGTGGTGAACAGGGTGCCGGTTATGCGTGAGTTTTTCTGGAGGGTGGTATTGCCTGAGGTGACGAACAAATCGCCCTGAAGCGTTTCGCCGCTTTTCAGAACGTAGTCGCCTTCAAAAGCCATCGTACAGGCGGTGGTGATTAAAAGTACTGCCACCAAACAAAATAATGTAAATATTTTTTTCATAGGAATCCCTCACCGTTTTGAATGGTTACATGGTTGTATTGTTCTGTTCTTAGTGTATATCGTTAACTACAAATGTCAATAGTAGAAAACATGTGGATTGACTTTCAAGGACCAGGTTTACCTGTACGCCGGGATCGACAATGCCGTCGCCGGGATGAGCGTCTGGCGCATGAAAGAGACGCCGGATCTTTGCGGAAGGGTCTGGTTTCTGCCTGGTAGTGGATAACTATCTTACCACCCGGCAGGTTGGGTATGGTTACCTGGAGTACGCTGGCTGGCAATGGCACTCCGTACACCGCCCGTGATTTGGCACACCGATCTCCACGGAGGGAGCTAGATGCTCAATGATCAGGATACACTGTTCATCCTGGATGGGAAACTGCCATGTCCGCCCCGTGGGAATTCAGCGCCGTATGGCAGAGGACGGATCGATGATTGTTGACGACCGAACGCTGTGTCAGACGCGGAGGACGCGGAGGGGAATGTTGGACGCGGAGGACGCGGAGGGGAATGTTGGACGCGGAGGACGCGGAGGACGCGGAGGGGAATGTTGGACGCGGAGGACGCGGAGGACGCGGAGGGCTGAATGTTGGACGCGGAGGACGCGGAGGGGAATGTTGGACGCGGAGGACGCAGAGGACGCAGAGGACGCGGAGGACGCGGAGGGGAATGTTGGACGCGGAGGACGCGGAGGGGAATGTTGGACGCAGAGGACGCGGAGGGGAATGTTGGACGCGGAGGCGGACGGCTGAGAGCTGATGACTGATCCTTGAGATCTGACCGCTTCTTTCAAACTTCCAACTGCCAACCTCTTGCTTCCAAGCTCCAATCCCTATTCCTTCTTCGCTTCGCATGAACATAAAAACGTGCGGCAGCGCAGGCATACGCCCCAGAATGTCTCCTTGCCTTCGGTGAAATCGTTGACAAAGGCGTATTCCAGGAACTCGATTGGGTACTTGGGCTGAGGGGCAACGTCGCACTGGCAGTCGTCCACCTCGTGCTGGCAGCCGGAGCAGATGACCGGCGGACGGTATTCGGGCGGGCAGCGCCGGTTGGCGCTCAGGTTGGCAGCCAGCACAGTGGCTGGTTGACCGATCTTGTTGCGTTTCTGAAAAGCGAAACAATAGGCAATCCATCCCAGCACATCCCCCAGATTGGGCAGGTTCGGATTGCCGCGCATGGCGTTGAGCTCGAACAGGCGGTTGATCCGTTCGACGGCGTCGCTCCACACCCCGGCGCGGTCCAGGCAGCGGCGCACCGTTAACGGCTTCAGTTCGTCTTTGTCGTCATCACTCTCATCAGCCTGGGATGAGCCTGAATGGATGGCTGCAGATGGTTCGAGTGGCGCTGCCTCAGATGGTTGGCTGGCTGGTTGATTGGTTGGTTCACCAGGAGTAGCTGCGGATGATCTCGGAGACTCTAGTGTATGTTGTTGTGGATTAATTTCAGGTAGAGATAAAGAAAATCCATCATCATCAACGGAGTCCTGAATCTTGGACTTAACCGGTGGAGCAGACTCGGGCAGGGATGGAAACTCGATCACATAACGGTGGCGACCATCGCTGGACCAGGTGAGCAGCTTGGCCGCGCCCAGCAGGCGCAAGTGCAGCAACGCCTGCGAGCGCGAGATGTTCAGCAACGGTAGCAACTCGCGCTCAAAATCAAGTGGTTCGGTGCGGCGGAACTGGTTGGCCCAGGCGCTGGCGAACAGCCGGGCGTAGGTCAGGAAAACCGTTGGGGGCAGGCTGCGGTCGAAGATGGCCGCGGCTAATAAGGGTATCACCTGAGGGGGGAGGGGGGTAAACGCGGGGGGAATCAGTTTCATATCAAGTCTCCTTTCATTTGTATCTCTTCATATCCAATAACTCTGGGGCACGGTGCGCTCCTCGCAATGACGGACAATAAACGATTGACGTTACCCATGAGTCCAATTATAACTAGAACATTTGTTCGTGTCAAGAGGAACAAGGATTGTTACTGGAGAGACGAAACTATAGTATAATCCGGTATATTATTTTCAGAGGAAGTGTGTTATGTCACTGGCAAGGAAATCTCAATTTATTACCTGGCTGGAAACCGAGTTGGCGCAGCGCGGTTGGAGCGATCACCAGTTGGCGCGGCACGCGGGGATTTCTCACTCGGTGATCAGCAAGGCGCGCAGTGGCCTACCGCCAAAATGGGAGGCGTGCGAAGCGATTGCTAACGCGCTCAAGCTACCGCCCGAGCAGGTATTCCGTCAGGCGGGGTTGCTGGCCCCGGTTGAAGAGCAAGCGAGTTTTGAAGAGTGGCGTTACATCCTGGCGTTGCTGCCAGAGCGTGATCGCTACGAGCTATTGCAGATTGCCCGTCTTAAGCTGGAGATGCAAGAACGGCGTGAAATGGGGTGGTCTCCTCACCCGGCGCGCCTGGCGGAGGAGCCTCATGCCTGAGACGCGGCGCTGGAACGGCCGTTGGCTTGTACGTCGAACTGTCAACCGCGTGACGTACAATCAACCCGGGAATGGACCTGCCGTCCTACCACAGGACCGCGACGGTGTAGGAGCGGTCGGAGACGAAGATAATCCCTCGCCAGACAGCCTGGGGAGCATCAATCGTACTTCCCCGACTGCAGCACATGCTGCAAGCGACAAAATTGAGTCAACTGTCGGTCAGGCGGGAGACGGTCATCCAGGCGCTGGTCAGCAGGGAGCTGATCAGCCAGAAGCCAGTCAGCCAGGACCCAGTCAGCAGGGAGATAGTCAGCCAGGAGCCGGTCAACGGGGCACCGGTCAGCAGAGAGCTGGTCAGCAGAGAGCCAGTCAGCCAGGAGCCAGTCAGCCAGGAGCCAGTCAGCAGGGAGATAGTCAGCCAAGAGCCGGTAGACCAGGCGCCGGTCGAACAGGAGCCAGTCAGCAGGGAGATAGTCAGCCAGGAGCCGGTAGACCAGGCGCCGGTCGAACAGGAGCCAGTCAGCCAGGAGTCAGTCGACCAGGAGCCAGTCAGCAGGGAGATAGTCAGCCAGGAGTCGGTCGACCAGGAGCCGGTCAACCAGGAGCCTGTCAGCCTGGAGCCGGTCGAACAGGAGACGGTCAGCGGGGCGCCGTTCAGCAGGGAGCCGGTCGACCAGGAGGCGGGCATTCGAAAGCCGGGCGACCAGCAGCAGGGGAAATGGCGGGAATGTCGTCCTTCCCAGACGAAACCGAGTGGCGGCGTGTGTACGGCGGCCTGTGTCCGGAGGGCCGGCAAGAGGTGTACCGTCGCTTGCAGGGACGCCTGGTGACTGCGCGCAGAGTCCGGCGCTGGCATACTTTCCTGCATATCCATTTGGGATTGCCACACTGGAGCGAGTTAACCTTACCAAGACCGGTTGGATTGGCACTGTTGCATGCTGTCCTGACGTTTGCCTGTCTCAGCCTGCTACCCCGGCATCCGCTGTCTATCCCGACCGCACTGGGTCTGGCAGGGAGTTTGGTGTTATACTGGCAGGTGTTGTGGCCGCCTGCGCCCTTGATAAAGGCGGAAACTGTTCCGACGGGGAGGGATCAAGATGTTCACAGTAACTCCAATGGATCTTGAAATCGTGTTGCGCCTGTGCCTGGCGACTGGCCTGGGCTACATTATTGGATTGGAAAGGCGCATTACCGGTCATCCAGCCGGCGAGCGCACCAACGCCCTGGCTGCCCTGGGTGCCTGTCTCTATACGGTGCTATCCTTACGCATCAGCGGCGCTGATCCGTCGCGCATTGCAGCCAATGTAGTGGTTGGTCTGGGCTTCCTGGGCGCCGGGATGATCCTGCAGAATCCCAGCGGAGCAATCCACGGTCTGACCACTGCGGCGGGGATTTGGACGGTTGGGGCGGTGGGATTGGCGATCGGCGCCGGTGAGTACCTGATCGGTATGACCGCGGCCGGGCTGACCTTGATCATCCTGATCTCAGAGAAGATTCTTCGCCTGGATGAACGGATCGTCGAGCGCCAGAAACGTAAGAAAAAGCCGCCGATTGAACCAAAGTAAATTTATTGTCCTAAACCCCAAGCCACCAAGGTACAAAGGCGCAAAGGTTATTATTTATTTATTATCCTCGTCTTGAATCAGGCCTTTGGCGAAACCGTCAGCGTCCAGGTCGCCCCATTTGTTGCCCATCGAGGTGGCCACCGCCAGGCGGTTCTTGTATTCTGACTCTTTCACGGCCCGCTGGATAAACGCCTCGCGCTGTTGGCCGCGCCCGGGTGGGGGTTGGCGCGTGGAGGGGGTGACGGACAGGATTTTTACACCGTTTGTTTCCCCTGCAACGGTGTAGCGTACGGTGGCGCCGCTGGGACGACCGAGGATAGCCTGCGCCAGAGGCGTGCTCTCGCCCAGAAAGCCGGCGTAGTAATCAGCATCGGCATCGGCGACCAGGTCGAACTCGAGGGTGTCTGTCTCGCCCTCTGTGGTCAGCTCGAGACAGATATGCGTGCCGGGCGCGACGCGTTGGGAAGGATCAGATGGTGAGGAGGGTGTGACCATATGGGTTTATTTTCATATAATTAACTAATTTTAACACCAAGGCACGAAGACACCAAGGAATATATATTTCAATATATATTTCCTGGTTGACAAAGCACTAATAACTCTCTATACTGCTTAATGCAAGACTTGTTCGGTCTGCAGATGGGAGGGTCCAATCCATGAAAACCAGATTTGTATTTCGCTTGACTTGTGCGCTGGCGTTGTTGTGTGTGGGTTTATTAGCGCCACAGGCAGCCGCCCGCGCTGATGGCGGCATGGTATTGCCCGATCCGAACTTATGGGCATTAATCGACGAAGGCCAGCAGATCGCTGTGGTGAGTCTGGGACAGGAAAACACAGCCCAGGTGGATCTGTTCATCACCCTGAATGACCGCAGTGGGACATCACACCAGGTTACCTTCTTCGTTCCCCTGGGTCAAAAGGCCAGCAACTTTACCGTGGTCGAGGAGAAGGAACTGGTATTTGATAAAAAGATGACTGCCGGGCTGGATGAAGAGCTTGACCAGTATATCCGGCGTGAGGCGTCCTATAAAACAACCATCCGCAATCAGCTTTTCCTGGGCACATTGATGACCAACGGCTTATGGAGTCTCCTGGCACTCACTCCTTTGATTGCCAGCGGCTGCGGAGCCGCCCAGGCGCCGGTGGCTACTTACAAAACGGAAAACTCAACGATCTCGATCTATGAGATGAATGCTGAGACGAACCTGGAAGACTTAATCGCAACTACCGGCCTCGACCCGAGCGTCAGCGCCACCCTGGAAAGCCTGCGCGGGCAGCAAATCGCCGTGGTGCAGTTGCAAACCCAACCACCCAGCCAGAGTCAGGACGATTGGGAGACCTACGAGCAACGCAGCCAGGGTCAGCCAGGCATCCACCTGGGCTGGCAGACGACTCTGATGGCGCAGGGCGAGACAGCCACCTATGCTTACCCTTTATCCACCGGCAAAGCCTGGGCCAGTCCGATTGAACTGACCCGGGTTTACATCGTCGCAGAGAAGGGCATTGATTTTTCGGTGCAGTCGCCGCAATTGGGCGCCGATCTTTCGGGAGTCGCCGGTGAATCACGCTGGAGCAGCCTGACCGGGCAAATTTATTACAAGATCGATCGCGCCTCCAGCCCGGCTTTTGCCAGCGATAACGCATACGGCAGCTACGGGCGCATCTGGCGCGGCACCTATATAAAGAGCAAATCCGACCAGGATATCGTCATCACCCGCCTGGCGCGACCCGGCGCGGAAACACAGGTAGCCGTCCGCACCGGCCAGTTTCACGCCGTAGCGACCAGCGTTACCGGGATCATAGCCTTGCTGTGCGGGGCGCTCGCCTGGTTGGTGAGTTGGTGGCTGGTGATGAACAAGATGTTGGGTATGGGCTACCGCCTGCGCGAGGGCCGGCTGTATGGCGATGCCTTCACCTGGGCACTGGCCTATCCATTGACTTTAGTCGCAGCGTTACTGATCACGGGTCTCGTTGGGGGTGGTCTGGGCGTGCTGTTTATTATGCTGGCCAATGCTTTCACAGGTAGTTTTTCTGATTTCGGATTGGTGGTGGCCGCGTTCTTGGTTGGAACGCCGTTATTGATTGCCGTGATCGGACTGGTCAACGCTTATCTGTTTGCACGCGGGAAAGCGAAACAAGGCAACATTTCACGCCCGCGCGCCTTTGGGGCGTACATGCTGACCGTCTTGAGCGCCAATGGGATTTACCTGGTCTTTTCGTTGATCTACGCCGCGATCGTCGGCGGTTTCTAAGAGTGAAATATTAAACCGCTAAGACGCGAAGAGCGCTAAGAATACATAAATATCTTAGCGCTCTCGTGTCTTTGGGTCTTTGCGTTAAGCACGAACGCCGCCAGGACTGACCTCTATGGTCAGTAGCTCTTTATCCACCGGTCAGCATGATGTTGATCGTGTTCTTCCCTGTCGTTGCATCTGGACCTATGGAAAGTTCCATGCTGCGGGCATCTTTTGTGTAGCTGAAACTCAGTTGTTCGCCGGTCTCATCGGACTTGGACAGCTTCCAGCCTTGCTTGACCAACTCGGCTTTATAGAAGGTCGCGGCATCCTGGGGAGTTTTTTCGGTGGTGAAGGTGTAGATTGTGAAACCCATGATGCTCCCACCTGCAATCTGAACCGAGCCAGACAGCACGGGGATATCTGCCGGGGGCTTGACGCCCTCTTTGGCTGTATCGGGTATCTTGACTGTGATCAGTTTATTCAGGCTGATCAAATTATTTGTATACTCTAAGTTGCCTTCTTTAATTGTCGCTGCTTGCATTGTGGTGCCGGGCGTGCCGAGGTTTTTACCGCTGAACTTACCGGAACTGCGGACAATATAACTGCCCTCGACGGCTACGAACAGATCACCGCTGGCTTTGTCAATGACCATGCCTTCAGGCAGCTTGGTCAGGTCGAGGTTGCTCTGGTCATAGCTAAAATGGTGGGTGGGGACGCCATTAACTGTCTCCATACCGACATATTTAGCGCTTTTCAACCAGGCGGAGATATCTGCATAATCTTTAAAGATTGAATCCGCGAGGGATTTATCGAGCGGCTCATCCGATAGAGCTTTAGCCGAGATCATCAACCAACTGCCCATGATGTTCATGTACATCTCACCGCCGGTGAGATACATCTCGATCGCTCCGCCCCCTGCACCGCTTCCCAGGCCCCCAAGAAGGTCGCCCAGGCCCATTAAATTGCCAGTGCCTGTGCCAGAAGCAGTGACATATAATTCACTTGTTTTCAAATTTATCCCAACCTTGGCATCCAGATTACCAGTGATATTCTTGTCGTCGATGTCGATGCCATCATATTTCATGGAGACGGTCATTTCAAGTGAGCTGAAGTCTTTTGGCGCTCTCACCAGATCGGTTGAAAAGACGATCGGCGGTGCCGGCGTCCAGGTGGGTGTGGGCGTCGCCGGGATGGGTGTTTTGGTAGGTGTGGCGGTAGGGGGAGTGGTCGGGGTGGCTGGGATGGGAGTATTTGTCGGCGGCAAGGTCGGCGTTGAGGTGGGGGTGGCGGCTGCACCGTTACAGGCGCTAAGCAGCAGCGCCAGGCATACGAACAGGGTTAAAAATGACTTTTTCATTGGCTTCTTCTCCTACGGATATTTGAGGTATTAGGCAAATAATGGGTAAACCACGAAAGGTCCTTGCGATCTATCATACTATACAGCAAATATTATAAAAAATCAATAGGTTTTGATTTATTATCAGCAAGCCGGTAATGGAGTCATAACAGGATATCAGAGATCCTTCGAGGCAAGACAGGTTTATAATTATCTATAATTTAACCCATCAGAAAAAGTAACCGAATTATCGGAGGCCAAGCATGAAAAAGAACATCCTGCGCATCGTCGTCGCTTTGATTATTATCCTGGTTGCCCTCTCATTAATTCCACTCAACCGGACGAATCCAGCGGTGACCCGCGAAGTGAAATGGGATTCGGATACCACCCAGCAACTAGCTCGCCGGGCGTGCATGGATTGCCACTCCAATGCAACCGTCTGGCCGTGGTACAGTTATGTCGCTCCGGTCTCCTTTTTGGTCACCAATCATGTCACCGAAGGCCGGCAACGCCTGAACTTCTCGACCTGGGATCAACCAAATGCCGAGATTGAAGAGATTGTCGGGCATATCGATGGAGGTGAGATGCCGCCGTGGAATTACCTGCTGATGCACTCCACTGCGAAACTCAACGCGGCGGAGAAAGAACAACTGCTCAGCGGTTTGCAGGCGACTTTCCAGCAAGATCCACCTGGAGGTCAGTAAGAGAGGATTGAGCTTTAACCTGACAATACCTGACTTATTTACAAAAGTTAAGCGAGGACTGCATCCCCAACATCATCGCTTGCAGCTAGTTATCCTGTAAGGCGGGGTTGTTCTGCATGTTTTCCAGCTCTTGTTGGCGGACGCCCAGAATTTCTTGTAAGCACGCCTGCCGTTCTGGAGCGTAAACATCCACATACCAGGTCCCTGAGACATTTTTGACGTCGTGTTGATCGCAGAAGTCTAGTTCCATGGTCAGGATTGGATACCTGATTAGCCCGCGGGCTTGCACCAGCGCGTAATTGCCGCTGTGTGGGTGAATTATCGGGTGCGCAGGCAGTAGGGATTCGGTCGCTTCGCTTGCTCAGAATGACCTGTTCGAGGTGTCGGGCAATCCGGTTGTTTAATTATTAATTATCCTTATTCAAGGGGCGGAGATGTGCTCGCCTGGGTCGTGTTCAATTGCCTGTAGTTGAGCACACCACCACCAAGCACAGCCAGGTTCCCCAGGACCACCCCCCACAGTCCGATCTGATAAGATAGATCGATGCCTGCTGAACTGAGATCAGCGCTTGAATTGGCATACTCAATGATTAAGACAACCAGCGCTAACGATCCCAGTACAATCGGACCAATCCCATCGAAAAGAAGGTTGAGTGAGCCGCGCTTGTAGGCCAGGAAAACTATCACCAGCACCAGGATTGAAACAAGTAAGACGAGGAATATTAATGGCCTTCCCTCGGTCGGTTGTTCATATATTTTCGTGCCTGCGGCTAACTGCCATCCACTGAGTCGGATCGACTCTCCCCCGCAGGACACCAAAATCCACGGCAGGAAAAAGCAGATAAAAGCCAGGGCGGAACCGATCGAACTGATCTTATGTCCATTGGATGTTTTTGCGACAAGGTCTTCCATGATTTCTAGCCTCCATTAATTTCATCTTGCGATAGGTTGGAATCTTCCGGATTTTTGCCCGACTTAACCTGAAGATTAGAATAATATTATAATGGATAAACAGATTTGTCAATCAGGACCATGCATAGAATCAACAAGAAGATGAAAGCGATCATTAACCTAACACGCCGGCTGTCCAGACTTTCCCCACACGCGCTGGGTATCGCGGTGGTCTGTATTGTAAGCCTGGCGATCACACTGACGATGACCTGGAAGGTGTTTGACGCCGTCCCACACCTGGAAGACGAGGCGGCGCAGTACTTTCAAGCGAAGGTGTTCGCGGCGGGGCGGATTACCGCGCCGGTCTATCAGACCTTCGATGCTTTCTTCGTTCCGTTTACTATCCAGGAATCGGGCAGGGTGTTCAGCAAATACCCGCCTGGCCATGCTTTGCTGTTGGCGGTGGGTGTTTTGGTAAGATTACCCTGGCTGGTAAACCCTCTGGCAACGGCATTGGGTTTGTTAGGACTCTATTTTCTCGGTAAAGAATTATTCGATGAGACCAGCGGTCTGCTGGCAGCAGTGCTCGGTCTGATCTCACCGATGTCCGTGATGCTCAGTGGAACCTATTTAGTCCATCCGGTGTGCCTGGCGCTGTTGACCTGGTTCACCTGGGCGTTTTTGAAAACCCGGCGTGCCCTGGTCGACAGGACGCGCGAGCAGGGCACTGCTCCCCATCAGACGCTCAGCATCCGGCGCTATATCCTGCTGGCTGGCGTGTTGGGTGGATTGGCGATCGCGGTGCGTCCCTACAGCGCGGCGGGCATTGGACTGCCGTTTGTTTTGCTTGGGATTGCGGACATACTTCGCTCATTCTGGCGTGGAATAAGGCGATCGGCGCCACAAAGTTTACCGGATGCGGCTGATCCGGGCGGATCAAACGATCTGCCGTTGCTTGTTATTCTACGCCGGATTAAATTGTCCGGTCAGCGGACGATCCACGGACTATCGTTATTATCAACTTACCTGTGGATGTCGGTTATCTGCCTGCTGGCTGCCTCGCCCTGGTTGGTATATAACACTGTCGTTGCCGGGCGACCAATCGTAAATACTTACCAGTTATATTGGTCGTACGATGGAGTTGGGTTTGGGCCGCAGTTTGGTCTGGATGGGCATACCTGGCAAGAAGGAATAGAGAACATCTATCTCGACCTGTTCCAATTCTATGAGATGGCCACAGGTTGGCCAATTATTGGGAAGATTCCAATTCTGGTGGTGGTACTGGGATTGGGATTGGCTCTGCCGCGTCGATCGCGCTGGGAAGCCTTCCTGCTCCTGCCCGTGGCGAGTCTGGTCCTGGCGAACGCGGCTTATTGGACACGTTCGGCTGGTCTGTACGGGCCGCGTTACATAGCCGAGGCGATGCCATTCGTCTGGCTGCTGGCGGCGCGCGGTCTGGTTAAGTTGGGTCGCTGGCGGTGGGCGCGCTGGGGGATCGGGTTGGGATTGATCGCTGGATTGACCTGGTCGGTGAACTTCCTGCTCGTTCCGCGCTTCGCTCAGGCGCATGATCTATATGGGATAGATCGTGATGACGCAAAGATCCTCCAGCAGGCGCGCCTGGTGAATGCACTGGTTTTCGTTGAGGCACCTGATTGGACGGACTATGCCCGCTTGAGCTGGTTGAATCCGCCCGTGCTGGAGCAGGCAGAGGTGATCTATGCCCGCAAGAGGGACGTGGAGAGTAATCGCATCGTCGCGGCACAATTTCCTGGGAGGGTGATTTACATCTTTGATCGGCGCGCGGCGCAGCAGTTACAGGTTTGCGAAGCGCCGTGTGCGTTCGTGGGTGGAGACGTACGTTAGCCAGGCCTGATTGGGATAAAGATTTATTTACTTGACGACATCGACCAGGGCGCTTAAGTAGTCTTCTCCATAACGCTGATCGGGGAGCAAGAAGCTGCCTTCAGTCCACTCGTTCCAGGCGTTGACGAACAGGGCGTACGGCTCGGGTTGGGTTTGTTGTAAGTGATTTACCGCCAGGCGACAGAGCTCTCCGAAACGTTCGGGGGTGTTGTCTACCACGACCGGCCAGTAGGGGTAGTCGGTGGCGCCGGTCAGAGGCGAGGGCGGGAAAGGCCAGGGCAGGCCGGTTTCGCAGCGCGGGGAGACATCCCAACCCATGGTGACGACGGGCAGGTAAGGGAGGGGCGCCTGGGCCAGGGACTGCCAGGCATGGAGATGTTTCTCGATCAACTGCGTGTAGCCAACCGTACCATTCAGGGCAGGCAGGTTGTCGGGAGTGACATTATACGAGGTGACGCTGGCATAGCCAGCCTGGCGCAGCTCTGAGACCATCGCCGGGTCGCCAGTCATGGCGTTCAGGTGCAAGGGCGGCAGTCCGGCGTCCTGCAGGGTGCGTTGGGTGGCTTCGAGCAGGCGAGCGAAGGCTGAGGCGCCGCCCAACTCCCTTACCAGACGCAGAGGCTCGAAGATGCTGAAGAACAACTTACCGCCTGGCTGCCAGTAGTTGCTTTGGGTGAAGTAATGCTCGATGCAGTAGTCGATCACGCGCTGCCAGTCGGAGGGGGTGTGGCGAATAGGCAGCCAGGAGTTCCATTTCTGACCGAACGGCGCCGGGAAGTAATCGGCCCAGGGGTGGTTCGCCCACATCAGGGCAAACTGAATGCGCCGGCGGTTGCGGGCTTTGAGCAGGCCTTGCTCGAGGGCTTCCTCCATTATCCGCACCCCGCTGTACCAGTACCAGTCAACCAGGAAGACATCCACGCCATTGTCAGCCGCCAGGGCGATCTCCCGTGCCGACCAGCGAGGATCGCTCTCGTCGAAGGCGCCCCACAGGGGTTGGTAGGGTTGGTAGTGACCGGTGAAGCGGGGACGGGCAGTCTTCAGCAGCTCCCATTCGCACCAGCCCTCGCCTTTCCAGGAAGCGGCATGGTCGTAGGTATGCCAGAGTGGGCAGTAGATGGCGACAACCGTGGGTTTCATGGTTTGCGTAACCTATCTGGATTCACCTTATCAGGCTCTATAGGATTTTTGCTGCAACAGTCATGGGGATTATCCTATTAGTTCCGGCTCCGGTCAATGGTATGGAGTTATGTGGTGAATATTATGGGAAAGATATTTAACCACCAAGGCACAAAGGCACCAAGAATTGGATATAAATTTTCTTTGTGTCTTGGTGTCCTGGTGGTGGAGAAATTTCAACCACCAAGGCACAAAGGCACCAAGAAGAGGATATAAATATTCTTTATGTCTTGGTGTCTTGGTGGTGGGAAAATTTCAACCACCAAGGCACAAAGGCACCAAGAATTGGATATAAATATTCTTTGTGTCTTGGTGTCCTGGTGGTGGGAAAATATTTACCACCAGGGCACAAAGGCACCAAGAATTGGATAAAAATATTCTTTGTGTCTTGGTGTCTTGGTGGTGGAGAAATTTCAACCACCAAGGCACAAAGGCACCAAGAATTCAAGATATTGTATACTTTGCGACGTGGTCTCACAGTGGTAAGATAAGAAAATGAACAACCAACCAAAGCCCCCAAAGACAACCATACCTCCGG
>CAYGZL010000087.1:0-3054 GCA_964354345.1 uncultured Anaerolineaceae bacterium | reverse complement strand
GCGACCAACCGGATGACCGTTTGGGCTGGGAAAGATGAGCTACGTCTGTATGTGAATGATCGTATTATTGGCGTAGTCAAAGATGGTTCGTACTCACAGGGTGAATACGGATTATATATTTACGACAAAACCAACGGCAACGCTGAGGTGCACTTTTCCGATCTGGTGGTGAAAGAAGTCAATCTTCCTTAAGACAATAAGCTGGCAAGCCACTCATCTCTTCGCGCAAAGAACCCGAATCCATCGGAATCTTTGGCAAATCACTGGCCTGCCATTTCTGTGGACATGGCAGGTTCTGGTGTACCGAACAAAAAGTCTCCACTCTTACCACTACTACACCGGATTGGATGACTGTTGGCGGCGTTGAATCGCACCGCGTACCAGTTGCGCAATCGAGGCCATCCCCTCTTTGGTGTCTTTGTTAAGCTGAGTCAGGTAGACCGGCGAGGCGAAGGTGACATTTGGCTGGTTAGACGCTTTTCGTTTTTTCGACAGGATCGTGGCGATCACCTGGATGATCTCAGCTAATTTCTGCCGGTCTTCGGGGCGGCGGCGTAGCCGTGTCAGGGGGTGGTGGTAAAATTCCGGAGCGACGAAGCCAGAATTGATGGCGATCACCAGGCGCGTTTCTGGGAGCTTGCGCAAGAAGAGCTCAACGCTGTTCGACCAGCGGTTGACCGCCTGGCAGGCTGCCTCAAGCAGATAGGCTGGATCAGGTTCGATTGTCCCGCCCGGGAAGATCAACAACGCCCCACCTTCCTGTAAATGGCGCAGAGCATTACGGATCGTTGCCACACGGACCTGCCAGTTACGCGTTGCCAGGATGAGATGGTTGCGCATATTGGGCAGAGTGCGGAAGAAGGGGTTGCCGGAGACGACGATTTTTAGATCATCGCGCGGCAGGCTGGCTGCGATCGCCAGACCATCAAATGTTCCCGGATGGTTGGCAACGATTAAGAGCGCTCCTTCGCTGGGCAATTGATTGGCATCGCTGGTGGTCACGCCGCGCGTCTTGGCTTTTAAGAATTCTTGAGCTGCCCAACGCAGTCCTTTTCGAGCTACATTGATATCAAAGTCGACCCCAACCTGGCTCATCCGGCGGATAAAGGGTAGGAAAACCGGCGTCAGCCATTTACGCCATCGGCTGTCCTCACTTAAACCAGCAATCTTGAATATTTCTCCAAGTAAATACTGGTTGATTTCCTTTTGTGTGGCTCCGTGGCTGACCTCCCGCCAGGTTGGATCGGGAGGATCATCTGGATTTACAGGGGGCTGAGTATTCATTGTTATTTCTGCTTGCCTTTCAATACCAGGTATTGGTCAGCATAGTTAAGGTATTGGAGGATTATGGTCATTTCTTGTCCGCTAAAACGAAAGCGGGCTTCGATTTCAGTAAATTCACCGAGGGTGATATATTTCAGCCACAAGGTGTCTCCCGGTTCCCAACGACCGAGGAATCCCACCGGGCGTCCATCTGGTACTTCCGTCAGGCGAAATTGGTTATCCAGCCCGATGCGGTAATCGGGAGACCCACTCATGCGGATCACCGCATCCACTGCGTCGGGTTCGAAGAAAAAGGTGATGTCTGTCCAACCGAGCTGGTTTTGTTCAACCTGGTAGGTTTTTCCAGAGACCTGTCTAGCGATGTCCGGGGCAGTCACGATCGGTTGCTCGGTTCCGCTTGCATCCAGGATCAGTTTTTCAAGTTGGGCGGTGTTTGCTGAATTATCCGGGAGTGGAATATCCGACTTTACCGCCTGGCGCAGGTTTTCATTGGTCAGTTTTAACAGGATAGTTTCCTGGCCGACTTCAAGAGAAGCATTGAACACAACGATCAGGTTCTGTTTGGGCAGGACGAATAACTCCTGACCGGCAATTCCCACGAATCCATAGAATTTCTGGATCGGAAATACGGTAACCAGATACCCGAAGGATCGCTCCAATCCGCCGAGGGTATCTTCCGGGTTGATACTGGCCTGTTCGCCGGTCGACACATCCACCCACCGGGCTGGAACCACCTGCCGACCTTCCCAACGACCTTTATTCAACAGGAGTAAACCATACTTGGCCAGTTCGCGTGGAGTCAGGTGGAGGCCAGTAATCCCATTGGTGACGCCTTGAGCATCAGTACCCCAATCTATCTCGCTGACGTTCGCAATTCCCAGGAGTGCGAACAGGTACTGGTTGGCAAAAGTTCTGGCATCCATCCCGGTCGCCTTTTGTAAAACCGCCGACAGCAGGTGCGCTGCGCCGCTGCAGTACACCCAATCCTTTCCCGGCGCGGATTTCATGGGTAAATCTAACAAATACTGAACCCATGTTTGCGTCTGGTACATTCCGGTGGCAGCAGGGGTCTGGTCCTGGCAATCCAGGCCAGCGGTCATCGAGAGCAAGTGCTTCAAGGTGATGGCTTTCTTCTGCTCATCCAGGTTTTGAATCGTCTGGTCTGGGAAGAAATCCACCAGCTTTTGGTCGACATTGCGTATTTTCCCCTGTTCGATTGCAATCCCAATTAAAGTACCAATGATACTTTTGGTGTTTGACTCAATCGTGTGACGAATGTCAGTCGCATAAGGAGGGTAATAGACCTCTGTCACGATATACCCGTTGCGGATCACCAGGACACTATGCATATTGAGCTTTTGTGAGCGGATCAGCCCCAGGATTTGCAGTAACATGCCTGAATCAAACCCTTGCGCTTCAGGGCTTGAGCTGCGCCAGCTTTGTGTGGGATAGTAATCGGGTTCTGCAGGCATAGTCACCTGCCCGGAACAGGCAATGAGTGAGATTAAGAGCAGCGCGCACAGGCAGCGCGAGATTAATTTCGGCATATCGATAAATATCCTTCCAGGATGGTTCATATTGCCATAGTATACGCCATTTTTATTAGAATATTTTAACTTTTTCTTTATTTTTTTGCCTGGCAGCCTTATCCCGGTTTTATTCCTCAGGAATATGATCAAGACGAATTTACCAGGTTAATCAGGATCATTTCATGTTATTTGCGATTGGTCTTGTTCTCTTTGCCCTGGCGATCTCGTATCGGCTTTCACC
>CAYGZL010000086.1:0-63568 GCA_964354345.1 uncultured Anaerolineaceae bacterium | reverse complement strand
GGGATTTGAACTGGCAGCAGACCTGGGGCGGACGATTGAAAGACGCGGTGCATGGATTGGCGATCGATGGCAGCTTTGCCTACCTGGTCGGAAACACGCACAGCTATGGCAAGGGCATGGACGACGCACTGGTCATCAAAGCGGATCGACGCACCGGGCAGTTTCCACCTTAGGCTTGGTATGAAAACACAAAGGTCACGAAGAAACACTGAGATTCACGAAGTATACAAACCACGAAGAAAATGTTCACCCATCATTTGAAAACGATCGAGAACCTGCACCGCCTGTTTGAACCCAATAGCTCTACCTGGCATTCATCGTGAATGGGTCGGTGGCGCGGGGCGAGGCGAGAGAAGACTCGGATGTCGATTTCTACATGGTAGTCGATGATCCGACATTCGCAATATTGTCAGCACAATGCAGTCAGCCGGTATGTTGATCGGTTCTTAAAGGAAGGGTTTTTACCTCAGCGGAGGTTTCCTGGCGGTCACATGCATGGATGCGTCCGTCTGATCGTTCAGGATCATGCGTCCCATTGTTTCGCCGTAGGCGGTCAACTGCGGGATTTTGCTGGGATCGTCCATGTTGATATTTTCGCCCAGATCGACCTGAAAACGTCGGAAGTCCAACTCTTTGAAAAATGTTTTGACCAGGTTCACCTGCTGTTCATCGGCTGACTGCAGGAACGCACTAAGGATCGGCTCGACCCACTCCCAGATCCACAGATGGTTGGCTTTCTGAACATCGAAGCGATGCGGTCCACGACCGGTACCCAGGCTGATCAGGGTGGTTTCGCCAGGATTCCAGTTCAGGCAGTAGAGGATCTCGTAAGCAGCCAGGTAACAGGGATTGGCGTATGCGCCTACCCCGCCATCCACAAAGCGTCCATTGACCACCGGGAAATAGGAGGGCACCGAGCTGGAGGCCAACACCGCCTGCGCCACCGGCCAGTTCTTGTATTCGTCTTTCCAGGGCTTGATAAAGCAGGTATGGTTGGCGACCAGGTCGAAAGCGGTGATGACCACGTCGGTGGGTGGAATGTAGTTCCAGAAATCACCCATCTTGATCTTGCCCACGTATTTATCCAGCGCCTGCGCTAACGGTTCGTGGGGATAGCGATAGTGGGTAAGAGGCCAGAAGACAGAGCGCCAGGACTTTTTGAAAATCGTATCTCCCAGCTCGAGATACAGCTCATGCAGTCGCGTGGCGGATAAGCCTGCAGCGATGCCGGCTGAGATAATCGAGCCGGTCGATGTGCCAGCAGTTAAACGAAAGATTTCATAGACTGATTTGCCAGTGGCTTCCTCGAGCATCGACAGAGCCCTGGTGCAGATGACGCCTTTAATCCCCCCGCCATCAATAGCAATTGCAACATTCTTGCGGAAAGGTTTCATTGTTTTGGATCTCCTATAGCGTCTGACTGGAGTATATCAGAAAACAGGAACACGGATTTCGACACGGATACACGGATTTGATCCGCAGTCAGCAATTAACGGTTAGGGACCAGCGCCCTGGTCACTGGTTGGCGTTCGGCAATACGTGCTTCAAACCTGAAATAGAGATACAGACTGCCACTCAGGAAGGCAGCAAAGAAGCACCACACGGAGGGAAAGCTCGGTTGCGAGGCAAGGTAAAACGCGGCTGCACAGGAACACAACACAGCGATCCCAAAGAGTGCCAGACCCCTGCGGCTGGAGACGAGGAATGGGATGGAAACGGCTAACAAGTAAGGCGCTATGAGGTCGACCGGCGTCTGGATAGGGTAGGAAAGGCTGCAGGCGTTGACTGACACATCGACTGGGCTTTGCAGCATGCTGAGAAAGTACGTCAAACCAACCCCCAGGCCGACAGCCTGGCAGATCAAGATCAGGATGCGCTGCTTTCTTTCGGTCTCCAGGCGATAAGAAGCATACGGGATGAAGATTGGCCAGAATACGAAGGCAATCATCACGTACAATAAGACGGTGGTTGATTTTAAGGCATCTAAATTAACCTTATCTTGATTTAACCAGATGAAACCCTCGATGAACTGGTGGGCGGCGAATACCGCCGGGATGAGAGAGAGCGGTAGGCTGTCTTTCTCTTTGGGGATGCGTGATATGGCGAGACTTGCGCAGGCCAGCACGCCGCAGGCTATGAAACTTGCTTCCTCAGAAAAACACATCGGCCCCTTCCTTTCTAAGGTTATTCAAACCTGATTGATATTTTACTAGATTATACAATCTGGAGCAATATCCTTTAAGGGGCAGCGATCGGTCATCAGCGATCAATGGTTGGCGATTGGAGCAGGGAGGCGAGGTTGCGGTGGACTGTTTGGAAAGAACACGATCCCGAAAATCCTGGTGGGTCAGCTTGGACCTGTGCGAGGCGCCATCCAGGACCGTAGATTGATATTGACGGGACAACTGCTGGTAGATCTGCCAGACGCGAATCACTGGTAACATTTGGTGAAATTACCCGGCTAATCATCGGGCGAAAACTGACAAAGCCCGACCAGCAAGGCCACACCGAGCCAGAGCACGCCGCCAAGCAGTGTAACCAGAAACATCAGACCTTAGAGAATGTAGGAGACGGCAGCTGCAGTGGGATGGCGCGCTAAGACCAGGATATATTTAAAATTATCTACTCCCGTAAGTGATACAATGCCCTCATGAAATCCCTTACCAAAGGCTCTCGCGTGAATATTGCCCTCCAGGTCATACCGCGCATGAACGATGACATAACCGTGTTCGGAATCAGCGTTAATGACTACATCAAGCCGTAGTTATTGGGGCGCGAACTTCAGTCATAGACATTGGATATAAAAAGGATTGCATAATGCACCAAACTATTCGTTCTGAATCAAAGCATTTTGTACTACACCAATTAACCAAAGGCATATTTGCTGCGATTGCAGAAGATGGCGGCTCAGCTATCTGCAACTCAGGCATCATCGACCTCGGTGGACAAATAGTAATCTTCGACACCTTCCTCACCCCACAAGCGGCGATGGACCTTAGGCAAATAGCCGAAGAAATGTTCGGGCGGACACCAAAAGTCGTAATCAATAGTCACTATCACAATGATCATATTTGGGGTAACCAGGCGTTCGCACCCGATACGCAAATTGTCTCAAGTGCCCGTACCCGTGAACTCATTGCTATTGCCGGAAAGGAAGAACTGCAATGGTATTCGGCAAACTCCACTCAACAGCTCGAGTCTCTTCAGGCTCAATACCATAATACAGACGATGAGCAACAAAGGCGTCAATTATCTATGTGGATTGGTTATTATGCGGGACTGGTAGAGGCAATGCCGCACCTGTCAGTGTGTATGCCAAGGATTACTTTCAACAAGCGACTTCAGATTCATGGCTCGAAATATACAGCCGAATTGATTACATTTGATGGCGCACACACAGAGAGCGACACGGTTCTCCATCTGCCGCAAGAAGGCATAATCTTCATGAGCGACCTGTTATTCGTCGGCTGTCATCCCTATCTTGCTGATGGTGATCCACTCCAGCTTTTGAAATCCTTGAAAGAATTGAGTCAGCTCGATACAACTTGCTTTGTTCCCGGACATGGTCCCGTCGGAACCCTCGACGACGTCAAGATATTGATTGAATATGTCGATCACTGTTTGGATACAGCACAGACTCTGGTTAAAGACGGAAGCGACTACGAAGACAGGATAACTGGATTGAAGGTTGCAGATAGTTACAAGCATTGGCAACAGAACCAATTCTATCAAACCAATATTCGGTACTTATGTCAACGCGTAAACTCCTTAAAATAATGAACAGCCGCGAACGCTTTTTAGCGACCCTACACGGCGATCAGCCAGATCACCCACCGCTTTTCCCAGAAGGCATCCGGGAAGAAGTGTTGCTATCCTGGCGCGACCAGGGACTGCCAAATGGCGTCGACCTGGAGAGTCTGATCGTTTACGACCAATTTGAGCAGCTTGACCCGGATGTTTATCCCAATCCTGAGATCACCGATTGGTCCACTCCACAGGAGTTGCTGCCTTTACTCCGCCAAAGACTGGATCCAGAAGACCCGCACCGCCTGCCGGGGAACTGGAGCGAGTTGGTGAAAGGATGGACAGGTCGCCGGCATCCCCTCTTTATGCGCATCCACCCGGGTCTTTTTCTCAGCCTGGGTATAGAGGATTGGTGTAGCTACGCCCCGGCCATGCTACGCCTGGTCGACCAACCTGATTTTGTTCGCCAAATCCTGGCAATTCAGGCTGATTTCGTTACCCGTCTGGCAGCGAAGGTCCTGCGCCAGGTCGATCTGGATGGGGTTATTTTCAGCGAGCCGATCGCCAGCAATCACGGTGCACTGATCTCAGCCAATATGTACAACACCTTTGCTCTACAAAGCTATTCGCAAATTTTTACTATATTGTGCGACTACCAGGTGCCGGCGATCATCTGGCGGTCGTATGCCAACCCCTCCAACCTGCTTCCCGAAGTCGTGAAATATCCCTTCAATGTCATGTGGCTGTGCGAAACACCTCCTGACGCACTGACCCCCGCACAGCTACGAAAATTGGTCGGTCCAAAAATCACTCTAATCGGTGGGATTGACTCTGACGTCCTGCGCCAGGATACCCGGGCCATCCAACACGCGGTTGCCGCGGTGCGTCCATTCGTTGAGGAAGGTCATTTCATACCCCTGGCCGACGGGCGGGTGCGCGAGGATGTGCCCTATCTAAACTATGTCTATTACCGGAAGGAATTACACAAGGTATTCATTACCGATCCTTTTAAAGATAAGCGTCGGTCAGCAAGAAAATAACGCAAGGTGAACAAATGACGTTTCAATTGGGGGCTTTTACCTTAATTTTTCATCATCGAAGTAGAAGTATACGATTGAGAGATTGACAACCGATACCACCTTTGGTATCCTTGGTCTGCCCGGGTGGGTCCGGCGCGGCGGAAACCTGCGAACCCCGTCAGGTCCGAAAGGAAGCAGCGGTAAGGAGGTCAATCTGGGTGCCGTCGGGTAGCCTGCCCGGGTATTTTCATCGGTGGGGTTCTCGATATGGAATTAGAAACCCTGAATGTGACTGATTTACTGCGCCAGTTTGGCCTGCGACCGGATAAACGCCTGGGGCAGAATTTCCTGGTGGATGAGAGCGCCTTACTGCGCATTGTCGAAGCTGCCCAAATAAAACCCGATGAAACCGTTTTAGAGATTGGTCCCGGACTTGGCAGTCTGACGCGCAGGTTGGCTCTGCAGGCTCATAGAGTTGTTGCCGTCGAGCTTGATCAAACGCTCATCCCTCCTCTTCAACAGGTGCTATCAAAACATAAGAATGTTGAGATTATCCAGGGAGATATCTTAACCCTGGATATTGCCACTCTCATCGGCGAGTCGAATTATCGGGTCGTGGCTAACATCCCGTACTATATTACGTCGGCCTTGATTCGCCAGCTTCTGGAAGCCAGACTGCCACCCTCTTGTTTGGTGCTTACCATCCAGCAAGAAGTCGCAGAAAGAATATGTGCCGGCCCTGGCGACTTGAGTATATTAGCGCTGAGCGTGCAGATTTACGGTCACCCCCAAATCGTGGCTCTTATTCCTGCCGGCGCATTTTATCCTCCACCGCAGGTCGATTCGGCGGTTGTGCGAATTGACCGTTACCTCACCCCTCGCCTGCCACCTGAGCTGCTGAATATCTTTTTTATTCTGGTGCGCGCTGGTTTCAGCCAAAAACGGAAAAAATTGCGCAACGCTCTATCCGGGGGATTACGTTGTTCACCCATCGAAGCTGAAGAGCTGCTGCAGTCGGCTGGCATCGATCCCCAGCGTCGCGCCGAAACGGTCAGTCTGGAAGACTGGGAACGGCTGTCGCAGGTAGCCGCACACAACCCTCAACCCATTGCAGCAGTCTTGCCCACAAGCCCACGCCGGGGTTGAGCTAAAACATGTTCTAATCTCGCCTTTGGTAGGTTATGATCTGAATCATTGAATTATCCAATCCTGAAAACAAGAACATATAAACCGAGGAGAAACTGATGCGTTATATGAAGCCGTTTAAAATCATGGTCGGCCTGTTGATCATTGCCGGCTCGCTATTGGGTGCCTGCGCCGGGCAGCCTACCAGGCAAGAGCTCCCCGTCTTGAAGATCGCATTGATACCAGTCCTTGACACATTGCCTGTTCACATCGCCCAAAAACAAGGATTATTTGAAAAACATGGCGTCAAAGTAGAGCTTATCCCGGTTGGTTCAGCCCCTGAGCGTGACCAATTGATTTCGGCTGCCCAGGCAGATGGGATGGTCAATGAGGTGTTGTCGACTTTGTTTTATAACAAAGATGAAATTAAAGTAGTCACCGTCCGTTATGCACGCGCCGCGACCGAAAAAATCCCTCTTTTTCGAATCCTGACCGCAAAGAACAGCGGTATCCTTTCACCCAACGACTTAAAAGGCGTGGAAATTGGTATTTCTGAAGGTACAATCATCGAATACCTGACAGATCGCCTGCTAGAAAAAGCTGGAATTCCTGCTGAGGAAATTAAGACTGTGCCCGTTCCCAAGATTGATGTCCGTTTGTCGTTGTTGAGCAGTGGTGAACTTAAAGCGGCCATGCTGCCAGAGCCATTCGCGACATTGGCCATCCAGCAGAATGCAGTCGCGGTGATTGACGACACGCTGCTGCCGGAATTAAGCTTCAGTACGATTACTTTTCGCAAAGAAGTCGTTGATAAAAATCCCCAGGCAGTTCAAGGCTTTCTGGCCGCGATCGAAGAGGCTGTTAGCGCGATTAACGCAAATCCTGACCAATGGAACAGCTTAATGACCGAGTTAAAATTGGTGCCTGCTCCTATCGCTGGCTCTTTTAGTGTGCCGCCTTTTATCACGGCGGGCGTTCCGACTGAGCAACAGTGGAACGATGTAGTTGCCTGGGCAAAGGCCAAGGGATTGCTAAATAAGGATGTTTCATACCAGGAGTCGGTTAAAGCCAACCTGTTACCCTGAGCGGCTTTCCGGAGCCTATTCCTACCACTAATTGGTAAGCCGACAGGATATGAACCTGAACACAGCCATGATCCAAGTAGAAGCCATCAGCTTCGCCTATGCGCAGGCTGACCCGTTGAAACCACCGATCTTCCAGAATTTCAACTGGCAAATTGGGCGCGGGGAAGCCTGGGCGATCCTGGGCCCTTCGGGCTGCGGTAAAACAACGTTCCTTTACCTGTTGGCAGGATTGCTCTTTCCTTCCGCAGGGCGAATCCTGATTGACAGCCAACCTCTGACCCGTCCTCGCCCACGGAGTGGATTGATCTTGCAAGAGTATGGCCTGTTGCCCTGGGCAACTGTGCGGCAGAACGTAGAAATTGGTTGGCGAATACGCACCTTCTACGGTCCAGATGGTAAACATGCTCCAAGCGATCCATTACCAACCGCCTCTGTAGAACACTGGTTCGAACGGTTAGGGCTAACTGCCGTATGTGATCAATACCCCGGTCAGATATCCGGTGGTCAACGCCAGCGCACTGCCATCGCCCGTACGCTGGTCCTTCAACCGGATTTGCTCTTGATGGACGAGCCCTTCTCCTCTTTGGATGCGCCAACCCGCACCGACTTACAAAACCTGACCCTGGAGCTCTTAACCGAACAACAACTCACTCTAATCATCGTCACTCACTCCATCGAAGAGGCTGCCACTCTCGGCCAAAATATCCTGCTGCTCAACCAGCCTCCGAATGAACATACGGGAATAATTTCCAATCCGGGCGCCATCCGGCCAGGACACCGCGATACGCAAGATTATCTCTACTTATGCCGGGAGCTTCGACAGCGGATGGGTCGGGTATGAAGCGGCGCGACTTGCTCCTGGCTGTCCTGGCTTTAGGTTTGATCTGGCAGATCGGCGCCTGGGTTGTTCAGCAACCGATCCTACCTTCACCAGTGATCGTATTGAGAGCCCTCATCACTGACCTGTTCCAGGGCAAACTGTTGCTTCACTCTTTAGCCAGCTTGTGGCGCGTACTGGCCAGCACACTCCTGGCAATTCTAACCGCCGCGCCCGCCGGCTTGATTCTAGGACAATCCAAACGATTGAGCAGCCTTTTTGCTCCGATCATCTATCTGCTTTACCCCATCCCAAAAGTGGTATTCGTCCCGATCGTGTTTCTCTTTCTTGGCATCGGTAACATCGCCAAGATTATCTTAATTTATCTCATTCTATTTTTTCAAATAGTAGTCCTGGTGCGCGACCAGGCTGCCACCATCCGCCCAGAATTGATCCTAAGTGTGCGCAGTCTGGGGGCAGGCCGGCGCGCCTTATTCCGCTTTGTTTACTTGCCCGCCAGCCTGCCGGCCATCCTGACTGCCGTACGCCAATCTGTCGGGACTGCGGTAGCTGTGCTTTACATCGCCGAACTGTTTGCCACCCAACTCGGCCTGGGCTACTATATCTATCTAAATGGCAGCACGCTCTTCAATTATCCAGCCATGTATGCGGGTATCGTCGCCCTCAGCCTGATGGGCCTGGGGCTGTATTTTTCTGTCGATTGGTTAGAACACCGTCTGGCGCCCTGGCAGCATATTTAGTAGAGATTCAAGCCAACTGCGAATAATACCCCATACAGTAACACCAGCCGCCCAGTGCCAGCCAGGACGTTATTCAATTGCCGTCCACTCTGTTGCCAAACGGCTTTCACCAGCGAGATGGCCAGGGGAAGTGTTAACCAGGATAACAAACACCACAGCGAAGCCATCCGGCTCACCCCTAGAATGAATGGAATCAGATAAGAAACGAAAAGAGATATTGAATACTCCAGGCGTGTCTTTTGCACTCCCAGGCGGACTGCCAAAGTCCGTTTCCCGGCAGTTCGGTCTGTTTCAATATCTCGCAAGTTGTTGACGACCAGGATGGCGACAATTAAGAGCCCCATAGGGATTGACGCCCAGACTGACAATCGACTCACCGCGCCGGCCTGGATAAAATATGTGCCGCATACCGCTATCGGACCGAAAAACAGAAATACCAGGATATCTCCCAACCCTAAATAACCCAACGGGATGGGACCGCCTGTATAAACAATGGCAACGCAAATCGCGGCCACTCCCATCAAAATTACCGGCCAACCACCCACCCAGGTCAGATACACTCCTAGCATAACCGCTGTTCCAAAGACAACCCACATTCCAGTCAGAACCTGCTCAGGAGTTAACAGGCCTGATTGGGTAACTCGTAATGGCCCCAAGCGATTATGAGCATCAGCGCCGCGTTGAAAATCAAAGACATCATTGGCCAGGTTTGCGCCGATTTGCAGCAGCAACGCGGTCAACATGGCTGCCAACGCAGGGAGAAGCTGAAATTTCCCAGCTTCGAACGCAATTCCAGAACCAACAACCACGCCTGCCGCAGCCGCTGGTAGCGTTTTTGGACGCATCGCCAGGAGCCACACCTTCACATCCTTCTGATAATCTGTTTTATTAAGCATTTGATTCACTCCAACGAAACGGCACAAGTATACCCAAAAAGCCGGAGAATAAAAGATCATCAGGTAAAACGATCTACCGTCCGAAATCAGCCAGAATGCGTTATACTTTCCAGAAATCTTCTGTCTACCTGGGCACTTCACTCAGCCCGTTTTTGAATCGAGATTAAATGGCAAACCAATTCCGCTTACCGGTAAACAGCCTTCTGGTTTTTCTTGTATTTGTTGGGTTATCCGTTCAACCGCGGCCTCCCGCCACAGCCGCTCCCCTCAATAATCCACCAGCGACAATCCCGACTGTACTCTGCTTGCCGGGCGTTTATTTCCAGGTGCAAGGCAACTGCATCCCTCTCGGTCCGGCTGCTTACTTAACGCAAATGGCTCGTCAGGGGATCACCTTCCCGATTGTTCCATTGGCGACCGTCCCAGCGGATCCGTCGCTAAGTGAGATTGACTATCGGTATGGCAAAGTCCGCACGCGCAATGCTCCTATTTATGGTTCGATCGAAGACGCCCTGGCAGGTAATAAAAAACAGGCCATCCAAAAAATTGACTCGGATTTTGCTTACATTTCATATACTGACGAAGCCGTAGTTGACAATCGGCGCTTCTACCAGATTGAGCCAGGCGCTTGGATGACTGCCAATGATGTATCCCGTCTTGGCGCTATCCCTACCTTTCAAGGCCTGGTATTCAGCCGTACTCCAGACCGCCCATTTGGTTGGGTACTACCCTATCTCAGCGCCGATCCTGTTCAAACCAAGCGCACCCCAGGACGTAGCACGAAAGATTTCACCGGGCACCGCTTAAACGCCTTTGCTCTTGTACAGGTTTATTCTGTTCAACAAGTTGGTGGAGAGGAATGGTACCTGGTTGGTCCTGATGAATGGTTGCCTCACAATGTTGTCGCCCGAGTGCTTCCAAATATTACCTCACCCAAAGGGTTAACTGGCGATCGGTGGATTGAGGTAAACCTTTATGAACAAACACTGGCTGTGTATGACCAACACCGGTTGGTTTTCGCTACTTTAATCGCCAGTGGTCTGGAACATTTCTGGACTCGACCTGGTTTATTTCATATTTTCCAGAAAATCGAGACCACACCTATGCGCGGCGCGTTTGAAGCCGACCAATCTGATGCATACTACTTAGAAGACGTGCCCTGGACAATGTATTACGACGAGGCGCGGGCGCTCCATGGCGCTTATTGGCGCGCCAAGCTAGGCTACCCGCAATCCCACGGGTGCATCAATCTTTCGGTCGGCGATGCCCACTGGTTATACGATTGGGCGAACAAAGGGGACTGGGTTTATGTCTGGGATCCATCTGGAAAAACGCCCACTGACCCCAGTTTATATAACTCCGGTGGCTACTAAAATGAACACACGGCGTTTATTCATCCTGTTGATTCCTTTACTGATCATAACTCTGGCTTGCCAGGCGACCACCAATCTCGGATTGCTGCGACCCAGCGTAACCCCCACTGATACCACTATTCCGAGCGCCACACCCTTACCTCCCTCTCCGACTGTAACCTTTACCCCCACCTTTACCCCACGCCCTCCAACCGCCACACCCACTGTAACCCTGACTCCGACCCATACAGCATCACCCACAGTCACCCCAACCTTCACTTCAACTGCAACTGCCACCTCCATCCCAACCCCGTCTGAACTACAATTCGAGGTTTTCGAACAGCTTTGGCAAATTGTCAACGAGGAATATCTTTACCGTGATTTCAACGGTCTGGATTGGAATAAAGTTCATCAGGAATATCTGCAACGCATCCAGACCGGTTTGACAAATGAGGATTTCTATGTTGCGATGCATGAAATGATCAACCGACTAGGGGATAATCATTCTACTTTTCTCAGTGTCCAAGAGGCGATAGATCAAGATGCTGAATTTGCCGGTGACTATAACTATGTTGGCATCGGTGTGTTGGTTGAACCGGTGGTCGAAAGGAAACTGGTCAGTATCCTGGTTGTATTCTCCGGCAGCCCTGCGGAAGAAGTAGGCCTTAAAATTCACGACAACATTTTAAGCGTGGATGGCCAGCCTATTGTAGACGAGACTGGCTTTCATCGAAATTTGCTACGCGGTCCTGAAGGCACCACCATTACGATATCGGTGCAAACACCTGGTCAGGACCCTCGCCAGCTCCAGGTCACGCGGCGAAAGGTTAACAGCGAAATGCCGGTGCCCTACCAGGTGCTAATATCACCAGGCGGGAAACGGATTGGTTATCTTCTCCTGGTGACTTTCAACGATCGCGATATACCCGATAAAGTTGGTGAAGCGCTACGGCAAATGACGGCTAAAGCTCCACTCGATGGCTTGATTATTGATAACCGCCCAAACATAGGCGGAGCAAATACGGTACTGGTAGGTGTTTTAAGTTATTTTACCAATGGTCTGGCAGGCTATTACGTTAATCGTCAGAACAAGGAGCCATTAAAAATTATAGGGCAAGACATTGGAGGATCGCAAAAGCTACCCCTGGTTGTATTAATTGGCCCAGGCACGGTTAGCTTTGGTGAAATATTTTCTGGAATCTTAAAAGATATCCAACGCGCTTACCTGATCGGCCAAACCACCGAAGGGAATGTAGAAATTTTATATATCTACATGCTCCTGGATGGTTCGCGGGCGTGGATTGCCCATGACACCTTCCAACCCCTCAACGAACCGAAATCGAAATGGGAAGGTGTAGGCGTCATACCCGATCTGATTGTACTCAGCAATTGGGATCAGGCGACAACTGAGACTGATCCAGCAGTAAAGGCAGCCTTGGATCACCTTGATAAAAAAATGAACAATGCTTACTCTCGCTGAGAAAATCTGCCGATAGTGAAATGCAAGTTCTCTAGATCGCCGAAACCATAGCTACTCAACTTGGAAATAGAACCACATATGACTGACACACCCCTCTTCCTTGGCATTGACGTTTCCACCACTGGTTCAAAAGCATTGTTAATTAATTCTTCGGGCCAGGTGGTGAGTAACGCTTCCCACGATCATACCCTCTCCACACCCCACCCACTTTGGTCAGAGCAGGATCCGCACCAATGGTGGCAAGCTTCCACACTCAGCATCCGCCAGGCGCTGGCGGAGGCAGGTGTTTCTGGTGAGGCTGTTTGTGCCATTGGCCTGACTGGTCAGATGCATGGATTGGTCCTACTTGACATCTCCGGGAATGTCTTACGCCCCGCGATCCTATGGAACGACCAGCGTACCGCCCAAGAGTGCGATGAGATTACCCAACTGGTGGGCTTCGAACGATTACTAAAGATCACAGGCAATAAGGCTCTCACTGGCTTTACCGCGCCCAAAATACTCTGGGTACGCAAACATGAGCCTGAGGTGTATACCCAAGTCGGACATATCCTGCTGCCAAAAGATTATGTCCGTTTCCAACTAAGTGGTGACTTCGCGGTAGATAAGGCGGATGGTTCGGGGATGTTCTTGTTCGATTTACAGACGCGCGATTGGTCGCAAGAGATGCTCGATTTACTGGAAATCCCGCTCAGGTGGTTGCCGCAAACATATGAAGGTCCTCAGGTGACCGGCGTACTTTCAACACAGGCAGCAAAGATCACCGGTCTGAAAGCTGGTACACCGATCGTCGGTGGAGGAGGCGACCAGGCCGCTCAGGCGGTGGGCGTCGGCGCAGTTACCTCCGGCATCGTGGCGTTGACATTGGGTACCTCAGGTGTTGTCTTTGCTTCTACTCCTGAGCCATTCATCGAAAGGGAAGGTCGTTTACACGCCTTCTGTCACTCCGTGCCAGCTACCTGGCACCTGATGGGTGTAATGCTCTCCGCGGCCGGTTCACTACGCTGGTTCCGCGACACCCTGGCATCTGGGCTTTCTTACGACGACTTATTGATTCCAGCGGCGGATGTACCAGCCGGGTGCGAAGGATTGCTTTTTCTGCCCTATCTGACCGGTGAACGCACTCCATACCCCGACCCCTTGGCGCGTGGCGCCTTCGTCGGCCTCACGGTACGCCACACGCAGGCGCACCTGACGAGGGCAGTGTTGGAGGGTGTGGCCTTCGGTTTATGCGATAGCATGCAGTTAATCCGTTCAGCAGGGCTGGGCTCTATCCAACAGGTGCGCGTCTCGGGAGGCGGCGCCAGGAGCTCGCTCTGGAGACAAATCCTGGCGGATATCATGCAAACCGAATTGGTCACGGTCAATACGACCGAGGGCGCTGCTTATGGCGCAGCACTATTGGCGGGTGTTGGCGCGGGTAACTGGGTAACTGTGCCTGAAGCCTGCACCGCCACCGTCCAGGTGATCGCTCGTACAGTTCCGCAACCAGAGACTGCCCGGAGTTATCAAGAAGTATACGCCCAATATCGGGAGCTCTATCCTGCTCTTAAACCATCCTTCGCGGCAATAAGCCGCTATACGGTTTAAGAAAAGATCCAGCAATTGTCTATCTAAACCTCACCTTCAACCATCCTATGCTGGATGAGGCAGTCGCTGATTCTTCTTGGGCAAAGTGGTAGAATCGTTTTACAATTGGATCGACTCTCCATGAGGTTGGGTGATGGCAGGTTTACCTTTTCCCAATCCTGGATAGTCAATGTATTAACTAGGAGATTTGAATGAGCGACTACGATGTCATCGTCATCGGTGCCGGTCCGGCCGGTTATGTCTGCGCAATCCGCGCCTCCCAGCTTGGCTTGAAAACAGCTATCATCGATAAGCAGTGGCTTGGAGGCGTTTGCTTAAATGTCGGGTGTATCCCTTCTAAAGCGCTATTAAAAAACGCTGAAGTCGCCCACATTCTACGCGAGAGGGGGGAGGATTTTGGCTTTTCCTTCGATAACCTGACCCTCGATTACAGTGCGGCAGTGAAACGTAGCCGAAAGGTTTCCGATCGTTTGACCAAGGGTGTGGCTTCCTTAATGCGCAAGAATAAGATTGAGGTGCACATTGGCGACGCCCGGGTCACTGCCAGCGATACAATCACGGTCACCGATAAAGAAGGGAAGACGAACGCCCTGACAACCAGGAATATCGTGATCGCGACTGGAGCCAGTGTGGCTGTCCCGCCCGGTTGGAAGGTGGATGGTGAGAAGGTAGTTACCTACCTGGAGGCAATCCTGCAAGAAAGACTACCAAAATCGACGATCATCATCGGAGCCGGCGCGATCGGAGTTGAGTTTGCCACGGTGTGGAACTCCTATGGCGTTGATGTAACACTCGTCGAGATGCTCCCCCACCTCTTACCCCTCGAGGATGAGGAAATCGGAGTCGAGCTGTCTCGCGCTTTCAATAAGCGTAAGATCAATTCTCTGGTCGGTCACCGCGTGCAATCCATCACAACTACTGACACGGGTGTGCGGGTAATCGTGACCAGTGAGAAAGGCGAAAAAACACTCGAGGCCGAGCAGGCCATGGTCGCTATCGGTTTCAAACCCAACGGTCGAGGATTAGGCCTGGAAGAGATTGGAGTAAAACTAACCGAGAGGGGTGCAGTTGAGATTGACCAGCGCATGGCAACGAACATTCCCGGAATTTGGGCAATTGGCGATGTCACGGCCAAGCTGATGCTGGCGCATGTCGGATCTGCTCAAGGGATCGTCTGCGCTGAGAATATCGCCGGGGTAGAAACGATCCCTTTGAATTATGAGATGATGCCCCGTGCCACCTATTGCCAACCCCAGGTGGCTTCTTTTGGCTTGACAGAGGCACAAGCAAAAGAAAGGGGGTTTGAAATCAAAACAGGTCGTTTCCCCTTCCAGGCAAACGGAAAAGCACTCGGTCTCGGTGAAGCAGTCGGATGGGTGAAAATCGTTACGGATGCGAAATATGGCGAAATCTTAGGCGCGCATATGATCGGTCCCGAGGTCACTGAACTGCTCCCAGAACTGACGCTGGCTCAAATGATGGAATTGACACCGAGTGAAATCGCTCGCAATGTGCACGCTCACCCAACCTTGAGCGAGGTTTTGATGGAGGCTGCCCACGCTGCTGAGGGGCATGCAATCCACATTTAGGTCACGTAATTTACCAGACGCTGACCGGCTCAGTGTGTTGGCGGCAATGATCTTACTCGCCTACGCATTGGCGCGGTTTGTTAATCTACCGGCCCGGGAGTTTTCGGTTCAACTTCCGGGCATTTATCTTTCAATTGTCATTAATATCCGAACGGCTGTCACGCTCTTAGTGGCAGCCTTGACGGCTGCTGGAGCAGAATGGTTAATCCACGATCATCCTGCCATTAAACACCAAAAGACGGTTGAACACTGGCTGTTGCCAGCCCTGACTGCCTGGGTCATCGGTCTTCCTCTTTTCCAGTTACCATTGGGGCTCTTATGGTGGGGTGGCTTTGTTATGGGGGGGGTGATTTTAATGCTGGTATTGGTCGCCGAATATATAGTCGTAGATCCTGATGACGTGCGTCAACCGCCAGCCGCTGCGGGATTAACCGTCCTCTCCTTTACCCTCTATCTGGCGTTGGTTGTCGCTTTACGGCTAGCTGGAATACGATTGTATTTACTCCTCCCCGGCTTATCCCTGGCGGCTGGTTTAGTGGGTTTACGTGTGCTGCACTTGCGCCTGCATGGGCGATGGGCTTTCCCTCAAGCCGGAATCATCGCTTTTGTAACTGGTCAATTAATTGCTGCTCTGTACTACTGGCCTTTTACAGCGATTTCCTTTGGCCTGGCATTGCTTGCCCCGGCATATGCTTTAACGAACCTGCTTGGCAACCTGGCAAATCAAGAGCCTTTTCACCAGGCGTTTCGAGAACCTTTGGTGGTATTGGTTATCCTCTGGGGATTAGCGATTTGGATTCGTTAATCCATCCAGCAACCACTGGATCAATTCGGTGTTATATTAGTACCTTGCTTAAGGGAACATCTACCTGGTAAAGTTGGCAGGAAATTTATAACTATTAGGAGAAAGTAATTACCTATGCAATACCTTGTGAGTCTGGCGATTCTTATCGGTTCTTATCTATTGGGTTCAATTCCCTTCGGTTTGTTGGTTGTCCGGTTGACTACCGGTAAAGATATACGCAAAATTGAGAGCGGAAGAACTGGTGGAACAAATGCCATGCGGGCAGCCGGCGTTTGGTCCGGGATCGTTACCGCTTTCTTGGATGGTATTAAGAGCGTCTGCGCAGTCTGGCTGTCGCGATTATTCCTCCCAGGTCAGCCTCTCCTCGAAGTTTTAGCACCCTCCCTGGTTGTACTGGGACACAATTACTCAATTTTCCTGGTTGAACGGAATCCAAGGGGGAAACTTAGATTGCGGGGGGGAGCCGGTGGTGCACCAACGGTTGGCGGTGCGCTTGGTTTGTGGGCACCGAGTGTGTTAATCATCGTACCTCTGGGTTTGCTGATCTGGTTAGGTGTGGGATATGCGTCTTTAACAACTCTTAGCGTGGCTGTTTCGACTCTGGTGATCTTTATCATCCGCGCCCAGCTTGGAATTTCCCCCTGGCAGTATATTTTCTACGGAATAATCACCCTGATTCTGCTTATTATCGCCTTGCGACCGAATATTGTTCGATTGATCAAAGGCACTGAGCGCATCGTTGGTTTACGCGCTCGGCGGACGAAAATGACTGAAGCACAATCCCCAAAATAGAGCGGTGGAAGCGTCCGTTTATTCCTCGTTCGCTTCCTCCTCATATTCCTGTTCATATTCGTCTGCTGGTTCCCGTGGCTCACCAAAGAACCGCCGGTATAAAGTGCGTAAATTTCGCCGGTGAAGCTCGCTTGCTAAGCCGCCAATCAACACCCGGCTTTTTCCACACATTTCTACGGTTGTTTCATCTAAAATCTCGAAAGGGAACCTTCGACGATTGGCTTTGCGTACTACCTTACGAATATTGGAGAGATAGGTCAGGTTGTCCTTAATAAAGTTCTCAATTTCACCGCGCAAGACGATATCGCCATGCCCCTGGACAATATTTTCTAATCCTAACTTGAGTATTTTCTTCAAGGATGCAGTCATATCATCAATGTCACCGTCAACGAAGTACGGCAATGGCATTGCAGCATCCCCAGCAAATAAAACTCGATCTTCCTCAACCAGGATTCCCAGGTTATCCGTTGAATGACCCGGTAAGGGCATCAAGGTCAGGGTCTTTTTACCCACCCTTAGGTTGAATACGCCATCCCGGAAAGTAATGTGGGGTAGAATGATTTTCACATTCCGAAAAGTCACATTTTGTTTTCGAACTTGCTCGACAGCGGCGCGTCCCCTGGTATCCAATAATTGGCGGCACAAAGTATGGGCAATCACGGTTGCTCCAGGGAAAAAACAATTCCCCCAAGCGTGATCTGCATGGCTGTGGGTATTGATCACATACCGAACCGGGATGTTTAATTCCTGTTCAATAAAATCTCGAATCTGCAAAGTTTCTTCTGGGGTTGCCAAAGTATCAATCACTACGGCCCAATTAGGGCTAATGACTGCCCCTGCAGTTACCAGGGCGTAAACTTCACTCTGGAAGGAGTATACATTATCAGCAATTCGCTCGCGTTGGATCATATTTTTCCGTGAAATTAAGTACGAGTAGATCAGGCGTGTGAAGGATAGCACAATTGCAGATGAAAATCAAGAATTATTAATCTTATCGTTATTATCGAATTCTCGATTTGACTGTCCTGGCTAAACGATTTATAATGGATTTACAATAAAATATATTTTTCGGGAGGAGTAAGCAGCCGAAAAGCAGATGGACGGCGATACAATATCCCGTCTACGAATTTGGGCAGGCAGGTCTATCTTGCCAGATTGGACAGAGAAGGAAGCCCTGGCTGAAAGCTTTCTCAGTCTTTCACTGCTGAACGTCGCCTGGAATAATTGCCGAAGAAAGTTGAATGATTAACGAGTAGAACGGCACGGGTAAGCCCGTTAGCGCGTAACCCAAATCGATCTCTCAGCGAGGTCTGTTGGGGGCTGAGTGCACCGGTCCTTTGAACTGGTGAAGTGAGGTGGTACCGCGGAAGGAATACCCTTTCGTCCTCAATAGGATGAAAGGGTTTTTATTTTAAACCAGTCGGAAACCAGGATATTTTCGATATTTAAGAAGGCTGCTGAGGTTATAAATTAATAGGAGGCTGAAATGGCAATCCCTAAACGCTACAATCCTAAAGAAGTCGAGTTGCGCTTGATCTCAGCCTGGCAGTCGGCGGGTGTTTACCATTTCTCACCTCGGGGCAACACCGGCGATCGACCAGGTCCGGTTTATTCCATCGACACACCCCCAGCAACTGTTTCTGGTCATCTTCACCTGGGCCACGTATATTCTTACAGCCATGCTGATTTTATGGCGCGTTTTTGGCGTATGAACGGCTATCGCGTTTTCTATCCAATGGGATACGATGATAATGGCCTGCCCACCGAGCGGTTGGTAGAAAAACGTTTGGGAATCACCGCCGCTCAAATCGGCCGTTCAGCTTTCATCGAAAAGTGTTTAGAAACGAGTGAAATGTTTGAAGAAGATTATGAAACCTTATGGAAACGCCTGGGGCTTTCAATCGATTGGCGGTATACCTATCGTACAATTGACCAGCGCTCGCGACTTACTTCTCAACTGTCCTTCATCGACTTATACCGTAAGGATTTGACTTATCGCCAGGAAGCGCCAGCCATCTGGTGTCCAGAATGTCATGTTTCGATTGCTCAAGCTGACCTGAACGATCTGGACCGGCAAAGCGAATTCGTTTACCTGCCCTTCTTTTTGGAAAATGGTGAATCCCTCGCCATTGCAACCACTCGTCCAGAACTTTTACCCGCCTGCGTGGCTGTGTTTGTACACCCTGAAGATACACGCTACCAGCATCTCGTGGGGCGTAATTTACGCGTTCCTTATTTTGGTCAATGGGTGCCATTATTACTCGACCCAACCGCTGACCCAACCAAAGGCACCGGGGTTGTCATGTGCTGCACTTTCGGCGACGCAATGGATGTGGCCTGGTGGCACAAGCACAAGCTCCCCTTGATCGAGGCGATTGATCACAACGGTCAGATGACCCAAGTCGCTGGAGAGCTGGTTGGTATGCCGGCGTTAGATGCCCGCCAGCGAATCAAAGATCTGTTGGATACTCAAGGGCTTATCTTGGACCGCCAGCCCACGATCCAGTCGGTGCGCGTACATGAACGCTGTGACACGGCGGTGGAATATATTCTCGTAAAACAATGGTTCATACGGGTATTGGATTTTAAGGAGCAGCTTCTCCAGGCTGGTAGAAATATCCGTTGGCATCCTGAATATATGCGAGGTCGATATGAGGCCTGGGTGGAAAACCTGAGCTGGGACTGGTGTATCTCTCGCCAACGCTACTTTGGTGTCCCATTCCCGGTCTGGTATTGCCAGGCGTGTGGCGAAACGATACTGGCCGACGAAGCTCAGTTACCCGTTGATCCAACCAACCAAATTCCGAGTAAACCCTGTGCCTGTGGTAGCACGACCTTCACACCAGAAACGGATATCCTGGATACCTGGGCTACCTCCTCAATGACACCCCAAATTGTCGGCCAGTGGTTAGATCACCGGGAAAACGCTGAAAATGCGCTCTACACACAGGTTTTTCCTTTCACCTTGCGAACCCAAGCTCACGAAATCATCCGCACCTGGGCTTTTTATACAATCGTAAAATCCATCCATCATTTTCAAGAGCTTCCCTGGAAGGAGGTATTGATCTCCGGCTGGGGATTAGCTGGTGAAGACATGGGGAAGATCAGTAAAAGCCGTGGTGGAGGACCAATGCCTCCATTAGAGATGATCGAACAGTATTCAGCCGACGCAGTGCGGTATTGGGCTGCCAGTACAGCCACCGGTAAAGATGCCATCATTAGTGAAGAAAAAATCCAAATGGGCATGAAACTAGTCACTAAACTTTGGAATGTGGCCCGCTTCAGCGAACCATTTTTTAGTGAAGAGGGTTTTTTCACAGCGGTGTATGAGCAGGGATTTTCCAGAATACTTCAGGGAGATCCTACTCAGCTAATCCTAACTCCTGCTGACCGCTGGATCCTGGCGAGTTCACAAAGCTTAATCCGGCGCGTCACAGACTTCTTCCACGCCTATGATTACACGGGGGCAAAGAATGAAACCGAGGGATTTTTCTGGAACGAATTCACCGACAACTACCTGGAAATGTGCAAACTGCGCCTTTATGATCGGTCTTCTGCCTCTCATCAGGCTGGCCAGTTTACACTGGCGACCGTCTTGCTAACATTGCTCAAACTTTTCGCGCCGATCCTGCCTTATATTACCGATGAAATCTACCAAAGCCTGTACGGTAATAAGATGTCGAACCTGCCATCATCCGTCCATCGTTGCGCCTGGCCTAAACCCGAACCACGGTTGGAAGATAATCGTGCTGAAAGATTGGGAATTATTTTGATCGATATCGCCACCCAGGTCCGCCGTTATAAAAGCGATCATAATCTTCCCTTGGGAAGTCCGATCTCTCTGCTGCAATTAACCACGCCAGACCCATGGTTGGCTTCAGTTTTACCAGGTGCCTGTGAAGACCTGACCAGTATTTGCCGTGCGACAACCATCACATTCACCACCATTGAAGCGGCGCAGTTATCCGCAAATGATATGGTTTCCTTAACAACTGATCACCCGGTGCGAGTCGGAATCAAACTATGATCTACTCGCACTGAACAGATGTTGACATCAATCCGGATTGATGCTACGCTACCAACGACCCGATTTCCGGCGTTCGCGGCAGCTAACCTGGAAAAATAACCGTCGAATTTATTCGATGGGCTACGGAGATGATATGTCGGATTTTGAACTACCCAAAGCTTATGATTTTAGAGCGACCGAACAACGCATTTACGACTGGTGGGAGAAAAATGGTTATTTTAAACCTATAAATGATCCAAACCAGCCGGTCTTTGACCCATCCCAAAAGGCTTTTGTAATATCCATCCCTCCGCCAAATGTAACCGGCGAGTTGCACCTGGGTCATGCGATGTTTGTTTCAATGGAAGACCTGATGATTCGCTACCACCGCATGAAAGGTTACTCGACTTTGTGGGTGCCCGGAACTGATCATGCGGGGATTGCCACCCAACTTCAAGTGGAAAAGATGCTGGTTCGGGAAGGATTGACGCGCGAACAGATCGGTCGGGAGGAATTTCTGCGCCACATCTGGGCATGGAAAGAGAAATATGGCGGCATCATCACCCGCCAGATTCGCCGCCTGGGCGCCTCGTGTGATTGGGATCGTGAGCGTTTCACTCTGGATGCGGGTTTATCGTACGCCGTACGGGAAGCCTTCGTGAGATTGTTTGAAAAAGGATTGATATACCGCGGCCCGCGGCTAATTAATTGGTCGCCAGGCTTGAAGACGGCTGTCTCAGATCTCGAAGTAGAATATACCGAGGAACCGGGTACACTTTATTTCTTCAAGTACATGTTGGAAGATCCTCAGCACGACCAGGAATCGCTTGAATACCTTCCAGTAGCTACCACCCGGCCTGAGACCATCCTGGGAGATACGGCGGTCGCGGTTCATCCGGAGGATCCACGTTACCATAGGTATATTGGTCGTCACGTGATCGTACCGATCTTAGGACGGCGTATTCCGGTGATCGCGGACGAATCAGTTGATCGTGAGTTTGGCGGAGGCGCCTTGAAGGTTACTCCCGGTCATGACCCGACGGATTTTGCCATCGGTGAACGTCACAATTTACCAGTGATCTCGGTGCTCGATGAATCTGGTTGTGTCAACGCAAACGGCGGCCCATATGCCGGACAGGATCGCTTTGTCGCCCGCAAAAACTTGTGGGAAGATATGCGCGCAGCCGGTCTGGTCCTTAAGGAACAGCCCTATACACTCAACATCCCTCGCTCCCAGCGCGGTGGAGAAATCATCGAACCGATGGTCTCAACCCAATGGTTCGTGCATATCAAACCCCTGGCAGATGCTGCCCTGGAGGTCGTACGCACCGGCAAGATCAAGATTGTGCCAGAGCGTTTCACCAAGGTGTATTACAACTGGTTGGAAAATATTCAGGATTGGTGCATCTCTCGCCAACTGTGGTGGGGGCACCGCATCCCTGTCTGGTACTGCCAGGACTGCGGAAAGATGACGGTAACCCGCCAGGATCCGACCCGCTGCGTACACTGCGGCAGCACACAACTCCACCAGGATCCAGATGTTCTCGATACCTGGTTCTCTTCCGGGTTGTGGCCATTCTCCACCCTGGGTTGGCCTGAGCAAACAGCCGACTTGCAGTACTTTTACCCCACTTCATACATGGAAACGGGTTATGACATCCTGTTTTTCTGGGTGGCGCGCATGATTATGAGCGGTTTGGAATTCACCAACCAGATTCCCTTCCAGACTGTATACTTACATGGCTTAATCCGCGATGAACACGGTCACAAGATGAGCAAGACTGCTGGAAACGTGATCGACCCCTTAGAAGTGATGGACGAAATGGGTACGGATGCTCTTAGATTCACGCTGCTGGTGGGATCAACCCCCGGTAATGATATGAATCTGAGCCTGAAGAAAGTTGAGGCTAATCGAAACTTTGTTAATAAGATCTGGAACGCCGGCCGCCTGGTGATCAACTCTCTGGTGAAAGCACCGGTCGCCCCCCAGGCAGGTCCCGAATGGACTCTAGCGGATTTCTGGATTTGGGCGCGCCTGAAAGAACTTACCCGGACAGTCGAACGCCTCTTCCAAGGTTTCCAATATAGCGAGGCCGGACGGCAAATTTATGATTTCTTTTGGTCCGAATTCGCAGATTGGTATCTAGAAATTGCCAAGCTGCAACTGGCTGAGGGGGGCGACCGGGCATTTTATACGGTCGACTTAATGGTCCGAGTATTGGATTACTGCTTGCGTTTACTTCATCCATTCACCCCCTTCATCACCGAGGAACTCTGGGGCCACCTCAAGCGCGCTGCCCAAGTCCATTCCCATCGTCTGTTACCCATAGACGGCTCCTGGGTAGAAGCTTTAATCGTGGCCTCCTGGCCCAAACCGTTGGCTGATGAGGGTTGGGAAGCGGAAAATATCACTAATTTTCTGCTGATCCAGGAAGTGGTACGAACGATCCGTAACTTACGCTCTGAGAAGAACGTCAAACCCAACCGGCGGATTGCAGCTATCCTATCTTCATCCTTTGAGTTGGGTCATTTGCTCCTGCAACAGGCTGCAACGATCGCCGCCCTGGCCTGGCTTGACAAAGATGACTTAACTGTCATTGCCAGTAGCAAACAGGCTTTTCTCCGACCTGAAGGTCATATCGCCTTAGTGGCTGGCCCGGTGGAAATATACCTGCCCCTGGCTGGATTAGTTGATACAGATGGGGAGCGTATTCGCCTGGAAAAAGAACTGTTTACCACTCAGATTGAAATCAATCGCCTCAATAAATTATTGAGCAGTCCTTTCGCTGAGAAAGCCCCGGCAGCGGTAGTGGCCAAAGAACGTGAGAAGCTGAGCGCTTATCAAGAGACGGCAGAGAGACTTCGCTCCCAATTAAACACTCTCGCCTGAAATCCTTAAACGGGTAGCCGGGCGTTTCAACACCCGGCAGGAAAGTTTGGAGATACTATGAAAATCGGTGTTGTTTATCCACAGATCGAATATCCGAGCGATGCGATTGCGATCCGCGATTATGCTCAAACAGCCGAGGGATTGGGATATTCGCATATCCTGGCTTATGATCATGTGCTGGGCGCCAATCCCGACCGGCCGGGCGGCTGGCAGGGTCCGTATACCTGTCAGAATCCTTTTCAGGAACCGTTGATCTTATTCAGTTTCATGACCGCAATCACGAAAAGAGTGAATTTCACCACAGGTGTGATTATTCTTCCTCAGCGACAGACAGCCCTGTTTGCGAAACAGGTTGCTACGTTAGATGTACTCAGCAATGGACGGACGCGAATCGGAATTGGTCTGGGCTGGAATACGGTTGAATATGCGTCGCTTAATGCAGATTTCCACACCCGAGGCAAGCGCATCGAAGAACAGGTCGAAGTTTTGAAACTGCTTTGGACCCAGTCACTGGTAAACTTCCAGGGTAGGTGGCATACCATTCCGGATGCCGGTCTGAATCCCATGCCTGTGCAACAACCCATTCCAATCTGGTACGGTGGGCATGCTGAACCAATGCTCCGGCGCGCGGCACAGACTGGTCAGGGTTGGATGCCTAACTACCGTACACCTGCTGAAGCGCAGCCAGCTTTAGTAAAGTTGCGGACATTTTTAACCGAGGCCGGACGTAGCTGGACAAACTTCGGCCTGGAAGCGCGCCTCTCCTTTGGTAATGGAAACCCAGACACGTTAACGGCACTGCTCCGCGATTGGCAGACCGCTGGAGCCACGCATATCACGGTTAACACGATGGGACTTGGCTATCAAACGGCTGCTCAACACCTGTCTGCCCTAGAAAAGTTTGCCCGGATCGTCAGCTTATAAACAGTGTTTTATGGTTTAATATAGCGAATTATTCGATAAATAACCTAATAGGCAGCAATATACTTTCGGTTATTAAGGAGGTTGCCATGCGTATACGTGGGGAATTCATCTTCGGGGGATTCTTATTAATTTTAGGGCTTGCCATTCTAATCGGCAATCTGTCTGGTGTAAAATTTGAAGATATTTGTTGGCCAACTGCGCTGATTCTGCTAGGGATCTGGTTACTCGTCCGACCCAGACTCATCTCTCCCGGCACAGGTTTCCGGCTGATGCCCTTTGGCAACTTGCGCCGGTCCGGAAGTTGGAAGCTAGAGGGCGAGGAAGTCTGGATGTTTATCGGCGATACACGTTATGATCTCTCGCAGGCCGAAATCCCGGCAGGTGAAACCGTCTTGCGCGTATTTGCTTTTATTGGGGATGTTAAGATACGTATGCCTCAAGGAGTTGGATTGTCTGTAATGGCAGTGGCTTTTATCAATGACACAAAAATCCTGGGGCAGAAGCGCGATTCTTTTCTGGTCCCGGTGGAATTTTCCACACCAGACTATGCCAGCGCAGAGCGTAAGGTTCGCCTGGAGACTTTCTTCTTCATCGCCGATATTGATGTCGATCCAGCCTGAATTATCTTCGCCTAGCGTTTCACCGTTTGGCTTCTATCCATATGGTGACACACAGCTGGGTGAATCACCTTAGAGGACGACCATATTCGTCAATCTTCCTGATTACCGGATGGCTGAAGAGGCTGGTCGCGGTGTTCCAGTTCTCTTTATCCATGGGTACCCGTTAAATCGTAAACTCTGGGCGCCTCAAATTACTGGACTGGCAGGAGCCGGTCGGATCCTGGCTCCGGATCTACGCGGTCATGGAGAATCGGAAGCCATGCCGGGTGCTTACCCGATGGATCTACTGGCGAATGATCTGTGTGCCTTCCTGGATGTGTTGGGGATAACGCAGCCTGTTGTACTCTGTGGCTTGTCCATGGAGGGATTGTACCTGTGCAAGAGGCAGAAGCAATGAGCTGCGCCATCCCCGGGGCTCAATTCGTCGTCCTCCCTGAGACAGGGCATCTGCTCAACCTGGAGCAACCCGACCTGTTCAACCAGGCTGTGCGCCAATTTCTCCTGACTACCTTTCACCGTGGCTAAATTATGGATATATGATGAACCTGGATGAGATCCTGGATGCATTGGAAGATAGCCGAGAACAATTTTTGGATGCCATCGATGGCATCCCAAACGAATCCTTCCTGACTCCTGGTGTTATTGGTGAATGGTCTATTAAAGATCTAATCGCGCATCTCTGTGCGTGGGAAGCGGAGCTTGTGAAGCTTCTGTGGCAAATTACACAGGCACAAAAACCTTCAACAGCTCATTTCACTCAAAACTCAGTAGATGAAACCAATGCCAGCTGGCAGCAATTATTTAAAGATCGACTATTGGAAAAGGTACTGGCAGACTTCGAAGCTGTTCGTAAACAAACAACCCGGCGTATCGAGGCTTTTTCAGACGAGGATCTAAATGATCCACAGCGATATTCCTGGCAGAAACAGACGCCTTTATGGGAATGGATTGCGAATGACAGCTACTTACACGAAACAGAGCATGCTGAACAAATCCGGGCGTGGCGCTCTCGGTTGGGAATATAAAGTTTACACCAGATACTCGTCCTTGTTCTCAACGACATCCAGCGCCAAATCCCAGGTAACCGGCTCCCAATGTAAACGCGTACCCAGGAAGCTGTCATAGAAAAAGGGTCAACCCCCTTACACCGCATCATCAAAATAAGTTTTGTAGGAAATTTGAGGTTTATTCAAGCGATTGAATTAATGTGCCAACCAGTTGACCTGATAAGGCTTTTTCCAATAAGCCAGGAATCTCGCCTGAAAAGATGTTTACTTGCAAATCCGGCATGTCGCTAACCAGCTGGACGCTCAGGAGTACCTTATTGACCATGCCCCCTGTAACATCCATTGCGGACGAGCCTCCTAAAGCTGGTAGATATTCGGCTATATTATGCGGAGTAATCTCCTTAACGATGTGATGACAGGTCGGGTAATCTTCCCAAACCCCGGGCTCCAAGCCAGCAAGAAGGATGCGGCTCGGGTGAAGTGCATATGCCAGATAAACAAATAAATCTTCAGTGGAGAGGATCGTGCCGCCGCGCACTCGATCAAAAATTACATCCCCCTGGATCACAGGCAACAACCCGGCTGCGAGAGCTGCCTGTAGAGGCGCCAGGTTCCATGTCTCCACCTGGCCATCCCGCGCCGAAACACTCGCCAGCGGTGAAAACGCCAGTGCTGGCAATCCCAATTGAGTAAGTGCATCCACCACTAACCGGTTCAAGGCTGCCGCTTCACGCCACACCTCCAAAAAGCCCAGCCATTCCTCTGGTGTTCGTACCTCCTGGCGGGTATTGTACTTCCGGGCTGGTACATGACCATAAGAACCGGACCCATGCCCCAGGATCAGGTGGAGCTCCGGTCGGACCTGGCGTGCCAGCGCTATCTCTTGCGCCAGACGGGTAATCACTTCCATTCGAGCCGTGTGTGGGCGAGTTTTATCGGTGATCAACGATCCACCGAGTTTGAGAAAATAGAGATCAGACCCGGTATCAGACATGTGATGAGCCTACTTGATCGTAGTGATGATTGTCCGTACTGCGCCAGCCTCTTTGAGCGCACGAGCAACCTGCGTAGCAACAGCCGGTAAAGCCAGAGCAATCATGTTCCCGCCTTTTCCCCCACCGGATAGCTTCGCACCTGACGCGCCGCCCGCGCGTGCGGCGCTTACCAACCGATCCAATTCTGGAGAGGATACTCCGACTTGAGAGAGGATATCCTGATTTTGATTCATCAGGTCACCTAACAATTCTGGTCGCCCATCTACGATCGCCTGGCGTGCCATTTGAGTAATCCAGCCCATCCGATCAAACAATGGTTCATAACGCTTTGGATCTGACTGCCAGGCATGGCGCAAATCACCTACCGCCTGAGCCGTTGGGCTGGGCACTCCGGTATCTCCAATCACCAGGGTAATTGGCACTGAAACTGAAATGAGTTCGATGGTATTCCTGGCTGGACCGTGTACGAAATAAACTGGCATCGCATAAGTAATTACTGTATTATCAATCCCCGAGGGTGTGCCGTGATGGATCTTCTCTACTTCAAAGGCCAGTGCACTGATCCGTTCATTTGGTAAAGGTTGTCCCAAGAAAGCCGAGAAAGCGCGCAACAACGCGACAGCCACAGCCGCCCCGGATCCCAATCCTGAGGCGATGGGGATCGTGGAGGTCACCCGAATTGTGCAGGCTGGCGATCGGGTTAACCCATACTCAACCAGGACACTCCTGACCGTCAGGGATATAGGATGGTCGCCGGGTAAGTCAGCCAACATCACATCCAGATGGATATCCGGCGCCTGGACATGGACACTCCCTGCAACAGCGCGCGGCTCAGCCTGAATGACTGCCCTGGCTTGAACCTGGTTCACTGGCGCGGCAATCGCTGGTCTTCCATAAACGACTGCATGCTCGCCAAATAAGATAACCTTTCCTGGAGCAGTTGCAGTCATGGCAGGCATATAGCGATTGTTTCATCCTTACCGGTTCACATAAAATATAAACAGGACTGCAAATCCCCACAGCGCAATTGTTATCTGTAAGGGACGATCAGACAGCAAGACTTCCTCCGGTGCACCACCGCTATGTTTCAATTGAATCAGATATAGATAGCGAAGCACACCATAAATTACAAAAGGGATTGTCAGCATCATCACGTGATCATTGGGCAAGTCTGGTGCGGAAAATGTATACAGGCTGTAAGCAATGATCGTCGTGGCTGATACAATCGTTATGAATTGATCCAGTAAAGGAATGGTGTATCCTTCTAATACACGCCGGTGAGTATTTGCATCGTCTGCCAGTAAAGCCAACTCAGCCCGTCGTTTCCCGAAGCCGATATAGAGCGATCCAAGGGTGGTAATCACATACAACCAGGGAGAGAAACGCGAAACCTGGATTAAGGCGACGCCTGCCCCAACTCGCAACACAAAACCGACGGCAATCGAAAAAACATCCAGGAGTGGAATATGTTTAACCCACTTTGAATACGCCAGGTTTAGAATTAAGTACCCCAGGCTGACTAATGCAAACCAAACTGAAAGCCAACAGGCCAAGGGGAAAATAATCAGCAGAATGAGAATCGCGGCCCCCCAGGCCACCGGCACAGGTAGCTCCCCCGCAGCAATCGGTCGGAGGCTTTTCTTGGGATGAACCCGGTCCGACTCTTTATCGGCGATATCATTAATAAGATAGACCGCACCGGATAGCAGACAAAAAATAAGAAAACCAGCGATTGTTCGCAAAGTCGCCGGCCAATGATGAAATCCAAGCTGGCGATCAAAAACCAGCGCGGCAAACAAGACGCCGTTCTTCATCCACTGGCGTGGTCGCATCGTGATGATGATCGCCCGAGCCATCCTTATTATCATGGCGCTATGATAGCATAGGTGTCGCAAATAAGTATAGAGAAACTGGTGAACTAAAGTCCAGCATTTCTACCATTTCACTGGTAATCATCAAATTCCCGGTTAAAATATGCGCATGAAGAAACAACGCCTGGATCTCGCTTTGGTTGAGCGCGGGATGGTAGAAAGCTGCTCCCTGGCGCAACGCTTAATTATGGCCGGCCAGGTGCGAGTCGAAGGACAGGTGGTCGCTCAGCCTTCGGTATACATCCTTGAAGGAGCGCGCCTGGAAATCGACCTGGGTGACCGGTTTGTCTCACGCGGAGGAGATAAGTTGGCGGCTGCCCTGGAGAGCTTTCCAGTCCAGGTTGCCGGTAAGATTTGTGCGGATGTGGGCGCCTCGACCGGTGGTTTTACCGATTGCCTATTACAACATGGTGCAGCGCGAGTATACGCAATTGATGTTGGCCAGGGAATTTTACATTGGAGACTGCGCCAGGATCCTCGAGTAGTCGTCATGGAGAATACCAATGCACGCTATGTTGAAAAGTTACCTGAAGAGATATCTCTGGCGACGATTGATGCATCCTTTATTTCACTGAAACTGTTGCTACCGGTCGTCAAGGGTTGGCTGATCCCTCCCGCGGCTGAGCCAGCTAACCAACAGTATGGGTGCTCTGCGATTATCGGATTAATCAAACCCCAATTTGAAGCGCGACGACGCCAGGTAGCCCGAGGGGAGGGTGTCATTCGTGATCCCGCCATACACCGCCAGATTTTATTAGATATCCTCGAATATGCCTGGCAAGAAGGGCTTGAGCCATGCGGCTTGATCCGTTCATCGCTGCTTGGTCCGAAGGGAAATACCGAATTTTTAGCCTGGTGGATTTACCCGGTAGTTGATCCACACCCTCCCACCCTCAGCCCGGCATCCCTGATCGAAGCTGTATAAGGAACTGACTAAAGGCTTCCGAACAGCGAATAAAATCGGGTATACTTTCGGATGCCGATCCACGCTGTGGATCGGAGTTCTTCCGTACTGGTTGCAAATGATAACTAATCACATCCGAAATTTCTGTATTATCGCTCATATCGACCATGGAAAATCAACCCTGGCCGACCGCCTGCTTCAAATTACCGGCACCATTTCCGATCGCGATATGATTGAACAGGTACTCGATAGCATGGATCTGGAACGTGAAAAGGGTGTCACGATCAAAGCCTCGGCCGTAAGGATGAACTACACTGCCCGGGATGGTCAGGGGTATGAGCTTAACCTGATTGATACACCAGGTCATGTTGATTTCGGTTACGAAGTCAGCCGGGCTTTGGTTGCCTGCGAAGGGGCGTTATTGGTAATTGACGCCAGCCAGGGCATCGAAGCCCAAACCCTGGCCAATCTCTACCTGGCACTGGAAGCCGATCTGGAAATTGTCCCGATTATTAATAAAATTGACCTGCCTTCCGCTCACCCGGATGAGGTAGCTCAGGATATCAGCAACCTGATCGGTGTACCCGCAGAGAGCATCCTGCGCATCTCTGCCAAAGCAGGAATAAATGTTGAGGAAGTACTGGAGGCCATTGTTCATCGTATACCTCCACCACGCGGCGATGATACGGCTCCATTGCAGGCCTTGATCTTTGATTCACACTACGATTCCTACAAAGGGGTCGTCGCTTATGTGCGGGTGATGGAGGGTGAGATCCGGCCTAGCGACACCCTCTTGCTAATGGCCAGCGGATCGGAGTTGAAACCGATCGAAGTGGGTATTTTCGCACCCGAATTGCGTCCAACATCCGGCTTATCCGCTGGCGAAGTGGGATATGTCGCAACCGGATTGAAGACGGTCAGGGAATGCCGGGTGGGAGATACATTCACGGCTGTAGCAAACCCAACCCTATCTCCATTGCCAGGCTACCGGAAAGTAAAACCAATGGTGTTTGCCGGCATTTATCCGGTTGAAGGCGAAGATTACGCCGACTTAAAAGATGCCTTAGAGAAACTCCAGCTTAACGATGCCTCCCTGGTATACGAACCCGAAACATCCCAGGCGTTAAACTTCGGCTTTCGCTGCGGGTTCCTGGGTATGTTTCACATGGAAATCATCCAGGAACGCCTGGAACGAGAGTATGATCTGGATATTATCGTCACCGCACCCTCGGTCGAATATGAAGTCGTCTTGCGCGGCAATGGCGTGATCCTGATCGACTCCCCGGCGGATTTGCCTGATGAAGCCGAGGTGGAAGAAATCCGCGAACCCTGGATGAATATTGAAATTTTTACACCGACAGATTATTATGGTACGGTAATGGATTTGACGACTAAACGGCGCGGGATTTTTACCTCGCAGGATTATCCTGCGCCGAATCGCGTGCAGCTCAATTTTCAGATCCCACTCTCTGAATTAATCATAGATTTCTTCGATCAATTGAAAAGCCGGACGCGCGGGTATGCTTCGTTGGATTATCATTTCGCTGAATACCGGCGAGACGACCTGGTGAAATTAGATATCCTGGTTAACGAAGAGCCGCTTGATGCATTAGCTACGATTGTTCATCGCGATGATGCCTACCACAAAGGCCAGGCTCTGATTACCAAACTGAAAGGACTAATCCCGCGCCAGTTATTTGATGTACCCATCCAGGCGTACGCCAGTGGGCGGGTGATCTCGCGCGCCAATGTCAAGGCGTTACGCAAAGATGTCCTGTCCAAGTGCTATGGTGGGGACATCACCCGTAAAAAGAAATTGCTCGAAAAACAAAAACGTGGCAAAAGGCGCATGAAGATGGTTGGAAACGTTGAAATCCCACAAGAAGCCTTTTTCGCAGTCCTACGCTTGGGGGAGGACTAGAATTAATACCGAACCTCCACGCGAGCCGGGAAAAAACAGGGATTGGAAACGGGCTCTTCCCGGTCTGATTATCAGTGTTCTCTGCCTGGCGCTAGTCTTTTACCTGGCAGATCTACGGCGATTGGTGAACGCCTTGAGCCTGGCGGATTACCGGCTGGTAGCGGTGTGCGCCGGCTTCTCATTGCTCTGGTTAATCGTTCGAGGGGTCGTCTGGCGTACGTTGTTGCGCGAACAAGCTACATTTCCACAAGTTTTTTACACTGTGAACGAAGGCTACTTGTTAAATAATATCCTGCCATTCCGGTTGGGAGAGGTGGGCCGCGCTTACTTGTTGGGGCGTAAAGCTGGCATGGATTTCTGGCAAGTATTTTCCACCATTTTCGTTGAGCGTATCCTGGACGTGGCACTGGCGTTCGGCCTTTTGTTAAGCACTTTACCTTTCGTTGTTGGCGCCGGTTGGGCCCAGCAAGCCGCCATGATTTCTGGTGCAGTCGTTGTGCTTGGTTTGGGGACTCTTTATCTGGCAGCCCGAAATCAGCAATGGTGCCTGCAATCTTTTGATCGGTTGGGGATGCGTTGGCCGGTTCTGCTTAAAATTGGCCGGGCACGATTAGAGGAATTTCTTTCTGGTATAGCTGTCTTAACCAACCCGGGGCGTTTTTCCCTGGTCTTATTTTGGATCATACTCAATTGGTCAATCGCGATTTTCCAATATTATCTCTTGACATTGGCCTTTTTTCCCCAGGCGAGATTCCTTTGGTCGGCGTTTACCCTGGCAGTAGCCGCGCTTGGTATCGCGGCGCCGTCTTCGCCGGGTGCAATGGGCGTTTACGAATTAACTGTAGTTGGAGCCTTATCGCTATTCGGATTAGATAAATCGACCGCACTCGCCATGGCTCTCACTGCCCACCTGTTGCAATACATTATCACCAGCATCTTTGGGGCATATGGCCTGGCTCGTGATGGTGAAACATTGATTGGACTCTACCATAGCGTACGCAGGATACCATTAAGAAGGATCCCGTAAATTATTCATCGGTTATAGAAATGCGGATCTTAATTGCTTTAACATATTACCGCCCCCATTATTCGGGTTTGACTCTCCACGCTGAGCGAGAAGCTACTGCATTAGTCGAACGTGGGCATCAGGTCGTCATTTTAACTTCCCGATTTGATCGCAACCTTCCTAATCGCGAAGTTCGCGACGGTGTGGAAATTATTCGACCTGATGTGTGGCTACGGATTAGCAAAGGCGTTATCATGCCAGCCATGCTGCCGTGGGCCTGGAAACTGATCCGTCAGACCGATGTTATCCACCTCCATGCTCCCCAACTGGACGCAGCACCAATCGCGGTAATTGGACGACTGCTTGGGAAACCGGTTGTGTTAACCTACCATTGTGATCTACGGTTGCCGGCTGGTTTTACACACTCCATTGCTAACCTGGTTTCGAATGCAGCCAACCATATCAGCGCACGCGCAGCCAACATCATTGTCCATAATACCCGCGATTATGCTGAGTACTCGCCTTTTATGCAACGTTACCTGAACAAGATCCACCCGATCTTCCCACCTGTGGAAATCGCCCCTGCCAGCGCCGCGGATCGCCAGGCCTTTCGGGATAAATACAAGATCAAACCTGATGAGCGAATCATTGGTATGGCGGCACGACTGGCGACTGAAAAAGGCGTTGAGTATCTGGCAGAGGCTTTACCGAAGGTGCTCCAGAAATATCCTCATACACGTGTCCTTTTTGTCGGCCCGTATCAGAATGTTGTTGGCGAAGAAAATTATGCACGACACCTGGCTCCAATAATTCAGCAGTTGGGCGAACATTGGTCATTTTTGGGCATCCTCTCACCTGGCGAAATGACTGCTTTCTTCCAGGAATGCGAGGTGACTGTATTACCCAGTATCAACAGCACTGAGTCTTACGGCCTGGTGCAGGTAGAATCCATGACCTGCGGTACGCCAGTCATCGCTTCAGATCTGCCTGGAGTACGGGTACCGGTGCAGATGAGCGGGATGGGGTTGATCGTTCCTCCCGCTGATCCTGAGAAGCTGGCCGAGGCGCTCATCGCTGTATTAGAACAGCCGGCGGCTTTCCTGGGTCAGCCGGATGAAATTATCCGCCTCTCCACATCCACTGAAGTCGCTGCGGCTTATGAAAAAGTCTTTAAACTCGCTCAATCGGAACTACTGTTCCGCAATCACCCACCCAGCCCGCACAAGGTCTGAGGTCTTCAGGAGGCAGCTTGGTTGCGCAGCCGAAAGTCGCAGTCATCTTAGCCGGGGGATTAGGCTCCCGTTTACGCCCGGTCGTATCCGACCTGCCGAAATCGCTGGCGCGAGTAGCTGGACAACCTTTTCTGGCTTATTTGCTCGCCTATCTGGCCGAACAAGGGATCGAGCGTACAATTCTATCCATCGGATATCTTGGCGATCTGGTATTCGATTTTGTAGAAGAATGGCAGCGCTCACATTCACTTCCTCGACTAGAAACGGTGATGGAAACCGTACCCCTGGGTACAGCCGGTGCATTGCGTCTGGCCAGCGCGGGGATAAATTCTCCTTTCTTTGCATTGAACGGTGATACCTTGTTTAAAGTAAAACTGACTGAGTTGTGGAGCCTTCATCAATCGCTCCAATCCTCTCATAATAACTGTGTGGCTACGATTGCCTTATTACCCATCACCTCGCTCCAGGCGCGGGGGTATGTGAATCTGGGTTCGGATGGTAAAATCCATTCCTTCACTGAAAAACCCTCTACTCTGAAAACTTACCCTGGACGACTCGCCTTGATCAATGGTGGCGTCTATATACTGGAACCGTCCGCTCTGGTAGATGTACCTCCCAATCAGGCTATGTCTATCGAACGCCAGGTATTTCCGGCATTGGCTGTGCAAGGGCAATTGGGCGGTCTGGTGCAAGAGGCCTATTTCGCTGATATTGGCACACCCGAGAGCCTGGCGACTTTTGAGCAGGATTTACTACACGGAGTAGTTTGATGACGAACCCAGATAATCCGATCATGCAATTTGTGATTTCTGAATTTACTGCCTCTGCTGACCTGTTGAATGATATGGCAACTCATTGTTGCGAGGCTGTTCTTGAGGTTGGCCGGTTATTAGCGAATACAATGGTGTCGGGTAAGAAAATATTGATCTTCGGTAATGGCGGTTCTGCCGCAGATGCACAGCACTTTGCGGCTGAATTAGTCGGTCATTACCGGCGAGATCGCCAACCCCTACCTGCCCTGGCTCTAACGACCGACACCTCAGCACTGACAGCGATTGGCAACGATATGGGCTTCGATCAAGTATTCGTTCGACCGGTTTTCGCCTTCGCTCAACCAGGGGATGTTGTTATTGGGATCAGCACCAGTGGGCACTCAGTCAATGTCCTGGAGGCCTTAAAAACCGCACACGAAAAAGGGGCTCTCACGGTAGCATTGATCGGGGAAGATGACAGCGGGGTCGCCAGCATAGCTGATTTGGTGATCGCTGTACCATCCAAAGCTACTCCTCGCATCCAGGAGGCGCATACCGTCATCATCCACATTCTGTGCGATATGATCGAACAGGCCATTCTGTTATCCAACGCCGCGGTGCAACCATGAGAATCTACCGCGCCAAAGCTCCTCTCCGGATCAGCTTTGCCGGGGGCGGCACCGATGTCTCGCCTTATGCCGATGAGCGAGGCGGGTTGATCTTGAACGCAACTGTAGACAAGTATGCCTACGCCTCACTGCGCCTCACAGACGATCGAGCCATTACCATCAAATCGTTAGATTACCATACCATCGCCAAGTTCGATCTTGATCAACCTCTGGTGTATAATGGCCAACTTGACCTGGTAAAAGCGACGATTCGCAGACTAAACAACCCCCAACTCAACCAGGCTGGCAGCGGTTTCGATTTATACTTGCATACCGATGCCCCTCCGGGCTCAGGCCTGGGATCTTCCTCAGCCGTGGTGGTAGCGATCATCGGTGTATTTAGCCAATGGCTTCACCTGCCCATGACAGCTCACGAAATTGCCTCGCTAGCATATCAAATCGAGCGCATTGACCTGGGCATTAAGGGCGGACGGCAAGACCAGTATGCGGCTGCCTTTGGTGGGTTTAATTTCATGGAATTCTATGGCGACCGGGTAATTGTCAATCCTCTGCAGATCCCCAATGATGTGCTGAATGAACTGCATTATGGTCTGATGCTTTTTTATACCGGCGGCACACGCATGTCAGCGCATATCATTGATGCCCAAACTAAGGGATTTGTCCAAAAAAAGAACGAAGTCGTGCAGGCGATGGATGAAATAAAACGTCTAACGATTGAGACTAAAAATGCTCTCATGCAAGGCCGGTTGGAAGATTTTGGCGCACTGCTCCATGAATCGTGGATGAACAAGAAGAAAATGGCCACTCCCATCAGCACACCGCATATCGATCGTATATATGAAGAAGCCCGGCGGTTTGGCGCTTTAGGAGGCAAGATCAGCGGCGCGGGTGGGGGAGGGTATATGTTCCTGTACTGTCCCTACGAAACCCAACCTGCGATAAATGAACGACTGGAAGCGATGGGCGCGCTACTGGTTAATTTTAGCTTCGAACACCATGGGTTACAAACCTGGGAAACTGACCTGGCTCACATCATTGACAATCCAAACCTGGATGGATCAGATCAATCCTAGCCAAAAATTATTATTCACATCCAATGTCCGAAACGACTTCAAACCAGATCTCCCCTCACACTCCCGAAAAAGATTTTCTCTGGTTGCACATCCGTAGCCTGCCATATTTTCGGGCGTTAATGCGCTCAGTAGAAGCAAGGTTCTATCGTGATATTGACTTGCCCGGTCCAGTGCTAGACCTAGGCTGTGGAGATGGCCACTTTGCCAGCTTAACCTTTGATCATCTCCTGGATATCGGACTGGATCCGTGGAGTGGTCCCATCCGCGAAGCTGCCCACTGGGGCGCATACCGCCATCTCGTTCAAGCTAAAGGCAGCCATATCCCCTTTCCAAAAGAATACTTTTCCAGCGCGATCAGTAACTCGGTCCTTGAACATATTCCCTCCCTGGATGAGGTTATAAGAGAGGTCTGGCGTGTGTTAAAACCGGGTGCTACATTTGCTTTTTGTTGCCCAAACCAAAATTTTCTGGACAGCCTATCCATTGGTCGTTTCCTTGACCGCGCCCATCTACGTCCAGCAGGCAACCTTTACCGGCGTTTATTTAACCGGATCTCACGCCATTACCACAGCGACCCACCCGAAGTCTGGTTAGAACGTCTGGAACGCAATGGTTTCCAGGTTGAACGGTGGTGGCACTATTTTTCACCAAAAGCTTTGGCCGTGGCAGAGTGGGGTCATTACTTTGGCCTGCCTTATCTGATCCATCGCAAGCTAACCGGCAAGTGGGTTCCAGAACACACAGCCAGCTCTAGAATATTACGGTGGATTTACCAGAGATTACAGCCCTATTATGATGCTCCCGCTGTATGCGAAGATGGTGTGTGTACTTTTTATATTGCCCGGCGGAAGAGGTAGAATTAGCATTATTTATGGAAGAACCCAGCGTTCTCGATTATCTTAAATCTAAGCTGCTGCCCTGGAAATATCCTCCGGTAACCTTGCAGCCTGAACCACAGCCGGAAGAGAGCCAGGCGACTGAACCACACTCTGAATTACCTGTTGTTATTAACCCACAGGAAGTTCACAAAAGGACACGCTCCTGGACTCTACCCAAAGCAAGTGACTGGCCCTGGCGCCCCATGCTGGCTTTAACCCTGGCTTTACTGGCACAGCGCGCGTTGGAGCCACAGCCGGATCGCACCTGGAAGATTGGACTGGTGATTTATCTACTGGCGCTAGTTTGGGCAGCCTGGTCGAATCTGCGTAACGATTGGTCATTGGAGCCGCTACCAGCCCAGCAATTATTCGTTGAACCGCTGGTGATTCGAGCGCCCGCGTTTATAGGCGGACTGCTTCTGGCGTTATTAGCGTTCATCACTTCAGGTGGAAATCGGTTTACTTATTTTAACCTGATCTGCCTGGTCAGCAGCCTCGTATTAATCGCCAGCGCGTGCCGGGCGCCAATTCCAAACCGTCATAGGTTAGTTGAAAGACTGAAAACGACTCTTTCCTTAGCCAGTCTGCGCAGTTTGGCCTCCCGCTGGAGGGTGGTACTCCTGGTTGTTTTTGTCTTAGTCGCTTGTTTCCGTTTTTATCAGCTCTCCCAGGTACCGCTGGAGATGACCAGCGAGCATGCCGAAAATATTCTGGATATCTCCCGGCTTATCAACGGCGAGACTGCGATTTACTTCCCGGGCAACGGAGGGCGAGAGGGTCTGGATTTATATCTTGCTGCCGCACTGCATAAGTACTTTCAGCTTGATGTAGATTTTACAACCTTGAAACTGGTCTCCGCGCTGATCGGATTCCTGGCTTTACCGTTTTTATATCTCCTGGGCAAAGAACTTGGTAGCCGGCGGATTGGTTTACTGGCAGTTCTATTGGCTGGAGTCGCCTACTGGCCGAATGTCGTTTCCCGTATTGGTCTCCGTCAACCTTTCTATATACTTTCAACCGCGGCTATGTTGTATTTTTTCATCCATGGCACACGGACGGGTGGACGGAATTATTTCATCCTGGCTGGTTTGTGTCTGGGTTTGGGATTTTATGGCTATGGAGCAAGTTACATCCTACCCCTGGTTCTCATGTTAGGAGCAGGTTTGTATCTTCTTCACGAGAAGGTTAAAGAAAATCGACGCCAAATGTTCTGGTCGAGTCTCCTGGCAATGCTTCTGGCCTCGGTGCTCATCCTTCCCTTGCTCCGTTATACGGTAGCTGGTCCAGGAAACCTGATCCTGCGTTCACTAACAGGAATGAATAGCCTGGATACACCGCTGCCTGGTCCAGCTGTGCAGATTTTCTTACAAAACCTGGGCCGTGCCTTGACCATGTTCTCTTGGTCCAATGGAGAAGTCTGGACTCTCTCAATACCCTTCCGACCTGCCCTGGAAATTGTAAGCGCCGGGCTTTTTTGGGTTGGTTTTCTTTTTATATTGATCCGCTACATCCGTCAGCATCACTGGCTGGATCTTTTCCTTTGCCTGTCCATCTTGCTTCTGCTGCTACCCTCGATCCTGAACCTGGCCGCGCCAGCCGAAAATCCAAACTTGTTCCGGACAGGTGGAGCACTGGTACCGGTTTTTCTGATAATCGCAACTTCTTTAGATGGTTTTATGACCAGCCTGGAAAAACGGCTAGGCGCTGAATCAGGGACTCGCATCGCCTTGGCGGTCGCAGTTGCGCTTTTCTTGCTTCAAATCCTGCAGAGTTATAACCTGGTATTTCGCCAGTATGCTGAGCAATACCGTCTGTCTGCCTGGAATAGCTCGGAGATTAGCCAGGTTGCGCGCAGCTTTACAGAAATGACAGGCAATACGCGCAATATTTGGATTATTGGCTATCCCTACTGGGTAGATATCCGTCTCGTAGGAATGCAAGCTGGCATTTCAGATCGCAATCCGGAATTATCGAAAGAAAATATAGGAAATATCCCTTTCGACTCAAAACCAAAGTTATTCATCCTGAAACCCGAGGATCAGGAATCCCTAAATTCTTTGAAAGCGAAGTTTCCAGTTGGTTGGCAAAATAATTATGTTTCCAATACCCCAGGGAAAGATTTCCTGATCTACATCGCACTCCCTGATGAACAACAGCCAGAGCAATGAGCAAAAAACCTTCTTCCAATTTACGCACCTTTCACCTGGTATGCCTTTTTACTGCCGTTCTGATTATCATCCTGGGCGCAGCGATCTACCTGCGATCCAACAATATGTTCCGGGATCAAGATTCTGACCTGCGCCCGAATGCAAGCTCCCTCAAGACAATCCCATATGCTTCAGCGTCTGTTACCAACATTCTCGACTCTTCAAACCTGATTCATGCCATCCGAATTGCATCAACAACCTTTCTAACGAATTTCAACTTGGTGTTCTCTGCTTCAGACAGCTCCAATACCTCCGACTTGATGCTTCCAACCGAACAATGGGAACGCCAGCAGCAAGGAGGCACCTGGTCGGAGTACTTTAACCCCACTGCGCTCCAAAATCGTTACGAAATACTGGGTGTTATATTATGGTATCTCAGCCTGGGTCTGCTTGGATTAGCAGTTTATCCCATCCTGCGTGCTGCCTTACCCGGCTTGAAGGATGGCGGTTATCCATTGGCGCGCACAGCCGGCCTCTTAATTCTATCTTATCTCGTCTGGATCACTGGATCCTTGGGCGGTACTTTCACGCGACCAACCATCACGGTTGTCCTTGGATTAATCCTACTCACCGGAGGTTCCCTGGCATACATACAACGCGCCGAGTTACTTCGGGAATGGCGAGAACGGCGTAAATATTACTTGATCATTGAAGGCATCCTTTTGGTATTCTTCGTGGCGGCGTTATTGATCCGTTTTGGCAATCCCGATCTATGGCACCAATGGAAGGGCGGCGAGAAACCTATGGATTTCGCGTACTTCAATGCCGTCCTGAAAAGCACGACTTTTCCACCTTATGATCCCTGGTATGCGGGCGGGTATCTCAATTATTATTATTATGGTTTTGTTTTTGTCGGCGTGCTGGTCAAATGGTTGGGAATTGTTCCCTCCTTCGCATATAACCTGATCCTGCCGACTATCTTCAGTCTGATTGCCATGGGGGCGTTCTCTATCGCCTGGAATATCTATCAGGGAAGTCGCGCAAGCCAAGCACAAGCCTCTGGCGAACCCGATACTGAAACCAAGATATCCACCAACGTGGTCCGTTCGTCGCCATGGTTAGCGGGTATCGCTGCCGCCTTGTTAATGGCTGTACTCGGTAATTTGGGAACCGTTGGGATGATCTTCCAAGGTTTTCAGAAATTAGCAGCTCCGAATGGCAATATTGATAATGGTACGCTGGTAACCCGCGTGGGTTGGGTAGTACAAGGTTTTGAACGAGCGCTTACCGGTCAGCAACTGCCGTACGGCCTGGCCGATTGGTACTGGAATCCCAGCCGTGCGATACCCGTACCACCTGGCGATGTCGAACCGATCACAGAATTCCCCTTCTTCACCTTCTTATACGGCGATCCCCATGCTCATCTGTTTGCCATGCCGATCGCTCTGCTGGCGCTGGGTTTTATCACCTCGGTAGTCTTAGCCCGTGGGCGCTGGAGGAATTGGATCAACGGAGCAATCGGTTTTTTAATCGGTGGATTAGCCATCGGCGCGCTGCGCCCTACCAACACCTGGGACTTTTATCCTTACCTGGCGCTGGGAGTGGTAGCGGTGGGATACTCGCTTTGGGCGAATCATTATCCGTCTGATCCACAACAAAAACTGCTGAGGAGGATAAAGATTGACTCCAGGATTCGGGATTTCCTGGTTGGTTTATCTGGCATCGTCCTCCTGGTCGGTTTATCTTACATCCTGTACCAACCCTATGCGAAGTGGTATGGTCAGGGCTACAACAACATAGATCCGTGGACCGGTCAACGCACCCCGCTCTTTTCTTACCTGGGACATTGGGGATTGTTTTTGTTTATCATCGCCTCCTGGATGGCCTGGGAGACGATCGATTGGATGGCGAAGACCCCACTGTCTGCCTTGCGTAAACTCACTCCCTATAAAAACTGGATATGGAGCATCGTTGTGCTTCTATTCACTATCATGTTGATCTTGGGAGTGAAAATTCCTAACATGCCTGATCCGTCGGGTAATCAAGGCCTCTTGCGCTGGCTTACGGCGATGCCCGGTCGGGGTGTCACTGTAGCATTTCTGGCGCTGCCATTCGCGGCCTGGGCAGGGGTACTGATCCTGCGTCCAAACCAATCGCCTGCCAAGCGCCTCATCCTTTTTCTGGTGGGTACCGGGTTGGCAATGACCTTGCTCGTTGAAGTCGCTGTGTTACGCGGCGATGTAGCCCGCATGAATATGGTGTTTAAATTTTACCTGCAGGCCTGGACACTCTTTGCTGTCAGCGCGGCTGCAGCATTGAGCTGGTTATTTAATTCCATTTCTGCCTGGTCGCCACGTTCCCGCAATACCTGGAGTATCGCATTGATCCTTTTGGTATTCGGTGCAGCGCTATACCCGATAACAGCCACGCGGGGCAAAGTTCTGGACCGAATGGTGACCGAAGCGCCTCACACCCTCGATGGGATGACATACATGGCGTATGCTTCTTATGATTGGAAGGGTATGATGGATCTCAGCGAAGATTATCGCGCAATCCGCTGGATGCAAGATAATGTGATTGGCTCGCCTGTAATTGTCGAAGCTAATCTGCGTGATCTGTATCGCTGGGGATCGAGGTTTTCGATCTATACGGGACTCCCCAGTGTGGTAGGTTGGGAATGGCACCAGCAACAACAGCGCGCTCTGTTGCCAGGCTCGTTAGTCAGCGATCGCATCAACGAAATCAATGATTTCTATAATACAACCGACATCACTACCGCCGAAGCTTTCTTACGCAAGTACCATGTGCAGTACATCATTCTAGGCCAACTCGAACGCAATGTATATCCAGGACCGGGTCTAGGGAAATTTGAGGCGAGCGTAGATACCCTGTGGCGCGAGATCTATCGAGACGGCAAGACAGTCATTTATCAAACCCTGGAGAAATAAATTTTGCCGTACTGGATATACTGGTACATCCTTCTGTTCCTGGTCGGCTGGTTGACCTTCCCTCTCATTTACCGGCTGTTCCCGGCGTTGACAGACAGGGGTTACACCTTCAGCCGGACGCTTGGTTTACTTTTATGGGGTTATGGGTTCTGGTTACTTACTTCTCTTGGGATCTTAAGGAATGAACCAGGTAGTATACTGCTGTCTTTAATATTAGTGGGGGGATTAAGTGCAATTTCCCTGCGTAATGGCGGTTTGGCGGAGATTCGTTCCTGGCTGGCTACACACAAAGGTCTCATCTTTGGCATTGAAATATTATTCCTGCTCGCTTTTGCTGGATTTTCTATTATTCGTTCAGCCAACCCTGAAATTGTGGGCACAGAAAAGCCGATGGAGCTGGCTTTTATTAATGCCATCCTTCATTCGACCACCTTCCCACCCCATGATCCATGGCTCTCAGGATATGCAATTTCTTATTATTACTTTGGTTATGTAATGATTGCGATGCTGGCCAAGTTGTGCGGTACTCCGGGTAGTATCGCCTTCAACCTTGGGATCGCCCTGATTTTTTCTCTATGCATGCTGGGCGCTTATGGGTTAGTTTATAACCTGCTACGCTCCCGTTTATCTAAAACGGTTCGCTTTGTTGCAGACAAGCCTGAATCCGGAAGCAGTCATAGCGATGCGTCTACTGGTGAACTAAACAACAGCGGTGTTCTTTCTCATAAAATAACGGTGGGATGGTTAGCTCTATTTGGACCCCTGTTTATCATCCTGGTGAGTAACCTGGAAGGCTTTCTCCACATGTTAGCTACCCGGGGGTTGTTCTGGAGCAGGAATGCCGCTGGCCAACTCAGCTCTACTTTCTGGGGTTGGCTCGATATCAAGGATCTCAATCTTCCTCCTGAAAGCCCATTGAGTTGGATCCCAACTCGTTTTTGGTGGTGGTGGCGGGCGTCGCGGGTGGTTCAAGATTATGACTTTACGTGGGGTGTCAAGGAGATTATCAACGAGTTTCCCTTCTTCTCTTTCCTGCTTTCTGATTTACATCCGCACGTATTGGCCATGCCTTTTGTTCTCCTGGTGCTGGCATTAGCGCTCAACTTGTTTCTGGGAGGCGCCGCAGGAGCAATGCAAGGATTGCTAAAGGTAAAATTCGTTATTCTAATGGCTCCGACGTATTTCTGGCTGAGCGCCATCATCCTGGGTGGGATGGCTTTTCTGAACACCTGGGATTTCCCGGTAGGTGTTGCGTTGTTCGCGGTTGTATATGCGTTTAAAAATCGGTTGGATAGAGCAGAAGAAGCCATACGATTCCCTGAATCATCTGCCCTCAACACCTGGGGGCAGGTATTCAAAGATTTTGTTAGTTTAGGCCTGGCCCTCGGGATGACTGGCATTTTACTCTACCTGCCGTTTTACCTGGGATTTTCTTCGCAAGCAGGCGGTCCATTGCCAAGTATGTTGTACTTTACACGTGGAGCCCACTTATGGGTCATGTTTGCCCCTCTGCTCCTTCCGATCCTGGTTTACCTGGCTTACCTTTGGCGGCCTCACGGTAACCGGGTGGCCTTCCAATACGGCTATAAAATCAGCCTGGGGATATTGTTCATTCTGCTGGCGCTTATGCTCCTCCTAGCTATCGCCATTAGCCTTTTACCCCAACTCGGTCAGCTATATCTATCCACAGTCAGCGCGCCGAATATTCGCGACTTAATTATTGAGTCGCTTAAACGCCGTTTGACCAACCCGGGTAGCTGGATTACGCTTGGTTTGATCCTGGCATTCACAACCGGCTTGGTGCTAAGGGGTGGAGAAAGAAAAGAACCAGAACGAGCAAATACCACCGTTGCCCCAGTTGATCTATTCAGCCTTTTATTAATCCTGGCAGGAACCCTGCTTGTTTTAGGACCCGACTTCTTCTACCTGCGCGACCAGTTCGGCTATCGCATTAATACCATCTTCAAGTTTTATTTCCAGACCTGGCTGATCTGGGGCATTGTGGCTGCTTATATCTGTGGTTTATTACTCCTTCAACTACACAAAGCCTGGGCAGTAATTTTCCGGATCGGTCTCGTTTTTCTTTTGGCTGCCAGCCTGGTATACCCAATCTTCGGGTTATGGAGTAAAACGAACGGTTTTGCAGCCCCTAAAACCTGGACCCTGGATGGGACAGCTTATCTATTACAGCAATCCTCAGACGAGATGGCAGCAATCCATTGGCTGCAATCTGCTCCACCAGGTGTAATAGCTGAAGCCGTCAGCCCTACCGGCGGTAGCTATACGAATTATGCCCGGGTATCCATGCTCTCCGGACAGCCGGCTGTGTTGGGTTGGATGGGTCATGAAAGGCAGTGGCGTGGGGGTGGCCTTGAGATGGGAACTCGACAAGCAGATGTCGAACGGTTGTACTGTTCGAAGAATTGGGAAGATACCAAGGCTGTCATTGATCAATACCAGATTCGTTATATATTCGTCGCTGACCTCGAACGTACCACATATATTCCCAACCCTGGTTCCTGTCCGTCAGGCCTGAATGAGGTTAAATTATCTCGTTATTTACGCGTTGCTTTTCAGCAAGACGCCGTTAAAATTTACGAAACTCCTGGTATAACTGAACCATAAACCTTATGAACTCACGCCGATTTACTCTCGAAATTTTTCTTTATGGATTAGCCCTGATCCTGGCTGTGTGCCTCCGGCTGGCGGACCTGGGAAGAACCCCGCTCTCGGATCCCGAAGCGACGTTAGCGCTCCAGGCGCGCCAGATTTCTCAAACTGTGACCCTTACCACAGGCGACCACCCAACACTGGCTGCACATCCCGGCTATATTCTCTTAACCGGCTTGGTTTTCGCACTATTCAAAGATAGCAACACTCTGGCTCGTTTGTGGCCTGCATTGGCAGGTAGTCTACTGGTCCTCGCTCCATTTTTCCTTAGCCGTAAACCAACACCCGGTCTGATTCCCCCAATCGCCGGTATTATTTTAGCTTTTGGTCTGGCTACCGATCCCGGCCTGGTTACCATTTCTCGCCAGGCTGGTGGACCAATGATGGCAGTCAGTTTTTCAATCCTGGCGATTAGCCTTTGGATGTATCAAAAACCACTCCTGGCGGGTATTATGGCTGGGCTGGCACTATTGAGTGGACCAATGGTGATCCCAGTCGGTCTGACCATCGCTTTAGCCTGGCTGCTGGTGCGCTTCCTGGGTTATCCGCGGTTAAAACCTATAGAGCAAGAGGCGGTGATCCCGACCCCAGAGGCCTCCCGCGAACACACGGATGATGCTTCTGTCTCGCAAACGTGGCTTCTAGCTCCATCCTCCCCACAATCAAATAATCGTGTCTTGATGCGCGTTTTTATGATATCTGTTGGCGTGGTAATCCTGGTTGCTGGCACTTTATTCTTGCGTTTCCCAGAAGGTCTGGCAGCCTGGGTTCAAGAAATTCCAGCCTATCTCAATGGATGGACAACCCCTACCGGGATTCCTGGCAGCAAGTTAATAGTTACGTTGGCCATTTATCAACCACTGGCACTGCTGTTTGGTCTGGTTGGGGCTATTCGCAGCTTCTTCAACCCTAAAGCCAGGAGTGTCAACGCTCAGGGAGAACATGTCCGGGCAACCACCCTGATTCTGATCCTTTGGGCAATACTGGCATTGCTGGTGCAATCGCTCTACCCTGGCCGCCAGGTATCCGACCTGGCCTGGGTTCTGGTACCGCTTTGGGGTCTGGCAGCTATGGAATTAGAACGGTTTTGGCCGGAAAAATCCACCCATCCTGTCTCGCTCGCTCAAGCAATCCTAACCTTGATATTGCTTGCTCTCCTATGGTTCAACCTGGCCACGATGGTACGCTACCCAACGGATTCACGCGAGTTCCTTATTCGGGAAGCAGTGCTGTTGGGCATCCTGGCTTTGATCGGTCTGACGGCTGCCTTAGTAGCCTTAGGTTGGTCCTGGCAGGTGAGTCAGAGAGGACTTGTCTTCGGAACCGGGGCTGCTTTGTGTATTTACACAATCTCTGTATTGTGGGGGGCCAGCTACTTGCGCATGAACCAACCTCAAGAGTTGTGGAATTCCTCTCCCGGAATTGGACAAGCTGATTTATTACAAAGCTCCCTACACGATTTGACCAACTGGCATTCAGGAGGCGACCCGAAAAATATAGACCTGGTCGTCACTGTGGATTCCACTGCATTACGTTGGCTTTTACGTGACTATATACAAGCGAAATTTATTACTCAAATAGGAGTCGAAAACTTGCCTGCCGTTTTGATTACCCCACAGACACAATCTCTCCCCACTTTGGTAAGTTCTTACCGTGGTCAAGATTTTGTCTGGTGGACACGTCCTGGATGGCAGGCAGCGTTGCCAGCAGAGTTTCTACCATGGTTTACGTATCGTGACGCGCCGGTGGCTGAAGAAAAAATCATCCTTTGGGTACGTTCCGACCTGTTCCCAGGTGACTCGACCAATGGGCAACCAGAACAATGACCAGGTGAGCAAGTATGGACCCAGATTCACTACCCTCAATTATCACGATCGATGGTCCCGCGGCATCGGGTAAATCAACTTTGGGAAAAATGTTAGCCGATGAGTTGGGGTACCTCTTCTTTGATACTGGTGTGATGTATCGCGCCGTAACCTGGGTGGCCTTGCAGCGTGGACTGGATATTCAAGATGAAGCTTTAATCACGCGTTTGGCTGAAACATGTCCGATTGAGATACAACCACCCACTAAAGAGGATAATCGGTATTGTGATATTCTCGCCGATGGGCAAGACATCACCTGGCAAATTCGTCGGCAGGAGGTAGATGCGAATGTATCGTTTGTTTCGGCATATCCGGGAGTACGCATGGCGCTGTCTGCTCAACAGAGGCGGATAGGTCTACGTGGTTCGGTAATTATGGTCGGGCGAGATATTGGCACAGAAGTCTTACCAGAAGCGAATCTCAAAATTTACTTGGTGGCCTCGCCGGAGGAGCGCGCCCGGCGTCGAACCAAAGAATTATTCTTGCGTGGTGAAACTGCGGATTACAATAAAGTTCTGGAAGCCATCTGCCAGCGTGATCAAATCGATTCAACGCGGCAATGCTCGCCAATGCACCCAGCCGATGATGCGGTAATCCTGGACACAGATCACCTGGATATCCCCCATATGTTCGAAGCTGCCCGGCAGCGGGTATACCGGAAGATGTGATTTCACTGTTCAATTCCCCACAAAGGTATGTTGACTCACGATTTCTTAAGCTGGTTATAAAATTAGAATGGCAGGCACCTACCGGATTACCCTGGTCAACCGAATAGCGCGCGCAATCATACGTCCGATCATCCGAACTGTGTTTCACATCCTCAGTCGAGTACAAATTACCGGTGTGGAATATGTACCGAAAAAAGGGCCTTACATAATTGCGATCAACCACGTTTCACTTTATGAACCACCCTTTTTACTCGCTTTCTGGCCGATTATCCCCGAAGCCGCAGGTGCAGTAGATATATGGTCTCGCCCGGGGCAAGCTACCCTGGCACGCCTGTATGGGGGTATTCCAGTTCATCGCGGTCAATACGACCGGCAGCTTGTGGAAAAAATGCTGAATGTTCTGAGATCTGGGTTCCCATTAGCCATCGCGCCGGAAGGAGGCCGTTCTCACCAACCAGGTATGCGTCGCGGCTTACCGGGAATTGCTCATTTGATTGATCAGGCACGCGTTCCTGTGATACCGGTTGGCATTGTGGGAGCAACGGATGATTATATAAAGCACGCATTACGATTCGAACGACCCCTGTTAGAGATGCGGATTGGCAAATCCATCTTACTCCCACCTATCGAAGGCAAAGGTGAAACACGGCGGGTGGCACGACAACGGAACACCGATCTGGTGATGCTTGAAATAGCAAAATTATTACCCGACGAATATCGGGGAGTTTACGGCAATGGGTTTCACCTGGGTGAGGCAACTCCCTATAGATTGGTTGAGGAAGCCTGAGATAAAAATCCATTATGGAAACAACATCAAAATCCAATCATACTGCCCACTCCTACGACCACGCACGCCTGGAACCACAACGACGATTCCTGCGCTTCCTGATAAAGTATATCGGCTTTACATTATTTGCCAAGTTGGATCGGGTGGATGGCTTAGAAAATGTTCCTAAACAAGGGGCGGCAATATTGATGATTAACCATATCGCCTTCATCGACCCAATCGTTGTCCTGCACACCCTACCCCGTAATATAACTCCCCTGGCTAAAATTGAAGTCTACAATTACCCACTGATCGGTATTTTCCCCCGCATCTGGCATGTAATTCCAGTTCGCCGAGAAGAAGTCGACCGGCGCGCCATTCAACAGGCTTTGGAACTTCTTCATGCTGGTGAGATCCTCCTGGTTGCTCCAGAGGGAACGCGCGGTCCACAACTTCAGGTTGGGAAAGAAGGAATAGCTTTTCTGGCCAGTCGCAGTAAATCGCCGATCATACCAGTCGCCATCGAAGGTACTGTTGGGTTTCCAGCACTACGCTTCACCAAACGTTGGAAGGAGCCGGGCGCGGTAATCCGTTTTGGTAAACCCTACCGGTTCCAGGAGAGATACCACCGGGCCAGGCAAGAAGAGTTACGGAAAATGACTGACGAGGCGATGTATATCCTGGCCAGCTTGCTCCCCCCAGATCGGCGTGGAGTATATCATGACCTGACTCAAGCCACACAGGATACCATCGAGTGGTTGTAAGATTGATGCTATAATCTAATCGCGCTCTCGGCAAGGCGGAGATGCAAAGCATTTTATGGAATTCGTATTCACTCTGATAACCTCCACACCCTTTCTTACTCTCCCTGATAGATGGGAGAGTTGGGTAATCTTTGCTGTTCTTCTACTGTTATTATCCTCCTTATTATGGCGATGGCGAGCATTAAACCAACCTTGGCGTAAAGACCGAGTCTGGCTCTTGGTTTTCTTAGTCGCCCTTACTCCGCTTGCTGGCTGTTTTTTTGGAATTCGTTTGGGGACAATTATTCCGGCACCTGTCAGCCAAACGCTCTCCATTCCCTCGTTCCCGAGTAGCCCGCCACCCCAGACAATTTTAATTTTATTAGCAGTGCCTGGAATGCTTACCGCTGGTGTCTTTGGTATGGTTCCCGCGGCTGGAGTCGCTTTACTGACCGGGATATTCCATGCATTATGGGACAACCATAATCTTTATGAACCACTGGTTTTAACTTTATTGGTCACATTGTTTAGCGCGGCTATACAACAAAGATATCGCACACGGCTCTTTCAAGCACTGCGCCAACCGATAATCGCTGCCCTGTTGGTAGCAATTATTTATCCTCTGATTTACCTTTTCTACGCGCCATTTACGATCCAGGGCAGCCTGGTCAACCGCCTGGACTATTTCATCTCACATCTCCCCTTGACATCCTTAGCGACAGGTCTCGAATTGATCATCGCCAGCGTGTTTGCCCAGGGAGCAGCAATTATAGTGCCCCACCGCTGGGGTGGACAATCTCCTATGATTGCCTCGCCAGCTGAAAAAAGTCTACACACACGCTTCTTTTACATGATGGTGCCGATCGCTCTGGTATTAATCCTTATCCTGATGATTGGAGATTGGTGGGTTGCCGATAGTGCGGCACGTCAGTTGCTTTGGTCGCGGATGCAAAGCTTGTCGCAGATGGCCGCTGAGAATATTCCCTATTTTCTGGATACGGGCCAAGGTTTAATTAAGCATTTAGCAGCTAATCCAGCTCATTACCAGGCTTCTACTGACAATCAGAACTACCGTGCGACATTGACCGATTTGTTAGGGCAGGAAATTCGTATCGTCCCCTTTTTTACACAATTGATCCTCTTGGATCCTCAAGGCAAGTTGGTCGCAACTTATGGCGGTGATGAATATACTGGCAACCAACAACCTGAGAATGAGGCCAGAGGGATTGAGTTAGCGCGCAATGACATCATCCCAATCCAGACTTATACTATCCCCCCTTCCTCCCACGGACAAATGGCTCAGGTTTCATTTATTGCTACAATTTATGATGACCAAAAAAATGTGCGAGGTATATTGATTGGCCGTACGGATTTGGCTGAAAATCCCTATTCAAGATCAATTGTCAATCTCTTAAATAGTCTGCCTGATATTCAGGGCCAAGGCTGCTTGATTGATGACACTGGTCGGATCCTGGTTCATACAGACCCCAAGCAGGTAATGAAGATATATCAAGGTGGTATTTATGACCAGCCCAATTCCTACCAGGATCAAGCCCCCAATGGAACCCGTCAACTCGTGCATTTTCAACCTGCTATAGGAATCTCCTGGTCAATTGTGACCGTAGTACCAGCCAGCCAGGCACAGCAACTGGCTTTACAGATCGCAGCACCGCTCCTGGTTACTCTGGTTGTCTTATCAATAATTACTTTGTTCCTGTTACGTTTTGGCCTTGGCGCTGTGACAGCCGATCTTTCTTCTTTATCTCAAGAAGCAAGCTACATCGCCCGCGGAAGATTAGACCTTCCGATGCGTGTTGAGGGAGACGACGAAGTCGGGCGCTTACGACAGGCGCTCGAACTGATGCGCCGTAGTCTGAAGGCACGCCTGGATGAGTTAAACCGGCTGTTAACAGTCAGCCAGGGAGTCGCGTCAAGCCTGGATATTCACGAGGCGATTCAACCGGTTCTTGAAGCCGCTTTGGTCACTGGCGCGAATTCCGTTCGTGTCGTTCTATCTCCCAGCGTCATGCCTGAATTATACGGCAACCCCTCTATCCCACTCAGTTTCAGCGCCGGGAGTTCCAAGGATCTTTACAGCGACCTGGATGAGCAAATATTAACTCTCACTCGCCAACAAGATCGGTTAGTGCTTACCAGCCTGACACGTCCGAGATTAATTTCTCTGAAAGCAATCTCACAAAATCCGGCATCCCTCATGGCGGTTGCATTACGTCACGAACAATTCTACTATGGTGTGCTCTGGATTGCTTACGACCAACCTCATTCTTTTACAGAGGAGGAAGTTCGTTTTATCGTTACTTTAGCCAGCCAGGCCGCTCTGGCAGCAGCAAATACCCGCCTGTTCATGAGCGCTGAAATTGGAAGGCAGCGTCTGGCTGCTATCGTTGATTCGACTCCAGACCCGGTCCTGGTAATTGATCAACAAGGACATTTGCTACTGGCAAATTCTGCTGCCGTACAAATGTTTGGCCTAAACCTAGAAAAGGACTCTGCTCAACCAATTGACCGTGTCATCAATCAAAAAGAATTGGTTGAACTAATCCGAACATCTTCCTCAGAAAAACAATCTATTGAGATCATTCTGCCCTTTGGTCAGATTTACCTGGCAACGATCTCACCTGTTCTGGCAGAAGGTCAGAAGGTCGGGCGAGTATGCATCTTAAGAGATGTCACCCGTTTCAAAGAGCTCGATGGACTGAAATCAGACTTTCTCAACGCAGTCAGCCATGATCTCCGCTCTCCTCTCACCCAAATCCGCGGTTATGCCACGATGTTAGATATCGTTGGTCCATTAAATGACCAGCAAACTGGTTATGTACGCAAGATTGTCGCTGGCGTGGAGGATATGTCTCACCTGGTTAGCAACCTGTTGGACTTGAACCGCATCGAAGCTGGAATAGATCTACAATTGGAGATGATTAGTCTTCAGGATTTGATAGAAAGCGTGATTGTAATGTTACAACCTCAGGCCACGCAGAAGAAGATCCAAATTGTCAATGAAACCTATCAACCTGGACTACCTGCGATTGAGGCTGATTTATCTCTGCTGCAGCAAGCACTTTACAACCTGGTCGAAAATGCAATAAAGTACAACCGACCTGATGGGAAAGTAATTATTCGCTGCCAGACTCGACCGGAGCGGATAATAATCGAAGTGGCTGATAATGGTATTGGAATCTCACCAGTTGATTTACCACGCTTGTTCGAGAAATTTAACCGAGGCACACAACCAGGGGCGAAAGATCCGCGCGGCATCGGCCTGGGGTTAGCGATTGTAAAGTCGATCGTCGAACGGCATCAAGGGCAAGTTTGGGCTGAAAGTCAGCTTGGTAAAGGAAGCACTTTATATATCAGTATTCCAGTTCGCCAACAGAAAAGTGAAATGTGAGTCTTTCTTAACATTTCGTAAATAATCCTTGACTATCTCTAAAATCCTTTGTTATAATGGCCTTTCGCTTTAAGGAAGGATGGATAAGGATTTTCTTACACACATGGTAAGCGCTTGAGGATCATACTCTTGCGCTTGCCTTTATTTTTCTAAAGAACATTTATCGAAATTCGACCCGGAATCATTCTCCAGGAGGCTAATTCAGTGGAAACCAAAGGTTTGACCGCTCTTCGCATAAGCCTGGCTTCGCCAGAAACCATCCGTAGCTGGTCATATGGAGAAGTACTAAAGCCTGAGACAATTAATTACAGACGATTAAGACCCGAAAAAGATGGATTGTTCTGCGAATCCATATTCGGTCCTACGCGTGATTGGCAGTGCTATTGTGGCAAGTATCGCAATATTCGCTATAAGGGGATTGTGTGTGACAAGTGCGGAGTGGAAGTTACGCGCTCTTCAGTGCGTCGCGAGCGCATGGGTCATATCGAGTTATCTGCACCGGTAGCCCATGTTTGGTATACTCGCCGAATTCCATCGTATCTGGGATTATTGCTGGACATCTCGCGCCGCAACCTTGATCGAGTTCTTTACTTCGCTCAATATGTGATCACCTATGTCGATGAAGAAGCTCGCCAAAAAGCCTTAAAACGGCTGGACGAAAAGATCACCGCCACAGAACGTGAGCAGGCAGCAATCATCAACGCTCAGATCGCCGAACTCAAGTCGACGCGTGATCGTAACCTCAATGAGTTAAACCGCCTGGAAAGTGATGTTGATCAACATTACGATGACCTGATCGTAGAAAAGCTCGAGCCGATCATGCAGGCTGGTCAGCGGTTAGAGAACACCTTACAGGAGCTGCTTGGAAAACCCACCCGTACTGCCATCCATTTCCCCGATACGGAAATTGTCATTGTAGAATCCGGAGAAGTAGTTACCAATGAGCACCTGACTCGCGTACAACGTTTCGTCAAAGAACGTCTAGACGAAATGGAAACGGATCTCAAGAGTCAGAAACAACGCGAGTTTGAACACATCAAAATGGACCGCGAGCACATCCGTGCAGAGGCGGAACTAAACATGGAGTCCCTGCGCGGTCGATTAGACGATCAGTCCGTCGTTGCGAAGGATGAGAATGCCCGTCTCCGAGATGAACTGCTAGGGCTACGCCCACTCACCTTTATGGGCGAGACACATTATCGCGAGCTTAAGTCACGCTGGGGGCAGGTCTTCCGAGCCGATATGGGTGCAGAAGCCTTCTACGATATTTTGCGCCGGTTGGATTTAGACAAACTCGCTGAGGAGCTATGGCGCGAGGTGCGTACCTCACGTAGCAAACAAAAACGGAAGAAAGCCACCAAGCGCCTTAAGGTAGTCGAAGCCTTCCGCCGCTCGAATAACCGTCCAGAATGGATGGTACTTACCGTTCTACCGGTGATTCCACCCGACCTGAGGCCCATGGTGCAATTAGATGGTGGTCGTTTTGCGACTTCGGATCTGAATGACCTCTATCGGCGTGTCATCAATCGTAACAACCGTCTAAAACGGCTATTGGAGTTGGGTGCTCCAGATGTGATTGTCCGTAATGAAAAACGAATGCTACAGGAGGCCGTAGATTCGTTGATCGACAACTCCCAGCGCGGCAAAGCCTTATCTCGCCGTGGTCGTCGTGAATTAAAGAGTCTGAGTGATATGCTCAAAGGCAAGAAGGGTCGCTTTCGCCGCAATCTACTTGGTAAACGGGTCGACTATTCTGGTCGCTCAGTTATTGTTGTCGGCCCCAAGCTCAAACTATATCAGTGTGGTTTACCCAAATCGATGGCTCTGGAACTCTATCGCCCCTTCGTTATTTCCCGTCTGGTGGCGCATAACTATGCAGCCAACGTTAAGGGAGCCAAGCGCTTTATTGAGCGCAACCGTCCTGAGGTCTATGAAGTGCTGGAAGAGGTTATCAAAGAGCGACCCGTACTCCTCAACCGTGCTCCCACCCTCCACCGTCTGGGCATTCAGGCTTTTGAACCAATCCTGATCGAAGGTAGCGCAATCCAATTGCACCCATTGGTGACAACTGCTTTTAACGCTGACTTCGATGGCGACCAAATGGCAGTGCATGTCCCGTTGTCCCAAAAGGCCGTATGGGAAGCGCGCCAGTTAATGCTCTCGTCCCGCAACCTGTTAAAACCAGCCGACGGCGAACCAATCATCAGCCCTTCCAAAGATATGGTGCTTGGCGCTTATTACCTCACGAAGCAAGATAAACGGAGTCACAAGGGCGATGGCCGGAGATTTTCCGATATGGATGAAGTGGAGTTGGCATATAGCCTTGGTCAGATTGATATCCATGCCCGGATCTATATCTGGACTTCGACCTATTATGCCAAGAAGGGCGAACGTCTCCCGCAACCTTTCGAAGGCTGGATTGAGACCACTACCGGTCGTGTATTGTTTAACCGGGTTCTGCCGGTTGAAATTCAGTTCATGAACTGGACGCTAGATAAAGGCAGTCTTAAAGACATAATGGTCGATATTTATGAGGTGTGTGGTGAAGAACGCACCCCCGATATCGCCGATGCCATCAAGGATATTGGCTTCCAATACGCTACCCGTTCTGGTTATTCACTGGCGATTTCTGACATCACCGTTCCTTACACCAAAGAAGCTATCATCAATGAGTCACTCCAAGAAGCTGAGGCGGTGGCGCGTGACTTTCGGCGCGGTCTGCTCACTGAACAGGAACAGAATGAACGCACGATCGAAATCTGGCAACGGACAACCAATAAGATCGCTGAAGAAGTTAAGCGGACGATGGATCCCGATGGAAACCTGGCTGCTCAGGCAATCTCAGGTGCTACGAAGGGTGGTTTTGGTCCGATCTCCCAGCTTGCCGGTATGCGTGGATTAATGGCTGATCCATCTGGGCGTATTATCCCACTCCCGATCCGTTCGAACTTCCGCGAAGGGCTTAATGCACTCGAATACTTTATCTCCACTCACGGCGCACGTAAGGGATTGGCCGACACCGCCTTACGCACTGCTGATGCTGGTTACCTGACCCGTCGCCTGGTTGATATTGCGCAAGATATCATTATCAATGAGGAAGACTGCGGTACTCTCGAGGGCCTTTACATCCGCCGTTCGGATGATGTGGCTGGCCAATCAATGAGTGTCCGGATGTACGGACGTCTATTGGCTGAACGGGTCGTCGATCCCAGTACAGGTGAAATCCTGGCTGAACGCGATGCCCTTTTAGATCGCGAACTGGTACGCCGGATTGTTGCATCACCAATCCAGGTCGTAAGAGTCCGCTCACCACTATCCTGCGAATTGCAACATGGTGTCTGCGCGAAATGCTATGGTATCGATCTGGGGCGGGGAAAGTTGGTGGAAATTGGTGCGGCTACCGGAATCGTGGCAGCGCAATCCATCGGTGAGCCAGGTACACAACTCACACTCCGTACCTTCCATACTGGCGGTGTAGCAGCCGGCGGCGATATTACCACGGGCTTACCCCGCGTTGAGGAACTATTTGAAGCACGTAAAACCCCCAAGGGTGAAGCCGTTGTGGCAGAAATCAGCGGTGTGGTGAAGGTGATGCAGTCAGATCGCTATAGCGACTTACGTATTGCGCGTCTCGAACACAGCGAAATGGCTCGAGATGAGTACGATATCCCCGAGGGTTGGCAAATTACAGCTTTGGAAGAAACTGAAGTCAGCCAGGGCGATGTATTAGCCACCATGGGTGAAGATGCCGCAATTGTCGCTCAAAATGCAGGCCGGGTGCGAATCGAAAGTATGAATGTTGCTGGCAATGGTGCAGGGCGAAAAGTGATTATCTCGTATGAAACCCGCCAGGAAGCCGAATATGAAATCCCGACTACAGCGCGTATGATTGTTCACGATGGCGATCATGTTGAAGCAGGACAACCACTCACCGAAGGCTCTTTGAACCCGCACCGTATTCTTCGCATTCAAGGTCGAATAGCCTGCCAGATGTACTTACTAATCGAAGTCCAGAAAGTATATCGCTCACAAGGCCAGAACATCCATGACAAGCACTTTGAGGTAATCATTCGCAAGATGATGGCCAAGGTCCAGGTCACACGCCCCGGGGATACCAATTACCTGCCAGGTGATCTGGTGGATTTACTCGAAATTCGACGGGTCAACGATCATCTCCTATCCCAAGCCAAACGGCCAGCCAAGTTCGTCGAAGTACTCTTGGGCATCACCAAAGCTTCATTGAGCACGGAATCCTTCCTATCAGCCTCCTCCTTCCAGCACACCATCAAGGTTTTAGCTGGAGCGGCGATCGCGGCAACGGAAGATCCGCTGTACGGATTGAAGGAAAATGTGATTATTGGTAAGCTCATCCCAGGCGGTACGGGTTTTGTCCGGGGTCGTTTCGCAGACGAGGCCGCACGCCGGTCAGAGGCTGCCACGGCTACAGGTGCTTCTCCCCGGGAAGAGGATATTCCCGATTTAGAATTTAGCCTGACTGACTGATCAGGGATTCAATAATATCTGGCTGGCGATAGGTTCGCGCCAGCCAGATAAAATATACAAGGCGATTCGAAAAATCCGACTCCGGGCAAATCTGTTATGCCATATTGACCCAACCTGCCCGTAAAATAGCGCTTCTTTTGAAGCGTTTTTTTATCAGGTAAGTGGGAACAAAATACATCTAAACGGCGTCCTACAAAACATGCAAACCAAGAAATCCAGTTTCTTGTGGTTATGGATCTTGCTCGGATTGGGCTTCTTGGGCCTGACTCTGATTGCAGGTATCAGCAGCGGCTATCTGTCAGGAATAAAAATCAAGCAAGATAACCAGAATCAACTGGTAAACCTGGTTGTCCAGCAACAGTATAAACTCGGCTTGCAAGATTTCCAGGCTGGTCAATATGAGATGGCGCGAGTACGTTTCGAATATGTTATCTCGCAGAACCCAAGTTATCCCGGTGTAACAGATAAACTGGTGGAGACCATGCAAATCCTGTTCGCCACAGCCACACCTTCTCCAATCCCTCCCACCTCGACCCCAACCCCAACTCCTGATTTGAGGCCTGTACAGGAAATATTTTTACAGGCTCAGGCGCGAATGAACCAGGCCGATTGGAACGGCGCGATTGAACTGTTGATTTCTTTACGTCAACAAGATCCAGCCTTCCAGGTGGCGCGCATAGATGGTTGGCTTTTCATGGCTTTGCGTAATGGTGGTGTTCAGAAAATACTCACTGACGGGGACCTGGAGGGTGGATTATATGCGCTGTCACTGGCCGAAAATTTTGGTCCTCTAGACGGAGCAGCCGGTACAGCCAGGGAATGGGCACGGATATTTATTATCGGCAACAGCTTTTGGGAAGCATATCCCGAACAGGCAGTTTACTACTACGCGCAGGTCGCTTCAGCCGCTCCTAACTTGCACGACGCCTCGGGCTGGACTGCCATGGAACGTTACCGGGCTGCTCTGATCCAATGGGGCGACAGTCTGGTCCAGCAAGAGGATTGGTGTAATGCACAGACGCAATATGAACAAGCCTTATCAGTGCGCTCAGATTCGGCTGTGCAGGAGGCAGCCACGCTTGCTGCTGAACAATGTAATCCAGCTACCGTGACCCCTGAAGCTTCCGCCACTGAAACGCCAACAGTAACTGTCACACCCTCCCCAACTTATTACTTGGTGACACCTATTACTTATACCCTAACACCTACTCCGACCGGTACAACAACCCCTGAAGAAACACCTACTCCGACGATTACATCGCCTGCCCTACCAACCGATACCGAAACCCCAACCCCTCTTCCAGAGCCACCGACGCCCACTCCAACGAACAACGGTAGCACAAACCCTTGAAGCAATTTGCAGATTTTCATACACCACAATTGAAGTATCCAAAAATGAAGATAAGTTGTTACCATGAATAAACTGCAAACAACGCTAACCAGACATCCACAACTTATCCGCGTCATCCTGGCCATGACACTGGTCGGTGCAGCGTTTCTTCTTGGCCTGGTAGCCTTTCGCACAACCCGGACTTTGGTCAGTGGTAATTTATTAACCTTATCAGCAGACCTACCTTCTATTATCTCGTTATCACAGACGCCAGAGTTAAACGCCGCAGGGACACCCCTGCCAAGACAAGCCGATAATCCAACGATTCCTGACCTGATGCCAACCCTGACACCCTGGGATGGCGCCGGACGAGTAACGATCTTAATCCTGGGTCTAGATTATCGCGACTGGGAGGCAGGTGAAAAGTATTCACGCAGCGATACAATGATCCTGCTGACTCTGGATCCTCAGGCCAAGACCGCCGGTATACTCTCCATACCACGGGATATGTGGGTACCTATTCCAGGTTTTAAACACGGCAAGATTAATACCGCCTATTACCTGGGAGATGCTTTCCAGCTTCCCGGAGGCGGACCTGGTTTGGCGGTTAAAACCGTTGAACAATTCCTGGGTGTACCGGTTAATTATTATGCACAAATTGACTTTGAAGCCTTTGTTCGTTTCATTGACGAAATTGGCGGCGTAAAGATCAATATCCCTGAGAAAATTGCGATCGATTTAGTCGGTTCGGGGGCAAAGACTAAGAAGACACTTCAACCCGGTCTCCAGGTTTTACCTGGTGCATGGGCGCTGGCTTATGCGCGCGCCCGCTATACCGAGGGAGGCGACTTCGATCGAGCCGCCCGACAACAGCAGGTGATTATGGCATTGCGCGATAAAATTCTCAGCGCTGAAATGTTGCCTATATTGATCACCAAAGCACCAACTCTTTATAAAGAACTGGCTGCTGGTATACATACCAATCTGGGATTGGATCAGGCAGTTCAATTAGCGTTGTTGGCCCAGGGAGTGTCCGGTCAAAACATCCAAAAGGGCGTTATAGGTAAAGAATACACCATTTTCGGTTGGTCGCCAGACAAGTTGAGCATCCTTATTCCGATCCCGGATAAAATCCACTTGCTGCGTGATCAAATTTTCGCTTCGTCTGGTAGCCTTTCCCCCGCGACAAGCGGTAATACGGAGGAACGGATGAAAACTGAGGCAGCCCGTATAGCGATCTATAACGGTAGCAATGATCCAGAGCTCGGTGACAGCACTGCCAGTTATTTAACTAATCTAGGTGCAAATGTCACCCAGGTAGCCATAGCAGACAAACGATATCCCTCTACGGCACTGGTTGATCACACTGGCAGCCCTTTTGCCCTCCGCTATCTTAGCGACCTGATGAAAATATCTGAGGCGCGCATTGTTATCCAATTTGACCCAGCCAGCCCGGTTGACCTGGAAATTTACTTGGGTAACGATTGGGCGGCAAGTAACTCCCTGCCATAATTGATGATAGAATCATCATAATAATAAGGAAGGTGCTGCATGTGTGGACGATACACTCTCACCGCTGACCCGGATCAGTTGCGCCAAACTTTTGACTGGCTATCCGTTCCTGATCAATTCAACCCACGCTACAACATTGCGCCGACCCAACCGGTTGCTGTGGTCCCGAATGATGGAAAAAATCAACTCAATTATTTCGTCTGGGGTTTAATCCCTTCCTGGGCGAAGGATCCTGAAATCGGCAGTCGCTTGATCAACGCCCGCGCCGAAACTATAACCGAAAAACCTTCCTTTCGGAATGCTTTCCGTCGGCGGCGCTGCCTGATCCTGGCGAATGGCTTTTTTGAGTGGGCACAAGAACCCGGGCAAAAGGCCAAAACCCCTATATATATCCGGCTACAGTCCGGAAACCCCTTTGCTTTCGCAGGTTTGTGGGAAAACTGGAATTCAGCCGATGGCTCACGGATCCTTTCCTGTACAATCATCACCACTGAGCCAAATACCTTGATGCAACCAATCCATAACCGGATGCCGGTAATCTTGCCAACCACATCATACGCCTTATGGTTGCAAACAGGTGAAGTCAATCTTCCATCTTTACAGTCGCTCTTACAACCCTATCCTGCCCAGGAGATGGTCGCTTACCCGGTTTCTCGGCTGGTCAATAGTCCAGATAACGATGTACCTGCCTGCATTGAACCCGTGAAGACCGCATGACTTGGGAAGCCAACCACTTTCGGTGCCATTCATTCGACCAGTTCGCCTGGGGAGATGGCGTCGCCCGGACGTTGGCTGCTGCTTTGGAAGCAGTCGAACCTGGAGCAGCAGTCCGTCGCGCCCTGGGTGCAGCCGGCATTTTATCCGATGTCACCCAACCGTTAGCTGATTTTCAATATTTTACGCGGATCTTCTTGGTCTCCGTCGGGAAAGCCAGCGTACCGATGGCGATGGCAGCTGCGGATACCCTGGCAGGTCGCCTGACGGGTGGTGTGGTTATCACCAAGCTCGGCCACACCGTTGGTTGGCAGCCCAACAGGAATTTGGAACTGATCGAAGCCGGACATCCAATCCCTAATCATCAAAGTCTTTATGCCGCTAAAAGAATACAAGACCTGCTGTCAGCAACCCGAACCGATGATTTGGTTATCACCCTGATATCCGGTGGCGGATCAGCCCTGATGGTTGCTCCTGTCCCAGGAGTGACGCTGGCCGATCTACAAGAGTTGACCACTTTGCTACTGACCTGTGGGGCAAATATCCAGGAGATGAACACCCTACGTAAACATCTTGACCAGATCAAGGGGGGTGGTCTGGCCCGCCTGGCGTATCCCGCCACGCTGATTACCCTGATCCTATCGGATGTCGTCGGCGATGCGCTGGATGTGATTGCTTCCGGCCCGACCGTGCCAGATCCCACAACTTATAAAAACGCCTGGCAGGTTCTCGAGGATTACCGACTTACCGATCGTATTCCACAATCGATCTACTCATACCTCCAAGCCGGTATCAGCCACAAGCAACCTGAAACGCCTAAGCCAGGAGATCCATGTTTCGAGCACTCGCTCCAGCGGTGGTCGTCACCGCAGATTATTGGTAATAATTATCATGCGACTCAAGCAGCCATTGAGCAGGCAAAAAATGAAGGCTATCACACACTATTACTGACCAATTACCTTCAAGGGGAAGCTCGTTCCGCTGGTTGCTTCATAGCAGCGATCGCCCGGCAAATCGCGTACCTGGGCACACCTTTATCGCGCCCAGCCTGCCTGATCGCGGGCGGCGAGACTACGGTATCTATAAAAGGATGCGGCCTGGGAGGACGTAATCAGGAACTGGCATTCGGAGCTGTTGTTGGCCTGGCTGGCTTATGCGAAGTACTCCTGGTCAGTCTGGCCACAGACGGTGGGGATGGCCCTACTGACGCGGCGGGGGCGGTAGTTACCGGTGAAACATTGCTGCGTTGCCAACAGCGCGGTTTAAACCCCAGCAGCTATCTGGCGAATAATAATGCCTATCCATTTTTCGCTGCATTAGACGATCTACTCATCACCGGCCCAACCCAAACCAATGTCAACGACCTGGTACTATTATTTTTACATTAATTTCGGTGTTATGTAACATCGATTACCAGATTCTATCATCATCAATCCACAGGTGAAACCATGGACTTACCCCTCGTTCTTGTTACCCACACCTTGCCCGAAGGCTGGCTGGCTTCATTAGAAGGCCACTGCCGTGTAATTACTGGGGCTATCGACGCCACCTTTCTGGCGCCCGAATTGGTAGAAAACCTGAAAAACGCGGCGGGTTTATATACGCTGTTAACTATTCCAGTTGGCGAGGATTTACTCAACCAGGCGCCACTGCTACGGGTGGTAAGCAATATGGCGGTTGGGGTAGATAATATTGACCTGGCCGCTTGTACACGCCGGAATATCCCGGTTGGCAACACACCGGGTGTACTCACTGAAGGTACAGCCGACCTGACCATGGCGCTATTACTGAGCAGCGCCCGCAAACTCTCCACAGCCAGCGGTGACGCACACGCAGGTCGCTGGAAAACTTGGTCGCCAACAGGCTGGTTAGGGGCAGATCTGTATGGTGCAACTTTGGGTATTGTCGGAATGGGGAAAATCGGCTGCGCAGTCGCGGAGCGGGCTCGGGCGTTCGGAATGAATCTGGTTTATACGGATGAAACCCCACGCCCCGATATAGAAACCCGCCTGAACGCCAGACGGCTTCCATTGAATGAACTTCTCAAGCGGAGTGATTTCGTCAGTCTGCACGTGCCTTTAACTTCAGACACCCGTCATCTGATAAACGAAGGCACCCTACACTTGATGAAAGCAAGCGCCATTCTTATCAATACCTCGCGCGGCCCAGTGGTGGATACTTTTGCATTAACCCACGCTTTGCAAGAAGGGTGGATCGGTGGCGCAGCTCTGGATGTCACCGATCCTGAACCGTTGCCTGCCAGCCATCCGCTCTATCAACTTCCTAATTGCTTAATTACTCCCCATATTGGTTCAGCCACCTGGAACACCCGTAGAAGGATGGCCGAACGCGCCTGTGAAAACTTGTTAGCCGGTTTGGAAGGAAGCCGTCTGCCCTATTGTGTTAATCCGGAAGTATACCGTTAACACCAATGCCCCTGAAATGTTCACGCTCCTTTCGTGTTCGTTATTCTGAATGTGATGCCTATGGACATCTAAATAATGCCCATTACGCGCGTTATATGCAAGAA
>CAYGZL010000085.1:0-11772 GCA_964354345.1 uncultured Anaerolineaceae bacterium | reverse complement strand
CCGTCACGATTTCGTCACGTGCTCGCCACGTTGTTTATCTATACTGATGAAAGAAAGTGTAATCCGAATTAAACCAGCAAAATTCCAGGAGGTTTTGCCATGAAAACAATCCGTTCGACAATTTTCATCTTATTATTTGTGTTGTTGCCCATCTTGAACATCGGGGCAACTACGCCAGCGAAACAGTTCATCAAGACCCCTTTTACAGGGATTGACACCAACCTCGGATATAGCGGTGGGTCAGTCATCATCGAAGATGGCAAGCTTATCATCAAGGACCAAATCGCTCATTGCAAGGATGATACGAGCGACCCACGCGTGAGTGGAGATTTTGTGGGCGTCATTAATTGTGTTCTCAATATTGAGACCGGCGCTGGACCCTGTTTTGGATCATTCCAGATTACTAACGGTGGGGGAAAATGGAACGGATCCTGGAAAGGTTATTTAAATTCCGATTACAGCATTACCATCCATCAATGGGGAACTGGGTCAGGCGGTTACACTGGCCTGGCTGCTAATTGGACTTATGTCCGCATGTATCCAGATCCGATGTCCCCAATGGCAATTACTGGAGTAATATTCGAGAACAAATGACCCTGGCCGGACATTGGCGTTTATGACGGTTCTTTGATGGAATGGACTGCCGACTCATCCAATCCCATGGAGGTTGTACTATAACAAGACAATCTTAAACCAGATCAGGGGGAGGGTGCGACGAACGCCCTCCCCAGACAACTTCCAACACAAAAAGGGTGATCAGCGCCGATGGCAACCCTCAAAAGGCAGTATCTGGCATATCTGTTGCGTCTTTGGCAGATCAATGAGGCGGGAGAATTGGTCTGGCGTGCGTCCCTGGAGGATACTCACACCAGCGAACGGCATGGCTTCGCCAGTGTAGATGCGCTGATCGCTTTCTTATGGGAACAGGTTGGTAAAAATACTGAAGACAGGTCGTTGGGAGGCAGGTCAGGCGATAATCCTGAAGTAGCCTGAGTGCTGAGCAGACGATCCCATCACTCTAGCCGCGCCCCAGACCGCTGCGGATCCTCCCTGCCAACACCCTCAGCTAACCAGCTCGATCTTCATCCGTCGGGGGGATTCAAGCCGCCATCCTGGCTACATTGGCTGGCGGTTGATATACTATAATAGTAGGGACCCGATTTTTTTAATCATTCTTCCTCGGAGGATCTATGAGCGTACACGAGCTGGCAGGCAAGACAGCACCCTACCAATACCTGGTCAATGTGCCGCGGTTAATCTCCGCCTATTACACCCACCAGCCTGATCCAGACAATCCAGCCCACCAGGTCGCCTTCGGCACATCCGGGCATCGCGGGTCATCTTTGAACAGCAGTTTCAATGAAGCTCACATCCTGGCGATCAGCCAGGCCATCGTCGAACTCAGAAAAGCCCAGGACATTCGCGGACCACTGTACCTGGGCATGGATACGCACGCCCTGTCAGAGCCAGCGCAGTACACGGCGATTGAGGTGTTTGCAGCCAACGGCATTGACATTGTGATCCAGCAAGGACTCGGCTACACCCCCACGCCAGTTATTTCACATGCCATCCTGGCCTACAACGGCGCTCGAACCACAGGCCTGGCCGATGGTGTGGTGATCACGCCCTCTCATAACCCACCGGACGATGGCGGTTTCAAATATAACCCGCCTTCCGCTGGCCCGGCGGATACCAAAACCACCCAATGGATCGAGGAGCGTGCCAATGCGATCCTGGCGAATGGACTGAAAGAGGTTAAACGGATCCCCTTGGAAAAGGCGCTCATAGCCTCCACAACCCATCAGGCTGATTACATCCAACCCTACGTGGACGACTTGCAGAATGTTGTTAATCTTAAGGCCATTGCCGCAGCCGGTTTGCGGATCGGCGTCGATCCGATGGGCGGCTCGGGCGTCGCTTATTGGGAACCGATCGCGGAACGGTACGGGCTCGATCTCGTAGTGGTGAATCCCCGCGTGGACCCCACTTTCGCTTTCATGACCCTGGATCACGATGGCAAGATTCGCATGGATTGTTCCTCGCCCTACGCCATGGCCAGCCTGGTCAAGCTCAAGGATCAGTTTGACATTTCTTTTGGCAACGACTCAGATTACGATCGCCACGGGATTGTCACCCCCAGCGTGGGGCTGATGAACCCGAATCACTTCCTGGCCACCGCCATCTGGTACCTGTTTCAAAACCGGTCCGACTGGGGGAAAGAGGTCGCCATCGGCAAAACGCTGGTTTCGAGCTCGATGATTGACCGCGTCGCGCTCTATCTCGGGCGTAAACTGTGCGAGGTGCCGGTGGGTTTTAAATGGTTTGTGGACGGGCTGTTGGATGGCTCGTTTGGATTTGGGGGCGAAGAAAGCGCCGGGGCTTCGTTCCTGCGCCATAATGGCACTGTCTGGACGACGGACAAGGATGGATTTATCCTCGACCTGTTGGCTGTGGAAATTCTGGCAGTAACCGGCCGCGATCCGGGTGTACACTATCAAGCTCTGGAGCAGCGGTTTGGCAAGGCCTGGTACGCCCGCGTGGACGCACCCTCCAGCCCGGCTGAAAAAGCTGTCCTGGCCAATTTGTCTCCTGAACGGGTCACGGCAAAAGAGCTGGCCGGCGAAAGGATCACCGCCAAGATAACCCATGCGCCCTACAATCAAGCTCCCCTCGACGGGCTCAAGGTCGTCACACAGAATGGCTGGTTCGCCGCCCGGCCGTCAGGCACGGAAGATGTATACAAAATTTACGCCGAGAGCTTCATCAGCGAGGCGCATTTGAGTCGAATTCAGGCCGAAGCCCAGACCATTGTGGACGCCGCGGTTACCACCCTCCCGTAGTTCTTCCTACCAAACTGCCTGAGCATAATAACCGGCCATGATTTGATCGGATGTTACCAGGGGACAAGCAAAGCGTTTTGCCAATGCTACAATTGTGCGGTCTGCCGGATCACGATGCTCCCAGGCCAGATCAGGGTTAATCTTTCCCCTGATCAATCCTACGAGAGTGGGTAAGAATTCTACGAAATTATTTGCTATACTATCTCCAGAAGACAACGCAAACCATAGATCTATAAGGCGTCCGCGCACTGGAGGCAGACATGTCTCACGACCTCCTGGTTACCAAGCTTTATCCCCCACCCGCCCGCAAAAACCTTGTCCCGCGCCTGCACCTGATCCAAATCCTGAACCAGGCCTGGCAGCAAGGCAAAAAACTGACCCTGGTCTCTGCATCGGCGGGTTACGGCAAGACCACGCTGGTCACCGAATGGCTGGCGACCCTCACCTGTGACCCCTCTGCCATAGGGAGAGCCGAGGAGGTAGGATCTGCCTGGCTTTCTTTGGACAAGGCTGATAACGATCCGGCCCGGTTTCTGGCTTATCTCATCGCCGCGCTGCAACAGATTGACGCCAGCATTGGAAAAAACACCCTTGCCCTGCTCAACTCCCCCCAACCCCTGCATCCTGAGATCGTACTGACCACGCTGGTGAATGAAATCGCTGGCGTCCCCAGCTCCTTTATCCTGGTGTTGGATGATTATCACGTGATCGAGTCTTTGCTGATTCACCAGCAACTCGCCTTTCTGGTGGAACACCCACCACCGCAGATGCACCTGGTCATCATCACGCGTGAGGACCCGCCCCTGCCCCTGGCCCGTCTGCGGGCGCGTGGGCAAATGGTGGAAATCCGCCAGGAGACCTTACGCTTTTCAGCGGAGGAGTGCGCCGACTTCCTGCAGCGCTTGATGGGTCTTCAACTCGCTCCAAACGATATCTCTGCCCTGGAACACCGGACGGAGGGTTGGATCGCCGGCTTACAGTTGGCGGCTCTCTCCATGCAGGGACGCACTGATCTGCCGGGCTTCGTCACGGCTTTCACCGGCAGCAGCCATTATGTCCTGGATTATTTGATCGAGGAAGTTTTTGAGCGTCAGCCGTCTGAGGTGCAGGATTTCCTGCTTAAAACCTGTACCCTTGAGCGTCTGTCTGGACCGCTATGTGATAGAGTCACCGGTCGAACGGGCAGCGCTGGATTGCTCGATCGTCTGGAACATGCCAACCTTTTTATTATCCCGCTGGACCAGTCACGGACATGGTACCGCTATCACCACCTGTTTGCGGAGTTATTACGCCAACGCCTGCACGCCAGCGCGCAGTTCTCCGCAAATGAGCTGCATGCTCTCGCCAGCCAATGGTTTGCTGACGAGGATTTGCTCCCAGAGGCGATCCACCACGCATTGGCAGCTTTGGATTGGAATCGCGCAGCCGAATTAATCAGCGCCAATTCCGTTGCACTTTTCAGGCGCGGCGAACTGATCACCTTACTCGGCTGGCTCAAGGCTTTACCGGAGGAGGTGATTACTACCCACCCGCAACTCTGCCGGGATTTCGGCTGGGCGCTGGCCCTGACCGGGCAACTCGATCCGGCCAGATCCTACCTGGAGAGCGCTGAACGGGCTGTGCTAAATGACGATACGCTCTTGGGTCAGGTGCTGGTCGCCCAGGCCTATCTGGCGCGTGCCCGAGGCGACTACCCGCAGGCCATCGCCCTTTCAAAACGGGCATTGGCGTTTATCGCCGAGGCGGATATCCTGCACCGCAGCCTGGTCACGTTCACCCTGGGTTTTGCCTATTTCAATAGCGGTAACCTGGCAGAGGCAGAGCCAGCGCTTCTGGAAGCCTGCCAGGCAGCTCGCATGTCAGAAAATGACTATGCCAGGCTTACCGCGCTCGGTTTGTTGGGCGCCATCCAGAAGGAGCGGGGCAGGCTGCACCGGGCGGCTGAGTTTTGCCGGCAGGCTTTGCACGAGGCTCAGGGGGCGCCAACCGCAGCCCAGGCGCAGGTGTTCCTGGCTACCATCCTGTATGAGTGGAACGATCTGGCAGGTGCGGCGGATCATCTGGCGCAGGCCATAAAATCGAGTAAATTGATTGGTAACCGGGCGATTCAGGCTGATGGTTACCGCGCCCTGGCACATCTCAAGCAAGCCCAAGGCGAGCTCTCTGCTGCGTCAGAGGCGCTGTGTGAGTTTGACCAGATACTACAAGATATCCAGTCGCCTCTGCAGCGCGCCGCCGTGGCCTCTTATCATGTGGAGTTCTCCCTGGCGCAGGGTGACGTTACCGCAGCCAGCCTTTGGGCCGCACAAATGGCGGAAGGGATTAACCCTGCTGGGCCTGGTCCACAGTATGACCTCACACAGGCGCGTTTATTGCTGGCGCAAGGCAAGCCGGCGAGCGCTGGTGAGATATTAGCGAGGCTTTATGAGCAGGTTTCCCAGGCTGGATTACATTCTCTGATGATTGAGGTGCGCGCTATGCAGGCCCTGGCTACCGCCAACCCAAGCGACGCCCTTCATTTTCTTGAAGCTTCTCTCAGGAAGGCGCAGCCAGAAGGCTTTATCCGTACCTTCGTTGACAAGGGAGCGCCAATGAAGGCGCTGCTCGAAAGGCTGAGGGTCCAGGGCGGAGAACTAAGGGAGTATATTCTGAAAATCCTGGCTGCATTCGGTGAGGCGGGCAGGGCATATATCCCCCAACCTCTCATCGAGCCGCTGAGTGCACGCGAATTGGAGGTGCTGCGCCTCTTGGAAAAGGGACTGTCAAACGGAGAGATCGCCAGACGGTTGATCGTTACGGTGGGAACAGTCAAAACCCATGTCCACAGCGTACTCAACAAGCTGGGCGTTCAAAGCCGCACCCAGGCGGTTGCTCAAGCCAAAGAATTTAAGTTACTCTAAACAATCCATTCATTTTCTTCACAGGTAGGGCGCAAAAAGCAACACCCTACCTGTGTGTTTTTAATACCAAATATCTATCCTCTGATCTACCTTTCGATAGATGACAATCTACCTGGTTGAAAGATATAGTTGATGTAACGATAAAAAATTCGAATCATGAAAGGAAATTTGGAATGAACCAAACCATGCCTGCGCAAGAGACTATTGCAAAGAATACAACCAGAGAGCAACTCAAGCTGCAGATCGCTCAGTATCTGGAGCAACAACCAGAATCCACCCGGGTGTTTCACAAATGGATGAAGGGTTTGGAGGCAGCCAGCTTGTGCATTTCCATTGGCATCTTCATCCTGGCGATGTACCTGTCTATCAATTGGCAGACTGTAGGCGGGACCGCGATTGCTACCGCCTGGTTTGCCTTCCCAGTCAGCTTTTCACTCACCGTGCTGCTGTACGGGCTACACACCGTGGTCCTGCGCGCCCTCCCCCCTTTCATACTACCTGGAAAGAACGAAGTGTTTGTCGCCGGGAGCAAAGCCGTCGGGCGAGGCTGGGCCTTCCTCCTGAGTGGTCTGGCAGGTATGGCGTTCTGGGGAGTCATCGCCTATGCCGTGTGGACTTTCAACCTGTCCTTACTTCAACCCCTGATTAGCATCCTGGGTGTTGTGCTGGGGTATGGAATTGCCATAAGCATCCTTGTATCCATTGTCTGGGCTGTGTATCAGAAGATCGTCAAATCTCACTAAACGGAGGTTTCGGCTGACCAGGCCTGGAGATCGAATCCAGGCCAGGCGGCTATCTGGAAGAAATCTATAGGAGTTTTGTCATGTCCCAACCTCAGGCCGCCCTTTAAACCGCTCATTCCTACCTAAGAGATGCACAATGCAGAAGATTGAGATCCGCATCAAGGGACACATCCAAGAGCAGTGGTCGGAATGGTTCGGTGGCTTAACCATCCGCCATTCCGATCCCGATGAAACCGTTCTCAGCGGTCTGATCCCGGATCAGGCGGCCCTTTACGGGATCATCTCACACCTGCGGGATTTAGGACTGCAGTTGTGTTCCCTGAATTGTGAAAAAGTAAAGGATTCAGACCAGACACGGTGAAGTTATTTTCATCAGTCTTTTTCTTTCAGAGTATAATCTTTTCAGGAATCGGCGGCATGTCAATCCAATATCTTTGGGATTATGATTTAGATTTAGATGAAACACAGTTTCCCTCCTTGCTGGAGGGAGAACTGACCATTGGCAGGCTGGACAGCGATTTGGCAGCCATACGTCTACTGGCGGTCTTAGCGGTTCAATTTCTTCATTCCACAAACAGCCCATTCGTCCAGGCGCGTTTCCCCCGCTGATCCTCGATTTCAAGATAGACATACGGCCATGCCTCGGGCACGCGGAAACTGGCCTCCATCAAGACCCGCCCGTCAAACGACCCAGCTCGCTGGCCTTCAGAATTTGGACCCGCCAGGCGTATGAACTGCACCGGCGAAGTCCGCACATGGATTCGCTCGCCGTCCCAGCGCAGATCATAAAAATCGGGGCCACACGAGGCGTAAAAATTCCCGGCGCGGATACTCGCCAGGATCGCCTCAGCCGTGCACTCCGCCGCGTTCACCACGATCCAGCCCCCATTCCAGCCCGGATGTTCGGGGCGCAGGTGACCATCATCCACCGCCAGGGCCAGCGCCTGAGGGTTGCGGCGTAAAAGCGCTTCCCAATGCACCAGCCCGTTGCTCTTGCCATTCAGCCAGTGGCAGACATGGTTGTAGACCTCAACACCGTCGATTGGGTGGCGGATAACATCGTTCAGCGTATTCCCAGTCCAATGGGGATGAGCCAGGATCAACAGCGCTCCTTGCTGGCGGGCCGCCGCCATACTCGCTTCCAGGACGTCCTGGCGCCGAAAGCCGGAGCTGCCGCCGGAGTGATAACCCACCTTCCCCAGGCAGACCACGTGGTAAAGAGCGCCGGTCGCATCTCTGCCATCCAGCTCGATGCCATCCAGCCAAAGCAACGGGGCGGGGTCTTTATCCAGGGACGCATCGGAGGCCACCCAGTGATCGGTGCGGAAGAGGAAGTGGTAGCCAGCCGTGGCATACAGCTCGGCCAGTTGCGCAAAGCTCATCCCGCCATCCGAGGCGGTGCTGTGCAGGTGGGGGTTGCCTCTGAACCATTGGGTGGTTGTTGTATAGCGAAATTTCTTCATCCATCCACCGGGAAAGCTGCGCAATGCCGCGGCTGGGCGTCGCCGTCGACTGCTATGTAGTAATGAGGCGCATCCCAGCCTGCGCCGGCCACATACCCGGCAGCGTAATCCTGCGCGGGAGTGATGGCATATAACGTGATGCCCGCCTTGCGCTCGGGCTGAGACAGACCTGGCAGCGTCAGGATATCCTGCAAAGCCGTCCGCACAGCGTTTTCGACGGATTGCCCGGCCTGCAGAAACGCCACCGCACTGCGCGCCAGGCTGGTGCGGATGGCCAGCTCCCCGGTACCGGTGCAAGCCGCCGCGCCGTAGCGGTTATCGGCATAGAAACCCGCCCCGGCGATGGGGGAATCGCCCAGCCGGCCTGGATATTTCCAGGCCCAGCCACTGGTCGATGTCGCCGACGCCAGGTCGCCGGCGCTATCTCTGGCCAGGTAGATCGTCGTTCCGCCCGAGCGGCGCGGGTCGCGACCTTTTTCCACAATCTCCAGCAAGCTGGCCTGGGTATCAGCCGGATCGAATGCCATCTTTTCACACCATTCCCGCCAGCGCTGCTCACTCTCCGCAGCCAACAAGTAATTGGCGCTGGCAACTACCCGGTTGGCGCCGCCACTATGGGTGGCGCCGGCTTCCCCTTCAGCGCCCAGCTCGGCAGCAAATCGGGCCGCGCCTTCACCTACCAGCAGGACATGCGGCAGGCGCTGCATCACCGCCAGCGCCACACTGACCGGGTGCAGGAAGCCGCGCAACGCTCCCACCGCGCCGCTGGCCCGCGTCCGCCCATCCATCACTCCCGCGTCCAACTCCACCTTGCCTAAAGCGTTCGGCAGTCCACCCAAACCAACCGAGTGATCCGCCGGGTTAGCCTCCACCAAACGGATGCCCTGCTCGATCGCTTCGAGGGCGGATTTTCCGCTCTTTAACCATTCCCATGCCACGGCCGTACCGCTGTTTTGACTGTCTGCGGCTAATAAGATCATTTTTTATACTCCAAAATTATAATTATCCCCTGATTATAACCTCGGGTTAGCATCCCAGATCTGATGTAACCTGGCGTTTATTGGGGGGCTGGTGTGCATTGGCGATCCATAACAAGCTCGATACCAAGCATGAGTCCCTTGCCGCACAGCCCACCGTGTGACCTCCGTGAGTAACCCCGTGGGATAAATAATTGCCAGTGCCCAAGAACCGTTCATAGACAGCCTCCATTGCCAGTGTTGCCGTGAGCGGTACATAGGTGTTATATTCATCCGAGATAGCGCGTCCTATTAGGGGTGAGACTTGGATTTATCCTGACACAATCCTGTCACAAAACTATGTTATCCTACAGCAAATGTCCGCTCGTATCCTCGTGGTGGATGACGAACTCGCTGTGACCGATTTGTTGGCCTACAATTTGCATAAGGCTGGCTATGAAGTATTTCTGGCTGCCGACGGGCGCGAGGCTCTGCGCCTGGCACGCCAGTTCAACCCAGACCTGATTTTGCTTGACCTGATGCTTCCCGAAGTGGACGGTCTGGATGTTTGCCGAGAACTGCGCAGGACCAGCGAGGTGCCGATCATCATGCTTACCGCGCGGGGCGAGGAAATAGACCGGGTGGTGGGCCTGGAACTCGGCGCGGATGACTATGTCAGTAAACCCTTCAGCATGCGTGAACTGCTGGCGCGCATCAAAGCTGTTCTGCGCCGCGCTCAAGCCGATCGGCTGGCTGGAGAGCCAGCCACCACTTTGCGCGGCAAGGGCGACTTGCGGTTGGATACGGAAAGCCGCATCGTCACAATCGGTCAAACCAGCCTCGCGCTTACCCGTCTGGAATTCGATTTGCTACACCTGCTCATGACCAACGCCGGGCGTGTATTGACCCGTGAGCGTCTGCTCGAACTCGCTTGGGGCTACGAATACATCGGTGATACCCGCGCGGTAGACAGTGCCATCAAACGCCTGCGCGCCAAACTGCGCGAGGTATCTACCGAGGCTGACAGCATCGAAGCCGTGCGCGGCATCGGCTACCGGCTTAACCCGTAGACCCATGTCTGCCCCCCTGCGCACTCGCCTGTTTTTAAGTTACCTGGCTATCCTGCTTCTCGGCATGGGGGTGGCCATTACGCTGGCCTGGCGGGGAGTCGAGGCGCTCTATCTGGAAACCCAGCGCGAAAACATGCTGGCCCAGGCGCAGCTTACTGCCGCAGCCCTGCAAGGCCAGCCGCTCTCCAACATTCCTGCCGAGCCCTATCTCCAAACCGCCAACGTCCTGCCCGGTATCCATACCCGCGTGCTGGGGGAGCAAGGCGCGGTGATTGTCGGCCTGCCCCTGGTCGAAGGTGCTGCCCCGCTGCAAGTGCCCCCCGCCGAAAACAGCGCCTCCGTCTCTCCTGAAGGACTGCTCGCGCGCCCCGAAATTGCCCAGGCCTTGCAAGGCCAGCCAGCCACAGCCATCCGGCGCGTCGCCGCGGCAGAAAACCGGCGCGTTCTGTATGCCGCAGCGCCCATCCTGGCTGAAGACAGCACAGTGATGGGCCTGGTCTACGTGGCTACACCCCTGCCCGCCGCCGGATTGCCCACCCGCCTGTTGCTTGACCTGGCTGGAGCCGCCTTGGCGGCGTTCGTGCTGGCCCTCATCGCTGGAACCTTGCTCGCCCGCCGCATCGCCCGGCCGGTTGAAGACATCGCCCGTGCCGTCGCGGCGGTCAGCGCCGGGAATTTGAACCAGCGCGTTCCCACCGAAAGCGGCATCCGCGAGTTGAACGGCCTGGGGCAGGCTTTCAATGCGATGACCGAGAACTTGCGTCAGTCGGACCAGGCTAAAAACTCCTTTGTGGCCGATGTCACCCACGAATTGCGCACTCCACTGACGGTCATTAAGGGCACCATCGAAACCCTCGAAGACGGCGCATTGGACGATACCGTCGGGCGGGGACCTTTGCTGGCCTCAATGCAGCGCGAAACAGACCGGCTCATCAGGCTGGTTAACGATTTGCTGGTGCTGACCCGCGCTGATGCTGGAACGCTGAACATTCACATCCAACCGCTCGACCTGGGCGAGCTGGCGCGCGCCCGTTGCGAAGTTTTCGCTGCGCTGGCCGCCCATCGCCAGGTGCAGTTCGAAGTGAGGGTGTCAGAGTCCACCGAGCCGCCCTGTGTTTTGGCTGATTCCGATCGGCTGGCTCAGGTGCTGGACAACCTGCTTGATAACGCCATCCGCTACAGCCCGGAAGGCTCCACGATCACGGTCGAGGTAAGCCAAAGCGGCAAGGTTTGCCAATGCTCGGTGAGCGATTGCGGGCCGGGCATCCCCGAAAACCACCTGCCCTTTATTTTTGAGCGCTTCTACCGAGCCGACGCATCCCGCAATCGCCAAACCGGAGGAGCGGGGTTGGGATTGGCTATCGCCCGCGCGTTGATCCTGGCCCAGGATGGAAGGATCAGTGCCGAGAGTACGCCCGGAGGCGGGACAACCCTGCGCTTTACTCTGCCTGCGAGCGGCAACTGCCTCCCAACTGACTGAGAATTGACTCCTTCCTGACCGGGTGAGGGGCTAAGATGATATAAACACCCGACAGGAGGTTCACATGAAACAAATCCCCACATCCGTTAGTGCAATTCTGGCCGCCGTGCTGGTCTTTCTACTGCTCTCGGCGGGCCAGCCAACCTTTAACGCCCAGGCAGCTCCCCCCAGCCCAACGTCACAGCCACAACCGGTTTGTGACTCGAGCCGGACCGTGCAAGTCACCGGCTCGGCGATGATTAACGTCACCCCCGACCGGGCGCTGATTCAGCTTGGGGTGCAATCAAACGGCGCGACACCCGATGCTGTACAGCTTGCCA
>CAYGZL010000084.1:0-12763 GCA_964354345.1 uncultured Anaerolineaceae bacterium | reverse complement strand
CAACCGAGTCAATGCGCCAATCTTAAGCACGGCACCCTCTTGTCGGATGAAATCCAGACCCGGGATCGTCTTGAGGTTGACGATCGCCTCTGGATACGACGGCATGACTTCATCTTTCAGCTTGCCGATCAGATCCGTGCCACCAGCAATGAGGCTTGCCTTGTTCCCATATCGTCGCAAAATCGAGACCGCTTCGTCTATACTGGTCGCATTGATGTGGGTGAATTTGTTCATCACCGTACTCTTAAATCTTTCCAAGCGCTTTGAGCACTTTGTCGGGGGTGATGGGAAAATCATCCACCCAATGACCGATGGCGTTATAAACAGCCGGACCAAGCAGTGCAGGGATGATGGTGGCGGTGGCCTCACCGATGCCTGAAGCGCCATACGGACCATGTCCTAACCCCGTCTCGATGAACGGCGTATCGATTGGACCGCAGTCGAGCAGGGTGGCATATTTATAATCCAACAGGTTGCCGTTTAACAAAACGCCTGTCTGCGGGTCCCAGACCATTTCTTCTATAGTTCCGCGACTTACACCCATGACCGTACCACCATACATTTGCCCCTCGACGCCTTCCGGCGAGATAGCCTTACCCACATCGTTGACGTTGACCACGCGGGTAACCTCTATTTGCCCGGTGTCGGGATCAACCTCGACTTCCATAAAGTGCACCTGGCGGCACAAACGCGGCCGTCCTGTTTCGTTGGCCTGGCCCCAAATGCCTTGATTGTGCCAGGCCCAACCAATGATGGGCGGCTGAGTCCAAAATGCGCCCGAGCAGTGCATGGGTAACGATCGTGCTACAACCTCTCGTATTGGCTTGGACCTGGTGGGATCTGCCCTGACAAAGATAACGCCATCTCGGATGTCCAGTTCTTCGGGACTGGCGACTTTGAACTGCTCAGCAGCCAATTCGAGCAACATTTGCCTGGCTTTGTGAGCCGCCTTGCGGACAATGTTACCGTTGGTGACCAGGTTGCAGGAACCATCGGGCGACATCAATACAAATCCGGTATCCACTGTCCACGGCTTGATCCGGACAGATTCGAATGGGACCCCAATCTCGTCGGCGACGATCTGACACAGTGGCGTCCACGGATTTGGGCCGATGTCCACATGCTGTCCGATGATCGTAACCGAGCCGTCGTTTTCGATCATCACTGCCCCGGAACCTGTGCCGCGCGTGTCATCCCAATTGTGATCCCACGTGAAGGCAATGCCATGCAGCCGGCCATTCGGTAATTTCCTGGTGCCGGGCAGATGCCATTTCTCGTCCCAGCCAATGGCACGCTTGCCAGCTTCGATGCATTCCTTGAGGCTGTCCCGATCTGGAAAGCCATACTCACGCCTGTATTGATCGAGGTACTCTGCGTCGTGTCCGTGACAGCCATCGTTCTTGAGCGCGATTTCAATCGGATCCATCCCCAGTTCTGCCGCCACGTGATCGCACACTAAGGTCAGGCAAAGGCAACTGGTCAAATGCTCACAGCGCGCCCACCAGGCCGGCCCGATGCTCACGTCCACCGGTATCGCCTCGCAGGCGAGATTAGTGATCCGGGTGTTGTCCAAGAAATGATCGATGCCGGTTGCAGCCAGGTACACGGCAAAGATATTTTTGATTTGGACAGCCGTGATCGTCCCGTCGTATTTGAACCCCACCTTGAAATAGCTGACCGCCATGTCGCCGGATTCGCCAAAAAAAGTGTCACGCCGGTCATACAGCAGCTTGACCGGTCGGCCCGTTTTCTTAGAAAGCAAAGTCGCCAAAACGTTCATGCCGTTTTCAGAGTGGTTTGCCGGATTGCCGCGCCCGCCGAACGAGCAGCCCTGATAGACGGTGTTGACAGTGACCTTGTCCATAGGGATGTTGAGCCACTCGGCAATCAGTTGCTTGGCGTGATAGGGCTGTTGTTCATGCACCCACATTTCCAACCGGTCGTCCAACCAGCGCACCAAGACACTGGGCATCTCCGCTCCCGCCCAGAGGTGAGGTCGCCTCCTGGCTCTGAATTCAATGATCTGGTCGGCCTCATTAAAACCTTTCTCTACATCGCCCAGCTCAAAATGCTTGCGCGGGTCGTGAATCTCGTTGCTGGCAGCCCCAGGGCGCAAGACAGGCGCATTTGACCGGAGTGCGTCTTCTGGGTCGAGTACAAAGGGCAACTCTTCCCATTCAATGCGGATGAGGCTCAAGGCTTGCTGAGCAATGGCTTCACTTTCCGCGGCAATGACGGCGCCCATCGGCTGACCTTCGTACCAGGCTTCATCAGCCAGGACAAGGTGAACAGGCTTGAGCGCCCAGCCGGCCAGTTTGGGACGCGCCCAACCTTGCGCGAAATAGCTTCCATTCAGTATTCGGTCTTTGATCTGCGGGTCATCGAAGCGAATGACAGCCTTCACGCCAGGCAGCGCCTCAGCGCGGCTGGAATCCATTTGGATGATTTTGGCATGCGCGTAAGGTGATCGTAGAACGCGAGCATATAACATCCCTGGAATTTGCAGATCTCGCGTGTACATCGCCTTGCCGGTTGCCTTCTCGTACCCATCTATGCGACGCAGGTCCCGCTTGCCAATCTGTTTGAAGGTGACATTCAGCGGTTCTGCGCCGATGTGATAATGGCCTTCCGCGCGTAGCTTTTGATAGGATCCCGGATCTTCCGCCATGTTCATCCCCTTTCCATAAGAACCCGGGCTGCTTCCTGTACTGCTTTTGGGTGCTGAGGATATGTACCGCACCGGCACAGGTTGCCCGCAAGGGCTTCTTTGATTTCGATCTCAGTCGGGTCGGCGTTATGGTCGAGAAGCGCCTTGGCGGTAACGATAAAGCCGGGTGTGCAATAGCCACACTGCAAGGCATGATGTTTGATGTAAGCATCAATCAGCGGATGATGGTCAGCGGCGATCCCTTCGATGGTCTCGATGGTCTTGCCATTACACTCGATGGCAAGTGTCGTGCAAGAAAGGACCGGTCTGCGATCGAGGATGATGGTGCAGGAACCACATGCCCCGCGGTCGCAAAACATCTTGGTTCCTGTCAGACCCAGCCGGTCGTGGACGAGATGGTAGAGCGTCCATTCTGGCTCGACATGGAGTTGATAAGCCTGCCCATTGAGGGTGAGTTGGATAACGCCCTCGGGCAGCGGGAGCGGTTCAGTCGAGTGCTCAGCAATGATGTGCGCTTTCAACAATCCAATTGTATCGAGCCTGACTGAGCAATAAGGACACAGATAAGTGTCCGTCGAGCTGTCATGCATCTTTCGTTCCTCCTCACATCACAGCAATTGCCTGCTTCGTAGCGAGCGTAAGAAAATCGACTGCTGGACGCGCGTCTCATACTCGTTTCTGAAATACTTGAGCGTGTCCAAAACTGGGATCGAGGCTGCCTGCCCCAGCCCGCACAGCGACGAGAGCGCCATAGCGGTGGACAATTCTTCCAGCATCTGGATGTCCTCATGCTGGCCATCCCCGTTGGCCAGCCGTCCCAGAATTTCGAGCATGACCTCAGTTCCCTCACGGCACGGAGTACACTTGCCACACGATTCCTTAGCCAGGAACTCGACCGTGCGGAAAACAAAATCAAGCGTATCTCGACTGTTGTCAAAGACGGTCACTGCACCTGAGCCCAGGATGGTCTCGAAAGCCAGAGGAGTCTCGATCATAGAGCAGGGAATAATTCCCCCGGTTGCCCCGCCGACCTGCACCATCTTGATGTCTCGGGCGTGCGCCCAATCCACAACGATCTCGTTGAGTTGGCTGCCCATGACATATTCACACACACCAGGTCTTTCCACGTCTCCGCTAACAGAAAACACTTTGGTACCCTTACTCTTGTCCGTACCAATCTGACTGAACCATCGCGCACCATTGAGCAGAATCGCGGGGATGTTCATCAACGTTTCCACGTTGTTGATAATCGTTGGCTTTCCCCACAAACCCTTACTCGGTGGGTATGGCGGCCTGAAACGGGCTTCGCCACGCTTGCCCTCGATCGAATCCATCAGCGCCGATTCTTCACCACAGATATACGCGCCCGCGCCCTCACGAATTTCAATATCCAGGTGCACCAAGAATCCTTTCGCCCTCACTTGATTAATTGCATCCACCAGCCCATCGAACAAATAGTGGTACTCAGCACGCAGATAGATAAAGGCTTGCTTCGCATGAATGGCATGAGCCGCGATCGCCATCGCCTCGATCAGGGTGAAAGGATCATGTTGCAGAATGTATCTGTCTTTGAATGTACCAACTTCGCCTTCATCCGCATTGCAGATGAGGTATTTGACATCGCCCGGCGCCTTGCACGCTAATTCCCATTTCAAACCACAGGGAAAGCCTGCTCCACCTCGACCCCTCAGCCCGGAGGCTTTCACTTCTGCAATCACGGCTTCCGGCGCCATACCCAGCGCTAGGGTCAGTGCCTTGAAGCCATCTTGCTCCAGGTAAGTGTTTATGTCCCCAGGGTCAATGATGTGGCAATTTTTGAGCACAATCCGTTTCTCTGGCATGACTCACTCTTCTAAGGGCACGCCTTGAGGATCTGAGCGATCTTGGCCGTTGTCAGGTTGCCGTGCAGGTCATGGTTCAGCAAGATTGCCGGAGCCTGATCACAAGCACCAATGCAGTTGGTTAACTGAAGTGAAAACTTGCCATCTGGTGTTGTCTCGCCCGGCACGATGTTCAACTCAGCCTGGACAGTCTCGATAATGAGTTGAGAACTATTGAGGTAGCATGGGATGCTCTTGCAAACACGAATGACATATCTGCCCAGTGGCCTGGTTGAGAGAAAGTGGTAAAAGGTGGCAACACCATACACATCACTGATAGAGAGGCCCATAGACTGCGCCGTCTGCTCAATAAACGGCTCGGAAATGTGTCTGGCTTTTTCCTGCTCATCCCGCAGCATTGCCAACAAATCCTCACGTTCTCTTACATGCGACCTGTTAGCCATGTCGCTGCTCTATTGGCTGTGGTCGACTCAACGCATTTGTTGGGCAATAGTCTATGCAGATTCCGCAATCTCGGCAGACTTCTGTGTTCAACGAAACATCGCAATTCACAACAACCTTGGAGGCATAGCCTCGATAGGCTGTAGCGTAGACATTCTTTTTTGCGATCTCACTGCACGCCTGGATACATCGGCGGCACAGAATGCACTTAGACATGTCGCGGCGGACATATGGGCTGCTCTCTTCGATTGGATACGAGCGGCGCTGTCGCACGTGGAACCCGGCACGCGGTACCTGCAAGTCAGAGCACAATTTGTGGAGCTCGCATCGCTGGCAGGTCGGGTCAGTGACACAGACTGAGTCGTGGGCGGCCTGTAAAAGCTCAACGTTGGCTCGCCGCGCGGCCAGAACTTTAGGGGAATTGGTATGGATAATCATCCCTTGCTCAATCGGGGTGTGACAGGCGCCAACCAGCGTTCTCGATCCTTCCACTTCCACAACACAAATACGGCAAACACCCGTCGGGTTAAGATCGGGGCTGTAACAAAGGGTGGGAATCTCGATACCAATCTGTCGAGCAGCCTGCAGAATTGTCATCTCATCTAGATAGCGCACCTCCTTACCGTTAATCACCACCTGTATCTCTCCCATTTGTTCACCTTCTATCCCGTCATTCCTCAACCCCCGCTAATTGCGATCGATAGGACGATCACATCACCATCTTTTACTCTGTAACCTGGTTGTTTAACGCATTGATTCACCAGAGTCGAAGATACTTCGTCAGGTGGTATCCCCAGCTCCTGGACGATCTGTTCTAACGTTTTACCAGCCCCATCGTTGAGGATCAACCCTTCCTCGGGATTATAGTCTGGTCGGTATTGTCTTCTAAGGATCGGGTTGAGATCAACACGCACAGACATGACTCGCCTCCTCGCCTGGGGTCACCAGGTTTCCAATTGGGCGGTCATCCCGTTATCGACCATCAGAGACGCGCCAGTTATATAAGAAGCCTCCTCGCTTGCAAGAAAAGCTGTCGCCTCCCCTACTTCTTCTGAAGTGCCGACACGTCCTAAAATTTGACGCTGCTCGACTTCCTTCCTGAATTGGATTGGATCTGGGTGGCTATCAAAAATACGCTGCACGTTGGGTGTGTAAATCCAACCAGGACAGATGGCGTTAACGCGTATTTTGTCCTTGCCAAAGTCGATCGCCATCTGGCGGGTCAGGGCCAACAAGCCCCCTTTACTGGCTGCGTAGGGTGCTTCACCACTTGAGTTCTGATACGAGTGGACGGAAGCAATATTAATGATCGAACCGCCTCCCGCGGCCTGGATATGGGGAATCGCATACTTCGAGCATAAGAACGCCCCTTTCAGGTTGATTCCCAGGCACCGGTCCCAATCGTCGCTGGTCGTCTCCAGGACAGTTTTATACATTCCGATGCCCGCATTGTTGACCAGGATGTGAATTGTGGCATATCTTTCGACCGAAGCTGCAATCATGGCTTTTACCTGGGATTCCTTCGATACATCACACTCAACAAAGAACGCCTCATACCCTAGTTTTTCCAGTTCGTCGCAAGTTTTCAGCCCCTCCGGCACATTTACATCCGCGAGCACCAACCTGGCGCCTTCTCGCCCCAGCACGAATGCAATGCCTTGCCCAATTCCCATCGCAGAACCAGTTACAATTGCTATTCTATTTTGGAGTTTCATCTCATTAGCCTCTTGTTTCATGAATATGACGGATTAATCTCTCAGGAATGTGCAGTTGAAAATCTTCTAGGGGTAAATCACCAAAATTTTGCCCGGTTTGGTTTTGGGTTTGACCGAAGCCAAAATCCTTTTCCGTTCTGTTCCGCAGAACATCTATAATTCTTGCCTTTGAATGAGCGATCTCATCTCTGGATGTTTGTTCTGCTTTGTCAGGATCACGGTGATAAATAGCAGTGGCAATAGCTTGATGTTCAGCTTGCACCTCTTCGGACATCTCGCGGAAATTCAAGCCCAGAAAGAATATTCTTGCCATTTCATCCAACATTCTTGATATGGCTTCCACGAGCCTGCGGTTGCCTGTCGCAACAGCAAAGGTTAAGTGGAATTTGGCATTATTGTTCACAAAATCAATTATGGATTGCCTATCCCCAGGAATATAGGAAAAACCTGCACTTTTTAAAAGGTGTTCGAGAGCTGCGTCAGAAGCAACTTCGGCCGCGATATGCGCCGCAGCTGGCTCTAAAATTGCTCTTAATTCATAGATTTGATTTACATCGGGAATCGAGATGGGGATGATGACATAACCAAACCGGGGGATTGGTCGGAGAAATCCCTCTTGCGCCAGTCGATGTAAAGCTTCGCGGATCGGTGTGATCCCGAGTTCGTATTTTTCTACTAATTGCGGTTGAGTAATCTGCTGATCAGGTACATACAAACAGGTGATGATGTCAAATTTGATTTGTTCATATGCTTTGTTAGCAAAGGTTACACGCACGGTAATTTTCCCTTTATCGACACTTTTTCGGTCGGTTGGTTAAGGAAAACCAAATCACCAAATCTGATATATTACTAATATATCACGGTGATATTAGCCTGTCAATCTTAGAAATGCAACCTGGACTAGCTCTCCTCTCTTCATACCAACTGAAGTGCCAGTGACACGGCATGTAAAATATGGACTTGTCAGACTAACAAGCCCCCACAGGCGGTTATAAGATAGACATTTTTCAGCCACCTGTAGGGATTGGACATTATGGATAACCCATAGCAACCAACCCCCACCCCTGGGGGTATGAATTTAGGTGTGCCTAAATGTGGTCGTGCAAGTGACAACTGGTGGATCAAGGGCTGTTTTGTGTGCAAATGGATTCAACCACAACGGGTGTGATTCATTCACTAATTTTCTGCGCAACTTCCATTTCTTCGCTGTGGCGAAAGTACTCGTAAATACCAGCGCCGGTCTTTGAGCAGTAAAATCATGGGCGTCAGGTTGATCACCAGGATGACGAAGTCCGACCAGCCGAACTGATCGGTAATTGTCAGGAAAGTGATCACCAGGAACAAACCCAAACTACTAAAATAGGCCAGCCGGCTGCGCCGGGCGAGTAAGAAGATCAACCCGATCAAAACGCCAGCCACGACAAATGACAGGAACGCCATGCCCCCCTTGACGAGAGGTTGATTGGGCAGCGCAGGATGTGCATTCATCGCCACGATGACCCCAAAAACCAGCCAGACCAACGCGTTCATGCCAATGAGGAACCATGTCGCAGTTACTGAGAGGGGTCGAGTGGTCATGTCAGCTCAGCCAGAAAATAAGCCGAAAAGTTTATAGGCCTTTAACACTCCGATGGTGGTATTGACGGCGTGGATTTCCCCATCCTCGGATGACCAGCTTCCGTCCGGCTCTTGCCTTTCATTTAACCTGTATGCCCTTCATGATGAAATGGTGCTCCTTCTTCAACCCCGCATGCCCCAGGCAATCCAGCGCCCAGGAGACCTGGGAGTCGGCCCATTTGTCCAGCGGTATGTTGAACAGGTAGTCTAAGCCCTGCTCCGCGACCCGGGCATACCGTTCCCCGGCCATCAAGAAGACGCTGGTCGTAATCCAGGAGGTGTGCAGGTGACCCGTGAATTTGCCCCCCTTTTCCTGATGGAGGAGCAAGAAATTCAACGCCCTTTGAAAAGCTGGATGTGCCCGGTTGCCTCTTAATGCCAACCAATAGGCGGCGTAGGCAGTCAGGTAAAGCCTGGTTCTGAGGTCGCCGGGGTTGATCCACGGCGGCAGGTTATACTGGGCGACGTCCGGCGATTCGTCCCAACTGCCATCGTCTTTCTGAACTTCCAGCAGGTATGCGATGGCTCGATCGGCGATAGACGCTTCGAGTATCCCAAGCTCCTCCAGCCACCACAGGGCGTTGACCGTGTTGTCAACCGCGCTGATCTTCCCGGTTGTGAAGAGGCACGCAAACCCGCCATCCGTGTTTTATAATTGTATGAAAGATTCGATATCCTCGGTGCGAGGCTTTTTGTCATGTAAGATGCACCTCAGGCGAGCTTTTTCAAGGGAAGAGCCGTTTTCTTCGACGAAACCGATCGATCTTTGGAAAAAGGTATCGATTTTCCACGGATCTATCGAATTCATACTATTCACCTCGCACGCCAAACAATCCAAAAGGATCTGTCCTCAGAGCGGCTTCATAAATCCCAACCACTGCACGGGCTTTGAACAGTGCGCATCCTGCGTTGCCAATGCGATTTTTCTTGACGAATCCCCGACTATCCGCCTGTCTCCAAACTTTCTCCCAGGCGTCTTCCGGCGTGCTGCCGTAGGCGATGTAGATATCCTCAGGATAATCCCACCGAATATCCTCCGGTAACTTGAAATAATTCGAAATTTCAGGAGGTATTCCCACCTTCTCCGCCTGGTGCATGCTGGAGCAGGATGATATCCCCACTCCTAAGAGCAGCACCCAACCATCCATCTCCAGCAAGGATTGATACCCCTGGCTGTGCAGGTCAGCGTCCCGTCCCCAGGCGCATACCCGGTGGATGCCAGTCCCTAACACAGTCCCTGGTCTGCGGCGGAATTCATCCGCGATCGCCCCCATTCCGGTGGGTCCGTCATAATTTTCTTCGTAGATCTGCACTTTGGCCAGGATGCCCCTGGATTTTTCTGCCTCCGTCAGCGATAGCGACTTGCTCACAGGATAAGCCGACATCACCAGTGCGCCGTCCTGACTCACGACATTCATGAGGGCATTGACGACCGCGGCGGCACCCCCCTCGACCGGACCGAAGCTGCTTAACGAACTGTGCACCTCGATAGTAATTCCGTGGGCGAGTCCAAGCCGGCGCAATCCATTCTCGAGGTCGGTTTGAGTGAGAGTGGATTTTGGACGACTCAATTTCTTGATTACGGGGCTCTTTAAAGCAGATGCGTCTATTCTTTGTTCTTCGGCTCTTCTTCAGCCGCTTTCTTCTCTTCTTCAACCGGCGTTGGACTCACAGGAGTTGCTGGCGCCGCCCTGCCAATCGTCTCCCTGCCCTGTCGGGTGAAGATCCTGAAGAGCAGGTAAATTCCAAGCAGGATGATCAGCACAGGTCCCAGGATCTGTATCGCCTGGCTCTTCTCTTCGAAAATAAATATTTCAAAGAACGCCCCGAAGACGACAAAGGCGATCGCGCCGACCCGGATCAAGCGCATGCCTTCTTGTTTAGGCTGTTCCAGGTTGCTCCAGTAGCCGCGGATCAGCGACCCGATGCCCACGCTCATCGGGATCAAGGTCCAGGCATACGCCCAACCCTCCATGTGATCTATGGCATTCAACACCAGCAGGATCAGGCCGACCATCACAACAATGCTGCCTGGAACAGCCAACCTGCCCGCGGCTGGACCTCCGATGAGCATCAATACGAATAGCACTGCGCCAGCCCCAATCACCCAAAAGGGCCATAGATCCTCACCGATATTGATCCCGAAGATTTTTCCCAGGAAAAACAGGATTCCCAGGCCGATCAATGCCAGTCCCCCAACAATGCTTACGATATTTTTCTGGTTGTTCATTTTGGTTTTCCTTTCTTTCAACATTATTATCCATCATTTTCTTTGGTACAACGTATTTCGTCCCCTTTTAATAAATATTATATCCCCAGAATTACTTCATTTCAAGCTGGTAAATCCCAGATGACGTGGCAATATAGACATTCGATTGTGGGTCTACCACGATGGAATAAACAATGAGAATGCCGGAAAAATCGGCGTTGATGGCGTTCCAAGTCTTCCCTTTGTCGAAAGAGACATACACACTGCTATCTGGGCCGGCATAGATCGTATTCGGATGGGTCGGATCGTAGGCCAAAGCATTGACATGGCTTTCAGCGAGGCCGGTGTTGTTTATGCGCCATGACTGGCAGCCCCCTTCACAACTCAAGCGTTTTGGATTATCCTCTGCACATCCGTCAACCTCGGATCGCTGATCGTGATTCCAGCCGAACGCACTCCCCTCCTTTTCTCATCACTATCATTGCTCGCAAAGCAGGAAGAGATGAAATGAAAAACTGATCGTCTTGTGTCGATCCTCGTGGCCATTGTGGCGATGCTCTTAGCGGGTTGCAATCCGAAGATCGCTCCAGGTGAAGCAATGTTTGTGCGAATCAGAGAGAACCGGAGTCCATCCAGGTGGAAGTCCGCAAGGAAACAGAGCTGGTTTAGAAGTTTATGACCGGCAATCCGGTGGTGTGTACACTGGTGGTATTTAGCGGAAGCGCATATTTCGGCAGCGATGATGGTTATCGCTACGCAGGTAGATAACCTCAGTCAGGAGATAATTCTATGGGATTCTTCAAATTCTGTAAACCAAAACCCAAAGCCCCGAAATTCGGCGGAGGCGAGGGTAGTTCACTCGAGACGGCGGTGGTTATTAATGCCAACAGCAGTATCACCGGAGTACGCGCTGAGTATGAGTATCTTACCCAACAGCATGGTCAGAGAGGTGCGGATTGGGATCTGGATTCCCAAAGTCTGATGACTCACGGAGGCAAGTACTACGACGTGTTGAACATCACCTTGAGGAAAGGCGGGAAAAGGTCCTATTATTTCGACATCAGTCGGTTTTTTGGAAAGATCATATAACCAGAGCCAGAAGTGGGAATAGCTCCTCGTCCCTACACCTCCTCAGCAGATCAGCTCCTTATGCTGGCGTTGACCCGCCAGTGCGCACAGGACAACCTGCATGTCGTCGATCTGCCCTACCGGCTGTGCTCCTGGGCGCTTGACGCTCCGGACAATGTCGGGTTGTGGTTCGATGCACACCAGTGTCTGATCGCCTGGGCTGTTCTGCAGACGCCTTTCTGGACCATAGACATTGTCTGCCACCCATCTGTTGAGTCTGAACTCCATCCGGAAATCCTGCGGTGGGCGGATCAGCGCGCCCGGGCGACGTTGGACACGCCCTTCGGACACCCCGCCTGGTATTGCATGGTTTTTTCCGATCAGTCCCAACGCATCCAAGACTTAGCAGCCGCCGGGTTTAGCTGCCAGGCGGATATCGGCGAAGATTCGTGGTCTAAGGCGCTGTTGCAGCGCTCAGGGGAAACGCCCGTCAAGATCTATCGCCCCCGCTCGAGCGGATTTATCGTCCGTCCGCTGGCCGGGGAAAACGATATCGCTGACTATGTAATGCTGCACCGGACGGTCTTCGAAACAAAAAACATGACCGTGGAGTGGCGCTTGCGCACATTGATGCATCCGGCGCATCGACCTGATCTGGACATCGTGGTCGAGGCTCCGGATGGACGCCTGGCGGCGTTTTGCATCGGCTGGTTCGATGATGCGTTACAGGCAGGCCATGTGGAGCCGTTGGGTTGCCATCCGGACTTCTGCCGTTATGCTTTGGGGCGCGTGGTGCTGTCGGAAGAACTACACCGCCTACAGGCGCGGGGCGCCCGGCAGATCTACGTGGAAACGGATGCTTATCGCAATACCGCCATGCGCCTGTATGAGTCTTTCGACTTCCAGGTTATGAAAGAGGTCCTGGTGTACCGAAAGGATTACACCTAGCCGTAGAATTCATTCTACAATAGCCGTCGAATTTATTCTACGGTAAGCCACGCCGGCGGGGGATCCACTCCGTGGGATTGTCCCAATCTGTGGCCTTCCAGCGTAGCTTCTCCGGTCGTACAAGCGGCAGGATGTCCTTGAAGAACGTCAGCCGCTCCTCGTCAGTCATGGGAGTGAAGGACTCGGCGATCGCCAGGTTCTGCTCCAACTGAGCCATCGATTCCATCCCCACGATCACCGTGCTGACCGGCAGGCT
>CAYGZL010000083.1:0-26707 GCA_964354345.1 uncultured Anaerolineaceae bacterium | reverse complement strand
AGTGTAATCCTGGGCCAGGTGCTGTATGGAGGCGATGACTTGAGCGGTGATGTCTGGGATAGTCGCGGTTGGCATACCCACCAGAATATTCGCAATAATTTATTCTGGCTGGCCGTTGAGGCCTGTCTCGAGCTATAAATTATTTATTTTCAAAACGAATTGATCACTCACTACCTGAAGGATGCTTCACACCACTCACCCTTGCCGAGCTGCACCACTTCATGAAGCTCCGGTTACCATAACACCCGCGATTAATGAACTGCCAGTCAATTTGGTACATCCGGTTGCGCGCGTATTATAATGTTTTACCTGTGTATATCGGGAAAGATAGAAAATGTTATTTGCCCTTCTGGAAGGGGGGCATTTTTAATATTCATCCTGTAAAAAAATTAGGAAAATGTCGTATGTCAGGCTGGAAAACCCACACCATCCGCACCGTCTATTCCCAACCTCCCTGGCTGACTGTGGAGTTGCACCACGTTGAGCTACCAGACGGTCGTGAAATCCGGGATTGGACCTGGGTGATTGCCCCGAATTATGTCAACATCGTGCCACAGACAGAGGATGGTCGATTTCTGTGCTTTCGTCAAACCAAGTATGGCCTGGATGGCTTAAACCTGGCGATCGTCGGGGGTTACCTGGAACCAGGTGAAGCTCCTCTGATGGCTGCACAGCGCGAGTTGCTCGAAGAAACCGGTTGTGAAGCCCCCGAATGGTACAATTTAGGCCAGTATCGCGTTGATCCCAACCGGGGTATCGCCACTGGTTACCTGTATCTGGCGCGGCGCGCCCACCCGATCCGCCAGCCGGTTGCCCTCGATCTCGAGCAGCAGGAGATGCTGTATTTATCCCGAGAGGAACTGGAAGCTGCCTTGCAAGAGGGGCAGTTTAAGGTTTTGGCCTGGGCAGCGGCAGTCGCTTTCGCTCTGTTAAAATTAGACAAGGTAAACTCGCTTGCTCATCCTGAAAGAGGCGGTTGAGACGTTATCATGCGCCGTCTGTTGATCTTATTCATCCTGGTATATGCCAGCCTGAACCTGGTTATTCTGATCCTGACTCCATTTGGAGTGCACCTGGGAGCGGTCTACACCAGCCTGACAACCACCGTGGGTTTTATCAGCGCCCTGCTGCTGGTTGGTCAGCGCTTGAGTTGGCGGCAGGCATGGTTGCTGTTGGGATTGAGTTTTAGCATCAGCCTGGCGATGGAGAGCCTGGGTGTGGCAACCGGGCTGGTGTATGGTCCCTATCATTATACAGAACGGCTGGGTCCGAAATTCCTGGGTCTGGTACCCTACCTGGTCGCATTAGCCTGGTTCATGATGATGGCACCGGCGTATCAAATAGCCAGTCGATTGGTCGAATTGCGTGTCAACTGGTCGTCGTGGGTTAAAATTTTAGTTACTGCAGCCATTGGCGGTGTCATCATGACCGCCTGGGATGTCGCGCTGGATCCGCTGATGGTCGCAGCCGGACACTGGGTGTGGGACCCGCCCGGTGAGTTCTTCGGGGTTCCGCTCCAGAACTATTGGGGTTGGTGGTTGACTACCTTCCTGGTATTTGCTCTCTTTGGTTTGCTTTCTTACCGCTGGTTCGGTGGAGATCCGGTCAACCGCACAAGCGCTGAGCAGACGAAAGACGGTTTGTTTTCTGACCGCATGGCAGTTTATAGCTATTGCATTACTGGTCTGAGCAGCGTGATCGTGGATTTGGAAATTGGTTTGGGCGGTCCAGCTCTGGCAGGTTTTTTTGCATTGTTTCCATGGATAGTGATTTCTTGGGTAGTGATTATGGATTAGGTCATGAGTCGCCCCGTACGTTTCGCCCTCGTCTTCTGTTACATGGGGATCCAATTACTTTATCTGCCGCTCAATAAACACTTAACCGGAGGTGTGGCGCCGAAGATCTGGTTGGATGATTATGTGCCTTTCTGGGGCGTCTGGGTGATTCCCTATGTACTTGCCACCCCCTGGTGGTATCTGGCTGGGTTTTGGGCGGCCTGGAAGATGGATGAGCGGTTGTTTCGTGGTTTTATTGTCTCCATCTTGCTGGTTGTTATTGTTGGAACTTCGACCTTTTACTTCTACCCAACCTATATGATCCGACCACCCATCCACAGCCAGTCTTTCTTCGCCCAGTGGGTTGCTCAGATCTACATGGATGATAAACCGCAAAATGCATTACCCAGCGCGCATGTCTATCTGACTACAGTAATATCTCTCTATTGGGCACGCTGGTTTTACCGCCTGCGCGGGATGTGCTACGCAGTCATCCTTATCGTGGCTGCCTCGACCCTGTTTATTCAACAGCACTTTATCCTGGATGTAATCGCTGGATTTGCTTTAGGTCTGATCGGTTATTCGCTTGGCTGTTGGGTGATCCGCGCCTGGGATAAGAAGCAAGCCGCTCATCTGACGTCATTCACCCAGGTTTAGGGAATCTGGATCGCGACCGAACAGGTCATATTCCAGCGCAGGCGGGTATCCTGAGTACGAATATCAATCCGAGCCGGGAAAACTATATCACCCTGGCGGGTTTCACCGTAGTTTACCACCTCGCGCACAACTCCAGGGAAGGTAAGCCCATCCAATGCATCAATTGATACAATCACTGCCGCGCCAGGTTGAACGTTAAGGACATTCAGTTCAGTCAGGTCCACCGTTTCAGCAATCCAACTGTTGAAATCGCCGATGGAAAGCACCGGGATACCCGGGCTAACAAAGCTACCTGAACTCAGATGCAGTCGGGCAACCGTGCCGTCGAAGGGTGCGCGCAACTCAGAATCAGCCAGAGCTTGATTGGCGACCTCCAATTGCGCTTGAGCATTAACCAGCCGCTTTCTCGCCAAAGCTGTCTGGTTTGGATCAGCGCCATCTTTGAGCAGGTCATATTTCTTCTGTGCATCGACCTGGCGGGCGCGTGCCAATGCTAAATCAGCGTCCGCCTGGGCGATGATCTCGTCCGATTCATCGTCCTTTTTGACCGTATCCAGGTGTTTTTTTGCGTCTTTGATGGCGACAATGGCATCATTCAAATTCTTAATCGCCTGTGCCGTGGCCAGGAAAGCCCCATCCTGCAGGTCTTTCTCCGCTTGCTGGGCCACCAGGAGTTCCTGATCGGCACTGGCAACCGCGGCTTGCGCTTGCGAGCGGGTTCCCAGGCGCGCCAGGGGTTGACCAGCCTTTACCGTGCGGCCTTCATTGACCAACATCTCGACCATCCCGCCACTGTCAAAGGAAAGCACGGCCGTTAGCTTAGGTAGTAGCCGGCATTGGGCAATCACCTGGTTTGTGGTTGTCGCCTGAGACAGGTTGGTGGTTGGGGTAAAGCGCACTTCGCCCGTTGGTTGTGGGGTGAGATTAACCGATTTTATGCTGGTCCATGAAGGTAAACCATAAAGTATCAGACCCACCAGAGCTATAACGGCTACAAAAATGGCAATGAATAAAAAACGTTTCAAAACACTCTTCTCCAGGTAAGTTGCTCAGGGACGTGTGTCAGGTGGTGCAGGGGTGGGACGGCTGTCAGGCGGAGTAGATCCACCCGGATAAATTGAGATAGGTGTTCCCTGGGGAGGGACCTGTATGTGCAATTGCCAACCGCTACTCCTGGGGGTTGAACTTGTGGAACTCTGGCGTGACTGCACCCAATCTTGAACCACTGCCACCAAGTGCGGTGCAGGAAAGGCAAACAAATTGTTGATTTGCAGGATCCATTCGGCGTCTAGCTGGCTCGTTTGATCCCCGGGAAAGCTCACAATGATGGTAATCCGTTGTCCGGGCGCCAGGAAGGATAGCGAGGCGTTATCGGCAGCCAGAGTTCCGGTTGTGAAATTCACTTTTGCATCGCCCCCACCTTGCAAAGACCAAAGCGAGAAGCTCTGCCAGGTGCATTCCCCGCTGTTCTGGAGCACCCAAGAAATGTCTGCGTGCGGAGGTGGGTCGTTCTCATACACAGTTCCCAGGAGGGGGGTGTAAATGGGACCTTCAATCATCACGTATTGAATTTCGCGAATATCCTGACAGGCCGGGTAACCCATATTCATAATGGGCAGATATACCTTCGAATTGTTCGAAGTCATGTTTCTCAGCGGAGTCTGGCTTGAGGATGTAGGGAGTGGGGGATCAAGCGGAGAGTTGGCTCCCTCTTGAGTGGGGATATTATTCCCTGAAGCACGGGCACCTTGCGAAAGCCATTCGGATTGCCAGGATACAGGGGGGGCACTTCCGACAATGGATGATACAGGGTTGAGTCGTGAATAGATCACCCATACCAGCACTGCGAATCCCACCATTAGTAAACCAGGGAGAAACCACCGTCGCCTGGTTTTTCTGGAGCCGGATTTTCCACCCCTGGGACCGTGGAGAGTCGCCAGTTGTCGACGGGCGACCTGGTTTAAGCGGCGGCGTAGATCCGTTTCCTCAGACATTATCCTATCAGGCAACTGCGCCTCATGCGGAGCTGTTGCTGAATGAGGTTCTGGACCTGGTGCAGACGGGTGTGCATCAGGAGTGGAAGTAGAGTCAGATTCTTGCATCATAGCCAACCATAAATTCCGGCTAAATCACCGAATAAAGTAGATTATACAACGATTTATGGCTGGGCTAACAATTTCGCCAGGGCTTCCTGGGACTTCAGTTCAATTGCGCTGTGTAAGCTGTTGCAGGCGGAGTCCATAGTCACCACCACCGGGAAATCCTCGACTTCAATCACCCACAACGCCTCCGGTACACCGAACTCAAGTTTATAGACGCTCAGGACGCGCTTCACTGTCTGGGCGATTAACGAGGCGGCGCCGCCGATGGCGTGCAAATAGACGCCCCCCACCTCCTGGCAGGCAGCTAAAGTCTTGGCGCCCATGCCACCTTTCCCAATCACCGCCCGTACGCCGAACTGGCGCATCACCAGACCCTGGTAGGGTTCTTCGCGGATACTCGTTGTCGGACCAGCAGCAACGAAGCGGTACTCTCCTGTCGCCAATCCGGCGACTACCGGACCACAATGATAAATGGCGCCATCTTTAAGCAGCGGTTGGATGGTGCTTAACGTTGCCAGGTCATCGCCCTGGGGAGAGCGAGTGTGTTTGATAAATGTATCTACCAGCCACTTGTGGGCTGTGTCGCGGCCAGTGACCAGTACACCGCATAATGCCACCGGGTCGCCGACTTTCAGGCTGCGGACAGTTTCATCGCTGAGGGGGAGGTTGAGTCTGCGCATTGTGCCCTCAATTTCTATTCGTAACTCACCTGATTGTTCTGGTAGATCATTTTTCGACGCCGGAAAGCCCAGCACATATAGGATATTGTGACGAAATAGCTCGCCGGCAGACGATGCAGACTGCTGATTTTTGTACCGATCACGGTCGTTTTCCCACCAAAACCCATCGGACCGATCCCCAACTGGTTGGCTTCCGCAGTCAGGCGCTGTTCTAAGGCAGCAAGCTGTGGCTCCGGATTGGTCGCCCCGAGTTTTTGAACCAAGATCTCCTTGGAAGCCGCATAGGCAGAACCACGATCCCCGCCAATCGCCACACCCAGGATACCAGGCGCGCACCCCTGTCCTTGCGCCTTCTGCACGGCGTCCAGCACTACTTTCCGCACGCCGGCCAGGTCGCGCCCAGCTTGAACAGGCACGGGTTCGTTGCGCTCGAACGGCAGGGAATATTGCGCTCCGACATTCTCACAACCACCGCCTTTGAGCATCAACCAGACGGTAAGTATATCGCCTTCGACTTCTCGGAAATGAAGGCTGGGGAAGTGTTCGTCGCCCAGGTTATTGCCTGTGTTTTTACCACTTAACGAATCCACAGAGTTAGGACGGAGATAGGTGCGTTGCGTGGCAGTGGCAACAGCCGTTTCGATTTGCAGGCGCAGTTGGTGAGTGCTCCAGCCTTGCGGATAATCAATATAGAAGATCGGCGTACCAGTGTCCTGGCAGATCGGTGTTGTATTCTTGCGTGAGATTGCCACATTTTCCAGGATCGTATCGAGGGCGCCGCGCGCCGCCGAGCCGGGCTCTTCTTGTTCGCGCGCCTGGCGCAAAGCAGCCTCAACATCCGGTGGCAAGTCAGTTGACGTCAAGCGGATTAGCTCGATGAGATTTTCGGGGAAATCTTCCATAGGCCCGACCTCGGATGTGTGGGATCGATTCATTGGGTACTACGATTGACAAGCGGTTATGACTGACTCATTTTAATTATACCTTATTTGATTTGACGATCTGATTGCGACGATACCCGGTTGTGGATTTCCAGCAATTTAGCAGTTTGCCTGGAAAATCGTCCAAAGATGTGTTTTAATTAATCCAACTAAAAGCAATTATCCTTATTGAGATGGAGGTGCTCGATGATTCATTTGCCCTCCCGTTTCGTCAGGTTGGAAACTGCGCTGAGCGGCCTTACTCCCGTAGTGTTTGCCTTGTTGCTAATTAACCTGCTATTTAATGTGATCGCTAATGCCAGTTTTAAAGTCTCCGCAGAAAGTTCTGCTGCGCGTAGCTTTTTGCTCTGGCAGGTAGTGGGGAACACCGCAGGTTTTATTACCGTGTTGACATTAACCGGCCTGCTTCGCCACATGCCATTGAGCGTTGCTTATCCGTTAACGACTGGCCTGGCGATCCTGGGTGTCCAGTTGATTGCTGGACGGTGGTTCTTTGGTGAGGTTATTACCCTGGAGCGCTTGTTTGGCGCGCTACTGATCATAACTGGTATTTTATTCGTCACTCGTCACTAGCCCATGCGCATTCTGATTCACCGTTTCGATGCCTGGTTATCCCGCCGGTTGGGGATATTTGCCTTCTGCGAGGACTCTGATTGTCTCATTCGCTTGCGTAAGGCTTCAATTAAACATGAGATCACACTGCCCGACTGCCAGCTCCAGGTTGGCGATACGGTTTTACAGATCCATTTATGGAACGATCATCTGCCCAAAGTGGCTGCCACCGGCGCAGACCTGGCTTGGGCCAGGCGAATCCAACGCGCCTTTGTGGGTTCATTCCGCCTGGCAGCCGGATGGATGCAGCAGCATCCCGAGCTGGCGGAGGTGCGCGCCATCAGCGGCACGACCGGCATCTTGCTCTCCGACCGTCACTCAGGCGGGGCGCGCTTTATGCAGCGGTTAGGTTTTACGATCCTGCCTGCTCACAATCCATTAGGTCGTTTTGGAATATTCTGGGAAAATTTCTATTCCTGGTGGCTTTTATGGGCGTATAACCCTCCCAGTCTGCGTGACCGCAGCATGCTGAACATGCACCGCACGGATATCTGGATGTGCGCAGATGCTTTCCTGGCGCGCTACGGTGAGGCTTCTTTGATTAAAGATGCCGAAACGCTTTGATAAGTTAGTTATGTCTGTTCCAAATCAGGCCACGCTCAGGAGCCAGAAAATACGCCAGCAGGAAAAATATGGTAGCTACCAGCACAATTGCCGCGCCAGACGCAACATTGAGATAATAGCTGGCATATAACCCAACCAGGCTGGAGAGCGCGCCAAATAAACCAGCCAGGATCATCATTGCCGGGAGACGTCGCGTCAACAAGTAAGCAGTCGCAGCGGGCGTCACCAGCATCGCTGCCACCAGGCCAATGCCGACAGTTTGCATCGAGATCACAATCGTCAGGGCAAGCAGTACCAGCATCAGGCTGCGGAAGAATTCGACGCGCAGACGAAGCGTTGTCGCCAGCACCGGGTCGAATGAGATCACCAGAAAAGGTTTATACGAGAGCAACATCACGGTCAAGATCACCACACCACCGGCTCCAGTAAGCCATAAGTCGGTAGAGCTCACACCCAGGACATTACCAAACAGGATATGGCTGAGATCAACCGCATATGTGCGTATCGAGCTGATCAGGGCAATGCCCAGGGCCAGGGCCGCGGTGAACAGGATGCCAATGGCTGTATCCTCTTTCAGCGAACCCTTGCGGGAGAAGAAGCTGATCCCCAGCGCTACCAGCACTGCCGCCACCAGCGCCCCCAGCGTCAGGTTACCTTTCAACAGGTAAGCGATCGCTACACCTGGCAAGACAGCGTGAGCCATGGCATCACCCAGGAAGGCCATCGAGCGTAACACTACATAGCAGCCAATCACCGCGCAGAGCACGCCGACCATGATGGCGGCCAGTAAACCGCGTTGCATAAAACCATACGCGAGTGGAGCAATTAAATCAGGCATAGCTAATGATCGTCGGGTGGACAGCACTGATCAACGACAATCGCTCCATGATCCATAATCAGCGCCTGGTGACCAAACGCCTGGCGCATAATTTCCGGTTTAAAAACTTCCGCAGCAGTTCCATAAGCGATCACATGGCGGTTCAACAGCAACACCGCGTCGAAATTCTCCGTCGCCAGGCCAAGATCGTGCGTGGAGACCAGGACGGTGACTTTCTGTTGGCGCAAGTTGCGCAGCAACGCCAGCGTACTTTCTTTCGTTGTCACATCCACACCCGTGAAGGGTTCGTCCATCAGTAAGATGTGGGGTTCCTGGGTCAGAGCGCGGGCCAGGAACACTCGTTGCTGTTGGCCTCCGGATAAATCCCCAATGGGACGGTTGGCCAGGGCGGCGATACCCATCTCTTCCAGGCTGCGCTGGACGGCTTTACGATCCGTAGGATTGGGTCGCTTCAACCAGCCCTGTTTTCCAAAACGACCCATCATCACCACATCGCTGACCGAAACGGGAAAACGCCAGTCAACTTCTTCACGCTGGGGTACATAAGCCACGCAATCCAAATGGTGACCGAGGGGGAGGCCATGAATGTATATTTGCCCGCTTTGTAATGGCAGCAGGCCAACCAGGACCTTAAAGAGGGTCGATTTACCAGCGCCGTTCGGCCCTACGACCGCCACCTGATATCCATGCGGTACCGTAAAGGATACATCATCCAGCGCCGGGTGACCGTTATAACCAACCCGGATTTTATCAACATCGAGCCGCGCCGGGTCTGTGTCAGCGGGGTTATCAAGATCCATCTTCAAGGTCTCTTATTTCAATGCGATTACAATTGCCTGGACATTGTACTTCATCATGTCGAGGTAGGTGGGCGCCGGTCCGTCTGGTGCGGTTAAGGTATGCGTGTAGAGGTCGGTAACTACCTTCACGCCAGTCTCCTGGGCGATCTGGTCAGCCAACTCCGTGTTAACGCCGGTTTCCAGGAACACGGCCGGAGCCTGGGTTTCCCGAATGCGTTGGATTAAACTGGCAAACTGGCGCGCTGAGGGAGAAGCGCCTGTACTGAAGCTGGGGATAATGGCGCCAACAATTGTGAAACCGTACCGATCAGCAAAATACCCCAGGCTCTCATGGTTAGTGACCAGCAGACGCCGTTCAAGCGAAATTTGCGCCACTTGAGTCGCAATCCAGGCATCCAGTTCCATTAACCTGGCGATGTAAGCCTGTGCATTTTGCTCATAAATGACAGCCCCAGGTGGGTCGAAGGCAGTTAATCCGGCGCGGATGTTATTTACATAAATAATGACCTGGTTTGGATCGAGCCAGAAATGGGGATCAACCGATCCGGCAAGTGCCTGGCCGGTATCACCTAACTCTCCTGATTGCACGGTGCGTTGAGGACAACCCGCTGATGCTTCCAGGAGAATTCGCGGTTGCGACCCTTCAGTCAAAAGCCGTCCCAGCCATTCCTCAAATCCTCCACCATTGATGATGAACACCTGGCTGTCAGCCAGGCGAGTAGCATCCCGAGGAGTGGCTTCAAAGGCATGCGGATCGATACCCCGCGGGATAAAGCTTTCCACCCTCAAACGGTCACCGGCCACGTTCTGGGCGATATCCGCCAGGAAGGTTTCCGCAGCCAGCACTGGCCTACCGCCTGATGAAGAGGGATTCAGGTTGGTCTGGCAACCGCTGAGCATGGCGGAAATTAGCAATACGCAACCGATAAATCGTCTCATTGGATTCATCATAACATAATCTATGTAAACAAGGCCAGACAAACCGGCGCAGCCAGCAGCAGCCACATGGCTACCGGCAGTCCAAAATGCTGCGCAGTCCCACCGATCAGGAATACCAATGCACCGCCTAGCAGGCCGGCAGCGGAGGTGAGCGCTTCCACCGTGCCGGAGCGACCTGGCGCGCTGGCGTAGGCTTCCCCTTTCAACACTGGATACCAACCCAGCGTGGCGAATGGCACAAGCAAGGTCAATCCAATCTTGGCAGCAGTCCAGGGTACCAGCAGCCAGGCCAGATAAACCAGGATGGCAAGGAGGGCGGAAACTCGCACCACCTGACGACCCGGCCAGCGCTCCAAGAGCGGGATCAAAACCACGTTGGCAATCAGGCTGCTGGCAGTCAGTCCGCCAACCACCAGGCTGACCTGGGCCCCGGAAAATCCGACCACGTCAGCAAAATACAATGCAGCATACCCCATGAACACATCTAACAGTAGATCAGATATTTCTAACAAGAAAATCCAGCGCAGCAGCCTACGATTCCGCAACGCCTCACGCAGGTTCTGGATAACTTGTTGCAGCACCCCCTCCGTGGCAGGGTGAGCGACCGCCGGCTGACACGGGAGAACCGACTGGTCTCTCACGCCAGTAGCCGGTCCGCTTCCAGCGGGGAAACGCCGCAGCACCAGCAACCCCACCAGAACCAGGCCCAACACCGCCAGACCCAGGTAGGGCGGGCGCCAGCCGAAGCCAAGACCGAACAAACCGGCCATCAATAATGGCCCGATGACATTGCCCAGTGCTCCCGCCACGGTCCAGCGTGCCATGCTGTGCGACTCACGACCGCGGTTCAGGTCAATCAGGGTGGCTTGCGAGAGGGAGACGAAGGCTCCACTGGCCGGGAACATGACGATGAAAGCGATTAACAGGGCGGCAAAGCTATTCGCGCTACCAATCAATAAAATTGCCAGCGCCAGCACCACACCCCCGCCCATCACCAGTCGCTTACGCAACCCGGCATCGCCCAATAACATCAAAACCGGTTCGATCACCGTATTAATCACCTTGGGCAAGCCCAACAGCAACCCCACCTGGGCATAGCTCATGAACAGACTGGCGCGTATCGCCGGCAGAGCTGCACTCTGCAAGCCATAAAGGAGCTCATCAAAGAACTCGATCAACAGGAAAATGAATGACAGAGGACTTACTCCACAGGTAAGGTAAACACCCGGATCGCGTGGCAGAAATTATATCAGCCCGGCGAACGGACTGGGTTGGAACCGCGGTATATCTATTGACACAATCCGGTTTTGGTTGTATCATCTTGATGATAGAACAATTGTTCTCAAATTCGTTTGCGCTTTTGGGGCAGGGTGATCCCCTGTAGATGATCAGGGATGTCTGTTTGGCAAAGTATTGTGCATCGGATGATGATCTGGCTGGGTGGGAAGCTGGAAGTCTGCGAGGCGCCTCATAAGCCGGAGACGCCCTCCTTTCGGTTGCATGGAGAGGTAGCCCGTTCGCTTCAGGAATTGGCTGAACAGGAACAGCGTCCGGGCGAGGAGATCGCGGCCGAGTTGATCGCCAGCGCCTTCGTCCAACGACAGAATTACCAGGAAATCCTGCGCCGCTGGTGGACGCTTTCGCCGCGCGAGCAGCAAGTGGCGGCGTTAATCTGCCAGAACTTCACCAATGGTCAGATCGCCCTACACCTGATGCTCTCGCCTGAGACGGTGCGCACGCATGTGCGCAATGCGTTGCACAAGTTTGGCATGCATTCGCGTTCTGAGCTACGCTATGTCCTGGTTGAACAGGCGGGCTGGGAGTTCCGAGAATATTAAAAACACCGCCCGGTTTGGGCGGTGTTTTTTGTGGAAATTCGTTGGCTCAGGCGAGATTGTTGCCGCAGTAAGGGCAATGGCTCCAATCCGGTTGAACCGGTCGTTGGCAGCTTGAGCAGGTCTTGCTTTCAGGGGCAGTAACAGGCGCAGGGGTTACTGCAGCCACTGTCGGAGCTGCCTCAAATGGGATTGCTGAGGCTGCTGGGGCTGGCGCTGCGGGGGTGGTTACTGGCGCGCTCGGGGCGGTGGTGGTCGCAGGTTGGTTGGAGCGTCGTAAGCTCCGTACCAGGAGAACCACGCCCCCGATCAGCAACGCCAGCAGGCTCAGGCAGACCAATCCGCCGCCAATCGCCCGCCACGGGAAGAAACCAAATCCGCCATGAAAGCGCCCTGGCATCCGCTGGATGGGGTTCATGTGCATTTCGGGCCAGTCATCGAATGGTCCGAAAAATCGGTCGCTCATCATCCATCCCCCACCGAAATGCCATCGGTTGAAGAAGAAGAAGGCTGCCCCAACGATAACGGCCACCACTACCAGGCCGACGATGATCCCTAAAATCCACTTAGTTCTTGTTTTCATGTTGTACCTCCATACGCGTTCTATCGTATAACATGGATGATACCCTATCTCTATGAAGAAGTTATGAAGATATTATTTAGATTGGTTAATTATTCTGGCTTCCCACAATTTCGGCCGCAATCACGCGATTCCGTCCGCTGTGTTTTGCGTCTTTGAGTGGGTGGCTGGCAGAGTCAATCAATTTGGCCAGGTGATCAGGTGAGTCTTCCATGGACCGATCCGTTTTATCTGGTAGGGTGTTGACACCGATGCTGACTGTCACGGTCAGGTTGCCATGGGGCGTGTGCACTTGACATTCTTCAACGAGCTGGCGTAGACGTTCGGCCAGTTGCATGGCTCCGTCGAGGGGAGTATTAAACAGCAATACAATCAGCTCTTCGCCTCCATAACGCCCGGCGATATCTCCGCTACGAATATGTTGGCTCAGGGTATGAGAAAGTGTCCGCAACACTTGATCGCCAACAGCATAGCTGTATAGATCATTAAATTCCTTGAAATGGTCAATGTCAATGAATAAGACACTGAGCGGTTGGTTCAGGAGTGTTGCCTGGGCGATTAGCTGGTTGCCTTGTTCAAATAAAGCGCGCCGGTTGAGTAAACCGGTAAGCTCATCGTGAGTGGCCAGTTGTTGCACCTGTTGGTATAGATTGGCATTTTCAATGGCGATCGCGGCTTGAGTCGCAATGGTTTCGAACAAAGCTATTTGTTCAGCGGTAAAAGCGTTTACTTTGTAGCTTTGCATGGAGATCACCCCGATCACCCGCTGATGGGTCGTTAAGGGTACCCCAACGTACGAGCGTACCGGTGAGCCCCCGATGTGGATGATCTGGTGATTTTGGGCAATCGTTGGATCCAGGATGTCGGGCAGATACAACGTTCGACTTGTCTGGATGATCTCACGTGTCAGACAGGGGGTCTGGCTCATCCGGCGTGGCTCGACCTGGAGATATTGCCCTTGATCATAAAATAACGGGTGTACCAGGAGGTCGTTGCCTTCATCATAAAGGATTACATCGAAAGTTTCGATGGGTAGCACCCGGCGGCATTGCTCGAGCAGAGCAAAGAGCACATGCTCCAGATCAAGCCCCGAGGTGATCGTTAGGCCAACCTGGTATAGCAGGGTCATTTGATTGGCGCGTTGCCGGGCATCTTCATACAGCCGTGCGTTATTAATCGCCGCGGCCGCCTGTTCAGCAAAAGCCATCAAGCGATCTGCGTCGGCGCGGGTGAAATGGTTTGGCGCGGCGCTGACAACATTCAAGAAACCGACTACTTGATTCTGTAAAATGATGGGTGCACCAGCATACGAGCGTACCCAGCGGGAAGCAGGGACAGCCACCCATCCTGGGCTATCCAGGGTATCGGTGATAAAGTAAGGTCTGTGAGTCTCGCTCATCACCCGCAAATTAGTTGTTTCTGATATTGGTAGACCGAAGTCAAGCAATTGTTCCTCAGGCTGGCGATCGTTATATCCATGGTGCCGCACCACCTTGGCAATCCCATCCTTCATCAACATGACCGTCGCGGCATCGTGTTGGACGACTTTTGTCAGGTTCAGCAGGATGTGGTCAAATATTTCATTCAAATCCAGGGTGCTGCTCAGCGCAATTGCGGTATCGCGCAAGGCTTCTGCCAGGGCGCGCTGTTGGTGTTCGCCTTGTTCTGCCAGTTTCCGATCGGTGATATCCCGCAGGATTAGCAAGCGACCACTGATCCGGGTACGGTCGTAGAGAGGCGTAATATGGACCTCATAGTAGCGCAATCCACCGCCTTCCGTTATTCTATCGCGCTGGTAGAGTGCATCCCGGCGCTCCAATGACAGGTCATCCAGGTTTTTTTGAGAGCTATGTTCAATTTCTACTTGTGTATCTGTCGAGACATACAGACGCTCCAGGAGATTCGGCCAGGTCGCAAAGACGATGTCCGCTGGTTGCCCGAGTAGAGCCTCCGTAGAGTGTTGCAGTAGTTCCAATGCAGCAGGATTGAGGTCAACAACCCGATTCTGGGAGTCCAGCACGACGACGCCATCGACGACATGTTCCACCAAAACAGCGCGTGCGACAGGAACCAGGTCAAACAGACGCAGGTAAAAAATGTTAAAAGAAAAAATCGCACCCGCCAGAATAAACGTAACTGGTGTCAGGTCCATCCCTTCCATTGGACTGATACCAAGTAAGTAGAAGATGTTATACACAATTGGAACAGCGATCCCTGCTAACAATCCGCCGACTTGTTTCCGATATAACTGGGGAGAGCGCACGATCACCCATAAGAGCAAACTCATTCCGGCCAGGAGGGTGAGGTAAGTATAAAAGGTATGAACCCAATACCAGGCGCCGTGCTCGAAGATATAAATGAATCCAGCGCTATTGCTGTTAGGCGTAATTCTGGTCCACAATAAATGGTGCCAGTTATTCGTCCAGGCCAAAATAACAGTGATCGTTGGGATCACCAGTAAAATCGCGAGGAACCACTTCGAGATCCAGCGTTGTTGGCGTGTGTAATCGAGGGTGAAGATTAGCCAGGCAACTCCAATCCCCGCAATACCGAGGTATTCCACCTGCGCCCAAAACAGCTTTATGCTCTGATCGATTGCGATCACTTCGAAGGCTTGGGCTAACGCCCAGATCCCCGCTGTGGCAGCGAAAAAGAGGAATGGCGTGGCGCCTGGGATTTTCCGACGCTTATAAGCAATCCATCCCAGAAAAGCCGCAATGATTGCGCTGAGCAATAAACCAGCAATAAATAAAAAGACCCAATTCATCCCGGTTAGTACAACCACCTAATATAATTAACAGATTTCATCCCTGGTTGTCATCCTGCGCAGGTTATACTTATTCTTTCTATCCATCATCTGCTGAGAAGATCACAAAGTATCTTGTACATTCCAGAATAATTATAAACTAGTTTGTATTTACCGTCACTCTATTTCGGTTAATTGCGCCCTCTTCCGGTTTATAATAGGCGTTTATAATATGTCAGTCTTTACGACCTAACAAAATGAGCCTATCTAACTTATTCCGTTCTGAGCGAACCCGTCGCCAGGCCCTGGTGGCTGGTCAGGTTGTTCCTGACCCGGCACGCTGTGTCCAATGTGGCATCTGCTCCTATTATTGCCCGATCAATATTGATGTTCGCCGGCATGTCTGGCTCGATGAATCGATCAACGATAGCCATTGTCTGACTTGCGGTGAATGTATCGCGCGTTGCCCGCGCGGCGTCTTGCAATTCGAGCGAATTTCGCTCTTCGATTCAAAATCTTGAATAGGTTGCGGTCATGACACGCTATGTTCTGATTGGCAATGGTGTAGCCGCAATCGGCGCGGCACAGGCGATTCGTCAGGGTGATCCAACGGGGAATATCTTGCTGGTTAGCGACGAGCCAGAAGGTTATTATTCTCGTCCCGGGTTAGCATATCTGCTAACATGTGAAATTTCCGAAGCGCACCTTTACCCCTTCACCCCAAAGGATTATAAACACCTCTCACTTGATCGCCGGCATGGGAGAGTGACTAAGCTTCACACTGCCTCACAGCAAATCGAGCTAGATAGTGGTGAGTGGATCTCATATGATCGCTTGCTGCTGGCAGTCGGCGCCCAGGCTGCACGCTTGACGTTACCTGGGATTGAGGCGGAAGGTGTGGTCAAGCTGGACACCCTTAACGATGCGCGGCAGATCATCCACCTGGCACGCCGCTCTCGTTCAGCAGTGGTTGTGGGCGGAGGGATCACTGCCCTGGAGATTGTGGAAGGTCTGGCTGCTTTGGGGGTCCACCCACACTATTTTTTACGCGGTGATCGCTATTGGTCGAATGTTCTGGATGAAACAGAGTCTCACATAGTCGAGGAGCGATTGCGCGCCGATGGCGTGGAGCTCCATTATCATACGGAACTGGCGCAGATCGTCCAGCGGAAAGGTAAAGTCAGTGGTGTAATCACGCAGACTGGCGAGCATATCCCTTGCGACATCCTCGCCGTGGCGATCGGTGTACTGCCGCGGATAGATTTAGCCGTGCAGGCCGGATTGAAAACCGAGCGTGGCATCCTGGTGGATGAGTATCTCCAGACCAGCGACCCGCTCATCTTTGCTGCCGGAGATGTAGCACAGGTATACGATCCCCTGCTGCGTAAGAGCTTGCTGGACAGCTTGTGGACGCCTGCTCGCCTGCAAGGTAGTGTTGCTGGCTTGAATATGACCGGTCAGACACAGGCTTATCACAAAGGCATTTCATTTAACATCACCCGCCTGGCTGGTTTAACGACTACCATTATTGGCTCGATCGGGAGTCACAATTCACGGGACGAGGATACAGTTGGTATTGTGCGCGGCGATAGTGAGGGTTGGCGGGAAACGCCGGATGCTATCGCCGCCCAGGCTGATTTCGAGATCAATCGGTTGCGCGTCCTGGTTGGGAAGGACACTTTGGTCGGGGCATTGCTGATGGGCGACCAGAGTCTTTCACGATTGTTGCAGCGCCTGGTGAACGAGCAGATTGATATTACTCCAATTCGTGACCAGCTGATAGAGCCAGGCGCACCGATCGCGCGCCTGGTAACCGAGTTTTGGCAGGATTATAAACAGAAGGAGCCGTAAATATGCACACTACATCCTCGCGGGGTAATCGCGAGCTTTGGCTGGCATTCCTGGCTATTGGACTGATCACCTTAGTTTATCTGGCGGTCTCTTACTTACTCAAGGGTTTTCCTCATGCCAGCAGCCTGTTCGGTCATGGCATTGGAATCCTGGGATTTCTCTTGATGCTGATGACTGAGACGCTTTATACGCTGCGTAAACGGAGTCGCAGCGCCCGATGGGGTCGCATGTCTGCCTGGCTAAGCTTTCATATTTTCACTGGCATCGTCGGTCCGTACATGGTTTTGCTGCATAGCGCCTGGAAATTCAACGGTCTGGCGGGGGTGACCATGTTACTGACCGTGCTCATCGTCGCCAGTGGTTTCATCGGGCGTTATATCTACACCCTGGTGCCGCGCAGTTTGGATGGGGCGGAAATGGAGGCGGCGACTCTCGAGCGTGAGTTGGGGTTGCTGAGTGAGGAGTTACAAAAGATAGGCGCCAGCAATCCTGAGTTGGCTCGTTCTTTGAGCGGTGGTATGGCAAGCGCAGTTGCCACCCGCGGACCGGCAAGTTGGTTGCCACGTTTGAGTTGGTGGTGGGCGCGCCGGCAAATGCCAGCAGAGACACGGCGTTCAGCCGATCAATATACTGCCTTACTCGATCGCCAGGTAGTTTTACGCCGTCAGGCGGCCTCCCTGGCTATAACAAGGCGCTTATTAGCATTATGGCATACTATTCACATACCGATAGGGATGGCTCTGTTCACCGCGGCGGTTATCCATACAGGCGCGGCGCTTTATTATGCTACTCTGTTGCGTTGACAGGCTGATCAGACGACCTGGTGTGCCAGTTCAGACGGTGCAGTGAGGAATCCAATGAATAGACCGAGAACGAGTGTTGGACGACGATTGGGTTGTTTGAATACGACCGGGGTGATCGCGGTGGGTGTGGTGGTGCTTCTGGTGTTAGGGATTGAATTACTACGGGGTGGAGTCTTGTTTAGCCCTGGATCCCTCAACGCTCAGGCTGGACAACTTGTCTTGGGCGGTGTCCGTTCCCACGCCGACCTCGCTGGTCGTTGTAGCGCATGCCACCCCCCTTTTTGGAGTCAAGAGACAATGGCGGTGTTATGCCAGAATTGCCATACGGACCTGACCAAGAATCCGAAGAGTTTTCATAGCCTGATGGTCAGTGAGGGACGGATGAGTGGTTGCCAGACTTGCCACCCAGATCATAACGGCCCTTCCGCTTCATTGATCCAGATTGACCTGATCAATTTTCCCCACAACACCTTCGGTTTCTCTTTACAAGGTCACCAAAGACGCCAGGATGGATCAGCTTTTTCCTGTTCGGATTGCCATAACGGTGATTATCGGAAAGTAGATCAACAGGTCTGCATTACTTGTCATACCAGGCTGGACATTGCTTTTATGACCAGCCATCAATCCGCTTATGGTAATGCTTGTTTTGATTGTCACGATGGGGTGGACCGTTTTGGTAAACCATTTGATCACTCGAAATTTAACTTTACTTTGGTTGGCAAACATAGCCTGGCGCGTTGTGAACAGTGCCACCAGGGGGCTCTAAAACTGGCCGACTTCTCCAGCGCCTCTCCGGATTGCCTCGGTTGCCATACCAAAGACGATATTCACACCGGCAACCTGGGTAAGAATTGTGGTAGTTGTCATCAACCTGCTGGCTGGAGTGGGGCGACGTTTGACCATTCCAAAGCGCTTTTCCCATTGTCGGGTAAGCACGCCAGTGTGCCATGTAACCAGTGTCATGGTCCTGGATCGGATGGCAAGGTTATTTATACAGGCACACCTCAGACTTGTTACGCCTGTCACGCCAAGGACGATCACCACCAGGGACAGTTCGGTCAGGACTGCGGCGCCTGCCATAGTCCAGTGGATTGGACGCAGGCGACTTTCGACCATTCCAAGTCCGCCTTTCCTTTGACTGGCGCCCACCTGAAGGTCGATTGTAATGCCTGTCACAAGCCAGGTTCGACTGGGGCGATTGTTTTCGCGGGTTTATCGACGGTTTGCGTAAGCTGTCACTCCGAACCAGCTTACCACCAGGGATTATTTGGGACGGTATGTGAGACTTGCCATAATACCAGCGCCTGGTCTCCAGCCAGCTTTACCGGCGCGCATCCTTTCCCTATCTCCCACGGAGGAGCCAACACCTGCCATGCATGCCATCCAACGACACTGCGTACTTACACTTGCTACACCTGCCATAACCAGGGTCAAATTGTGTCGAAACACCGTGAAGAGGGCATTACCAACTTGAATAACTGTATCCGCTGCCACCCTACCGGGCAAGGTGATGGTTGATTCCTCGTGATGATCACAACGGAGGAGTAGACCAGGATAGATGGTTATCTGGAAGCTAAATTTACCCGGATATGAGCCGGAAATGGAACAGATCCTGCTGGTTCCACCCCCAACCTACCTGGATGAGGTTACCCGGCGTCTGCCAGGGGGCGCATACACCACCCTGCGTACGTACCAGGGAGCGCATGTGTTGCGCCTGGGTGACCACTTGCACCGCCTGGAAGAGTCTGCGCGCCTTGCGAATTGCCCGGTGCCGATCGAAGCGAACGATATCCGGCGAGCGATGCGCCAGGCCTTGCGCGACCTCGGCCCAGAAGGCGATGCTCGCTTTCGGATAACCCTCGATTTACAACAGCAACCCGGCGCGGTATTCGTCGCGGTCGAGGTTTTACATACACCGCCTCCGGCTGCCTATCGCCAGGGCGTTCGTGTTACTACGGTTAATTTGTCACGGCGCAATCCCCAGGCAAAACTTACCGATTTCATACAACGTACAGCCACCCTACGCAACTGTTTGCCAGCGGAGAGCAACGAAGCCTTATTGGTTGACCCACAGGGGAATATCCTTGAGGGCCTGAGCAGTAACTTTTTCGCCATTCGCGATGGAATCATATGGACAGCTGGTTCCGGCATCCTGATTGGAATCACTCGCGCCCTGGTGTTAGATGAAGTCTTATTGGCGGGCTTACCGTTGCACCTGGGTACTATCCGTCTGGCGGAGCTGGGATTATTCCAGGAAGCCTTTATCACCAGTGTCAGTCGAGGCGTCTTGCCAGTGGTTGCGATTAATGAGTTATCAATCGGACCGGGCATTCCGGGTCCTGTGACTGGGCTGTTGATGGCGCGCTATGCAGCACGTTTAGAACATGAGCTAGAGAGGTTATAAATAACCTTGAGTAGCTCGTGGGGTTATAGCTACAGAAGAATGCTATAATCGATGTGAAAATTTTTCACGAAAAGCGGTTGGAGACAGGACAGGCAACCAATATTTCCCGCAGGATATTCCTTAATTGACAACGATCTACTTCGCCACTGACATTCACGGCTCTGACCTCTGTTGGCAGAAATTTATCAACGCTGGAAAATTTTATGGCGCGGATGTGCTTATCCTGGGCGGGGATATGACTGGCAAAGCGATTGTACCAATCGTCCACCAGGGAGGTGAGATATATAAAACCACTTTATTGGAGCATAATTACACCTTGACTGGCGAGGTTGAAGTCGCTGCGATGGTCAAGCGAATTAAAAGCCGCGGCTATTACCCCTACCGGACAAATCCAGACGAAGTCGCCGAGTTGAACGCCAATCCACAACGCGTCCATACCCTCTTTGTCAATGAAGCCCTGGCAACCCTGGAGCGCTGGATCGCTTACGCTGATGAACGTCTCAAAGGTTCAGGGTTGTTTTGCTGTGTCTGTCCAGGTAACGATGATATGGTGGAAGTGGATGAAATCATCCGCCAATCCCAAATGATCCAACTGGTCGAAGGTCAGGTGATCACCATTCCCACGGACGGCGCGGATCAACATGAGATGATCAGTTCCGGATGGAGCAATCCTACTCCCTGGCATACCTACCGAGAGGAACCTGAAGAAGGGCTGTGGCAGCGTTTCGATCGGATGATCGCCAATTTAAAAAATCCTCGTACCAGCATCTTCAATATGCATGTACCACCCTATGGCTCTCTACTCGATGAAGCGCCTGAGCTGGATGGAAAACTACGCCCACGGTATGCCGGGAATGCCACCCATCCAGTTGGCAGCCGGGCTGTGCGAGCCTTGATCGAAAAGCACCAGCCCTTGCTCGGACTGCACGGTCACATCCACGAGAGTCGGGCGACAATTCGTCTGGGACATACCTTGTGTATAAACCCTGGCAGCATGTACGAGCAGGGAAGCCTGCTTGGCGCGCTGATCCAATTGGGTAAAGATAAAGTCAAAAATTATGTATTGACCACCGGATAAACAAAGGAGAAATCAGCATGGGAACATCGGATAGTCCAGGTTTATTTGTCCGTAAAGCGACCGGCCTGGTGCGATCCTGGTCGGTCTTTGACGCCTTCGTTTATGCTTTATTTTCGATCAACCTGATTACCCTGGGATTGTACATTTTTAGCCAGATGTACTTCTTACAGGGTGGCTTGCTGACCACCTTACTCATCAGCACAGCCTTTATCTTATTTGAAGTTATTGTCTATGCCTGTTTGGTGGCGGTGATGCCTCGTTCAGGTGGCGATTATGTCTGGCAGAGCCGGATCCTCGGCGGTGGGATTGGTTTTGTTCTGGCGGTGACTGGTTGGTGGTTCATCCTCTGGCTGTGGGTGCCGTTATACGGCGACATGCTGCGCCAGATTGTCATCACCCCCTTGCTGGGTATCCTGGGCGCCAAAGATGCCGCCTTATGGTTCGCTCAGCAGCCGGCAGGCTTGTTCCTGGCTGCGGTCATTTTGTGCGCTCTGGTGACTGGCTACATAGCCATTGGTATGCGTTGGTACGCCCGGATCCAGAAAGTGTGCTTCTGGGGCGGCATGCTCGGACTGTTGCTGGTGTGCCTGTTCTTGTTCTTTGGCAACCCCGCCTCATTCCAGGCCGGGCTGGAGCGCGAGGCTACAGCTATGTTTGGGGCGCCGTCGGGCGTTTATGCCGCAACTGTTAAAGCCGGTGAAGATGCCGGGGCGGTCTTGCCTCTGGTGGGTGGTGGCTTATCGGCCATCTTTCTGGCGATGCCCTTCATCGTGTTTTTTAACCTGTGGCCAAATTGGGGCGCCACCCTGTACGGTGAAGTTCGTGGAGCGACTGACTTTAAGCGTAACTTCTGGGGTATGGCGCTGGCATTGGTGATCACCGCTGCCTTGGGAATCCTGCTCCTGGCGGGGATTAATAAGACCATCACCTGGGATTTTTACACCAAAGCCAACGGCGCCTGGTGGAACTCCGCCTGGGGATACACCGATCAAGCCGCGCCATTGCCAGTCTGGCCGTACCCGGCGTTGTTGGCAGTCTTCATGACCTCTAACCGCGTGGTGCAGTTCCTGGTGATTGCTTTGATGAGCCTGTGGTGGTTCGGTTGGTCGGGAACAGTTTTTCTGAGCTCAACACGCGTTATCTTTGCTGCGGCTTTCGATCGCTTGCTGCCTGAGCGCGTCGCCGAGGTGGATGGACGTACCCGCACGCCGATCTACGCATTGATCCTGATGGTGATCCCCTCCCTGGTGGTTTCAGCATTGTTCGCCTGGAATATTGCCGGCTTCAAATCCTTGACGCTCGATTCCACCCTGGTAATAGCCGTCACCTACCTGGGTACAACTGTCGCCGCGATATTACTACCCTACGTAAAGAAAGACCTCTACCAGGCCTCACCCATCGCTAAATACCGCATCCTGGGCATTCCATTAATTACCGTCGCCGGGGTGATTTTTGGTGCCTTCCTGGTTTTTCTGTTGGTCTTCTGGCTTTTCGATCCACAAAAACTATACGGTATCGGCCTGACGAACACCAACTCTTTGATTTACTTGCTGGCTAACTACCTGCTGGCATTGGTGATTTACCTTGTCTTTCGGGCTTATCGCAAACGTCAGGGTATTGATATTGACAAGGTTCACAAGGAAATCCCAGTTGAGTAACCCGGTCATGCTAAATATAGGGAAGCATCTCTAAGCGTCTTACCCAGTGGAACATCTAATCGCCAGCCTCGAAGAAGTACGCCGTTTATTGAGCGCCGCGCAGGCGCAGGGAATCCACCTGCGCCTGATCGGCGGCCTGGCAGTGATGGCGCACAGCCCGCACGCTGACCATTTCGGTTTGCGCCGCGCCTATCCTGATATCGATTTCGTGATCCGTAGGGGTGAGCAACAACGCCTGGGCAAGTTTTTCGAAACAAATGGTTACCTGCCCGAAAAGACCTTCAATTTACTCAACGGCGAACGGCGCCAAATTTACTACCACCGGCATGATGGGCTCCGGATTGATGTGTTCATCGGCGATTTCGAGATGTGCCATCGACTGCCCCTAAAAAACCGCCTGCACGTTGATCCCCTCACGGTACCGCTGGCGGAGCTGTTCCTTTCGAAAACTCAGATCATCGAGCTGAACCACAAAGATATCGTGGATTTGGTCGCATTATTGCTCGATAACGAGGTAATCGCTGGCAGCGATCAGGCGATCAACTCTACTCGCATAGCCTGGTTGTGCGCCCGGGATTGGGGCTTATATACCACCACCTGCCTGACATTGTCTAAAGTGGAGCAAGCGCTTCATGGGGATGAACTTACCTTGAGTCAGGCCGATCGCTTGCTCGTTCAGCAGCGTCTCAATGCCTTGCGCCAGGCATTAAGCCAGGCGCGTAAAGGTGTACGTTGGCGAGCGCGTGCCCGCCTGGGCACCCGCTTGCGCTGGTACGCTGAGGTGGAAGAGGTAGAACGGGCTTAAGTCTGGCTAATAGAGACCAGACCAATTTTTACGGCATAAAGGGCAGCCTGGGTACGGCTGGGTACACCCAGCTTGGCCAGGATGCTGCTGACATGCGTCTTGACAGTTGTTTCACTGATGTGCAAGGCTAAAGCAATTTCTTTGTTCGCCTTGCCTAGCGCTACCAAACGCAACACCTCAGTTTCGCGCTCAGTTAACCTTTCCGGGCTGTCGGGAGCGCGCACCTCGCGCATTAACCTGGCCGCGGCCTGCGGGGAGAGCTGCACCTGCCCATTGGCTGCCGCGCGGATCGCCCGGCACAGCTCATCCGCCTGGGTGTCCTTGAGTAAATAACCGATCGCCCCCGCCCGTACCGCGCCAACAACCGAAGCATCTTCCAGAACGCTCGTTAGTGCCAGCACTTCGACTTCTGGCAACTCTTTGCGGATGGCTTGCGTGGCCGCGATTCCATCCATAACCGGCATGATCAGATCCATCAGCACCACATCGGGTTTGAGCTGGCGCGCAAGAACGAGGGCTGCTGCGCCATCGCCAGCCTCACCTACCACTTCGATCTCAGAATCGAGCCTTAAGAACATACGCAGTCCCTGGCGAACCACGCTATGATCGTCGACGATTAATACTCGGATGGTCATGCTCAACTCCTGGTTGGAGAACCCGGCTGCTCTCCTACGAAAGTAGGAGAATAAGTGTGTTCCTCCTGGGGATGCGGCGGTTAAGTAAGTGAATTATAACGGGGGTTAGCTAAGTTGGGCAAGGATACCTGCAGATGTGATCAATGTTCTTATTGTGGATGACCAACCCCAGGTTCGCCGGGGATTGAGGATGCGTCTGGCACTCGAGTCGGATTTACGGGTGATCGGTGAAGCCGGAGACGGACAGACAGCAGTCTGTAAGGCGCTCGAGTTGCATCCTTGCGTGGTGGTTATGGATGTGGTGATGCCAATCCTGGATGGCATCGCCGCGACAAGAATGCTACATGAAAAAGCGCCAGGCATCGCCGTTGTGGTGCTCAGCTTGCACGACGATGCTCAAACCCGCGCCCGTTCCCTGGCGGCTGGCGCGGCGGCTTTTGTCGAAAAGCGTAGCGGGGTGGGGGCATTGATTGAGGCAATTCGACGCTGTGGGAATATGAAGTAATTATTTTTTACGGCTTCCAACAACATCAAAGGTGATATCCTCTTCTTGTGATCACCATATCCCATTCAAACGCCAGATATCCAACACATTAACGCTCATTTTATGGCCGCGGGCCGCAATCCGCATGCCCACGCTATCGGATCGTGTGGGATAGGCACGGCTGGTCAGTGCGCTACGACGATTGGCAATCACTTCCAACACGGAGTGGTCCAGGTACAGATGCAGGCGGAGTGTGCCTCTGGGTGTGGGTGGCAGGGGGGCAACCCGCTCATCGCGCTCCACCTGTTCGTCCAGGCTGGAGTCCTGCCGATCGAGCAGGATGCGCCGATCGGTCCAATCTACCACCAGGCGCGTCTCCTCCTGCCCATCCGGTGAGCGCAGCAGGCCGAGGATGAATTGTCCGGAATCGACTGCTTTTAGCTCAATTTGTAGCTCGAGGCTGCGACCGCTATATTCGCCCAGGTCAAAATCGTTGGTAGGTTCCAGCTCCCAATTTTCCAGGTGAGTACCGGTGCGGCGGATCAATCCCAATTCAGGGATGAACTCGCTGAGCAAATAGCCCTCTTTGCTGAGCGACAACTGGCGCGGTAACGCCATCACACCCGACCAGCCCGCCTCCACCTGTTGGGCAACTGGTCGCCCTTCCATGATCCAGCCCCACATCAAGCGCCGGCCTTGCTGGTCTTCCATCGTTTGGGGAGCATAGAAGGTGTGGTTGCCATAGTCCACCTTTTCGAAAGAGTCCGGCGTAAAGTGGTGATTAGCATAACTACCTACAAAAGCAGCCGTGTGCCAGGGATGATAAGGATCGCATACCGAGATCATTAAAATCCATTGGTTATTGAGTTTAAAGAAGCCAGGGCATTCCCACATCGAGCCTGAATAGAGGGGAAAACGCTGGCGTTCGGTTCCGTCGGTAAGGGTACCCAGGTATTCCCATTCGGTCAGGTTTTGTGAACGATAGATAAAGATTACACCACCCGCTCCAGTAATCCCCGAGCCGATGCCCATCAGCCAGATGTCGCCCTCTTTCCACAATGTATGATCCCGAAAACCCTCCACCTTGAGACCCGTGGGCGGTGCGGCGATGACCGGATTTTTAGCATATTTGACCAGGCGGTTCAATGACTCGCCCTCTGCGTAGGCCAGGCACGCGACCTGCGCCTGGCGAGTAAAACCTGTGTATAAGAAGACCGGACGATCGGGCAGGGGTACCGCACAGCCTGACCAGCACCCTTCCGCATCGGGGCCGTCGGGTGTGGGCGAGAGGGCGATGGGCTGGTGTTCCCAGTGCACCAGATCCCTGCTGGTAGCATGCCCCCAATGCATCACGCCAAATTTAGCTGCCAGTGGATTATGTTGATAATATAAATGATACAGTCCATTCCAGTAAATCAGCCCGTTGGGATCGTTCATCCAGTTAGCGGGGGGGATGAAATGGTAGCTTGGTCGGTGGGGCAGGATGGGTGGCATGGGGGCTCCAGGTCTGGATCGAATAAGGTCGTCGGCTTATTGATTGCTGGTTATGATAACACTAAATCAGGATAGAAGGACTCTGGTAAAAGCCGCGTAGAGCGATGATTTCATAAGGCGCTAGATCATACTGCACTGGATCATTGTTTTCTCGCATCGAACAAACAAAGGTGATTCCTTGAGTGTGATAAAATCCAAGTTGATGACTGATCTGGGTTTACTTCTTGTTGCTTCATCTACCCGGTACAATCAACCCTGCCCACGCCAGGTAGAAAATAGTTATCGGATCAATTAACAAGCCATGCTGGCTCCATTCTCTCGCCTGTCCGCCAAGTTGACATTGATGACGCTGGTTTTCCTGGCCAGCCTGGCGCTTGCCACGATCCTGTTGGTGGTTTTTGGCTTTGAACGCACGCAGGTGGAAGC
>CAYGZL010000082.1:0-3948 GCA_964354345.1 uncultured Anaerolineaceae bacterium | reverse complement strand
GTAACCCTTCAAGAAGGTGGTTTGCTTGCTGATGCGGAGTTTTTCGAGCTGGTACCAGGGACCGACGCCCCGGTAGCCGTCGCGCGCTTTAAGCAGCAAGACGTGATTGGCCTGGAAGTCCTTAAGGTAAATCCATAGCCGGCCCTCTTGCAGCCAGGCGCTGTAAATGTATTGCTTGTCCGCTTCCAGGGTGGGGATCACGCGCCTGGGCTCGGTGACTTTTTGAGCCAGCGCCGTGGAGGGCAGCAAAACAGCCAGCAGGGTGATCGCCAGGAGGAGAGAGATGATTTTTCGAAATGAGGCTTTTTTGATAATCATGGTTGAAGGTTGAAAGTATAAAAAGTTGGAAAGTTTAAAGGTTGGAAGGTTAGCAGGTTGGATTGGATTCGGGTAAGGTATTAGATATGTACAGCACGATTAAGTTTACACGAAATAGATGACAGGTAGATGAATAAAACACCGTGCGGCTTTGTACCATGGCGACTCTGCGCTAAGGTTGAAAGGTTTAATTAAGGTGATGGATTGCTAATAACAAATTATTAAGATATGATGGACGGGTTCATCCCAGAGACGATCAATGGGAGGCTTTCCGATGTACATGATTGAAGCAACGAATTTACGACGCACCTTCGACGGCCGGACAGCCGTAGATGGGATCACCTTCCAGGTCGAAACCGGGGAAGTGTTCGGTTTTCTGGGGCCAAACGGGGCAGGCAAGACCACAACCATCCGCATCCTGACCGGTCAGCTGCTACCCAGCGCCGGGTCGGCGCGCGTGGCTGGCTATGACTGCGCCACGCAGGCGCACTTAGTAAAACCGCTCATCGGCCTGGTTTTCGAACAACAAAACCTGTATGAGCGCATGAGCGGGCGGGAGAACCTGGCATTCTTCGCTGAGCTGTATGGTGCGCCGAAGCAACGCGTGGAAGAGCTCTTAACGCAGGTCAGTTTGCAGGACCGCGCCAAGGACAAGGTGAAGGCATATTCAAATGGCATGAAGCAGCGCCTGCTGATTGCCCGTTCGCTGCTGAACCATCCGCGGGTGCTCTTCCTGGATGAGCCCACGCGCGGACTGGATCCGGGCGCGGCGCGGGAGATCCGCCAGATGATCGCCGGGTTAAGCCAGGCAGGCGTCTCAATATTCCTGACCACGCATTACATGGAAGAGGCGGATCAACTCTGCCACCGGGTGGCGTTTCTTAATGAAGGGCGCATCGTGGCTCTGGATACTCCCCGACAGCTCAAAATTACTTACGGGCAGCGCAGGGTCAAAGTCATATTCCGCGGGGAAGGGGGAAACGAGAGTGAAATGGATCTATCACTCGACCAGGCAGCGGATGCGCAGCGCCTGAGCGAGTGGATGACGCAGGGTCAGGTGCTGACGATCCATTCGGAAGAAGCCACCCTGGAAGATATTTTTATCAAGCTGGCTGGTCGAAAGCTGATGTAGGAGGCGCCGGATGCATCCACGAATTATCCTGGCTATCGCTAAAAAAGATTTACTCGACGCTTTCAAGAATGCCTACATTCTGTTCGCGTTGATCCTGCCGCTCGGTATGTCGCTGTTATTCAGCTTCATCATGCCAAACGCGAAGGCGCAGGAGATCGTGATTTTCGATGCTGGCCAGTCGCGCCTGGTGGAATTGATCGCGCAGAATAAAACGTACATCCTCCACAGAGCCGCGACGGCGGAGGCGGTCGAACCACGCGTGAAGGAGGGCGCACTGGGCGGCCTGGCGTTGACCGCGGGTTTTGATACGGCTGTCGCAAGCGGGAAAACGCCAGAGTTAGTTGTATACTTCAACGGAGATCGCGCCACGGGCGAATTGTCTGCATTTCGTATATTCATTGAGGAAACCTTGCACGCGCTGGCCAACCAGGAACTGCCAGTGAAGCTGACAGCCGTGGATGTCAGTGGATCAGGTAAAACCGCGGAGCCGGTCACCTTTGATCTGGCAAGCTTCTTCCTGATCATGCTGCTGGTGATGGGGTTGACCATGGTGGGGACATTCGTTGTACCGACCATCCTGGTGGAGGAAAAGGAAAAAGGCACCCTGCAGGCGATCCTGACTGCTCCGGCGAGTGAGGTTGATCTGGTGATTGGTAAAGCGTTGGTTGGCTTCATTTTTTCCCTGATGGTCGCTTTGCTGCTGTTGGCTCTTAACCAGGGATTCGCTGGCAGTCCGGGGGTGACGCTGCTGGTGATCATTCTGGGAAGTCTGTTCCTGGTGATGGTGGGGCTGTTGATGGGTGCGTTGTTCAGCACGATCACCCAGGTGAACACCTGGAGCAGCCTGGTGATGTTGGCCCTGCTGGTTCCGGCGATGTTCAACTTGCCCCCGCAGCCACCGGCAGCGGTCATGATGTTTTCTCGCTTTATCCCGACCGGCTATATGTCACATGCCCTCGGTCTGAGCCTGGGGAAGCAGACCTCGCTGGGCGCTGTTGGGTTGGATTTGCTCATCCTGGCTGGCGCGACAGTGATGGCTGGGGCTGTGGTGGTATGGTCGTTAAGAAGGAGGCGGCGTTAAGAGTGAGGAATATTTAACCACCAAGGCACAAAGGCACCAAGAAGAATATATATAATTTCTTTGTGACCTGGTGTTTTGGAGGTGGAGAAATATTCAACCACCAGGGCACATGGGAGAATATTTAACCACCAAGGCACAAAGGCACCAAGGAGAAATTTATAATTTCTTTGTGACCTGGTGTTTTGGAGGTGGAGAAATATTCGACCACCAAGGCACATGGAAGAATATTTAACCACCAAGGCACAAAGGCACCAAGAAGAATATCCAGATAAATTCTTTGTGGCTCGGTGTCTTCGAGGTGGAGAAATATTTAACCACCAAGGCACAAAGGCACCAAGGAAAATAATAAACCACCAAGATACCTGGGAGAAGATATTACCACCAAGATACCTGGGAGAATATTTAACCACCAAGGCACCAAGGCACCAAGGAAAATAATAAACCACCAAGATACCTGGGAGAAGATATTACTACCAAGATACCTGGGAGAAGATATTACCACCAAGATACCTGGGAGAATATTTAACCACGAAGACACCAAGGAGAATGTCCAGATAAATTCTTTATGGCCGGGTGCCATAGGGGTGAGAGGAATTAAATGGCTATAATTAGATCAATATTAATTAAGGAGAAAAGATGGATAACATAGAACTGACCCCTTCGACGGAAGAACAATCACCTGAGACTGCACCGGAAACCGTGCCTGAGGTACCTGAGGCTGAGGTTGTCCAGGTGGAAGACCGGGTCGCGGCGGGTGTAAAAGCCAATCAAGACGCCAGTGTATCCGATAGTCTGGTATGCGGCATCGCGGTCGGGCGTGATGCAACGGCCGAGGACAGCCTCCTGCTCAGTGGGGCGATCGGACATGACCTGACGCTCGAGGATAGCGTGGCGGGGATCCTGTCGGTAGGCGGGAAGGCGCGCCTCGAGGACTGTAAGGTGGGGCTGCTGATCGCGGGTGGGGGGGTTGAGTTGGACGAGGGCACCACGGTGTTAATGTCCACTCGCCAGGCGGCAGCGATAGGAATTCTGGGGGGTGTCGTTTTTGCTTTGGTGAGATGGCTGCTGCACCGGCGCAAATAGCTGATCCAGTTTTCATCGCTCATGGATCTGTGCGGCGCTCTCGATCCACAAGAAGCAGCGAGTTACCTCAAGCAACATCCCGAATTGCTCGAGCTGGCCTGCGCGCAAGCCGCGCTCGAACACGCCCAGGACATCGAAGCTGAGAAGATCCGGCTGTTCCAGGCAAGTGAGACGGATTGGTTGGAGTTCCAGAGGTACGCCGCATGTGGTTATGCCATTGCGGACTACTTTGGACAGCATGAGCTATGTGCGCTGGCGGCTGAGATGCTGGCGAAGGCCTGGTACCGGAGGGGGTTAAATCGGCGCAAGGAGCTGTGGTCGTTCATGCAGTTTT
>CAYGZL010000081.1:0-3278 GCA_964354345.1 uncultured Anaerolineaceae bacterium | reverse complement strand
TTGGGCGGCGCGCTTTTTCACCATCTGGACCGGCCAGGCCTTCTCTTTGGTTGGCTCATCCCTGGTGCAATTCGCCCTGGTCTGGTGGATGACGCGCCAAACCGGCTCTGCCACCGTGCTGGCGACGGCCTCCCTGGTAGGGCTGCTGCCTCAGATTGTGCTCGGTCCCTTCGTCGGTGCGCTGGTTGACCGTTGGAACCGCCGCCTGATCATGATCATCGCGGATACGGGCATCGCCCTGGCGACAGTGGTTTTGATCTACCTGTTTGCCACGGGTAAAGTCCAGGTCTGGCAGGTATACGCCATTCTGTTCATCCGTTCACTGGGAAGCTCCTTCCATTTTCCAGCAATGAGCGCCTCGACTTCACTGATGGTGCCGAAAGATTTCCTCGCTCGCCTGGGGGGGTTTAACCAGCTCCTGCAAGGTCTGATCAGTATCTTTTCCCCTCCCCTGGGCGCTTTGCTGATCAGCGTCCTGCCGACCGAACAAGTTTTGGCAATCGACATTATCACCGCTGCGATGGCAGTGATTCCCTTGCTCTTCATTCCCATCCCGCAACCGCCGCGCACAGCGGATGCTGACATAACCCAGGCGACCACTTATTGGCACGATCTGCGGGAAGGTTTTGCCTACATGATCAAATGGCCAGGATTGTCAGGGGTGATCCTGTTGGCGATGCTGCTTAACTTCCTGTTGGTGCCATCCAGTTCACTCACCCCACTGGTAGTCAATAAAGTCTTCGGCAAAGGCGCCCTGGAGTTGGCCTGGGTGGAGACTGCCCTCGGGATCGGGACGATTGTGGGTGGATTAATCCTGGGCGCCTGGGGAGGTTTTCGCAGAAAGATCATCACCTGCCTGTTCGGGATCATCGGTATTGGGTTGGGGGTCTTTTTTATCGGAGTGATCCCGTCACAGGGGTTTTACCTGCTATTGGGAGCTTATTTTCTGATGGGATTTGCACAGGTGCTGGCTAATGGACCTTTAATAGCAATCTTTCAAACCTCGGTTGCACCAGAAATCCAGGGGCGGATATTCTCATTGATTGGAGCGGGCGCAGCGGCGATGATGCCAATCAGCCTGTTAGTCGCCGGTCCGGTAGCCGATCACCTTGGAACGCGCGCCTGGTATATATTTGGGGGTATCTCTTGCCTGGTGGTCACAGTCGTCGCATTCTTCATTCCGGTGATTATGAACATCGAAGAAAACCGCCAGGAGATCCAACCTGACTCACCGGTTCAGGATTAAGCTTGAACCATTTATCATCTATGCGCAAAGCACCATGAACAATATTCACGATAAATTCCGCGGTTGTTTACTGGGTCTGGCAACCGGTGACGCGGTCGGTACAGCAGTCGAGTTTGAGCCGCGTGGCAGCTTCCCCCCTGTCATTGGCATGACCGGCGGCGGACCTTTCGATCTAAAGCCAGGTGAGTGGACGGATGATACCTCCCTGGCGCTGTGCCTGGCTACCAGCCTGGTGGAAACCGGAGGTTTCGACCCGCACGATCAGTTGGAGCGCTACTGCCGCTGGTATGAAACCGGCTATATGAGTAGCAACGGACGATGCTTCGATATTGGCAGTACCACCTACCGGGCGTTGACTCGCTTTCGAAAAACCGGCGAACCCTTCAGTGGTGCGACGGAAGCCTATTCCGCAGGTAACGGCTCGATCATGCGCCTGGCGCCGGTGGTGCTATTCTTCTATCCCGACCGGGAGAAAATCTGGTTCTACTGCGGAGAAAGCTCGCGCACCACCCACGGGGCAACTGAATGCCTGGAAGCCTGCCAGTTGCTGGGGGACATCCTCTACCGGTTGCTGTCCGGCAGCGATAAAGAAACCGCCCTGTTTGATACCTTACCGCATGAGCTGACGACGCCTGCGCTGCAGAGCCTGGCGCGGGGTGAATACCGCACTCTGGATGAGCACAGAATTCAAGGAAGCGGCTACGTGGTGAAGAGCCTGGAGGCCGCCTTGTGGTCTTTTTGGATGACGGATGATTTCGAGAGCGCGATCTTAAAAGCCGTAAACCTGGGCGACGACGCGGATACCACCGCGGCGGTGTGCGGACAACTGGCCGGCGCATACTACGGGGAAACGGGTATCCCCAGCGGTTGGTTGGGGAAGCTGGCGATGCGAGCAGAAATCAGCCACCTGAGCGATCGACTTACAGCTCCCGAACGGCCAGCTCAGTAGATAAATCCAGGTAACGCTGGATCGCCTGGGGCGGGATGTTCCAAGGGATGTGATTGCCAATGCACATCATATAGCCACGTGACATTCGCCCGGTTTCGGCCATCGCCAGGACCATGGCGCGAATTTCGGATGGATCGTTGCGCATCAGGACTCGATTATCGCCCTCGCCGGCCAGGAAGATATCCTTATACCGCCGGGCGAGGGACTTATAATTCGTATAAGGCTCGCTGATAATGCCCTGCGCGCCGCACGCCATGACATCATCGGCGAAGACATCCATACAGCCGTCTGACATGAACACCGCCTGTTTACCGGCGGATCTCAAGATGCTCCAATATTCCTCGTATCGAGGAAAGACATACTTGTGCATCCAGCGTGGGCTGCACACCGGTCCACGGGTCATGACAATGTCATCATGACAGATAGCAAACTGGATGGGCAGGCGAGCAAAGGCGCGGAAGACGCGGCGATTGATCTCAGCGAACTCATCCATCACGCGTTCAAAGCGCGGGTCAAGACAGCATTGTAGGAAAAGCTCCCACCCGAAGGTCAATAAAGGCCACATGAAGGTGGTGTTATAAAAATTCACCTCGGAACAAACGCCCTCCGGCGGTTGGTCGCCCCATTGCGCTGGATAATCTTTACGCAGCGCCTGGTAAATCGTCTCTGATGAGGAAAAATCCCAATTATTGACCACATGCTTATAGTTCCGCAGGTCGGCGTGTTCCAGGGGTGAATAGGCGAAAACATCTTCAGGCGTATGGAAATAGCCCTCCCCATGCACAAACGATTCGGTTTCACCGCTGCCCCAGCGCACCTGGTGGGTGGTATGATCGGCGGACTGACCAGTCAATTCCAAGCGCGGACGCAGCAATGGATCGTCGCTGGCGGAGAGGGAAAGATTGAGTTGTGGGTATTTCTCCCGCAGGCGTAACCGGCACTGGCGAGGATGCTGATAAAAATCAATCCCCGTCAGGTAAGTTTCTGCATCGGGACAAGACCAGTGCTCCCAATGCACGATTTGACGTGGACCCTGGCCTAAGAAAGTGGCTGAACGATCATCCATGCAGCGAAAGTTCCAGG
>CAYGZL010000080.1:0-10069 GCA_964354345.1 uncultured Anaerolineaceae bacterium | reverse complement strand
AGCTATCCTCATCACATTAAAACCTCTGCTCATTTTCTCACCCTCCCTCTATCTCCTTATCAATTGATTTGTGTATAATTGAGCACTCGGGATAAATCCCGCGGATTTCCGGAACCTCTTCGGGTTCCTATTGGTGAAGATTGATATTTCGAAGGCTCCGCTGGCGGTGGCAAGCGACCGCAGGATCGAGCCTTTTTTATTGTGTTATAAGAATGTTTAGACGCTCCATAATTCCGCATATTGGCGGCTCACAGCCAGAACAGCCGTTCATTCGTCTGCGCCAGGTAGTCAAGACCTACAAGACCGCGGCTGGCGATTTTCAGGCGTTAAAAGGCATTGATAGCGACATCCACGCCGGCGAGTTCATCGGCATCCTGGGCAAGTCTGGCGCCGGGAAAACCACCCTGGTCAACCTGGTGACGGCCATCGACCACCTGACTGCGGGTGAAATCTGGGTCGGCGATACCGCGGTCCACCGGCTCAATGAAAACCAGGCCGCTGCCTGGCGTGGGCAGACCCTGGGGGTGGTCTTTCAAAGCTTCCAACTGATGCCGAACCTGAGCCTGCTGGATAATATTCTCCTGCCGATGGATTTCAGCAACGAGTACCAACGCCGGCGCTCGCGGCAAAAAGCACACCAATTGCTGCAAGCCGTGGAACTGGCAGAGCACGCCGATAAACTGCCGGGGGCGATCTCCGGTGGGCAGCAGCAGCGTGTGGCGATTGCCCGCGCCCTGGCCAACGACCCACCCCTGATTGTCGCGGATGAGCCGACTGGCCGGTTAGACTCGCAGACAGCCGAGACAATCTTCGAAATCTTCGAGGCGTTGACTCGCCAGGGACATACCATTTTGATGGTCAGCCACGATCCCAGCTTTGCACGGCGCTATTCCCGCATTCTCTGGCTGGCGGATGGACAGTTTAGCGATCAAGCCCAGTTCTCCATCAATTAGTATGTCGACCAACGAAATTTCATCCCCCTCCTGCTCTATCATCCAAATCACTGGCGTGAATAAGGTCTTTAAGACCAGCGCGGGTGATTTCCAGGCTTTAAAGAATGTCAATTTATGCTTCGGACAGGGCGAGTACGCCAGCATCATGGGCAAATCGGGCAGCGGGAAGAGCACCCTGATCAATATGATGACCGGCATCGACCATCCCAGCTCCGGCATGGTCCAGGTGGCCGGGGTGGAGGTGCACAACTTGAAAGAAAGCGCCCTGGCTGATTGGCGCGGACGCAACCTGGGGATTGTCTTCCAATTCTTCCAACTCCTGCCCATGCTGAGTGTGTTGGAAAACACGATGCTGCCGATGGATTTTTGCAACCAGTACACCCCGAGCGAACGCCCGACGCGCGCCCTGCAACTGCTGGAGCTGGTTGGCCTGCAAGACGCGGCGGACAAGCTCCCGCCGGCGCTTTCAGGCGGGCAGCAGCAGATGGCGGCGATTGCCCGCGCCCTGGCCAATGACCCGCCCTTGATCGTCGCCGATGAACCGACCGGCAATCTCGACTCACGCACGGCTGCCCGCATTCTGGAGCTCTTTGATGGGCTGGTGGCCCAGGGCAAGACAGTAATCATCGTCACCCATGACAGCGCCCTGGCGGCGCGCGCCGGACGACGGGTACTGATCTCCGACGGCCAGGTGATTGATGAGCAGGTCGCCCAGGCGCTGGATCCCTTGCCACATTCCGTTTTGCTAAAAATCAGCCAACTGGCTGTTGGGCGCCAGGTTCAACCCGGCGAGCTGCTGTTCACTGCGCAGAGTCCTACCCCTCCGCGCAGCGATCCAAAGGGCGGCGCAGGGCTGTACATCGTTTCCGCCGGTTGCCTGGAAGTGTTCCATACCAGCCGAGATGGCCGGCAGCATGTGCTGGAGACGCTCACACCCGGTCACTATTTCAGCGCCTTGGAAGCCGCGGCCTGCCCAATCCCGGCGGTTAATCTACGCGTCGCCCCTGCCGGTCCCGCCAGTCTGTTATGGCTATCGCCAGAGACGCTGGGACGTTTACTGGAAGAATCGCACTCGGTGGAGATCACCCTGACCAGCCAGGCCGAAGAGCGCGCCGCCGGATACCGGGAGCGCTACCGGGAAAGATATCTAAAACGATGAGACCCCGCTGGCGTAAAGTATTTTCTGACCTGTGGAGCAACAAAACCCGCTCAATGTTGGTGATCGCTTCGATCACCATCGGCTTGTTTGCGGTAGGTTTGATCACCAGCATGTATGTGATCCTCACTGCCGACATGCCCGCAAGCTATGCCAGCACGAACCCGGCCAATATTGAGCTCTCGCTTTCGGATTTCGACGGCGACCTGGTGAAACAGGTGGCCAAGCTGGAGGGTGTGGCGGAGACGATGGGTCAACGCGACTTCAGCGCCCAAATTCAAACCGGCGACGGCGAATGGGTGGCAATCAGTTTCCATGCCGTTCACGACCTGGGTCAGCTTAACCTGAACCGGGTGACGATACAGCAGGGTGTTTACCCACCCCTAAACCGCCAGATGGTGGTCGATATCTACAAGTTCGCCAGCCTGAAGCATACCCTGGGACAGTCAGCGACGATCAAGCTAACCTCCAACCGGCTGCGCCAGATGCCATTGGTGGGGACGGTGCATGATCTCACGATCGGAGCATACAGCGAAGGCGGCGGTTTCTTCCTGGCGCCAACTCAGGCGTACATCACCCTCGAGACGTTACCCTGGCTGGAGCAACCCCAGAAGATGAATCGTCTGCTGGTGCGCGCTACCCAGGTGGACGCAGACCGCGCCAGTCTGCAAACCCTGGCGCAGCGGATCAGCGATTATGTCAAAAAAGATGGCGTGGCGGTGTACAGTTTTGCTGTACGCCCCACAAACAGCCACCCCAACGAAGTTTACGTGCAGGCCATCGCCAGCGTGCTGATCTTGCTGGGCGGCCTGGTGATGTTCTTGAGCGCTTTTTTAATCACCAACACGCTTTCGGCCTTACTCAACCAGCAGGTGCAGCAAATCGGGATCATGAAAACCATCGGCGCCCGGAGGGGGCAGATCATCGCCATCTACCTGATGCTGATCCTGATCTACTCCCTGATCGCGCTGGCGATCGCCATCCCGGTGGCCAGCCGTTCAGCCTATCTCTTGCTGGGCGTCCTGGCCGGGCAGGTGAATCTAACCCTGCAAGGCTACCGGGCTGTTCCGTTAGCCATCCTGATCCAGTTGGGCATCGCCCTGGTGGTGCCGCAGTTGGCTGCCCTTTACCCCATCTTACACGGGACGCGTATCTCGCCCGTCGAAGCCTTCAGCGGCGTTAGCCAGGCCAGCCCGGCTGCCATCCGCCGCCCGGAGAACCGCAAACGAAACACCTTTTCTACGTTGCTGGGGCGCCTTTCCCGACCGCTGCTGATCTCACTGCGCAACACCTTCCGGCGCAAAGGGCGGCTGGCGCTGACGTTGGTCACACTCACCCTGGGTGGGGCGATCTTCATCGCCACTTTCAATGTGCGTGGCTCGATGACCAGTTATATCAATCGCATCGGGCGCTACTTCCTGTCCGATGTAAATTTGACTCTGGATGGCTACCAACGCAAGACTGAAGTGGAAAATATCATCAAAACCGCTCCAGGCGTCAAAGCCGTCGAGGGCTGGGCGCTGGCTGGGGCTCAACTGGTGCTGCCGGATGGCTCGGATGGGGAGCGCTTTGCCCTGCTCGGTCCGCCGGCTGGCAGCCTACTGGTCGAACCGATCTTATTGGAAGGGCGCTGGGTGGGCAATACGAACGCTGTCCCCGGTCTGGCGGAATCACAATTCCCTAATGAAATCGCGGTCAACGAGCGTTTTCGGGAGCAGTTCCCCGATCTGCAAGTGGGCAGTATATTGCGCGCCAAAATTTTCAACCAGACGACCGACTTAATCGTGGTGGGGTTCTTCCAGATGGCCGGGCGCAGCAGCGGTTACCTGGCCTATTCCACCTATGAAACGCTATCCAGCCTGATTCACCAGGAGAATAAAGCCAACACCTTCCGCGTCACTGCCGACCGCTCCGGCCTGACCAATGCCCAGCAGAAAGCGTTGGGCGTGCGCATCCAGGCCCTCCTGGAGGCGAATGGCTTCCGGGTGACCGAAGTTGAATCTGGACTGACCTTGACCGCCACTACCTCCGACGGACTGACGATCCTGAGCGGATTTTTAATGATCATGGCGGTGATGATCGCCCTGGTGGGCAGCATTGGCCTGACCGGGACACTCTCGATGAATGTCCTGGAGCGGACGCGTGAGATTGGCATCATGCGCTCAATTGGCGCTAACAACCGCATTCTGACGCGCCTGGTGATGGTGGAAGGATTGCTGATTGGACTGTTAAGCTGGGCCTTTGGTGTGCTGCTGGCCTTCCCGATCAGCACCGCTCTTTCAAATGGCATTAACCTGGCACTGTTTGGGGCGCCAGTCGCCTTTACATTCACGTATACGGGCATCCTATTATGGCTGGGAGTGGTGACCTTGCTCTCCACCCTGGCCAGCGTGATTCCTGCCCGCAGCGCATCCCGGCTGACGATACGGGAAGTATTGGCTTACGAGTAAGTAATTTTTTAAGGACTTTACGATGAAAAAGAGACTCCTGACGATATTTCTAATCCTTGCCAGCGTGGCAGGGTTGATGGTGCTCGGCTTTGCCGGGTGTACACAGGTAAAAACGGGCGATACCACAACCCCCACCGCCCAGCCGGCCGTGACTGTTGTGTCTTTTATTACCGCGGAGGGGATCATCGCCCCGCAAGAGTCCTCCAATCTGGCGTTCATGCTGGGCGGGCAGGTCAGCGAGGTTAATGTAAAAGTGGGCGATCAGGTGGCTCAGGGGGATGTCCTGGCCAGAATCGGCGATATCGCCGCCCTGCAAGCCGCGCTGAGCGGCGCCAACTTCGAGCTGTTCAACGCCGAGCAGGCTTTAGCTGACCTGCAGAAGAACAGTCCCTTGATCACCAACCAGAAGGCGGCCGCGGCGCTGCAGGCGCAGCGTGATCTGATCCAGGCGCAACAGGCGCTGTCCAATCTGGACACCCGGGAGTATCAGACGCAGGTTGACGATGCCCGGCAGAAAGTGTTAGACACCGAAAAGACGCTTAAGGATCGCCAGGCTGATTCCGATAAGGTGAAAGATTTTGCCAAGGACAATCCGGTCTATAAAACCGCCGATCAGAACCTGAAGGACGCCCAAAAGGCTTACAACGACGCCGTGTATACACGGGATCTGCTGGTGAACCAGCTTAACCTGGCTCAGGCAAATGTGACTCTGGCACAGACGCGCCTTGACGACGCTCAACGCCAGGCGACCGCCGCTCTTTCCGGACCTGATCCGGATGTCAGGACCCAGCTAGAGAAGCGCCTCGAGAATGCCAAAGCGCAGGTGGCGGCAGCCCAGATGGCGCTCGAGCGCGCCTCACTCACCGCGCCCTTCGCGGGAAGCATCCTGAAGGTGGATATTAAGACCGGAGAGACAGCCATCCCCGGGCAACCCGTGATTATATTGGCGGTTGTCTCACAATGGTATGTTGATACGACCGACCTGGCCGAGAAGGAAGTGGTTAAGGTTGCTGAAGGCCAGGATGTGCGCATTATCCCCGATGCACTGGCTGACTTAACCCTGCACGGACGGGTGGAATCGATCTCCCAGATAGCCAGTAACCGGGCCGGCGATGTAACCTACACTGTGCGCATCAAGCTGGATGAGAGCGATCCGCGCCTGCGCTGGGGTATGACCGTAGAAGTCCGCTTCGAGCCATGATGAATAATCATGAACGACGATGGTTCGCGGTCCATAAGGAATACAGTGAGTTTCAGTTGCTTATAACGCCCTGTTTCGTTCGAACGACGCTATATGGATAAATCGCGCGTGTTGTAAGTCCAATATGCCGCCGCCACAAGCGACACCGTCCAAATGATCAGGACGAAGACGATGCAGTTGACCAGGGCAACCAACACCTTGACCAATTTATCGGCTGGTTCACGATAAAATTTTCTTCCAGTACGAGTGAAGAGACGTCAAGTAAGGAGCCGCCATGTCTAAAATCGTTCCCCTCGTGAAAGATTTTTTAGCTCAGAATAAGATCGCCGTCGTCGGCGTTTCGGATCAACGCGAGACCGGCTGCAACGCGGCTTACCGCAGATTCAAGCAGGCCGGATATACCGTCAGCGCGGTCAACCCGCGCCTGACGACTTTTGAAACCAGTATCTTTCATCTCAGGAGGCGCGGCGATGGGTAGAATCCTTGTTACGTATGCAACCATGGCCGGCTCGACTGCTGAAGTTGCCCAGGCAGTCGGCCAGGAGATCGCCAGGAGCGATCTGCAGGTGGACGTCCTACTGATCAGAATGCTTGTATATCAACATTGTCCACAACTGCAAGCCATACTGACACCCGTATGTGAGAGCTATCCTGTGTAGTTGTTTTTTACTGTGGGATCAATCACTTATTGAGTCGCCAGAGCCATTGAGCAGGTGACCCTTCCGCTGGGGGAGCTTCAGCCACTCATTGCTCTTCATGCCGACCGGATACCTGGTCATGAGTCCATTGAGCTCTCCAATCATCGGCATCAGCCAAGCGATTGTCGGGAGATCATTCGCTCCACTGGTGACTCAAGGACCACTGGCGTGGGTGGATTGTTTTGCAACAGTCCGGGAAACGGAGGCAGCCTGCCGGTCGGTGGGGTTTGAGGTAATGGAAGCAGGCTATGCGCCTATGCCCGCTTGTGGTGGGGGGAATACGCCGAATACGATCCGGGCTGTGGGATGGAGCTGGACGGAGATCGGCTGGCCATCCAGGTAGATAGCGGCAGGTGGCTCAGCTTTTGATATGTGGTTGCCAAAAAGCCTCCCTGGTAGTACGATCAGATCTGCAGGGAACTGACCCAGGAAATCCTGCCCGACGTCAACCAGCAGCCAACACCCGACATAATGGAGCAAGAGGCGATGGTTTTTTATCCCCCTCACCTGCCAGTGCCATCCGAAAAGCGCACCGACCGCCTGTGGCTCCGCCCCCTCCGGGCGAGCGACGTCGCCCTCGATTACGAGGCGGTCATGTCCAGCGCGGTCCTTTTGCGCCATTGGAGCCAGAGTGAATGGCCCTCCGACGATTTCACCCTGACGCAGAATCTGGCCGACCTGGAATATCATGAGCGCAAGCATCTCGAGCGGGAGGCGTTTACATTTACCGTGCTCAATCCGCCAGGCACCCGTTGCCTGGGGTGTGTCTATCTCCTACCCCTCGATCTGGAGGTGGCTCCATTCTTTCCGCAGGTTGAATGTCCTGCTGACGTCCGATTCTGGGTGCGCACCTCTGAGCTGGCCAGCCATCTCGATCAGCATCTGTTAGCCACCCTGCGCCACTGGTTGCAAACGGAGTGGGCTTTCGACCGCATCCTGTTCACGATCAGCCAGCAGGAGACCCCTCCAGGGGCAACCCATCAGGCAGCCCTGTTCGAAACCGCCGGTTTGGAGCGGCAGGTGGTCGTCACCTTGTTGGATGGGCGTCCCTGTTGGGTTTATGGCTAAACATGCCCAGGTGATAATTTTGGCATAGGTCGCCGTGGTAGGAGATGATATGAAATGAAACCGATCCCGACCTATAGTTCGCTCGAGCTTAGTCTGTTCCTGGCGCTGCTGTTAGCTGCCTGCGCGCCTTCCACCGGCGCACCCCCCAGCCCAACGGCGGGGATCCCAGAAAAAGCAACGGTTACGGTGCCTCTCCCTCCCCGCGAGACGCCCACCCCGACCCTGCCTCCCACCCTGACCCCTGGTCTTTCGAGCTTCGCATTCCCGACCAACATCGATCCTAAGGTTCGATATCTGTTCTACCTGCATGGAAAGATCATCGAGGACCAGGGTCTTCCGGCGATAAGTCCTGAATATGGCCAGTACAGGTATATCGAGATCCTCGAAACGCTCCAGAACTACGGCTTCGACGTTATCAGCGAGCAGAGGGCAAAAGATGCTGATGCGGAAGCGTACGCCCGCAGGGTTGTGGCTCAGGTGGAAGTCCTGCTCGACTCTGGGGTGCCATCTGGCTCGATCACCATCGTTGGTGCCTCGAAGGGTGCTGCCATCGCCATGGTCATCTCCGATCTTCTGGCGGAACCGGAAGCGAACTATGTGCTCCTGGGCGCATGCAATGCAACCACAACGACCGAGTTGGTGCAGCAAGGTGTACTGCTTTCTGGCAATGTCCTTGCGATATCCGACTCGTCCGACGAGTATGCAGGCTCGTGCGAAGATCTGTTTGCCATGTCTGAGGGACAGCGGCTTACCCGATATGCCGAAATTATTCTTCAGATAGGCACAGGGCATGGCATACTCTATGCGCCGCTGAGGGAATGGGTGGTTCCCACAGTAAAGTGGGCAAGCCAGGAGTAGTAGCCAGGTGACTGGACCACTCAAATAATCAATGCACTTTCTATCACAGATATAGATTGATGAATAAACGAGTTCTTCTTTGGGAGGGATGCACCAACGTTCGCGATCTCGGTGGGTTAAGAACCGGCGATGGTCGGATGACTCGTTGGGGAGCCATCGTTCGTTCGGATACTCCAGCCAGGCTCAGCGAGGCAGGATGGGCAGCGCTCTATGCCTACGGCATCCGCACGATCGTTACGCTGCGCACGGAGGGCATGGTGGAGGACGAGCTCAGCTTTACGTCCCGCTATCCGGATATCGCAACGGTTCAGGCAGCGATCGAAGACATTTCGGATACCGAATTCGTGCAGAAGTGGGTGGTCTCCAATCTTTGGGGCACCCCGCTCTATTATAAAGATGCGCTGCACCGCTGGCCGGAGCGGCACGCGACCGTTGTTTCCGCCATCGCACAGGCGCAACCCGGCGGCGTTCTCTTCCATTGCATTCGCGGACATGATCGCACCGGCATGGTTGCGCTGCTCCTGCTCGCCCTCGCCGGTGTTACGCTCGAGGAGATTGTGGCGGACTATGAGCTGAGCCCCGATCCGTTTCGCGAGCAGCTTCTGAGGGGTGCGCATTCTTCTGTTCGAGATGCTATCCTCGGTGCGCTGGATGGGCTGGATATAGACAGCTACCTCGGGGAGGGCGGAGCCAGTCCGGAAGATTTAGTTGCCGTTCGCAAGCGCCTTTTAGGATAAGCAGTGCAGGGATAAATTCCGCTATCCAGAGGATCTTGGGAAAATCTGTCCGTGGTTGCTGGATAGCCTGACTGGAATGATCCGCGCCCTCCAGTCAGGTGTGACATTTCCCTGGAAATATCAGGGGACACCCTACGAGAAGGTGATTGATCGCGATGGCGTGACCACCGAGTATGTGCGCTGTCCTGATCCCACGGCCTCTGGAATCGTCATCAAAATAACCAGAACGGTCCTGCCAGAGTGAGGATCGCGCCAGGCGGAGGGGAGTAAAACAAATTTTGAGCGGTGATAAAATATTCGGAGATAGACGATGTCCTGTTCGGCGTGAGCGCGGAAGATAAGGCATTGATCCACAAATTTTCCGGAGATTCTTAACCAAAGACGCGAAGGCGCAAAAGGTTTTTGATGATTCCCTTTGCGTCTCTGCGCCTTGGCGTTAATAATTTCAACGCATAGAAGCCAAGACACCGGGAGAAAGCAAGAATGCACATACTGGCGCAGAAAGTGTACGGAGACACCTCCCTTGGCAAACCTGGCGTAAGCGACCTGCTGGAACGCGCCTTGCAGGAAGTGGAATAACGGAAACGCCAGTCGGTAAACGCACCGTTCATCAGAATATGTGATTTTTGAGCAGTTGTACTTAAGGCGATTTTATTATCGCTGGCGACGCGCCTGTCAACCGTTGCGTAGCCGGTAGTCTCTAGCCCAGGGTGAAGGGAGGGTAGTGATCGGTCACCAGCAGGAATGCGTAAGCGTTAACCCGTAGACCCCAGCGCATGACGCCGACCACATAACTGAACAGGGAGGGCGGATACTGACCGTCCAACAGAATGCCGAACCAGGCGATGATCACGGTAAATACCACTCCGATCGCCAGGAAACTCAGGACAATGTAGTGCGGTATCGCCAGGAACCATTTGACCAGAGGCATCCACCGGTTCAGGTCGT
>CAYGZL010000079.1:0-3596 GCA_964354345.1 uncultured Anaerolineaceae bacterium | reverse complement strand
GGGCTGGAAGCAGTGGCTGCTCTGGTTACAAATCTCCTCGGAGGCTGGTTTACTCTATGATCCGAAGGAAGCCGCCATGCTGGAGACCGACGCCGGTCGCAACCTTGGTTTCACCAGGATCGTGGGGAAGAGGATTTAGTTGTAATATCTGACCTCTTTTGAACCGCTAAGCCCGCTAAGAGCGCCAGGTGTTCAGAATTTGAAACACGAAGATACGAATTTCTAATATCCAACCTTAAAAATAAGCTATACTTAAGGAAAATATGAGTCAGTGCTTTTCCCGGGGAGGGCTTATGCGTACAATTATCTTTCGAGTGTGCGCCATCCTGGTGGTCGGGTTGGTGATCCTGTCTTCATGGGCAAATGGACTGATCCTGGTGCAGGCGGGGCCTAGCGAACCCCCCGAGAGTGCGGCGGCGAGCCAGGCGACGGTGCGCCTGATCGAGCCGCTCCAGGCGGTGCCGCTGGATGCCCAGGCAATCTACCTGGTGCGCCTGCGGGATCGCCCGCTGGCGTCCTACCGCGGCGGGATCGCCGGTCTGGAAGCCACCAACCCGGCAGCGCGCGGCGAGCGCAAGCTGGATGCGAAGAGCGCGGCCAGCCTGGCGTACCAGGATTACCTGCTGGCCAGGCAAGCTGAATTCCTGGCTAAACTCGAGAGTTCACTCGGTCGTGTGGTGCAGGTGAAGTTCCGGTATTACGCGGCCACCAATGGTCTGGCGCTGTTCCTGACCGTCGCCGAGGCCAGCGAGGCGCGCCAGATGCCCGAAGTAGCCTTCGTACAGCGCAACTATCTGCGCTACCTTGAGACGGATGCCACACCGCAGTGGATCGGCGCGCCCGGATTGTGGGATGGCTCGAACACCGGTGGTCTGCCCGGCACCAAGGGCGAGGGCATCATTATCGGCGTGATTGACAGTGGGATCAACCCTTCCAACCCATCGTTTGCTGATGTGGGCGGGGATGGCTACGACCATACGAATAAATGGGGCGCGGGCGTCTACGTGGGAGTGTGCGATCCGCTTAACCCAGGCTACAACGCGGCCTTCCATTGCAATGACAAGCTGATCGGCGCCTGGGATTTCGCCACGACAGCGGGCAATGACGCCCTGGATGGAACCGGGCATGGCTCACACACCGCCAGCACTGCCGGGGGCAATGTTACCACCGCCCATCTGATTGGCAACACCATCACGGTGGACCGGCAAATCTCGGGCATCGCGCCGCACGCCAACCTGGTGATGTACCGTGCCTGCCTTTCCGAAAGCTGCTCTATGGATGCGCTGGTCAAGGCGATTGACCAGGTGACGATCGATGGGGTTGATGTGGTCAACTATTCGATCGGCAGCGCCGCGCCCTCCGACGCCTGGAACGACGCTGACACGCTCAGCTTCCTGAACGCCCGCGATGCCGGGATTTTTGTCTCCACCTCAGCCGGCAACCGCGGCCCGTCGCCCGCCACCACCGGCAATCCTGGTGACGCTCCCTGGCTGATGTCGAATGGGGCAGCGACTGCCAACCGGAAGGTGACGAACGCCTTGATCAACCTGACCGGTGGTACAACCCCGCCGCCAGCCGATCTGGTCGGAGTGAGCTTCACTTCCGGTTACGGCCCGGCACAGATTGTGTATGCGGGCAATTACGGCGATGCGCTATGCCTGAATCCGTTCCCGGCCGGTACATTCAGCGGGCAGATTGTGATTTGTGATCGAGGCACAAATGCCCGCGTCGATAAAGGCTCCAACGTGAAGGCGGGCGGCGCAGGCGGCTTCGTTCTGGCCAACACAGTCAACGAAGGCGATGCGCTGGTCAGCGACGATCATTATCTGCCGGCGGTGCATATCACCTACACCGATGGGGTCAAGCTGAAAACCTGGGTGGCGGATGGCGGCGCGTCGCATCAAGGTACGATCCGGGGTACGCTGTTCGAAACGAACACCGCCTGGGCGGACATCCTGGCCAATTTCAGCTCGCGTGGACCAGACCGGGCGATCCCGGACATGATCAAACCCAATATCAGCGGCCCCGGCAAAGATGTCCTGGCGGCGATCGGGATTGGCGATCCCAGCCCGCCGGAGTGGACTTTCTACGAGGGCACTTCGATGGCCAGCCCACACGGCGCAGGCTCAGGGGCATTGCTGACCGCCCTGCACCCCACCTGGACGCCGGACGAAATCCAATCCGCGCTGCAGATGACTGCTATACAGTCGATGCAGGATTACGATCTCGGCGCACCGCCCACGCCGTTCGATATGGGCTCCGGACGGGTTGACCTGACGCGCGCCTCCAAGACTGGCCTGGTTATGAACGAAACGCGCGCCAAATATGACGCGGCCAATCCTGCCACCGGCGGAGATCCCAGCACGCTCAACCTGCCCAGCCTGGGCAAGGGCGCCTGCTACCAGACCTGCGCCTGGTCGCGCACCTTCCGCAGCACGCAGGGCGCCAGCGTCACCTGGACAGTTTCGGCTGCTGTTGATCCTACCGCTGGTACCGGCTTAAATTTGACGGTCTCGCCTGCCTCCTTCGGCATCCCTGGCGGGGGCACGCAGGCTTTGACGATTAATGCCGATGTGCGCCGGGCAACGCCTGACACCTGGGTGTTTGGGATGGTTACGTTAACCCCCAACGACACGAACCTGCCCACCCTGCACCTGCCGGTGGCGGCGTATGCCAATGGCAGTAATGACGCGGCTCGCCTGGAGAAGACCGCATCCCTGAGCCAGGTGTCGCTCAACAGCAACCTGCATTACACGATCAACCTGACTCACAAGAGTATGGCGTCCAAGACTTATGCACTGACCGATCCCTTCCCGGTCAACGCTGCCTACGTCGCCGGATCAGCCACCACCCCCTCCGGGTTCAGCCTGACCGTGGGAGCCGATAAACTGACCTGGAATGGCACAGTGGCGGCGAGTCCCTTTGTGATCAGCGAGGAGACGCGCAGCGGATACATCAGCATGGGCGGTCTGGGCGTGCCCCCCATAGATCTATCTTCTTTGAATAAAGATACAGGCTGTTTCATCCTGAGCGGGCTTAATCTGGTGTGGTTCGGATCGACCTACACCGAAGTGATTGTCTCCCTGAATGGTACGTTGCAAGCAGGTACGGTTCCACCCGCCTGCGCCGGCGAGACGAACGGGCAGGTGCCTTCGACCAGCCACCCGGACAACCTGCTGGCGCCCTGGTGGAACGATTTGAACTTCACCAGTGGTGGGAATATCTACGCCGTATTGGTCGATTACAACGGCGTCACCCACACTGTCCTCTCCTGGGAGAATGCCCCCGTAGATGACACCGCCAATACCGCAACCTTCCAGATCTGGATTGAGGATGGCACCGACAATATCTGGTTCGCCTACCCATCCGGTGGCTTGCCCACTGGCACGCCGACTGCCACGGTAGGCGCGGAGAACTCCGATGGAACGCTCGGGGCTACATATTATTATAACGGCACAGGTAAAATCCCGGATGGCACGGTGGACCTGGTTGTGGGACCCCAGGCAGTGGTGAAGACCTTTGGCTTCGATGTGACTGCCACAGCGTTGCCTGAGCTGCTCAACCAGGCGCAGATGACCGAGGGCAGCACCAGCGCG
>CAYGZL010000078.1:0-4056 GCA_964354345.1 uncultured Anaerolineaceae bacterium | reverse complement strand
GTCGCTACCAGGCTTTCTTTGAGTACGACCGTGCGCTCCAGGCGCTGATCGGTCGCCCGGTAGACGCACCCGAAGCCCCCTTGCCCGAGGATCTCTTCGATTTGATAACGTTCCTGGATGAGCTGTCCAATCTCTAGCGGCATTTTCCCTCTGCAGGACAAGCTGTCAGCTTGTCAGATGATTAGTTATGATTCGGATTAATTCCTGGAATAAATTTTACCGCAGAAAGGATCACCCTGCGAAATTGCATACTTCTTGACTTCGAATGTGTTAAAATTATCAGGATGAGTCGTGCATAATTGTCTGACTAAGTAACTGTTGGGCTAACAATCTACTCCTTAAGAAATATATCTCCAGGTTGTTTGCGGATAGGAAGGAAGCTTGAAATGACTCTCACCCCATATACTCTGGAATTACTCAGTCGCATCCGGCTGCTGTTACCAGTAAGCGAAGATGAAATTGTTCAACGCGGCATCACCGAGACAGCTACGGCTCGTATCGCCGAATTGCGCCAGCGAATTGCTCAACTCTGTACCCAATATCAATCAATAGAAATGTTGGAATATCAAGTAAAAACTCATGGGGTCTCACCGAATGATCATACTTTATACGTTGACCTGCTCGAGTGGCGTTCCCTGCGCCAGGAACTCAGCCAACTCACTGGTTTCCTGGAGAATGTATAATGATCTGGCACGCATTGGTTTTGGGTATTTTGCGCGAGTGCGGCATATTTTCGGCAATAAAGCTTCAAGGTGGAAAGATACGAGCAAACATTGATCCTTCACGTTTTCTCGACATCCATTTTGATCCTGGTTCACACAGTTATTCTTATGCTTTCATTGATCTTTCGCTACCCTATCCAGGAGATAAGCGCCTGTTTGGTTGGGATGACTATCCTCACACAGGATTTCTTGAGCTTGAGAAATTAAGTAGCTACCCTCATCATTTCCAAGAGCGCAATCCCGACGGGTATTGGACCTTCAGCAATTCACCTTTCCAAGGTGAGATTGAAACAGAGATTCCACTCGTCATCGAAGTTGTTAAGCAGCAAATAACTAAACAAAAGGTCGAATCAATAGAAGTAATAAAGGATCCTGAATACATTATTAAAGCCCGAATCAATTATCCAAGAGCTTACAAAAGTTGGACTATAGACGAAGATACAAAACTCAAAGAAGAATACCAGTCAGGAATGTCAATAAAGCAAATCGCAACCAATCACCGACGTAAATCCGGAGCAATAACATCAAGGTTGAAGAAACTTGGACTGATTTTTTCAAAGAAGGATTCTATCAGCAATTAATATCCTGTAGATAATTAAAGACTGACGGCGGCTGGCGTTGCATGCAACGACTGATCGACGATCAACAAACGATCAGAAATCCAGAAATCAATAGACCAGAAATTCACTTACCTGGAGACAAGGCGCAGCGAAAGCCGATATTGTCGTAACGATTCTCGGCTGCGTAGTTGCTCCGGTACGCAGCACGCACACAGGTAGACGGATCGTGCCAGCTCCCACCGCGCAACACACGGTACATGCCTTTCTTCGGTCCCGTCGGATTGGCAGGCGAGTTATCCCAGGTGTATGTTTTATAATAGGCTTCACCATACCAATCCACCACCCACTCCCACACATTCCCTGCCATATCGGCGCAGCCATTCGGGCTGTCACCCAAGGGGCTGGATAAACCTGCTGGTGTAGTACCGCCAACAATCCCATCAAAATTGCACTGCTGAGCATCTGGTGGTTCTACTCCCCAGGGATAAAACCGCTTATCCGTTCCGCGCGCCGCCTTCTCCCACTCGGCTTCCGTGGGCAGCCGGATTGCATGACCGGTTTGCTTCACCGCCCACTGGCAGAACGCCTGCGCATCCTCCCAACTGACCAACACCACCGGATGGTCGGCTTTTCCTTTCGGTGGTCGTCGTTCATTTGTATCCCAGTTGTAGAGCCGCGCCTTTTCTGCAGACGCGTTGGGTAACCGATAGTGCGGATTGGCCTGGATATAGCACTGGTACTGCGCCTGGGTCACTGGATACTTACCCATCCAGTATTCAGCCAGCTCCACCACATGCTCAGGTTTTTCGTCGGCTGCACCTGTATTACAGCCCATTATGAACTTACCGGCCGGCACGCGCATGAATGTCATCTCCACTCCAGGCGCGAGCGTGATGCGTAGCTCGTTCACACTGGATAAGATCACACCAACCAGGGGAGTATCAATTCGTTGGGCATCGGAACTACTGTCTCGCAGGGCAGGTTCTTCCTTTACAACAGGAATTATTGTCGGACGCACCGCAAGAACTGGCTTCTTCTCGCGGCAATCCTGCAGGTCAACGCGCAACTCAGCAACTGTCTGATAGCGTTGTCTGGCAAACAGCGCCGTCGCTTTCATCACCATTGCGTCCAGCGCCGGATCAACGGCCGGGTTGAGCGTGCGCGGCGTTTTCAATTTATCCTCTTCGACGCGTTCGGTGCTGTCCTCCGGTTTCGCACCAGTCAACAAGGCATACAGCGTCGCTCCCACCGAGTAAATGTCCGTGCGCTGGTCGGTCCTGCCCTGCACACACTGCTCGTAAGGGGCATAGCCAGGTGTGTACGCCCGCAGGGCGGTCAGCGTGCCCTGTCCGGGATCGTACACCTTGGCGATGCCGAAATCAACCAGCACTGCCCCCCGCTCCGGATGGATCTTGATGTTGTCCGGCTTGATGTCGCGGTGGATCACTGGCGGCGTGCGGCTGTGCAGGAACACCAGCGCCTCCAGCACCTGGTCGATCCAGTCCAACGCCTGCGCGATGGGGAACGGCCCGTTGTTCTGTTCGAGCAGGTCGGCCAGGTTTTGGCCGGCAATATACTCCATCACCAGGTAGTAGCCTGGACCGCTCACCAGCCGGACAGGCAAGCTGAAAAAATCGTAGATCGCGGTTAAATGCGGGTGGTGTCCCAGCCTGGCCAGCATTTTCGCTTCGTTATCGAACTGGCGCGCCGCCAGCTCCGTCGCTACCAGGCTTTCTTTAAGTACGACTGTGCGCTCCAGGCGCTGATCGGTCGCCCGGTAGACGCATCCGAAGCCCCCCTGCCCGAGGATCTCTTCGATTTGATAGCGTTCCTGGATGAGCTGTCCAATCTCTAGCGGCATTTTCCCTCTGCAGGACAAGCTGTCAGCTTGTCCAACTTATGTTAATTAATCACGAATTATGAAGTATATCTAGCCACCATACACTTTCGGAAAAAGGGTTGATCGGCACGATAAGTGTACTCCTGAAATGTGCAACACCAAAAACAGGAGGCAGTATGCCGATCAACAATCTCTATCATACTTGGAATATGCGAATTCATCAACTGCAACCGACAGAAAGGAAAACACGCATCAGGAATTTTGCCTGGCTGATCGTCGGAATTCACTAAAGCCGTTCGGTGTACTTGAGCCGGATTGCAGGGAAGATCCCTGAGAAGGCAAAGTTGCTCGGTTTCATACAACGCCTGAGACGATTGCTGGCAAAACCAGCGGTTAATGCACGTAATTGGTATGAGCCGATTGCACGTAGCTGGTTGGCAAGTCAAGCCAGTCATCTTCAATAGATCCGGCTGATTGTGGATGGAACTAAAGTTGGTTTTGCTCATCAATTGCTGACTGGCTTACCGGAAACGCGCTATTCCGATTACCTGGACATGGGTCAAGCATATTAAAGGGTACAGCACACCTGAGGCTCAATTGGCTTTGTTGGCATATGTTAGAAGCCTTCTGCCCAGAGGAATCGCCATTTTGTTGGTAGGTGACTGCGAATTTGGAGCGGTGGAAGTGCTGCAGCAGTTGGAAGGATGGCATTGGGATTACATTTTGCGCCAAAAAGGTCGAACGCACGTTTGTCTTTCTGAGCAACCAGTGTGGCGTGATTTTGGGAGTTGGGTAGAAAAGCCTGGCCAGAGTGTGTGGTTGGGGAAGGGATGGCTGACGCAGACCAAGATTTATCCGGTGAACTTGCTTGTGCACTGGAAAATTGGGGAAGCCGAACCGTGGTGCTTGGCTACGAACCTTCCGGACCAGAGAA
>CAYGZL010000077.1:0-10071 GCA_964354345.1 uncultured Anaerolineaceae bacterium | reverse complement strand
TCCACCAGCGCCTTTTTTAGTCATTATCTGCGCTGCGCGGATTCTTTTCTGTAAAGCCGGATGCGGGGACAATATATAATCTTCAGAATATGAATTCAGGGTTGCCAGAACCACCACTCCGCGCTATAATCTGCCACGCTTAATCGGGGCGTGGCGCAGACCGGCTAGCGCGCTTGCATGGGGTGCAAGAGGTCGGAGGTTCAAATCCTCTCGCCCCGACTGGCAACGCTTATTCTGATTCCTTGTTGGACTGCCAGAATAAGCGTTTTAGTTAAAATAACGAGGTGGCCATCTCCCCTTACGACCACCTCACGACAGACCAACAAAGGTCCAGCTATTGTCTAGACAAAGTTTGTCTAGACAACCAGGACTATAGTTTATTCCCTCACTTTCGAGAATAGACAGTTATCATGTTTTTTGATTAATAATCCCCCCAAAGAAATTTATGATCCATACAAACCAGACACAGTATTCTGAGATCATTCGGGTGGTTATTCTGGATGATCATCTCTCGACGGTAGAGGGGTATATCTTCCGCCTTGGCCAAAGCCCAGATATCCAGATCATCGCCACATTTCTATATAGCGAAGAGCTCGAGTCTTTTTTAGAAAAAGAAACTGCGGACATCCTATTGCTGGATCTACAAGTACCGATCAGTCGTAGTAATGGGAATAACTATCCAATTCTCACTTCCCTGCCCAAACTATTGAAAGCTCATCCCGATCTGGCAGTGTTGGTCATCACAATGCATTCCCAGCGTAACCTGATCCAGGTGATCATGGAGGCTGGCGCCAGCGGCTATATCCTGAAAGATGATCAGGAATCGCTGCGTAAGCTGGCTACGATTGTCCGGGCCATCGCCAACGGACGGGGGATTTACCTCAGTCCAAAAGCGGGACAACTGGTGAAAAAATCTCCTGTCACAGAATTCGAGCAGCCTCTTTCACCCCGCCAATTGGAAGCGCTTTCCTTGTGCGCAGCTTATCCAGATGCAGGTGCCTCGGATCTGGCTACACGGATGCATATCACCAGCTCCACCCTGCGCAATTTACTATTCGGCGCATACATAAAGCTTGGCGTTCATTCGCGCGCCGCGGCTGTCGCGCGCGCAGACCAGCTTGGCTTGCTGGTCCCGACCTCGCATAAATTAGACCTGGAAAGTTTAGAATAATTGGAGCACAGACTTGATCCTGGCGAACGAGTCTGAGTTATTTATAGAAAACCTATACAAATATATGAAAATATAGTATATTAATTGCGACCCTGCCGGCCTGCCCCCCTCAGGTCGGTGGGGTCATTTGTATTATTTCCCAGTTGCCAGAATATCCCCCAATAAATTCTCATTCAACAAAATATCAACAACCTTTACACCCGGAAACTGGCGGATGGTCGTCCAGACCTGCTCGCGCACGCGTCGATCGTCGCAGCGATCGCCTGACCGGACATAGGTACCGGCAAGCCTCACTTCAGCGATGCCAGAATAGGATTTAAACCGTACGCTGACCACCTGGATATTCGAGCGGTAAACCGGGTTATACAATTTTCCAAAATACTGTTTCTTCACGAATAACCGTTGTAAAGCCGCGGTGATATCCGTGGCATTATCCCCAGTACGCGGCAGGCCGGTATTATAAGACACCAGGCTGTCTCCACAAGCCACTGATCCACCCGTTTTCGTCTGAATCAAATAGATATATACTGCCTGATTACCAGCAACGGTCGGCCAGGGTCGGGTAGCAGTTAATGAAGGTGTAAGGGTAGCCGTCGTGGTTTGGGTTGGCGTTGATGTAAACGACTGGGTAGCTTCCTGAGGGGTGGGCGTTGTCACAAACTGTTCGGATGGCGTGACTGGGAGAGCCGGGGTGCCAGTCAGTTGAACTGTGGTCGGTGTCAGAAGCACTTGAGTCGCCGTTAACGATGAGCTGATCGAAGGCATTACCATGCTATCCGGCGTCAGAGAGTGGGTGCCTCGACTGCAGCCAGTTAGAATTAATGAATATATAAGGGTTAAGAAGGAAAAGTATATCCACAATTTCATCCATGCCCGTGCCTCACTTATCATTTGACACCTGGTCGCCAAACGGCCGCCCATTTAACAAAATATTTGGGAAACGGATATCGGGAAATTGGCGCACAGTCAGCCATACTTGCGCCTTTACCCTCAAATTGTCACAATCATTGCCCGATGGTTTATAGGTTCCAGCCAGGTAGATATCAGCCACGCCATTGACCGGATTAAATTCGGCATGCAAGACGGCAAAATTCGAAAGATACAGCGGGTTATACAGGCCAAACACAAATTTATCTCGATATGAGAATAACCGTTTCAAGGCTGCCCGGACATCTTGCGCGAAATCTCCGCTACGCGTGATGCCTGTACCGACGCTAACCGCGCTATCACCACAGCCGATTTTCCCACCAGTTTTTGTTTGGATAAAATAAATCTTCAGACCGCCGCCATTCGCTGTTCCATAATTCATACCCGAAGAGGATCGCGTCGGAACCAGCGTGGCGGTTTCCGTGGGCGTAACCGTCGGATCTGGGATCGGTGTAAGAGTATGGGTAGAGATGAGTGTCTGTGTGGGAACAACCACCTGCGCCTTGGTCGGAGTGACTGTTGGGGATGCATAAATAGCCGTTGTTGTGTGGGATAGCAATGGAACTGCAGTCGCTGGCATCGTTACGGTAGGCGAGGCTACTGGAGGGAATGATGTGGGGGTAATCAACAGTGCCGCGGTTGACCTGCATGCCACCAATGTAACCACTATAACCACACCGAACAAACAAATGGCTGAGTGCGCTTTACCAGTCACGAAACACGAAATTACTTCGCAAACCAAAGCCAGTCTCGCCACGCTGCGCGCAATGATAAAAGAAAGGCGCTTCACTTTTTATATATTATTCTACGCCCAGCACTTCTCTGAGCGCGAATTCAACACCCTGGTGAAGGGCTTGCGAATTTAGCGGCATTAAGCGCCGATGGCGAGAGGGCAGGTGGTCCTCCAGCGCCTTCTCCAATGCCTCAAGCGTCAAGACGGGCAATTGGGTGATCATCGCGCCAACCATGACCATGTTGGTCAAGCGACGGTCACCCAAGGTTTCTGCGATCTCGTTGGCTGGAATCATCACGCGCCGTAAATCGGTGCGTTGGAAACTACGATTAATCAACGAAGCATTCGCAATTAATACCCCACCCGGGACCACCAACGGTTCATATTTATCGAGCGAAGGCAGGTTAAATACCAGGGTTGCACATGGATTGCGGACAGTGGGTGCGCCAATCTCCTCGTCAGCGATGATTATTGTACAATTAGCAGTCCCGCCGCGCATTTCCGGACCATAAGAGGGAATCCAGGTCACTACTCTACCAGCATCCATGGCGGCATACGCCAATAATTGTCCGGCAAACATGATTCCCTGACCCCCAAAACCGGCAAGAATGATTTCTGTTTGCATTTTACAACCTCGCCTGTAACTTAAAACCGCAATCCGGCTAATTCGGGGGATACTTTAAAATCCTCTAATGGGTAAAACGGGATCATGTGCTCTGCTAACCAGCGTAACGAGTCTTGCGGTGATAGACCCCAGTTCGTCGGGCATGTGGATAGCAATTCAACCATCGAGAAACCCAGTCCGCGTTTCTGTACTTCAAAAGCGGTGCGGATGGCTTTCTTAGCCAGACGAATGTTCTTGGGATCATGCAAGCTGCGCCGTACAACATAACTCGTGCCGTCCATTTTGGCTATGACCTCGGCCATCCGGAGGGGGAAACCAGCCAGTTCAACATCACGCCCCGTTGGAGAAGACGTAGTTTTTTGACCCGGCAGTGTCGTAGGCGCCATTTGCCCTCCGGTCATACCGTAGATGGCGTTGTTAATGAAAATAACTGTGATATTTTCACCCCGACCAGCGACATGCATGATTTCAGCCATCCCAATCGAGGCCAGATCGCCATCGCCTTGATAGGTAAAAACAATCCTGTCCGGCAGAACGCGTTTGATCCCAGTCGCCATAGCGGGCGCCCGACCATGGGCCGCCTCAACGAAATCGCAGTCGAAATAGTTATAGGCAAACACCGCACACCCAACCGGAGCTACCCCAATGGTCAGCTCGCGCAAATCCATCTCGTCCAGCACTTCTGCGATTAGCCGGTGCGCCACGCCATGAGTACACCCTGGACAATAATGGGTAGGCGTCTCAGTTAAGGATCTGGGTCGGTTATAGACTACTTGTGCTTCACTCATCATTTAACTAGCCTCATGTTTTGTTCGTGGTCTTCTTTAACCGATCCATCCAGCCCCGCCGTGGATCGGCGCCGGTCGTCAATGGTTCACGGTTTATGCGATGAATTTCGCCTAGGATTTCATCCTGAAATGGCACTACACCCCCCAGGCGACCATAAAACTCAACCGGCACCCGCCCCCCTACCGCCAATCGTACATCTTCCAACATTTGACCGGTATTCATTTCGACGACCAGAAATGCCTTCGTCGTGGGAACCAGCTCAGCGATGCGAGCTGATGGATAAGGGCTGACCGTGATTGGTCGCAGTAAACCAACCCGCATACCTTCGGCGCGCGCCGCGCGCACAGCCGAAAATGCTACTCGCCCAGCCGTTCCGAAACCCACCACGACGAACTCCGCATCCTCCATGTAATACTCTTTATAACGGACCTCGTTAGCCTGGATTAATTGCCAGCGCTCCAGCAGGCGCAGGTTGACAATCTCTTCATCCTCGGGTTTTAGATAGATGGAACTCAAAATACGGCGTTGGCGACCTTTGGCTCCGCTGACTGCCCAATCAGGGGTCGGTCGCCCAACCGGCTGCATCGGGGGTAACTCGACTGGTTCCATGATTTGGCCCACGTTTCCATCCGCCATTACCACGACAATCGCAAGATATTTTTCAGCCAGGTCGAAAGCCAAAACGGTTAAATCAACAGCTTCCTGAACACTGGCTGGCGCCAGGACAATCGGGTGGTAATCCCCATGACCACCGCCATGCACAAGCTGGTTATAATCGCCCTGGGATGGAGCGATATTTCCCAGGCCGGGTCCACCCCGGACCACATCAATTAGAACCACTGGAAGCTCGGTTCCGGCGATATAGGATAAACCTTCCATCATCAAACTCACCCCAGGACTGGAGGAACTGCTCATCACTCGTTTCCCGGTACAGGCAGCGCCATACACCATATTTATTGCCGCCACTTCACTCTCTGCCTGCAGGAAAGCCCGTCCTAATTCGGGCATCCGTAATGACATCCGTTCCAATAGCTCCGTTTGGGGTGTGATCGGGTAACCAAAATAGGCCTCCAGGCCGGCGCAAATGGCTGCTTCAGCCATCGCAATATTCCCTTCCAGTAATTGGCGAGCCACGCTGAACCTCCTATACGGCTGCCGGGGCAGCTTTAACCGGGGTTTCGCGAAAGACCGTTAGAGCCGCTTCGGGGCACACAATCGCGCAAATTGCACAGCCGGTACAGCCATCTTTATTCAAAAAAACTGGATGATACCCCTTGGGCGTCAGGTGATCCATGTCCAGGCTTAAAACTTTCTGCGGGCAGGCTGCGATACATAATTCACAACCCTTGCAATACAATTCATTTATCTGAATCCAGCCACGGACTGGCATATCTCATCTCCATACAACCTTAGAAATATAAATCCACCTGATATTATCCTATTCTGAAGCACCTTTGAATAGTGCCAACTGTCATCAATCAACGATACAAATATCCTCTCCTCGGCTCCCTCAGGTCACCCAGGCGCTGCCAAAGGGGGGTAAATTGATCGAAAGCGAATCCCCGGATACCAGATACTCTTCAATACCCAACAAATTATGCAGGATACGACCGTCGGTCCATCCCAAATCGCTTACCGGTACCCGGAGATACCTTTGCGTCGGACTGGCGTTCATAGCTATCAAAACGCTTTGGTCGCCAAGAGAGCGCGCAAATACATAACAACTCCGCCGGTCATCCACTAACATCCGGCGGTAATCCCCACGGCGTAAAGCAGGGATCCGCTTGCGATATGAAATTAAAGTTTTCGTCCAGGCTCTTAGCTCGTCCAGCCAGGAATCCGGGTTCCATGGAAATGCGCCGCGACATTCAGGATCTTTACCACCACGTAAACCAATTTCATCGCCATAAAAGATCGCCGGGGCGCCTGGATAAGCAAACAAAAAAGCAAAGGCCAGCTTGATTTTGTTTAACTCGCCTCCTAACGCCGTACGGATGCGTTCCGTATCATGGGAACCTAAGGTAACGTACATAGCATAGGCGTTTTCACGGGCATATAAAGTCAGCAATTTCTCCACGCGATCTGCAAATCCATTGGTAGTCAATGAGCCGCCATTTAAGAAATCCAACACAGCATCTCGAACCGGATAATTCATCAAGCCATCAAAATGACCTTCCCCCACCCAGCGCGGTTCGGCAGTCCAAATTTCACCTAACAGATATGCATCCCGGTTAATGGATTTCACCACGCGCCGGAACTCAGCCCAAAAAGAATCATCGTCAATCTCATTGGGTACATCCAGTCGCCATCCATCGGTGCCTTGTTCGATCCAGTACCGGGCGACATCCCACAAATAACGCCGGACTTCAGGATTGCTCGTATTCAGTTTGGGCATACTGCGGTGACCCCACCAGGCCAAATAACTCTCCGCCTTCCCCTGCCCGTAAGCGTCCACCGGAAAAGAGCGGATATGAAACCAATTGCGGTAGGTGGAGTGATCCTGATTCTCGAGAACATCAGAAAAAGGGAAAAAACCACGCGAACAATGGTTAAACACGCCATCCAGGATCACCCGTACCTGGTTGGAGTGAGCCACCTCCAATAACGCCTTAAAATCCTGCAAATTCCCTAAGCGCGGATCGAGCGCATAATAATTGGTGGTGTCATAGCGATGGACAGAAGGTGATTGAAAGATCGGTGTGAGATAAAGGGCGTTGATACCCAAGTCAAGTAAATAATCAAAATGCTCAATGATTCCCCGGATATCTCCACCCTGGAACCCCCAATAGGTTGGTGGAGAACCCCAGGGTTGTACATTCTGAAGATCATTGGATTTATTGCCATTGGCAAAACGATCGGGGAAAATTTGATAAAAAACTGCGTCTTGTATCCAATACGGAACAGTCATGAAGGCCTCATCAGGATGAAAATTTGGCGAGTCAGGATGATCACGGCTTGGTAGTTACAGCCGATGTGGGAGTTTGGATAGGGGCTGGCGGAGAGGTAGCCTCCAAATTAGCCAATGCCTTTTGGATAGCCTGTGCTGCGCTCTGCAGAGCATCGCCGGGAGGAGCTTTATCTAACAGTACCGATTTAATCGCGATATCCAGCGGCGCCCCATAAACAGCCATTTGGGGGAGCGGTGGATAAGCGCTGCCTCCAGCCAATGCTTTCATAGCTTGCTCGATCATCGCACCAGTTTGGGATTTCAGGGCACTCACTTCGGCGACAGCCGGAATCATGCCATTTTCTGCCAGTATCTTCTGCGCCTCGTCTGAGAGCATAAATTTCATAAAACTTTGCGCAGCCAGCTTTCGATCGCTTTGCAGCTTTGAATTCAAGTATATATTCTCGGCCTGGACAAAACCCGCCAGATATCCAGCCTCATAGGAAGGCCAGGGATCAATTGCCAGATTGGCCGGTCCAAGAGCCGCGGCGAGTACAGTCATATTCCAGGTGCCATCAATGATAAAACCAACCCGACCGCTCTTAAATAATTCCAAATCACGGTCACTCTGGAATTCGGTTGGTCCTGCCTGGCTAAAATTGCGCAGGAGCTCAATCCATACCAGGCCAATATCATCATTGAATGCAGGATTACCATCGGGTTGGATCAACTGTCCGCCCAGGCCAAACAAATGCCCACCAGAAAAGAAAAAGCTCCTTTCCAGGTCTGCGCCAATAATTTCCCCATGCGTAATTTGTTTCGCCAGGTTCACCAACTCGTCGAAGGTGGCAGGCGCCTTCTGAACCAACTGGGAATTGCGATACAAGACAACACCCCGCAGGGTGTAGGGCAATCCAATCCAGGTATCGCCATATTGTCCATTGCCTTTTGCCGCCGGGTTTAACATCGCCTGGATATTCCCATCCACCAGGTCCACCAGATCAGCCGCCAGACCCTTATCATAGAGCGGTATCCCCCAGGCAGCGGGCCCAAATAAGACTGATGGTCCAATCCCTTCCTGAACAGCAATCTCATATCTCGTCTGAAGATTCTCTAAAGGGATATACAAGACATCGAACAGGATATCGGGGTATTGCGCCTGGAAGGCAGTAATGATTTGTACCAGCGCTGGCATCAAGCTCTCATCCCAGGAATGCCAGATCGTCACCGTCCCCTGCACTATCACCGGCGTTGGCGAAGGTACAGGCGAAGGTCTCCGGGTGGCGGTAGGTTTGGCGGTCGGTGTTTGCGAGGGGGAGGCGGTCGGGGGCACCTCCCGACAGGCGACCAGCCCCATCAACAGGACTATCACCAAAAAATTGATCGAAATATGCACTTTCATAATAAGGATCGGTTCAAGGCAATTCAATCATCAGGATTGAATTGCCTGGTAAGGTCGGTAGAGGCTGGTAGGAATCAAACCCACCTTGCGGATTGGCTTGCAGTATTGGAAGGGGATCCTTGCTCAGTAAAGATGTTGGCTGGTAAGTGTCCTTGAGAGGTCCTGTGACCAGCTTCAAGGTATAGTCGCTTATAGGAGCCTTTCCAAGGTTGATGATTACTAAAATCCGTTCTTCATTGGTCGTGCGTAATAACGCATATATAGAAGGGCTGCTGGCTTCCACCCGGTAGGCAAGGCCGGTGCGCAGAGCCGCATGTGCATTCCTGAGCTGGATCAAATTACGATAATGGATTAACAACGAGTCAGGCGTATTGAGTTCACCGGCAACATTCATTGTTTTATAGCTATCGTTCAAACTCTCCCAGGGAGTTCCGGTCGTAAACCCGCCTTTTTCATCGCCGGTCCATTGCATCGGTGTGCGGATTTTCTCATCAGGCTTGGCGCCCCGCATCCCAATCTCTTCACCATAATAAATAAATGGCACCCCCGGCGCGGTCAACAGGAGCGAAGCCGCATTTCTCGCTTTTCCAGTTTCTCCAAGCAATTGCGTCATGACCCGTTCTTGATCATGATTGGTTAAGAAAGTTGCGAATTGTCCATATGGAAAGGAGGCTAATGAAGTATGCAAAGTGTTCAGAGACCGGCTGGCTTGCATGCCATTAGCGCTGGATACCATCGCTCCAGCCAGGCTGAAGTCAAATGCCAGATCTAATTGATCGCCCTTCAAGTAGGTTGCCACGGTGCTGGTATCAGTCCACACCTCACCTACCAAAACCGCCTCAGGATTTATGCTCTTAACCAGAGTGCGATACTGATTCAGAAAAGCATGGTTGTCTTTGGTGTCCGCCAGTTGCGTTCCCTGCTCAACGTAATATCGTGCGCCATCCAGTCTGAAACCATCAACTTGTGTATCTTTCAACCAGAATGTGGCAACTTTATTCATTTCGGTCACCACGGCTGGATTCTGGAAATTCAAATCTGGCATCCCCTCCCAGAAAACGCCATAAAAATATCCACCGGCTGGCGAAGAATGCCACACAGTCTGCCCCCACGGACCAAGGTTTCCCGGATGGGTAGCGGACCAGATATACCAATCCCGATAAGGGGATTTTGGATCTTGGGATTGCACAAACCAGGGATGTTGGTTAGAAGTGTGGTTTATCACCATATCAAGAATGATCTTAATTCCGCGTCGGTGGGCTTCTTGGACAAGCTGCTTGAAATCATCCAGGGTGCCATAGTCGGGATTGACATTGTAATAATCGGTTACGTCATATCCGTGGTAAGAGGGCGACGGGAAGATCGGCATAAGCCAGATTCCGGTAATTCCTAAATCGTCGGTTGTTTTTGGATCCCCATCGTTCAGGTAATCCAGTTTTTGGATGATACCTTTAAAATCACCAATTCCATCTCCGTTGCTATCGAAAAAAGACCGGACAAAAATTTCATAAAATACCTGATCGTTCCACCAGGTGAA
>CAYGZL010000076.1:0-1988 GCA_964354345.1 uncultured Anaerolineaceae bacterium | reverse complement strand
GGATTGAGGAGCCGATTGCGTAATTTTATGCAACTGATCAGCGTCAATATTGGTCAAGAGCGGACGATTCAGATGTTTAAGTCGGCCGGGAAGACCAGTATTTACAAGCTGCCGGTCTGTGGACCGGTGCGGGTGACAACGGCTGGGCTGGCTGGCGACTCAATCACAGATACCCGGAATCATGGCGGTGCCGATCAGGCTGTGTACATGTATGGCAGCACAGATTATGACTGGTGGTCCAGGACATTGGGCTATACCCTTGGGCCAGGGACCTTCGGTGAAAACCTGACCATTACGGATCTGGAATGCACCTGCCTGGCAATTGGGGATCGTTTGAAAATTGGGGGAGTGCTGCTGGAGGTGACCGCGCCGCGCATTCCGTGCAATACCCTGGCTGCGCGCATGGGCGATCCTGGCTTCGTCAAGCGGTTCCGTGTGGCGGAACGACCGGGGGCGTACTTTCGAGTGCTGGGAGAAGGAATGGTCAAGACGGGGGATATGGTGACCTGGGAATTGTACGAGGGTGATCGAGTCCCGGTGTCGGAGATATTCCGCGAGTATTACAATCCGGAGATCAGCGAGGCGACGTTGCGCCGCCACCTGGCCGCGCCGTTGGCCATCCGCGCCCGCAAAGCCAAGGAAGAGCAGTTAATAAAAATCCTCACTGAGGCCGCCTGAAAATCTAGTATTCTAAGAGATTAATAATTCATCCGCTGCAAATGAAAAAAGCAGCTTCTTTCCTCCCCCTGATGCTCATCCTGATCGGTCTGATCGCATTTCCAGCCGTAATCCGCGCGCAGGAGGGGATCATCCCTGATGAGCACAGCCGTCTGGGACCGGAGCTGCCGCGGGAAGTGATCGCAAGGGATCAACTAAAAACACCCGACCGGCCGGTGGATATCCAGAGCGAAGTGACGCTGTCTGTACCGGCGTACTATTGGCGGCATGGCTGCGGCCCCACCGCGCTGGGGATGGTCATCGGGTATTATGATGGGCGCGGCTATACGGAGCTGATCCCCGGCGCGGCGATCACCCAGACCGTCAGCGTCAACCAGGCCATCGCTTCGGGCGGCGACAAATCCCATCCCTACCCGGCCGGCTCCGAACAGCATTACGAAGATTATGCCCGTCCGCAGGACAGCTACCCGGATCAACTGCCCGATGACTACCTGAGCAAGGGACGCACCCCTCACCCAGACAACAGCCTGGCGGATTACATGGACACCTCACGCAGCACGCGCGAGCTGTATTACGGCTGGAGCTGGGCGGGTGATATGGGTCCGGCGTTCGTCGGCTTCGTAAACCACCAGAATGGCGCATATCAGCCCGGCTATAAGCAGTACTGGTGGGGCAATTCCACCTTGACCTGGAGTGTACTCACCAGTGAAATCGACGCGGGACGTCCGATGGTCTTCCTGGTGGACAGCTCTGGCGACGGCGGCACGGATCACTTCGTTACGGTGATTGGCTACCGCACCAGCCCGAGCCAGCAGTATGCCAGTTGGGACACCTTTTCAACTACAACCATCCGTTGGGAAAATTTTAAGGGCATGGCATCGGGTGTACCCTGGGGGATATGGGGCGGCTGGGCGTTTAACCTGGGCAGCGCGACGGTGACTCCGACGGTCACCGCCACACCCACGACCAACCGTACTCCCACGCCGACCATTGCAGCAAATCCAACTCTGACTGCCACCCCCACCCAAATTCGCACTCCAACACCAACCACCACCCCAACAAGTCTCTCGGATACGCAGGCGCCCCAGGTGAGTTGGGTTAAGCCGGTCGGTAACAACGGAGTTTACCGCAGCGCCATTGAAACCATCCTCCTGGAAGCGACGGCCAGCGATGACCAGCAGGTAGCCCGGGTGCATTTCTACCGCTGGGATGCGCTCAAAGAGAAATGGACAGACCTGGGCAGTGATCTCCAGGCGCCCTACCAGGTGAACCTGAACACGACCAGCTTAAACTACGCCTGGAACCAGGTG
>CAYGZL010000075.1:0-12833 GCA_964354345.1 uncultured Anaerolineaceae bacterium | reverse complement strand
CGGCTTCCGTCGTCGAGCCCATGAAGTATCCCGGGTAAGCGTCGCGGATCGCCTGCCGGCATACCTCCCGCACTTCTTCTGGGGTTCCATTCGAGAGCAACTGGCTCATATCGATGCCACCCGCCAGGAACAAGCGCGGGTACTTGCGGCGTACTTCTGCCAGGTTCATGCCTGCCACTGTCTCGATCGGGTTCAATCCATCGATGCCAGTTGCCACCAGGTCTTCCAGAACAGCCATCACGTAGCCGTCTGAGTGGAACAGGCACTGGATGCCATGCTCATGCCAGGCATCATTCAGCTGTTTCAGGCGCGGGAAGAACTCAGCTCGCAGGAATTTCGGCGAGTACAACAGGTGGTTCTTATAGGCGATGTCGCCGTAGGTCAGCACTGCCGGCGACAACTGCGCATCCGCCACGGCATGACAGACGGTGATATTGTAGGTGGTGAATGTTTCTAAGAACGCAGAGATCAGGCTAGGGTCGTCGGCCATCAGGTAAGCCAGCAATTGAAATCCCAGGCGGTACAGCATCTCATCCAGGCCGGTGCCTTGTTCAGCCAGCAGGTGCACTGTATCGCCCAGGTGGCCGACCGTATGTTCCAGGAAATTCCTGCGATAGCGTTCCCCATAGGTGCGTGGATTGAGTCGGATGGCTTTGGTTTCCGCTTCAGCGCGACCGATCCGCCTATGCAGGTACGCCTTGGCGCCCTCCAGGTCATCAAACGGTCGCTGGCTGATCCAACTGGTCTTTTCCCAGGTATCCTCGTGGATCACGAAGCCATCTTCGTCAACGATATCGCGATCGATCAGCGGACCGAAATCGCTTGTGCGGGTCATATCCAGGAAGCGCGCGATCGCCTTTCCAGTGAGGCGTTTATACGCCCGGCGGGTGGGCTCATCCTCCAGACGGGGCGGGAGCGTCTCGCCGCTGAAATGCTCGATGGCCCGGTCGCAGATCAGCAGGTCATAAAGCGGCACCCGGTCGGTCTCCTGGCAGGCCATGGTGCGCAGGATGCGTTCACGTTTTGTAAGAATGGTGGGCATGTAATTATCTTATTATACAGAAAGATATGTTATAGCGAACACCGAGTATATCGCATTACGTTAAGAAATACTCAGACATTTACATCTTGACAGGTCAAGAATGTGGCCTAAGATAGTAAGTATCGGTTAAGTACATTGGAGGTGAAAAATGGTCAGGATCTCCAAAAGATACCTTATTTTGATTATTGCATTGATTTTCGCCTGCCTCTTAATATGGGGGAATTCGGAAGTAAGTGCGCAAGAGAGCGGGAAAAAGAAGATCACAATTTATTGGACTGACAGAGGTATTAACACATACCAGGATTATGAAAGGCGAAATTCAACTAATTTTGGCTCCGATTTCACTCCCATCTTTCCGGTCTCTGAAGGGGGTAGGATATTGGTTTTAATGGATGATGTCCAAAATTTACCCCGGGATGAATATGAAAAGGTGCTCGGAGAGCGTATTCAGACTGCGATCGATGATGGGGCGACAGAAATTGAAATTCGCACCGTCCAATATATCAACACCCTGGGTTACTTCGATGACGTAACTCAAGATGATGTGACGACATTTACAACAGATTTTCTCCTGAATTTGAATGCTGTAATTCAGAAAAAGTCCGATTACGAATTTAATGTTCAAGGATTTGTCGGCAGTAACGGCGGTAACACCTCGGTCAGGAGCATCCCGCTGCTGGCGGATCATAATCTTAATCCGGTCGGCTCATTGGTGGTTTTTAGCAGCCGCGGCAGCGAGCAGGACACCCAGGCTACAATCGACACACTGCAAGGCCGTGTCACAATTGTCGTAGAAGTTGGCGACTTTTGGTCGATTGATAATGCAAATGATCGGGATACAGCGATGAGGTTAAAAGATGCTAATCCTGAAATCCGGGTTTACATAATTGATACCAATCCTGACCATATGAATATCAATCCATTTCGATACCATATTGCCGGTATGACATATGAGGGTGAGGTAATTGTCAGAGAATATCTTGGGAGTGGTAGATTTTCAAGACCGGTTCGGATGACCTGCGCAGCCTTTCGCAGGCGAACATTGGATCACAACGCTCCTTCTCTTGAACCAGCGAGTGATGATGATAAGGAGCTTATGGATTTGATTGCCACTCGTTATCCTTTTATCATTATTCCTCCAGGTGGACCAACTGAAATGCCGGAAGTTGTATCGAATGGGGGTGACAATGGTCCCGAAATTAAAAAAGGGAACGGCGGTGGCAATACACCTGAACCTCCGGAAAATACACCGGGTGGACACGATGATTCACCGCCCACTCCGATGGGTGGTGGGGCAGGGATAGAGTCGGGAGTTATTTTTGTGCCACTGTCTCCACCTCCACTACCTGGTGTGGATTATGTGACTCGCACTTCACTCAATCCAATCGCTGGGTTACCAGGCGGTTTGGATTTCCGCCAGGTCAACCTGAACTATTTCGCTGAATTCAACCTCGATAAACTGCATGGATTGGCCTACAGCTTTCGCTCTGACATAGGCAGTCCAGGCGAGACACTCGTTGAAGCTGGACAGGCTGCCCAATTGGCCTCGGATGCTTTCTTCGTCTGGTTGGCGTTATCTCCTGATAATTTCTGGGTTAATCTCAATCCAAATGAGCCAGATCGGATCATTAATTCTGAGTTAGGTAAAACTGATGCCGGTCGGATCTTACTCGAGGCCGATTTTCAATTGAAGAAAAGTGTCGCCACCCTCATACACCCCGATTCGCCCATTGGGAAAGAGTTTTGGGACCAAGTAAATACTTACGACGAGCAGAATAAAACCGGGTTAATTTGTTTTTCCTTCCGTCAATGGATTGTACCTGGCCAGGTCAATGTCTGGACTTCACCGAATGCAATCTACATACTCGATGCCCCTCTGGATGTCAAACTTGAAAGTGAATATCTCAATCTGAAGGGCATACAAGGATCGGTTGGTTCAGGTTGCCCACCAGATGCTGATCCCAGGCTGCAAGAATATGCGGAAGAGCTCTATCGAAAACTCATTCTACCCGGTCTGATTGAGGCGGTAAATAACGCACCCGAATATCGAGATCTACGGGCTGTGTTCCGCTCTCGGGTAGTAGCCGAATGGTATATCGACTCGCACAACTCAAAAGGAACCGCCCTGTACGCGAACCTGATCGGCTCCGGGAATGTTAAGGATTGGTCTTTACGCACCACATGGACGCCTCAGCAAGTCTTTGATGCCTACGTAAAATCGATCAAAGATGGCGAATGGAAGGTGACCCGCCAGACTCAGCAGGGGGAAATGATCTACGAAGAAACTATTATTTATGGCGGTGTGGATTTTATCCAGGTGCCCCTCCAGATCAACACTTATGAGCAGGTTATAAACCGAGAGCCCTTTGTAGACGATCAGGTCGATTCCGCAATATTCGACCCGCAAGGTTTTAGGAGTGAGACTTATGCGGTTCTGGGCGGATTATATGTAGCCGGCGACTCTCAAGCGTTGGTTGACTATGGATTCAAGACCGAACCGATCATGATTTCTTATCAGGACCAACCGATACAAGAAGCGCCAGTCGTGGTGAATCCACTTGTGCCCGCAGGGCTGCCGGAGCCCCAGGTGTTGCCTGGGTCAGTCGACCAGACAACCACTAAAATTCAGGTAAAACCTGTCCAAGCTATCAACGAATCTCGCCCCACTCCCCTGCTCATCGGCGGTATCGCCGGTGGCGGCGTGGTCGTGATTGGGCTGCTCAGCCTGGCGCTAGTGCGTCTGCGCCGGTCGAAAAAACCACCGGTGGGCGATTTCGAGGATGTCTTGAATGATCCATTCGGGTTGAATCGCTAAATCCCGAAGAACGCTCCGCCTATTTATTTCCCTGCGAGATTGCTTTACCTGAGCTGCTGGTGTTTACGTTGACGCTCGGATTTCCATAATAATTCACATAGCCCGAGCTGCTCAGGCTTCCGGAGATCCGCTCAGTGACCCAAATTGTGGCGTTACCACTGCTGGATAGGGTGACTGTGGCAGTCTGGCTCTGCAAGTCTGGCGCCGCGTAATTACCGCTGCTGCTGATCGTGATCTCCTGTTGGGGCACATTCCCAGGTCCGACAGTCAGATCACCCGAGCTGCTGATACGCACCTGCAAGGAGTCGGCGGTCAAACCCGCCAGTCTGATAAATCCGCTGCTGCTGATTTCAACCTGGAAGCGTTTGGCGTTCAATGCCGGGGCGGTGATGTTTCCACTGCTGGTCACGGAGAGCGACTCAAGGTTTTTCACCGTCAGCAGGTAGCGCATCGGTTTCGTTGTCTGTATATTTGTGCCCTGCCGGGTCTGGATGGTCAGCTTTCCGCCGCGTACATTCGTCTCCAGATATGGCAGCAGGTTATCCTCGCCTTCCACAGCTAGCGTTTCAGTATCGCCCAGGGAAATGGTCAGATCGCCCAGGGTGGTGACACTAACACCGCTGATACCTGATACGGAGCGATTATCAGTGGTAACGTTGCCGGAGCCTTGAATCGTAGTCATGGTGATATTGTCACAACCACCTGACATAAGCGTCAATAAAACTGTGAACGCGATCACGAGCATGATTAGTCTGGTATGATTTTTCATATTGGAGTCCCTTATATCTTGTTACGAACGTTATTTTGTAAAGTATTCTCAGTTAATTTCATTTCGCACGGTTACGGTGTAAGGCTTCTTCGTAAATCTCTGCATAGTAAATCATTGTCGGCTCCTGACGGGCATCCTCTGGGTCGATGAAGCTACGCTCACGGCTTTCTTTACTGGCGGAGAACGGCTCAAGCTTTACCAGCCGGCACAGGTAATATATCTGCGCGCTGAGCGGGAATGGTCCGCGATCTTCGGGTAGACGAGGGCCATAACGCTCCAACTCCTGCATACCGAGCAGTTCGATGATCTCAACCCGGGCGCAGGCTTCTTCCCGTACCTCCCGCACCGCTGCCGCTGCTGGCGTCTCACCCGGATCAATCCGTCCACCGGGGATATCCCAGCCGCGTTTACGCAGGCGCACCATCAACAGACCCTCACCATGGAAGGTGAATCCAAACGCAGCGCTGCAGATCGCCAGGTCGGGTAGTTCATCGGACAGATACAAACGGCCTTCGCTTGGCTTTGGCAGCCAGGGTACATCCCGCCGGGTGGCGATTAGTTTTTTCATGTCTGGTCAGTTATTGTTCCTGCACATTGCGTTAACTTGAAATAGCCCTTCTGCCCGGCATACTTCCAAAACTGACCGAGAAGGCGCTATCCTCCAGACCGGCGGTCCAGGTTTTACGACCAAACCCCTCGAAAGCTTGTTTTTCAAGGATCTGAAGCATTACCATTCTTCTTATCCCAGTGGGTTTAAATCATCGTAGGTGATTGGTGATTCAGGGGTACGCCGGCCACGTAAAACCAGCCACAGGACCAGAGCCAGGATAATCACCCCCAAGACAATACCACCCACGATAAAGGGGATGGTATTCCAGGCCTCACTGGTCGCTTCCACACTCACGGGATTGCTGGCCGAAACCAGCCAGACCTGAGAAACCGACGCGGTATCCTGCACACCGTTCGAATTTAGCAACGTCCCCGGCAAGCGAAGCGCCAACTTCAATTCAATTACCTGAGATGGATCAACTTTTAGATTCGGTGCACCGACTGTCTTGGTGTCCAACATTAATGGGTTGAGTTGAGCACTTACTAGAAAACGGTTTTTAAAGAATCCACCCTGACGTGTGAGAGAAAAATTGCTCAGATATTCATTTTTAGCCAGTCGGGTATTCAACTCATCCAGGTTTTTGAAAGTAGCTTCGCCCTTGATCCATTCATAGTCACCCTCGCTCCAGCGGGTCACCTTGAAATCCTTTAGTTGATCGGGCGCTTCACCCAGGGCCTGCGCCAGTAATGCAACCGGATCATTGCCCTGGGTTGCGAGGAAAGACCTGGCTTCTTTCGTCAAACCAAGGGACATACCAATAACGCCCGACCCATTGGCATTGACATCAATCGAGAGTTGAGCCTTGATGCAACCGCTTAACAAGAAGCCAATTAGCACCGATAATAAAGCGAATCGTGCGATGCGAAGGAGGTTAATCATTGAATAGCTCCAATTGTGTTATTTCGGTAAATTAGGATAATATTGTAAGAGGCACTCGTCTTTATGCATTTATCGCGCCGGGCATTCATTGATTAATTGTACTCGATCTCAAGATCGTCAGATCTGGAATATTTTATCACCGCGACTTGGCGCCTTTGCGTTAAAATAGACCCATCGAAAAACGAATGACCCAAGCCAGGTGCGATTTGCTAATTCCGTAATCCCCCGATTCTTTCGCAAAGTTCGCACGCATATCTAGTAGAAGGAGTTCAAAATGCCTGTAAAAATCGCCATGATCGGCGCTGGTTCAATCGGTTTTACTCGTCGCTTAATGCGCGACCTGCTGACTGTGCCTGAGTTCGCGGATACCATTTTCGCCTTCACAGACATTAACGCCCGCAACCTGGACATGGTAACCCAGCTTTGCCAGCGCGACATTGACGCCAATCGCCTGCCAGCCAGGATTGTCGCCACACTAGATCGCCGGGCAGCCATTGCGGATAGCGATTATGTGATCAGCATGATCCGCCAGGGTGGTCTGGATGCCTTCCAACTCGACATTGACATCCCACTTAAATATGGCGTCGACCAATGCGTCGGCGATACGTTATGCGCCGGCGGTATCATGTACGCCCAACGCACCATCCCGGCTTTACTCGACTTTTGTAAAGATATCCGCGAAGTCGCCCAACCCGACGCACTTTTCCTGAACTATTCCAACCCGATGGCGATGAATACCTGGGCATGCAACCAGTATGGCGGTGTCAAGACGATCGGACTGTGTCATGGCGTTCAGGGCGCTCATTGGCAGATCACTGACTGCGTCAATCGCTGGGCCAAGGCGCAGAGCCTGGTGCCGGACGATTATGTGATGCACCGCCGTGAGGTGGATGTCGTCCCGGCTGGCCTCAACCACCAAACCTGGTTCATCAAAGTCACCTGGCGCGGGATCGATATGCTCCCGTACCTGTTGGAACTGTTCGAGCAACATCCAACCTATTCCCACACTGAGAAAGTACGCATTGACGTACTGCGTCGCTTTGGGTATTACTCGACTGAGTCAAATGGTCACCTGAGCGAGTATGTGCCCTGGTATCGTAAACGCACGGATGAGATCCTGCAGTGGATCGACCTGTCGGAATGGATCAATGGCGAGACCGGCGGTTATCTACGCGTTTGCACCGAAGCGCGCAACTGGTTTGAGACCGATTTCCCACGCTGGCTGGAAGAAGCCCCGTTGGATCTGAAATTATACCAACGCAGCGAAGAGCATGGCTCCTATATCATCGAAGGTCTGGAGACCGGGCGCACTTATCGTGGATTCTTCAATGTCGTCAACCAGGGACACATCGCCAATCTGCCCGATGGCTGTGTGATTGAAATTCCCGGCTATGTGGACCACACTGGCATTAATATGCCTGTAATTGGCAATCTGTCGCTGGCCTGCGCTGCCACTTGCGCCGCCACGGTGCGCGTCCAGGAGATGGGCGTTGAAGCTGCCGTTCATGGCGACGTGACCTTGTTAAAGCAAGCCATGCTGCATGATCCCCTGGTGGGGGCGGTGTGCAACCCGGAGGAAGTCTGGCAGATGACCGACGAAATGCTGGTCGCCCAGGCGCAATGGTTGCCAAACTTCTCGCACGAAATTCCCGCCGCCCAGGCGCGTCTGGCAGAAGCTGAGCGTACCGGCAAGCGCGTTCGCCTGGTGCAGACGCAAGGCGCGGCCCGCATCAAGGTGAAGACGGTCGAAGAGATGGAAACTGACGCCGAAGAGGCGCGCCGCAATGCTTCCGCCGCCGATAAAGGGAAGATGACCAAAGGTGATTAGCCGATCAGCGTATCTTCAGGTGCTTCCGTCGGAATAGCCAGACCCCGCAGGTAAAATAAAGCACCGCCAGCACGGTTAAGGCTCCCAGCTCAAAGAGTATTTCGCCCGCACCAACCCCGAGGTTAAATATTTTGTTTAACGCGCTGACTGCATGAGTGGTAGGTAGAATATCGAACAAGCCAATCGCTTGTTTTCCGATTGTCAGGATAACCGTCTTTGGCAGTGGGTACATCACACCTGAGAAGAGCATCAAGAAACCGAGTGGGAAATTGGCGATCACGAAGGCTTGCGCCACTGTGCGGGAGAAGCAGGCGGTCAGCAAGCCCATGCCAATCACAGCCAGGCTGGTTAAGCCTCCGATCAGAACCGCCAATACCAGGGATCCTTGCGAACGAAAGCCCATCGTCAACGCTGCTGCAAAGGCCAGTCCCTCGGAGGCGATGCCTACCAACACGAGCGCCAGGGTGATCCCTCCTAACAAATCGAACGCGGTGATGCGGGTCATTTGCAGCCGGCGCAGAGTGCCACCTTCGATTTCCCGGGCAATGGTCATCGCTGCCAGGAAAACCATCAGGATGATAGCAAACACCAGCAAACCGGGCACATAGGTCTCATATTCGGTGCGCGTGGCTGATCCTGCCAGGGGTTGTTCAATTATTTGTACGGGGGGTTGCCGTCCAGTGAATGCCTGAACATACCCATCGACTGCCGAAGTGGCTAAAATGGCGGCCACCGGATAGTAAGGATTGGTCAAATCACCCCTGACCACCACCTGGGGTGCGATTTGCTGCGGGTCAGCCTGGGCGGTCAGTAAACTGTGAGAGAAATCCTCAGGGAGGATCAGGAAGACGACGCCCGTACGGTTGCGCAATTGTGTCTCCGCATCGAGGCTAGATTCCACCAATCGAACCAACAGCATGGGTTTCCCATCGCTGTAGCTGACTGCTGCTATCGCTTTCAGCGCGTCATTGCCAGCAAAAAAGATTGCTCCATCTGTTTGGGGCGCGCCAGCATCCAGATTGAGCGCTAGGATGGTGTAGGTGGTTGATCCGCCTGGAAAGAACAAAGCATATACCAGCATGAAAACCGGTGCAAACGCCAGTGTCAGGCTGAGCATCAGGGGGTCGCGGATCATCTCGCGCAGGCTTTTCAGGAATACTTTCCAAAGCCTCATTCGCGCAGCCTCCGTCCGGTGAGTTGGATGAACACATCTTCGAGCGTGTTAGCCCGCAGTCGGGTTTCTTCCACGTGTGCGCCGGCGCGCTGGAGCGCTTCCAGGATGGCTGGCAGCCGCTCTACCAGCCCGGGTGTCCGGATGAGCAGCCCATGATTGGCTGGTGTAACCCCTGGTGTGATGTTTTGTACAATCTGTACTGCTCGATCAATTGCGATATCCTTCAACTCGATTTCCAGTACATCGCCCTCTCCTACAGTTCGTTTTAACGCTTCCGGCGTATCCACCACCAGCAGTTTTCCATGATCAATGATCGCCACCCGGTCAGCCATGCGCTCAGCTTCATCCATGTTGTGTGTGGTCAGCAAAATCGTTTTCCGCCGCGCCAGGGAGCGAATGTATTCTCGGATCAACACCCGACTTTGCGGATCGAGGCCTGCTTCAGGTTCATCCAGCGCCAGGATCTCCGGATCATGCACCAGAGCTAAAGCCAGGTTCAAACGACGTCTCATTCCGCCGGAAAGTGTGCTTGCCAGACGGTGGCTTTTATCAACCAGATCTAGCACCCCCAACAGCTCTCTGGCGCGCTGCCGTGCAGTCCGGGCAGGCAGGTTGTACATCTCCCCCACAAATTGAAGCTGCTCCAGGCAGGTCAGTTTATCCCAAACAACATTGTTCTGGGGAGCTACACCGATACGGGACCTGTAATCAGGGAAACTCTGAGCGGGTTTGCCTCCGATGCGAACCTCCCCAGCATCCGGGCGCAACACGCCACAGATCATGGCGATCGTCGTGGTTTTTCCGGCTCCGTTAGGACCGAGTAAACCGAATATTTCCCCTTCGTAGATAGATAACCCCAGCCGATCAACTGCGGTGAGTGTCCCGTAACGCTTGGTCAGGTCGTAGGTTTCAATGACAACCGGCGGCATCCATCGATTGTACTATTGAATCCGCAAGCGCGGGTTGTATATTCTCTCCAGTGCAAATCCGACCAGAGCAAAGGCCAGGCCGGTTATCAGGAGTAAGCAAATCGGTTCAAGGATCCAGTAGAAATATCCCTCGAAGGCGCCGTGAGTGATCGATTCGTAAATCACCTTGCCCCATGTCGGGAGGTGGGGATCGCTGACGCCCATGAAGGCCAGTGTGGCCTCCAGGAAAATATAGCCCGGTACCAGAATCACCATCTGCGGGATCAGGACAGGCAGGATGCGCGGCACCATATAATGCATAATTATCCGCCAGCTGCTGACGCCATAGGCCTGGGCAGCCTCGATGTATGGTGATTCCCTCACCTGAATAAAAACTGCCCGGAAATTCTTCAAAGAACTGCCAAAGATGTTTAAAATTACCATCACGCCCAGGATCGCCCAGACGGTATTTGAATACAGGTAGTAAACCATGATGCCAATTGGTAAAGCCGGCAGTAACAGGTTAATTTCGGTAATCCGTTGGATAAGCTGGTCGACCCAACCGCTGAACCAGACTCCCAACGCAGCCAGGAACATGGTCGCCAATGAGGTGATCACTGCACCTCCTAAACCGAAGGCGAGCGCAACCGGCGTCCCCCACAGCAAGGCCAGGGTTAAATCACGCCGTTTATCATCCGTTCCCGCCAGACCCGCGACCTGACCATACACAATTAATTTTCCGTCCACCGTTGTTTCAGGCTCGAAGGTATAGGCAATCACCCGCAAGGTGTAGGTGCCCCGTTGGGCGGTGGGCGATGATTGCAGCGTATTCCCGGAGCTTGAGGAGGGATCTTCAGCACGTGTGAACAGGACTGGAATGACCTTATATCCGAGCTTTTTCTGCAAGCGTGCGTCCTGAGCGGGGTAATAAATTAAGGTGCTCGTCATTGAGCCATTAAATATTTCGAGCTCACGACCATCCGGAGTCAGCCATTTCATTACCAGATGAGGATGCTTCTCTGCATAGTGGCTGTCCAGGTTCAGCACTAATTCCTGAGGGAAGCCATTGTAGGAGTAGTTGAAGCTAAAATCCAGATCCAACTCGCTCATTTCGGGAGTAATAACTTTAGCTGTCTTCTGGACATCACCTTCGCGGGTATCTAAGACAATTGATTCGGGCAATTTATCCGACCGGAAATAGTTTACCCAGGCTGGCAAACCATTCTTTGGGTTGTAGTCCCAACGATCGGTGGTGCCATCCCAGAGTAGCTTGGCCTGGCTTTGGGGAATAGCTATCAGCGTATAAATTGCAACCCCAACCAGGATAAAGATGATGATTGAGCCAGCAACCACGGAGGGATAGTTGCGAATTTGTCTCCAACCCGCACTCAATTGCTTAGGGATTTGCTTTATCCAATCGCCCAATCCACCACGCGTTTTTAACCCCGGTACAGTAGCCACGCGGCGTAAATCTGGTAACTTGGGCAACATAACCACTGGTCGCTTCCACCTGCGCAGGCGTTCTGATAGGGGCATACGTGGCTTGATCGGCTGGACTGTTTGACTCTCTCCGCTTATCCGGACTTTTGGGTCAACCCAGGCATAGAAAATATCCAGTAAGAAAACCGTGATCGCCAACAGGTAAGCAAAGGTAACCAGAACACCCACCACCATGTTCCGATCATTGCCTCGTAAAGAACCCAGTAACACACCGGCAATTCCTGGCCAATCGAAGACTATCTCCAAAGCGATGACCCCTTGCCAGAAGCTGATCAACATCAGGGCGAAGGAGGTAATCAAGTACGGTAAGGTTGGGCGGATGATATAACGGCGTTCGATGATGGTATTCGGCAAACCTTTAGCCCGCGCCAGCTCTACATGATCATCTTCGATATGCATCAAATAAAACGTTCGCCAGGCATACACACACTGGAAGAATGCGCTTAAGGCGATCGCCAACCCGGGGAGGATCATGTGTTTTCCAACTATCCACACATAACCAAGACGGGTTTCGGGTGGAAATGTGTCAAACATTCCACCGTACGGCAACCAGCCTAAGCTGCCGGCGAAAATCACAATTAATAGCACCCCATAGATCCAGTTTGGGGTGGCAGACAGGGGTGAGAGGGCGACCATTAGGCGGTCAACCCAACTCCCATGTTTACGAGCCAATGCCAATGAAATAAAGATACTTGCGATGAATACGAGAATATTCGTCGTGCCCGAAAGCATCAGCGTAATCGGTAGACGTTCACGGATTATGGCACTGACATCTGCCATACTTTCTGTCCGAAGGCTGATAGTGGTTTGCCAGTTCGACTTGCCCAGATCAAACCGCACGGCATTGTAGGTCCAGCGCAGGCAGCGCAACAGAAATGGTTGATGCAAACCCGCCGCCTCAGCCATATTCCAGCGCATTTCTTCTGACACCTTCACTATTTCTTCCGGGGTCATCCCCTTAAAACCCCCTCCAAAACCAGCGAATGCCACGGCTTCATCGATATTCGCCTGCATCATCTGATCAATAAAACCCCCATAATTTACGACGAATACAACTATGAACATACCGATGACGATCATCGCGATCAGCCAGATCGCCCGAACGACTGCGTATTTTAATATTCTGGATAAAAAAGTGGTTGTCTGCGCCTGCATTGATTTTCGCCTTTGTTAATTATTACCTTGTAGCGCGCGAATGGTTCAATATAGGATTGGTACTCTTCCTGTTGGGGTTACCGCGTAGCTCATGATGATGATGGATGTAGATAACTGGATGTACAGGATAGATAGGATAATATTTTCATCCTA
>CAYGZL010000074.1:0-109112 GCA_964354345.1 uncultured Anaerolineaceae bacterium | reverse complement strand
AGCCGGCCTCCTTGCGCATGGATTGGATGCGCCGCACCACCTCACGCGCCAGCCCCTCTGCCTTGAGCACCGGCGTGATATGGGCGTCCACCGCTACGGTCGCCAGCTTATCGGCGGCGACTGCCAATCCTTCCGCGGGTTTGGTCTCTACAAGCACCTCCTCAGGGGCCAGCTCGACCGGCTCGCCGTCCACCTCCAGGGTGACGGGCTGCCCGGCGGTCACACGGTCAGCCACTTTCGCCGGGTCCAATTCAGCCAGCGCCTGGCGCACCCGGGGGAATTTTGCACCGAAACGCGGGCCAAGCAGCTTGTTATCCGGCAGGATGCGGAAAGTGACCAGCGCACCAGCCTGTTCGACAAACTCAAAAGCCTTGACGTTCAGCTCATCCATGACGATATCCACCAGCTCGGGGGTTAAGCTGCGCCTGCCGCCAGCATAGACCAGCACTCGGGCGAGCGGCTGGCGCACTTTCAGACCGGCGGCGTTGCGGGCGCTCAAACCCAGGCTGGCAACCTGGCGAGCGAGCTCCATCTGTTCCAACAGGCTCTCATCCAACGCGGTCGGGTCGACCTGCGGCCAGGCAGTGTGGTGGACGCTCTCGTAAGCCTCCGGGCGCACCGAGCGTACCAGGTTCTGGTAGATCGTCTCAGTAATGAAGGGGATGAAGGGCGCCAGGATCTTGACCAGGCGGACCATCACATGATAGAGAGTCTCGTAAGCCGTGTTCTTATCGGCGTCGTGCTCGCTCTTCCAGAAGCGGCGCCGGCTGCGGCGCACATACCAGTTGCTCAGGTCGTCCAACAGCGCCTCCAAGGCCTGAGTCGCGCTCAAGGTATCGGAGCTCTCCAGCGCTTCGGTGACGCGACCCACCACCTGGTTGAGGCGCGCCAGGATCCAGCGGTCGAGCAGGTTCCCGCTGCGCGGAGTGGGACCCTCCGGAAAGGCCGGGTCGAAGCCCTCACCCCCCCTGCCCCCCTCTCCCGTGCTACGGGAGAGGGGGTGGGCGGTGAGGGCAGGCTCCCACCCATCCAGGCGGGCGTAGGTCGCCAGGAAGGAGTAGACGTTCCAAAGAGGGATGAGGAACTGGCGGCGCGCATCGTCGCCGCGGTGATAGCCAAAGAGCAGGTCGTTCTCGGGCTTTTGGATTGAGTACAGCCAGCGCATCACGTCCACGCCCATCCGGTCGGCGGCTTCGCTGAACTCGATCATGTTGCCCCAGCTCTTGTGCATCTCGCGCCCATCCTCCGCAAGGCAAGTGGCATAACCAAAATTCTGTATGAAGGGCGGCGATTGGTCGAGGACGGTGGCCATCGCCAGCAGGCTGTAGAACCAGTTGCGGAACTGACCAGGGAACGACTCGCTGATCCAGTGGGCGGGGTACCAGGCGCGCCAGTAATCCCGATTGGAACGGTAGCTCAACGTGCTGAAGGGCACAATGCCGGCGTCCAGCCAGGGATTGCCCACCTCCAGGACGCGGCTCATCTCAGCGTGGCAATCAGGACATTCCAGCTTGACTGCATCCATATGCGGTCGGTGGGGTGTGTGACCTGCAAAGACCTCCCAGCCAGAAACGGCGCGCCCTTTTAGCTCGATCTCATCGCCGATCACCTCAAACTTCCCACAGTTCTGGCACACCCAAATAGGTAGCGCTAGCCCCCAGTAGCGTTTTTTGCTGATCATCCAATCATGCATGTTGCGCAGCCAATCCATCTCACGGGCGTGGCCGAATTCCGGGATCCATTGGATCTGGTCGACCACATCCATGATCTGGTAGCGCAGGCTGCGGGCTTTCTCCTCAGCGCTGAGCTGCTCACGCGGCTTGCGGTATACTTCGCCCATCGATATAAACCATTCATCCACCAGGCGAAAAACCAGCTCGGTGTGGCAGCGCCAGCAGGTGGGGTAGCGGTGAGTGTAATCCTCCACATGGTAAAGCAGCCCCTTGCGTTGCAAGTCAGCAAAGATCGACTCCGTAGATTGAGCGACATGCTGACCGGTCAACCAGCCTAAGCCTTCCACGAAATGACCTTCGTCATCCAAGGGGGCTAACATCGGCAGGTTGTACTGCTGCCCGAGCTGGAAATCTTCCTCACCACAGCCCGGAGCGATGTGGACGATGCCGGTGCCTTCCGTCTCGCCGACTTGCTCCCACAGGATCACCTGGTGCGCCTCCGCCGCCGATTGTGTGACGCCGCGCGTCAGCTCGGGCAGGGGCGTCAAGCCGCCGGGCTCTTGAGCCGCTGGCAGGTCATCGAATGGACCGGTGTAGGTCCAGTCGGTCATCTCGGCGCCTTTCAACTCACCCAACACCTGGTAGGGACCATGTAGCATGTGCAGCGTGCCTTTGGAGAGATAGTAGATCTCATTGCCCTGTAAAACCTGCACATAAGTCAGGTTCGATCCCACTGCTACAGCAACATTGCTGGTCAGCGTCCAGGGTGTGGTCGTCCACACGAGCAGGAATTCCTGATGGTTGTCGCGAGCTTGCTCGCGCCCTGACTGTTGAAAGTTGATGGCTGAGGGCTGAGATCTAATAGCTGTCAGTTTGAGTGGAAACCGCACCGTTACACTCGGATGGGTCAGTTCCGCGTAGCCATCGGTGACGATCTCGTGCTGGCTGATGCCGGTGGCGCAGCGTGGGCACCAGGGCATGACATCCACTCCCCGGTACAGCCAGCCTTTTTCCCAACAGCGCTTCAGGAAAGTCCAGATCATGAAGTTGTTTTCGTTGGAGAAGGTAAAATAGCTACCTTCCAGATCGGGCATTCCCAATCGCCCGACCACCTGTTCGACTGTGCCAGTGACAGGGCCCAACGGTCCGGGTATGGTAATCACCTGGTTAGGATCTTCCAACAATCGATCAGCCAGCCAGCGTAGTTCGTCCGGGCTATTCCAGTCCATCCAGTAGCCCAGGCGGATGGACTGCTCAGTCTGAATAGCGGCATAGCGCAAGACGCGCGCCTTACACTGACGCACGAAAGATTCCAGCCCATAAGCCTCGATATCCTTCTTGGAAGTGAAGCCCTTTTCTTTTTCGACTTCGACTTCCACCCACAGGCCCTGGCAGTCAAAGCCGTTTTGATAGCGCAAACGCCTGCCGCGCATCGTCCAGAAGCGTTGAAATAAATCTTTGTAGAAGCGACCCCAGCCGTGGTGCACGCCCATGGGGTTATTCGCTGTAATCGGTCCATCAATAAATGACCAGGATGGATCATTGCGATGCAACTCGACCAGCTTTTCAAAAGCCCGGGTTTCTTGCCAGAATCGCAGGATCTCGCGCTCCTGGGCAGGGAAATCGACTTTATTGGGAACTGCCTGAAAGGCCATTCATCATCTCCTGTCTGCCGGATGTTGACACCAGCAGATCCTTAAAAAAAAGCTCTCATCCCATTTCAGGGACGAGAGCTGAACTTTAGATCTCTCGCGGTACCACCCCGCTTCCCGCTCTGTCGCAGGAGCCTCGGTCGAGTACACGGCAAACACCTTGCGCAACACTTGCTCATCCCATTCCTGGGGCAAGATCGTTATACTCGCGCCCTGGCTAACGGGAGGCGACTCCGGCGCGCTTACTTGCCGGTTGGGCGTTCAGCTTGCGGCTCCGGAAGGATTTTCAGCCAGCTCTCCTGCCCCGGCTCACACCTGGTCCGGGGTCGCTGCCAGGAACAATCTGGCGTACTCGTTTCCATCAACGCTGAGGCTGTAAATGATTACAGCCGTTTAATTAGTTTACATTATGCCATAAAGAACCAGGCTGGTCAATCCAGAATGGATCGTAAGCATCCATTACCGGTCGATCTCGGATAAGATTGATTCGGGGTATTGTTGGATTATGTTGGCTGAAGCAGCATTCAGAATGTCTGTCAGGCCTTTATCCTGGATGATGTTTTCAACAGTTTGTCCATACATCAGGCTGGTAATGACGAAAGCCCGCGTGAAAGTAGGGCGGTCAGCCGATTGGTAGAAGTATTTGGTCGGGATGCCCTGGCGCATAAAATAATACCGGAGAGGATAATTGGTGGGGATCATGGTCAGGATAATATCACCGGGTTGCAGAGCTCCTTTGAGGTAGGTAGCCATTTGCTGTGCTTCCCGAAAGGCGCCTGATTCATTATTCTTGTCTACTGCATTCAGTCGATAGACTCCCCAACCGAGCAATGCTGTTCCCAGCAGGGATAATATAACCATCGCCAGACTGGCCTGCCTGTAAAAATGAACCAGTTTGCCAGACAGGGCCATTCTGCAAAGACCTACCAGACCAGCGCATGTCCAGATTATGAAATAAGGCAAAAGAAAAAGCCAGACGCGTGGCCACGGGGCCACATGTTGAATGATTAATATCGTGCCAAGCCATAAAATCGTAATGAACTGCAATCTGGCACGTTGTCCCGCAGGCTTGTGATCGAAGAATAAAGATGCCAGGAAACCCAGCCCAACCAGTAAACTGGCCCAGACCGGCATGCCGATTGTCCAGGCTCGCCAGATACCGCGCAAACGGGCGATGACGGTCTCGAGAAAAGCCGATCCTTGCAGCGGCTCGATGAAGTTATTGGCGAAGACAGATTTAACTCCTGAGACGATGAAAACTGACGCATAAAGCAGGAGGGTCACGAGGGCAGTGGTCACTCCAGCCAGAATCAGGTAGCGAATAAATTTATTACCATATAGCGGATCAACATCTTTAACCAGCCCTGAAACCAACAGCCAGCCGGCGACGATGCCAAAGGGATAGAGCATGATCGGAATAGTATAGAACCCCAACACTGAGAAGGTCACCCACAAAACCCAACCGGCCATATTTTTATGCTGTCTGAGGTAAGCAGCCAGAGCCAGGATTAAAAGCGATATCAGGCAGACCAAAGTGTAGCCGCGCGCATTGGTGGAGTAATCGATCAGGATCGATGAAACTGCCACCAGCATTGCGCTGAACAAGGCTGTATACCGCCTGTAAAACAGGTGCGCTACCACGTAGGTGGCAGGAATCAGCAGCACACCTGCCAGGAAGGCAGGCAGGCGGATTACCCACAACGCATCCCCAAAGAGGCGAGTGGATAGATAAACCAGGATGGTATGGAAAATGTGATTGTTGGGTACATGGTAATCGGTGACGATGTATTTGAACGTTTTCGTAGCAAAGGCAATGTAAGTATAGGCTTCGTCATAACCGATTGCCCGGTTTATAAATGCCAGTCGGATGATTGTCCCTACGATGGTAATTCCCAGCAACCCCCATAAAAAGGATTTCTCTGGCTCGAGGTAGAAAAAGAATCGCGCCAGCGATTTGCAGTCCTGGCTGAAACGCGGTCCGGCAGTTGTCGCTTCATCCATAACCTTCTCCACCCAGCGACGAGTTTTTCGACGGGTGATAAAGGAAGCTGCTCCAAGAAGGATAAAACATGCGCCGATTGCACCCACCCAGGGCCGAACCCGGCTGTACAGGCTTGATGTGAAACTTTCAAGGTTGTGATCGGGCGTTAGAATATCACCCAAGGATTTGAGAGTTGGATAGGGGAGCAAGAAAAAAATCAGCAATCCTGCTCCCATTGCAAACAATAATACGACGAGGATTGACCAAATCCCACGCGCAAGCTTTGGGTGCCGCATGGCGGGGATTATAACAGTATGTAAATGCTCTTCCAGTGTACTTGCGAGACATGCTTGCGTAGTTCTCAGGCAGCCCTTACATCTTTTCATGTTCGGTGCGAAGAATGGGGCTTGACATAAGTTATACCATCGTCTAAAATAGAATTTAGTTAAACCTAAATTTATTCTAACAAGCCTGACGCGAACATCGTGATGACAGAGCACCGCTCCGAGAACATTGAAGATTACCTCAAGACCATATACCAGTTAGCCGGTAGTTCTCAGCGCGCCAGCACGAATCAGATCGCCGAGGCGCTGCATGTAAAACCAGGTTCCGTTACGGGGATGATCCAGAAACTGGCAGAGCAGGATCCGCCTCTGGTTGAGTATCATAAACACCGGGGAGTGGCTCTGACACCAGATGGAGAGAAGATAGCTCTAGAAATCTTACGCCATCACCGCTTGATGGAGGTTTTCTTGCAACGCGTCCTGGGATATGGCTGGGATGAAGTTCATGCGGAGGCAGACCGGCTGGAGCACGTAATTTCAGAAGAGTTAGAAGAGCGGATTGCACATATGTTGGGATATCCAACTCTGGATCCGCATGGCGAGCCGATTCCAACCCGGGAGCTGCAGCTACCCCCGCCGCATACGCTGCGCTTGTTCGATCTGAAAGCCGGCCAACATGCTGTTATGCAACAGGTTACCAGCACTGAGCCAGAATTCTTACGTTACCTGACCTCGCTGGGTTTGGTACCCCAGGCGCGCCTGGTTATTTTAGAGGTATCTCCATTTGATTTGAATATCCGCTTACGGGTGTCGCCTCGCCCGGAAGCGATTGTTCTCGGTCCGCGGATTACCCAACACATATTGGTGGAGGTTGTATGAGCGATAAGAAAAGCGGAGATTCAACCCAACAAACCGCTGATCAGGTATTGTCAGGTGAGAGTAAGAAAAACCTGATCGCTCGCCTCCTGCCTTTTCTGGGTCCGGCCTTTATTGCCAGTGTGGCGTACATGGATCCAGGCAACTTTGCTACCAATATTCAAGGCGGGGCACAGTTTGGATACCGGTTGTTGTGGGTCATCCTGGGGAGTAACCTGATGGGGATGTTGATCCAGACCCTCTCGGCTAAGCTGGGGATTGCCAGCGGTAAGAACCTGGCCGAGCAGTGCCGCGCCCATTATCCTAAATGGGTGGTGGTCGGGATGTGGGTGCTGATGGAACTGGTGGCGATGGCCACGGACCTGGCGGAGTTTCTGGGAGCAGCGTTGGGTTTTAACCTGTTGTTCGGCATTCCTCTTTGGGTCGCCGGTCTAATCACCGCGGTAACGACCTTCCTGATCCTTGGCCTGGAGCGTTACGGTTTTCGCCCGTTGGAGGCGGTGATAACGGCGTTTATTGCGGTCGTGGCGGTCTGCTACATGGTCGAGACTATCCTCGACCGGCCGGATTGGGGATTGGTGGCCTATCATCTGGTCACGCCTACCTTTGCCGGTCGGGAAAGTGTCTTGATTGCCACGGGTATTTTGGGCGCCACCGTGATGCCGCACGCGATTTTCCTCCATTCAGCCCTGACCCAGAATCGAATCGTGGTGCGTGAGCCGAAAAAGCTCCAGCGCTTGTTCCGGTTTGAGGTGGTGGATGTGTTCGTCGCCATGGGCGTGGCCAGTTTGATTAATATGGCTATGTTGATCATGGCAGCCTCGACTTTTAATAGCACCGGAATGACCTCGGTCGGCACCATTGAAGAAGCCCATCGCACCCTCGAGCCATTATTGGGCGCGGCTGCCAGTTGGGTATTTGCGATTTCTTTGCTGGCTTCAGGGTTGTCCTCTTCGTCGGTGGGTACGATGGCTGGTCAGGTCATCATGCAAGGTTTCCTGCATCGGCACATCCAACCCTGGCTCCGCCGACTGATTACCATGGCGCCTTCCTTGCTGGTCATCTTCCTGAGCTTTGATCCGACCCGCACTCTGGTCATCAGCCAGGTTACTTTAAGCTTTGGCCTGCCATTTGCAATTATTCCGCTGGTTTGGTTTACCAGCCGCAAGGATATTATGGGCGTTTTGGTCAATAAACGGATTACAACCGTCTTGGCAGGTTTGTGCACTGGATTGATTGTCTTACTGAATATCTATTTGCTTTATCAAACGATCTTTGGAGGGTAAAGCGATGTTTCGTAATAGTCGTTCTATAAAACACCTCCTGCTGCCCCTGGACGGATCGAAGCTGGCGGAAACCGCGCTACCTGTGGCGGCTTACCTGGCCAAGACTTTACGGGCGAATATCACGCTGCTCCATATCATTGAACGAAATGCCCCGCGAGCGATTCATAGTGACCGGCATTTAACCAGCTCAGATGACGCCATTGCCTATCTCAAGGAAGTGGTTGGAAAGACTTTTCCTGCTGATGTTGCAGTTGAGCAGCATGTTCACGACGTCGAGGTGAAGGACGTCGCCCGCAGCATTGTGGTTCATGCGGAGGAGCTAAACCCCGACTTGATTGTTATGTGCGCGCATGGCAACGGCGGTGCGCGTGACTGGCTTTTGGGCAACATTGCTCAACAAGTGATTTCGCAGGGCAGGACTCCGGTGCTGCTTTTACCAGCCCATGGCACTGGTCAGGCAGAGTATAATTTCCGGATAGCCCTGGTGCCCCTGGATGGCGTTCCAGAGCATGAGCAGGGCTTGCCAATCGCGATTAGCCTGGCGCAGGCCTGCGGTGCCGTGTTACACTTCATGATGGTGATTCCGACGATGGGGAAATTACGCGGTGAGCAAGCGGCTACGGCCAGCATGTCGCCCGGTGCCACGCGCGTATTGCTGGAGTTGGCCGAGCAGGGCGGGCGCGATTATTTGGCTGAGCGATTGGATCAGCTCAAAGGGTTGGGTTTATCGCTGAGCGCAGAGGTGGCCCGCGGCGATCCGGTAGCGCTGATTGTCGCTACTGCGAAACGGATTGCTGCTGACTTGATTATCATGGGGACACATGGGAAAACTGGCATGGACGCCTTCTGGTCCGGGAGTGTGACTCCCAAGGTTTCCAGCCGCGCACAGGCACCGCTTTTGTTGGTTCCGGTGCGCAAGAAGTAAGGAGTTGTTTTGGAACAAGAACCAGCTATCGTAACGCGGGGATTAATCAAGAATTATGGCCGCGTGCGCGCCCTGCGCGGGTTGGACCTGGCAGTCCAGCAAGGCGAGATTTTTGGCTTTTTGGGGCCCAATGGCGCGGGTAAAACGACCACCATTCGTTGCCTGCTCGATTTAATTCGCCCGAATGGAGGATCTGTCCAGGTGCTCGGGATTGACCCCCAAAAAGCACCGGTTGCCGTCCGCCGGCGGGTAGGCTACCTGCCGGGTGAGTTACACTTTGACGAAAATATGACTGTCGAAGCCGCTCTCCGTTACCTCGGTCAATTGCGCCATGGGAAGCCAGACTGGGCATATGTCCGACAACTCACCGCGCGCCTGGACCTGGATCTCAAGCTGGCCATAAAAAATTTATCGAAAGGCAATAAGCAGAAGGTTGGAGTTGTCCAGGCGCTAATGCATCGTTCGGAGCTACTCATGCTGGATGAGCCGACCTATGGTTTGGATCCGCTGATCCAGCAAGAAGTACTCCATCTGATCCACGAGGCCCGCCAGCAAGGCGCGACAATCTTCTTCTGCTCGCACATCCTTAGCGAGGTGCAGGAGATTGCCGACCGGGTAGGTATCGTCCGTAAAGGCGTTATTGTGGAAGTGGCCAAAACAGCGACATTGATCCAACGCTCGCTGCGGCGCGTGCGTGTCCGCTTTAAACAGCCAGTGGAGACTGCCGGACTGGAGAATTTACCCGGCGTAAAACTTCTTTCCCAGGATGATGGGCAAAGTAGCGGTGGGTTTCACCCTACAGCTACTTTTCAGGTGGAGGGTGAGATGGATGGGTTGATTAAGGCGTTGGCAGCCTATCCAGTGGTAGATTTCGAGACTGAGCGACCCAGCCTGGAAGAGATATTTCTGACTTATTATGCCGTAGACCACCAGCCGATTTGAAACAATTTTTCACGAAAAGGTATAGGTTTATTTCTGGAGGCAGGTATGTGGGCGATTTTCAAAAATATGTTTAACCGCTACCGGGGTCAAATCCTGGGTTGGGGTCTCTCACTGGGTTTATTGGGTCTGTATGGCGTCATATTATATGACTCAATGGTAAGTCCTCAGGCGCGTGAACAACTCACCCAATTATTGAAGAGCTATCCTCCCGAACTGATGGCCTTTTTTGGTGGGGTGGCCGATATTTTCAGCCCGGCTGGTTACTTGAACCTGGAATTCTTTTCCTATATGCCAATCATCATCGGCATTTTTGCCATACTGGTTGGCAGCGGTTTGCTGGTTGGCGATGAAGAGAAAGGTATTTTAGATCTGGTGTTATCTTATCCAATCAGCCGGACGCAACTGTTCTTCGGGCGATTGGTAGCTTTCATCGTGGTGACGATGGCTATTTTATTGATTATCTGGTTGGGCTTTGCGTTACCGTTACCGAGGACGACTATGAATATCCAGGCGAGTGAAATGCTGTCGCCATTTCTCTCCTTATTGGTGGTTTTAATTTTCTTCGGGGCTTTCTCCCTGTTGCTCAGCATGCTTTTACCTTCGCAGCGTTTGTCGGCGATGACTGCGGGTTTGGTTTTGGTTGCCAGCTATTTCATTAAATCCCTGGCGAATATCGATAGTCGCCTGGCGGATATTGAGAAGTTCACCCCGCTCCATTTCTACCAGGGCGGCCTGGCGCTTAACAACCTGAATTGGGGCGACCTGGGGGTTTTAGCAGGCTTCAGCGCATTATTCATCCTCATCGCCTGGTGGCGCTTCGAGCGGCGGGATATCCGCGTGGGTGGGGAAGGCGGTTGGGGGTTGTCGCGTCTCTCATTGCGGAAGAATAATATTTAGTCCGGAGGCCTGGAATGGATGTACTAGGTATCGATGTCGGTGGATCAGGGATCAAAGGGGCTCCGGTCAACACAGAAACAGGCGCTTTTCTGGCTGAACGCTTTCGAGTTGAAACGCCGGAGGGGGCCAGGCCGCAACCGGTGGCGCAGGCCGTGGCTGAGGTTGTGCAGCACTTCCAATGGCATGGCCTGGTCGGCTGTGGTTTTCCGGCGGCCATCCATGGCGGAACCGCCCTGACCGCTGCCAATATCCATAAGAAATGGGTCGGTACCAATGTCGCCGGGTTGTTCTCAGAAACATCCAACTGTACGGTGCATGTGGTCAACGATGCTGACGCGGCCGGTATGGCTGAGATGGCCTTTGGCGCGGGAAAGGGACGTACGGGCGTGGTCTTGATCGTGACGATTGGGACCGGTCTGGGAACTGCTTTGTTCACCAATGGCCACCTGGTGTCGAACACGGAGTTAGGTCATATTGAGATTAATGGCGAAGACGCCGAAAAGCGCGCCACGGACGCCGCTCGCCGGCGTGACAAGATCACCTGGGAAAAATGGGCCAGGCGTTTTGATGTGTACTTGAACTGCATTGAGAAGTTGCTCTGGCCAGACCTGATCATCCTGGGCGGTGGGGGCAGCAAGAAGTTTGACAGTTTCGCCTCGCTATTGACGGTCCAGGCGGAGGTTGTGCCGGCTCAGTTGTTGAATGACGCCGGGATTGTTGGCGCGGCGTTGGCAGCCGCCATCCGAAGCCAGCCATCAGTCAAGGGCAGCGCGTAGATCTGATAAGGATAATGGGCCGGCGCGGATTATTTTGATTTCGGCTCCAGTACAGTCCACCACAGTGGAGGGCTGCCCACCTGGGGTGCGACCCCCATCCAGGATGAGTGGAATCAGACCACCGAGCTGCGTTTGCACCTGCTCAGCCGTCACCGCGCTGGGGAGGCCGGAGAGGTTGGCCGAGGTAACTGCCAAAGGTCCGGTGGCGTTCAGCAACGCCAGCGCAACCGGATGGTCCGGCATGCGCACACCGATTGTAGGTAGAGGCGAGAGGATCTCAGGCAGTCCCGGATGGCGCGGCACCACCAGGGTCAGCGCACCGGGCCAGAAGCGCCTGGCTAACCGCCGAGCTGCGGGACTCACCTCAGAAGTCACCTGGTCCAAATCTGCCGGATTACCCAGCAGCACTGCAATGGCTTTGGTGCTCTCTCGTCCTTTGACGAGGTAGAGCTGCTCGATGGCGTGCTGATTATGGAGCGCGGCTGCCAGCCCGTAGACCGTATCAGTTGGGAACGCCACCAGTTGACCCTGCAGTAGCAAAGACTGCGCCTGAAGAAGCGCCTCTGGCAGGTTGGCAGGCAAGATTACAGTATGCATGAGGCTATGAGAATGGCGGGAATTGCCCCTCGAGATCAGAGAGCGGATTGGGTTTCATATTATACTATACTCATTGATATACTCATCTTAATTTAACCTATTAAAGCCTAATGCTTAAATATTTATGGGATTGAGCCGCAGAGGTCCATAAGCTGTTGAGTCAAAAAAATCACAGCCAACCATTTTACATTGCCCTGTCTGTTACTTGGCGCCATAATCGGCTATTTCTTAGGTCAGGTCATAGGAAGATATGGAGGGGCGATAATAAGTGCATCAGTGAGCTTCTTTCTAGTATTGGTATTGCTTCTTCTTACGCAATAATTAAAGCATGAAGCCTGTTATCGCAATCCAATCTTTCCTGGATCAGGTCACTCTCTGGGTATTGGAGAAATGAATTGTGACTCTGGCTATGTTCGTAATAGATCATCTTACTTTCAAACCGCTGGTGGCGCATGAATGACCTGGATTTATTACCTTGAACACCGTGATCTTTGATATTTATTTCCAAGTTATACGTACCGGTCGCACGCATGCTCATGTCCCTGCCTGGCCGGGCTGCAACTGGCTGGCCAACAGCCCGGAGGAAGCGATGGGGCATGCAGCTGGAGCCATCATCTGGCACCTGGCCTGGCTGCGCAAGTATGCCAAACCCGCGCCTCCAGCCAGCGAGCCCATCCTTCCTCGCCTGGCGCAGCAGCACCCCTCCACTGCCCGCGAAGGCAATTTGGTTGGCTTCTTTGAATCAGAACGCCAACCGGTCCTGGTCGAGGAAATTCCGCCATTCCTGGATCTCATTGCCTGCTCACGGATAGAGCTATTGGAAATGACGCGCCCCTTAGCCGACCCAATCCTGGATCGGCAGCCCGCGCCGGCTTCCTGGTCGATCCAGGATGTGCTACGCCATGTTGCCGCGGCTGAACGCTGGTACCTGACTCGCATTCTTGACCATACCAACCTGCCTAAGTTCAAGCCCAACCCATCGATCTGGGGGCGGCTTGAAGCGGTGCGCGCCCTGGCTTTAGAACGCCTGGCAGGACTCAGCGAAGCCGAGTGCAGCCAGGTGGTTGCAGACCAATCCGGGGAGCTCTGGTCGGCGCGCAAGGTGTTCCGCCGTTATCTGGAGCATGAGCGCGAGCATACGCATCACATCCTGGAAATCCTGGAGCAATACTCGCAGAAAAGCCACATGCAACCATGAACAGCCGCTACCACCCCAGCCTGTCTGCATTGTTGGAAGTTGGCATCCTGTTCTTGCCGGCAGTCCCGGCTTTCCTTTGGATGTGGCCCAACCTGCAAGGTGTGCAAAACGATATTTTCCAGGTCATTGCCTATGTGTATATCCTGGTTGGAACGCTCTATATCGGACTGCGGCGCTGGAATTGGAGCCAGCTGGGCCTCAATCGCAAAGGGGTCTCGTTGACACTGGCCTGTGGGTTGGTTATTTTGATCGCACGGCTGATGATCGTTCTCTCGATCCATTGGAGCGTAAGGCCAGCTCAACTCAACTGGCTGCGAGTGATGGGAGACCTGATTTATTATTTCGGACTGGTTGGCCTGGTGGAGGAATTGTTGTTTCGCGGTCTGATCTTTCGCCTGTTGGAAGACTGGCGAGGCGCGCGCTGGGCAATTTGGGGTTCGAGCATCGGCTTCCTATCGTGGCACATTTTTGGTCAAGGACCGTTCGTTGGATTCGCGACCTTGCTGATCGGCCTGCTTTTCGCGCTCATACGCTGGCGAAGCGGCGGCATCGTGGGCTTGATCGTGCTGCACGGCTTGTGGGATCTGGAAACTGTCTGGCTGCTATCCGGATCGAATACAGAGATTCTTGATTTAGAAAATATATCCATCGCTAACCCGGCGCTGATGTGGTTGGGCACCGCTTTACTCTTTCTTGTTCCATTGTACTTATGGTGGGGTTCTCCATACCTGGAACATTATCACCAACGGAAAGCGAGTTGAACATTGGAGATGGGTAGAACCAAACTATGAAAAAGGATGATGATCATGAATGCTCCGATCGCCTGGCTGCTTGAAGGAGAGTCGTGGATTGAATATCGCACAAGACTTGATTTGCTCGGGCAATCCGAGCAAGAACCTCTGGTCAAGTCTGCCCGAAAGGCAATGATAGTGAACCCTCAGGTGCGCAACCTGATAAAAGAACTATCTTCTTGGCCTGGTACAGTCATATCAAGCCATAAGAGTGCCAGCCAACCATTTCACAAATTAACATTCATCGCCGATCTGGGACTTAAAATCGAGGATCCCGGCATGGACACCATCATTACCCGCATCCTGGCGCATCAATCGGTCGAAGGACCTTTCCAACTCCCCATGAACATCCCTGTACATTATGGGGGAACGGGCCTTGATCAATGGGCGTGGGCTTTATGCGATGCCCCGTTGATCGTTTATGCCCTCGTCAAATTTGGCCTAAAAGATGAACCGGGGGTAAAGTTGGCTGTGGCTTACCTGGCTGGATTATTACGCGACAACGGTTGGCCCTGCGCTGTCTCGAAGGAACTGGGCAAATTCCGTGGGCCTGGTCGTAAAGATGATCCTTGCCCGTTTGCGAACCTGGCCATGCTCAAGGCACTGTCGGAAATTGAAGAATTGCGCGATAGCCCTGCGTGCCACATAGGGGCAGATACACTGCTCACCCTTTGGAGCGAGAGCATCACACAACACCCGTACATGTTCTACATGGGTATAGATTTTCGCAAACTCAAGGTTCCATTTGTGTGGTATGACCTGATGCACGTGCTCGATGTCCTGTCCCGGTTCTCCTGGCTCAAGAATGATACTCGATTACTCGACATGCTCGAGATATTGAAAAGCAAGGTGGATCAGCAAGGAAGCTTTTCCCTTGAGTCGATTTGGACAGCGTGGAAGGATTGGGAGTTCGGGCAGAAGAGAACGCCATCTCGCTGGCTAACCTTACTGGCGTGGCGCATTATCGCAAGATTGGAGACTTTGGCATGACGTATGGTGCAGAGAGATACCAGGTCTTCACCAACTCAACCGAGTGGCGAGCCTGGCTTGAAGCACATCATGCTATAGTTCGAGAAGCCTGGCTGCCTTATTGTCTTGATCACATCCCGGTCATCCGAGCCTGGTTATCTTCTCGTCTTCAGGATGTGGTGTAGTGCAGCCATATACCGATGTATTGGTGCAAACCAAAGGATATCTATCGAACAAAATAAGCCAACCGATAACGGGTAACGCTCGCCATTAGGCGAAGTTTAAAAGTAGAGGAAATGACATGGAATTCAAAGGCAAACTGAAAGACAAGGTTGCTTTGGTCGCTGGCGCAACTCGCGGAGCAGGACGTGGCATTGCTTGTATGTTTGGTAAAGCAGTGGTTGCGCTGGCATGTGATAAGAAGGTTATGCGGAAAAGTGGACAGGCTCTGGTATCGGGTAGACTTGCCGTGAATATGGGTTCACAGACATGGATGGCGCTCAACCGATCTGGCCTTATTGAGAGGATGGCGACATCGGTACGAAACGCGCAAAAGCGCGTTACATCATTGAACGATGAGGAGAAGCAGGCACTTGAGCGGATCTTTGGCTATTCTGTCAGGTATAATCGAGTGAGTTTGAAGGTTATTAGGTTTGTAGGTTTGAATATTATCAGTTAGCAAAATGGAAAGACAATCTGTTCGACCCAATTTCGGACTGGCGGTGCTGGCTTTTGTATTGCTGTTTGGGGTGATTCTGGTCGGTGTAAGCCTGTTACAGGATGATTCAGCGCCAGGTTGGAAAGTGTCCGGGATGGCCACCGCGACGGTAGCTCCAAGTGAGACTCGCCAGCGGTCAGAATTGCTCTCAAAAGGCGTTCAGCCCACCCGCCAGCTGGCCAGCCAGGCGGCGACACCCACGCCGGATGCGCCTCATGCTATGCCAACGCCGCGTACCAATGTCGAACAGTATGTAGTCAAGGCGGGCGATACGCTGGGAAAGATTGGACAACGGTATAGCGTCACCCTGGAACAGTTGGTTCAGGCCAACCAGCTGCCCAACCAGGATCATGTGGAAGTTGGCCAGCTAATTACCATTCCGCTTCCCTCAGAACAAGCCCGAGGGCCGTCTTTTAAGGTTATCCCGGATTCGGAGCTGGTTTACGGGCCAACCAGCATCACTTTCAACGTGACGCAGTTTGTGCAAAGCCAGGGCGGTTACCTGGTTAATTTTCAGGAGGAAGTGGATGGGCGCATGCTGAGCGGTGCCCAGATCATCCAGCGGGTTGCCCAGGATTATTCGGTAAATCCGCGCTTGTTGCTGACGCTGGTAGAATATCAGGGAGGCTGGGTCACGCAGGCCAATCCCGACGAGCTTGCCCTAAAGTATCCACTCGGTCTATCCAATGTGAAGCGCAAAGGTCTATATTTACAGCTTACCTGGACGGCAGATAACTTGAACCGCGGCTATTATCTCTGGCGGGTCAACGGCGTGGCAGCCTGGCTCCTGTTGGATGGCAATGTGGTGCCGATTGCTCCGACGATTAACGCTGGGACGGCTGCTGTTCAACATTTCTTCGCCCAACTGGATGATCGCACAACCTGGCTCAAAGCGGTTGAGAGAACTGGACTGTTTGCAACGTATCAGGCATTTTTTGGTTCTCCATTCGATTCGTCTGTGGAACCATTGAGCCCATCTTCTTTAAAACAGCCTGTCCTGCAGTTGCCATTTGAGAAGGGGAAGGATTGGTCATTTACCGGCGGTCCTCACGGTGGCTGGGGAGATGGTTCCGCCTGGGCCGGGTTGGATTTTGCACCCCCCGGCGATGCCTTGGGTTGCGTCAAGAGCGATGAATGGGTGGTTGCGGTCGCAGATGGCGTCATCGTGCGCGCTGACCAGGGCGCGGTCATACAGGATTTGGACAGCGATGGGCTTGAGCAGACAGGGTGGAATGTGCTGTATATGCACATCGAACCACAGGGGCGTGTGCTGGCTGGGACGCGCCTGAAAGCGGGGGAGCGGATCGGACACCCCTCCTGCGAAGGCGGCGTGTCGAATGGCACGCATGTTCATATAGCGCGCAAATACAATGGCGAATGGATCGCTGCAGACCAGAACCTTCCTTTTAACATGGAGGGTTGGATTTCCTCCGGGGATGGGAATATGTATGATGGTTTCTTAACCCGCGGGAGTACAATCATCGAAGCTTATGAAGGTCGTGAATCGTTCAATAGTATTAAGAGGTAATACCGTAATTATTAACCGAAAAATGTATCGTAATACACGTTCGTTGCTTGGGATATTAATCTCGGCGATATTGATCGCAGCATGCGCAACGCCCCAGTATTGGATACCACCAAGCAGCGCTGCTCTCTTGAGTGGGGTGTCTCCGGAAAGTGCTATCCAGAATCCAGGCTCTCAGGTCGATTTGGATGAAACACTGGTTGCAGCAGGCAACCAGGAGGCTCAGCCTGGCGCGGCGATTGGCCAAAATCAGGAACCTGAAGCGACGCGGGTCAGGGTTACCGCTACTCCAAATCAAGACAACCCGACCCTGGCTCCTGTCGCGGAACCGGCGGGTAGCCTGGCGACCACTGCCACACCCGTCGCTGGGAACAGGTCCTTAGGGAACAGCTCAGCACCGCCGATTCTGTATGAAGTACAGGCTGCCGATACATTACATGCACTGACAGTTCGCTTCGATGTCACAGCCACGGAGATTACCTCAGACAAGCCACTGGTCGATAGTGGCTTTCTCGCACCGGGTCAATTGTTAATTATTCCCCGCAAATTGACTAACACAACTTCACCCAAGCGTTTAATACCCGATAGCGAGGTGGTGTTCTCACCTTCTGCGGTAGATTTTGATGTTGAAAATTATGTAAAGCAGGCTGGAGGCAAGCTCAGTACCTACTTCGAGTGGCTCAAGAATACCGGCGTTATTTCTGGCGCGGAAGTCGTGATGCGTGTGGCGTTGGATAACTCAATTAACCCGCGCCTGTTGCTTTCATTAATCGAGTATCACAGCAATTGGGTGTATGACCAGCCAGCTAACCAGGATCAGAAAGATTATCCATTGGGTAAAGTAGATCCCAATTATAAGGGGCTTTATCGCCAGTTGGTGTGGACAGTGAATCAACTCTCGATTGGTTATTATGCCTACCGGGAGGGGCGCCTGACCGAAATTGAGTTTCCCGATGGAGTGGTCGCACGCCTGGCGCCTGAATTGAATGCTGGCAGCGCTGCGCTGCATTATTATTTTGCGCAACTTTTCCAGGGGCAGCAGTGGGCTGATACATTGGATCCTGAGCACGGCTATCTCGCTTTGTATACCCGGATGTTTGGCAATGCCTGGGAACGCGCTCATTTTGTTGAGCCATTATTCCCGCCTGGTTTAGCGCAGCCTGCCTTGATCTTGCCTTTTCAACGTAATTGGCGTTGGAGTTATACCGGTGGACCCCATGGCGCCTGGGAACATGATGGCGCGTATGCCGCCCTCGATTTTGCTCCAGGAGGCACAGAAGTAGGCTGCAAAGAATCCGAAGCCTGGGTCCTGGCGGCTGCGGCGGGTCTGGTGGTGCGCACCGATACAGGTCTGATCGTCCTTGATCTGGATGGTGATGGTCGCGAACAAACCGGATGGACCCTTATTTATTTGCATGTCGCCAATGCTACCCGGGTGCCGATCGGCAAATGGGTGGATGCTGGCGATCTATTGGGTCATCCCTCTTGCGAAGGGGGAATATCCACTGGTACACATGTTCATCTGACCAGAAAATATAATGGAGAATGGATCCCGGCCAGCGGTGCGCTGCCTTTTAACCTGGGTGGATGGATCGCCCATGCCGGGGATGGCGCATATAAGGGTACGATGACTCGAGCAGGAGATGGCGACTTAATCACTACAATAGTGGCTTGCACGTGCGCTAATGCGCAGTCGTTTATCACCCGAACCGACCTTGATCCGTAATGGGTGCGTTGAGCAGGTATTTTTCTGCAATGCGATGGTCTACTGGTGTTAACCCAATTATTGGGACGGTCAGCGCGATCCTTTACCGTGTAATTTACCCTATCCGGCGCGTGCGATTCGTCCCGATAATCATCTCAAGCAGTGTAGTCGCTCTGCTGGTATTAACCGTAGTATTGGGGGCTTGCTCTCCGGTCAATGCGGATCCCATCCAACAGCCTATCTTGACGGTGCCAGACGGAACTCGACCCAATGGAACAAACACCCCGGGGTCGAATACTGTGTGGAATAGTAGTGCCGTACCGCCAACGCCTTATCCGACCCGCCCGCTTTATTCACCAGGTGAGTTGGTGGATTATGTGGCCCAGACTGGCGATACCTTGCCCGCCCTGGCAGCCCGGTTCAACACTTCGGTGGAAAAAATTCTTCAAGCTAACTCGTTTATACCGGCTACAGCCACAACGATGCCCCCGGGCATGCCGATGAAAATCCCCATTTATTATCTACCCTTTTGGGGATCACCGCATAAGATCATCCCAGATAGTTTGTTTATCAACGGACCGGCGCAGGTGGGTTTTGATACTGCACAGTTTGTCGCAGCCCATACAGGTTGGCTGAAGAGTTATCATGAGTATGTAGCAAATGCGAACCAGACTGGGGCTGAGGTAGTGGATTACGTCGCTCTACGTTATAGTGTCAGCCCCCGCCTGCTGCTGGCGTTGCTTGAATACCAGGCCGGTGCATTATCGCAGTCTGTAATAGCTGCGGAACTTGCGGAATATCCATTGGGATATGCTTCCTGGGATTATAAAGGGGTTTTCATGCAATTGAACTGGGCTGCAAATTTACTCAATGACGGTTATTATCGCTATCGAGCAGGAACATTATTATCAATTGAGCGTTCGGATGATCGCCTGGAACGTTTTGATCCCTGGCTCAATGCTGCTACAGCAAGTCTGCATAATTATTTCAATCGCTTGTATCCGGTGGAACAATACCAGGTTGCGATTTCTCAAGTGGGCTTTGCGCGCGCGTATCAAGATTTATTTGGAGATCCCTGGCAGGATGAGCAGCTTGGTAGATTGCCGCCGTATATTCCAGGTAGTTTGTTGCAGCCGGATTTGAGTCTGCCCTTTGCCCCAGGAAACACCTGGGCCTATACAGGCGGGCCGCATACTGGTTGGGGCAAAGATCAGCCCTTTGTGGCACTGGATTTTGCGCCTCCCGCGGTGGCGGGCGGCTGCCTGGAGACAGAGGAATGGACCACCGCAGTGGCGGACGGCGTTATCGTTCGTTCGGGTGATGGCGAGGTTGATATCGACCTGGATGGCGATGGGGACGAGCGAACCGGATGGAATATCTTCTATCTACATGTGGGCAGTGATGGGCGGGTGCCGTTAAGGGCAGTGGTGAAGATGGGTGATCCGATCGGTCATCCCTCCTGCGAAGGTGGCACAAGTACGGGTACACACATCCATATCGCCCGTAAATATAATGGAGAGTGGATCCCGGCAGATGGCGTCCTGGCGTTTAACCTGGATGGTTGGGTGGCTCATAATGGGGATGCCGCTTACCAGGGCAGCCTGACTCGCAATACACAGACGGTCACTGCTTGCCAATGCTCCAATCAAGGCAGTTTTATCCAGGCAGAGCCTCGCTGAACATGCGGAACTGAGTTGAAGGAAGCGAGGATAAGTCATACCTACTCACTCATCCGTATATAAGAAATCAAACTCATCATTAATAATATTGATGATGAGTTGATGATAATTCAAAAATATCATAAAATATATTGACATTATTGGTTATAGGGGATATAATACTGCGAAACCAGAAATTTTCAAATTAACAAAAACGGCGGAAATAGTATATCCGAGAGATAACAAGGAAAAGCGTTATGAATAATTTGCCCACGAAATGTCCTTTATGCGGCGGCGAGATCACCGTGACACGCATTCACTGCCGGGAGTGTGATACGACTATCGAAGGTCGTTTCTCGGGAGGGCCTTTTAGCCAATTAACTAAGGATCAATTGGGCTTTGTAGAAACCTTTATCCGCTGTGAGGGAAAGATCAGCCGCATGGAAACCGAAATTGGCCTATCTTACCCTACGATTCGCAACCGTTTGCTGGATATTATCCGCGCCCTGGGATATGAACCCGGCGGTGAAGAGCCGGCTGGCTTGACCGATGATGACCGGCGACAAATTCTCGAAGATCTGGATAAAGGCAAGATCAGCGCTGATGAAGCGATGCGACTTTTACATGAAAGTTGAGGTGTGATATGGATCAGAAAATTCTAGCCACCAGTTTGGCTCCAGAAGTGTTTATTGACGAGGTGGGGGGTGATTTACAGGTCAAAGGGTGGGAACGTTCCGAGGTTGTAGTCCGGGCTCAGGAAGAGGAACTCCAACTGAGTCAGGCGGAAGATACCCTTCATTTGAGTTGCCAGGACGGCTGTCTTGTCCGGCTACCGCACGGCTCAACATTGCATGTCGGAGTAGTGCATGGCAATGCCCGTTTTAAACTCTTGGAAGATACGCTGACCATCGTTGAGATCTTTGGTGAGTTGACCTTAAGTGAAGCGGCTGATACACAGATTAAGACCGTCCATGGGAACCTGATGGGAAAGCGTATCTCGGGAGATCTGCAGGTTGGCCAGGTGGATGGGAATGTCTATGTGAAAAATATTCAAGGTGACTGTCGTCTTGATCGGGTAGATGGAAATCTGGAACTCAAGCGTGTCGGCGGTGATGTTGTCAGCAGGGTGGCAGGAAACGCCGGTATTTTCCTGGATGCGTTGGGTGGTAGTGATTACACTGTCGAGGCGGAAGGCAATATATATTGCCGGATACCTCGGGACGCTGACGCACGGGTGGTATTGCATAGTGAGGGTGAGAATATCCAGGTACGCCTCACAGACGATGAAAAGAATTACCAGCAGGCGGAATATGAAAGAGTGTTGGGTGAAGGGAAATCGCAGATTCGACTCTCCGCAGCGGGGAATATTACGCTGGTTGCTTATGAAGCGGATTGGGTTGATGAAGAATCTACCCCAGGTGAGGGACCTGGCCTTCCGGACGATTTTGGCCAACGCATCTCTGAGCAGGTGAAAGCACAAATTGATGCCCAAATGGAAGCGATGGCTCGCCAATTGGACGCGCAAATGGAGCGTTTATCCAGTATGGTCGGCAGGGCAGGGTTATCGGCGAACCAGGCTGAACGGGTCGTTGAGAATGCCCGTGCAGCCAGCGAACGGGCCACAACCCAGGCACAGGAGAAGATTCGGCGCGCCCAAGAACGGTTAGAACGCAAATTAGAAGCGGTTCGCCAACGCAATGAAGCCCGGGCGCGGGCCTCAGAAAACCGGGAGCAGGCACGTACGAGGCGCTCTTGGGGTTCCGATCGGTCATCGACCGCTGTTCCGTCTGTACCTCAGCAGCCAGCCAAACCTCAGGCAACGGATGAAGAGCGCCTGGCGATTTTACGTATGTTGGAACAAAAGAAGATTACAATAGAAGAAGCTGAAAAGTTACTATCAGCACTGGAAAGTTAAGCATAACGAGGTACATGCATGAGTGATCTCAACGAACGGCTTCGGATCCTGGATTTAATTGAAAAAGGCGAAATCTCTGCTGACGAAGGTGTGCGTCTACTTCAAGAGCTCCCAGCCGATGACTCCACTGACACATCAGCGGATCTACCAGCAAGTTTGCCATCTGGACAAACTAGCAGTCCTGAAAAGCCAGTTGAGCCTATCATGATGCCCGGAGCACCCAAACCGCCTGTATCACCTGAGGTAGAAGACGATGCCGGGCAGGAGAAATTTTCGACCGTTGAGCCGGCTGTTGCTGTTCAAGATCCCGCTGACACTGCTTCTCGGACTCAACCCAGCAAGATACCACCTGAAATGCTTAAGTGGCAGCGGTGGTGGATGATCCCCTTGTGGTTCGGGGTTGGGATCACTATTTTGGGTGGATTATTGATGTATTCTGTTTTAAAGGGATCGGGAGTGGGTTTCTGGCTGTTGTGTTCTAGTTTACCTTTTTTACTTGGCGTGCTGGTCATCGGCGTGGCCTGGTGGAGCCGTACGGCACGCTGGCTCCACATTCGCATTGATCAGAAACCCGGCCATAAGCCTCAGCACATCGCCTTGAGTTTCCCTATCCCGATCCATGTGGCTGGTTGGTTCTTACGCCGGTTTGGCAACCGGATTCCAAACCTGAAAAACACCTCTTTAGATGAGATTATTGTGGCGTTGGGCGATTCAACTTCACCAGACACCCCACTCTTTATTGATGTGGATGAGGGAGAAGATGGAGAACGGGTGCGGGTTTATATCGGGTAATCGCAGGAGGAGATGGGTTGTATGGCAATGAACGAAGAACGTATGAAAATATTACGTATGATTGATGAGGGCAAAATCACCGCTGAAGAAGGCGCCAAGCTGATTGCTGCCTTGGGGGATAGCCGAAAGAACACACGGAGAAGTTGGCACTCAGCCAGCGGAGGCGCCCGCTATTTGCGGGTGCGGGTCACCGACGCAATAACAGGAAAACCCAAAGCAACCGTAAATCTGCCCTTAGCACTGGTAGATGCTGGATTGAATATTGCTTCTCAATATGCTCCTGGGATTAACCTGGATGAGTTGGCTGAGGCGATTAATGCTGGCGCGGAGGGAAAGATCATTGATGTTATGGATGAAGAAGACGGCGAACACGTCGAAATTTATATCGAATAACCAACGCGTCCTAGGGCGTATCCAGTGCCCACTCAGGCACTGGACCACCACGGGACGCGTTTTCTCAAGCACCAGCCGCGCCATTGATTGTTGCGGGGTTCAAGGGTTTATACTCCACGCATCTAACCAGTGCGCGTTGTCCATCCCCTAAATCTTCAAAAATCTGGTATTTCAACCCAATTGGCATAATTATTCCCAGCATGGCTTGCGCCGGGCAGTAGGCCTCTGCTGAAAGCTCGATCGAGCGGACGACGGCATTTTCATCCACCTTGTGACCGGTAACCAGGTATTCAATCACTGCGCTGGTGAATACTTTGGGGTGCTGGGTCGCTCGTTCAGCATGCACTCTGACCTCGAACGCAGTCACGTTTTGACGCTTCTTGGTCAGGATTGAAATAATGTCCATCGCTGTGCAGCCTGCCAGTCCCACCAGAAGCAATTCCATTGGTCGGAAACCGTTGTTATCTCCGCCGACACCTGGTTCGGAGTCCAAAGGGACTGTGAAGCTACTATCAGCAGTGCCGGTAAAGGATAAGCGTTGCTGCCAGATTACTTTTGCATCCATCATCTTTCCTCCAGTAAGGGTGTAACATATATTTCCAATCCTGGAATAAAGGCTCTCAGGGGTAGATAACCAGCGATCATAGCCTCTCAGGCTTTGGCTCTGGCGCGCCCGGCGGTGCGAAGAATTTCTGCCACCAGTTGATCTTCGGAAACGCTCCCCACCGCAGTCCCGGCGCCATCATTAATCGTGGTTTGGGGAACACCACTCACCCTGAAGCGATCAGACAACTCCGGAAACTCCATCGCTTCAATCACCTCCGAACTCACCAGGGGGCTTTCGATCGCCATTGAATGAGCGAGCACCACGGCTCGCGGGCAATAGGGTCAGGTTGGGGTGACAAAAACAAGCAGGTGGATGGGTTTCTGTAAATCCTTCAATAAATCGCGCGTGCGTACCTTTAAACCCGAATCGCGGCCGGAGACTAATAATAGGGTGTGGATCAGGGAGCTAAACTCATGACCCGAGGGTATACCAACAAAGCGAATGCCGAAGTCGACCAGTTGTTCTCCATCTTTCCCGGCGATCACCAGGGTGGGCGCGTTTTCAACATGATATTGTTGAGCCAATGCGGCATCGTCTTCTAGATCATGTGCGCTCAGCGTGAGTTGATCGGAAAGCGCACTGATCTCACAGACCAGCTGCAAAGTTTCTGCGCAATACTTACAGCCAGACTTTCGACCAAAGAAAAGCACCTGGACCGGATTCTTTAATTGTTTGAAGACTTCCATAACCTGCTGTGCTATCTCGGCATTCAATAGTTTTGTTGACATCTGTTATCAGCTCCGTTGTCCCACCGGGACACATTCATAGGTTATCAGCTAAAACAACCACCCATATCTCCTACTGGACCACATTCAGAACAAGCCAGGATCAACAAAAAAAAACAAATTATAAACCGCTTGGGGGTTGAACGGCCACATAGGGCATGGTGAAAAAGCCACGCACTTCACGTAAAAGCTGGTTGCCCACGATTTGAAAACACTTCAATCCATCAACCGGTTCATCGGCGGGTGGGTAGTCTCCATTGCGTTTAAGTTGAACGCGCTCTGCTTGAATTAAGATATCATCTCGGCCGGGGAAATTTGGATCATAGATCTGGATATGATTAATACCTGGAGCAATCTGGGTATAACTATGGGCTAAAACCTGATGGTTATTCCAGATCATTTGCAGCATTTCCTGCAGGTTAGTGGCATGAGTGTAGATCAGAGCGATTGGGGTTGGATTTTGATCGGCTAATGACGACTGAAGCTGTTTAAATTGGTCATTTGTCAGCTTTTGTGTTCCGTAAACGGTATCTTCAGGGAGTAAAGTCCACCGCCCCACTCGAATGATCCCTTCTCCGCGGGCGCCGAAAGAGTCTATGGTACGGCGGAAGATGTATTGATAAAGCTTCGACCGGCGATCTGGCACACCAGTTTGGTCAGGGATTGGCTTGCCCGCCAGAATGAAATCGTATGCTGCAGCGGACATTCCCCCGCAAAGGCCATAATTGGCCGGCACCTTCAAGTGTTTTTCCAGGCCGGGGATTGAAAAAGGCAATGGGAAGCCGGGGAAGCTATTGATAAAGTGAAATCCGTGTTGTGAAGGAGTAAATTGTACTGGTGGATTCTCTGGTAGGCGGAACTCATTTTGGAAGGGAGCCAGGGCAGCGCTATATTGGCGTGGCCTATCACGTAGAATGTATTGAAATTGGAGATAAGGTAAATAAATATCGGTCAGGTCAGGAATTGATCCAGTAATTCCGGATTTCGTCCAATCAAACGGCAGAAAAGCCGTATTAATAAAGAAAGTTTTCATATCCATATACCGGGCAGCCTCAAACGCTACCTGAAATTTGCCTTCGCTGTTCGACAAACCTGGCTGGGTTGTCAGATCGTCATCCGTTTTTCCGGCGGCATCTCGGTCGAACACTCGAACTTCGGCTCCATTAAACGGGGCGCCGTTGGCGAATAAAACTTTACCAACAATTGTCGCGGTCATAATTGCTTCCTACAGTGGGTTTGTGCAGGCATCTGAGGGTAATCGTAATAACCATCATTTATCCCTGAATAACACCGACATTCAGAACAGTGCTTTGTTCTTTGGGGAGGGGCAATGCAGCCAGTTTGGTCCCCAGCTCAGCCAGTTCGTGAATGGCCAAGGGAGGGCCATAATTCACCCAGCAGTATCCACCTGGTGTTTGAGCAGTGATTCGGTAATGTTGAACGCCCAGGCCGCGGTAGTAGACCTGACCCAGGACCATAAAGCCGGTCGGTCTCATTCTTTAGATCTTCCTGACCGATTGGCGCAGGTTAACCAGACGGGCATCTGCCAGACCAGGTAGTGTTTCCAGGGCATAGGTTATTTCATGGCCTTCGACCACCAGGGAGGCAGAGACATTGCCATGCAACACTGCCTGGAGCGGATCATAGGTACGGCGGAAGCCAGCCAGGAATCCACCGCAAAAGGCATCGCCGGCGCCTATTGGATTAATGACGCGCGCCGGATAGGAGGGGATTTCCCAGCGAGAACGGGTCGAAGCATCATAAAGAAGCTGGCCGCGCTCCCCGCGCTTGATTACGATCATCTCGCAGCCATAAGCAGCCAGGCCGCTTGCCATCTCCCACAGATCGTTGGTGCGACCCCCGTACAGAGCGCGCAATTCTTGCTCTGATGGCAAGAAAGTTGTTAGCCCCGTCAGCAGGGTGGGAATATCGCCCCAGAAGGTTGGATTCATATAACCGGCTGATGGATCTAACGTAATGGTGGTAAAACCCGCTTGCCTTAAAACTGCTGGGAGAACATTGTGGGTCAGGAAATCCGATGGACAGAGGTGAGCAGCATTGGCGTCAAAATAATCAAAAGGGATATCGTTCTGACGCAGCGAAGTTGGCAACAAACGAGTACGGCTTTCCACCGGCGTGGGGTTGCTTTTATAACCTAACAGGGCATGTGGAAATGGGAGGCCCAGGCGGGCGAAATGGGCAACCGGATCTTCACTGGAATGGGTCGTTTGATCGAGAAAAGCGCAAAAAAACCGTGTATCCACGGGTTCGGATAGAATCCGGACACCGCGCACATCTAAACCTTGGTGAGTCCAATGCTCAAGCCATTCTTTAGGATAATCACTGCCGACTCGAGCGATAATCCCGGGTGGGGGTTGTGGCTCCCAGATGGCCAGACCAATCGCCGCGTAGATCACATTCCCGCCAGGCACATCTATAAAAGCTTTACCGTCGGGTAGTAGAATATAGTCACGGCGTAATTGACCCGCAAACAAAAACCTGGGAGGAGAAAGATCAGCCATCGTTTGTATTATATCAGGCTGGGATATTTTCAAAATCCATCGCTCAGATTCGGAAATCCTGTTTCAAAACACTCTCCCCGATTGGTTCTTATTGGCTGGCTAACGCCAGGAAGACATCTTCGAGTGTAGGTTCGATAATCTCAAAACGCAGGTTGGTAATTCCCGCTTGCTGAAGACTTTGGCTAAGCATGGCTTCGGTTATATCACGCGGAGTGATTGCTCGTAGATGATCGCTAACCAAACTAGCCCGCAGGATGTATGAACAGGCCTCTAAGGCATTCAAGGCGGGGAGCAAGGCTGACGCAGGCGTCTCGGGGATTTGCGGATCCTCGATGAATATATCCCAGGCCAGACCAGGCAGGGCATTTTGCTTCAATACCGAGGGGGTTTCGAGGGCGAGTAAGCGTCCATCGCGCATAATGCCGACCCGACCGCAGTATTCGGCTTCGTCCATATAATGGGTTGTCACCAAAGCAGTCACACCTTGGGCGACCAGGGTGTAGATCAAATCCCAGAAGGAGCGTCTGGCAATCGGGTCAACACCACTGGTAGGCTCGTCCAGGAAGAGCAGGCGCGGCTGGTGGATAATGGCGGCTCCCAGAGCCAGACGCTGTCGCCAGCCGGTGGATAACTCATTGACACGCTGCCGGCGTAGTTCAGTCAATCCCATTAGATGTAAAACTTCATCCAGACGTGAACGATCTTTCACACCGTAAACACCTGCGTAAAAAGCCAGGTTTTCGCTGACAGTTAGATCGTGATAAAGAGAAAATTTTTGGGACATGTATCCCACTCGGGCGCGCAGAGGTTCGGCTTGCCGGACGATATCATAGCCTAATACCTTGGCCTTCCCCTCGCTTGGACGGAGTAAACCGAGCAACATGCGTATGGTGGTAGTCTTACCAGAGCCATTTGGGCCCAGATATCCAACGACTTCGCCGGATTGCATCTCGAAAGATACATGATCAACTGCTACGAAATCGCCAAAACGACGGGTTAATCCTTCGGCCTTAATCACGGGTTCTGCGGTAGGATTGGGTTCAACGTTCTGATGAGTGGCCGCCGGGTGGCTCATGATTTACTTTCTGCCAGGCTCATATAGACATCTTCCAGTTGGGGAGGGTTGGCGCTTAACCGGCTGATTTCCCCACCTTGGTCGGGGATGGTCCTTTGTAGGCGTTGGATGATTGTCTCCCTCTCGCCCGGATGGACTCGCAGGTGTAGTCGGTCGCCAAACATTTGCACATCTACTACCCCAGGATCAGCTGAAGCCACACGGTGCAGCAGCCGCAAAGGTGTACCGATCAAAACAAGCATTCGATCCTCCAGGCGAGCGCGTAGATCGGCGGGTGTGCCTTCCACGATTAAGTGGCCATTTTGAATAAACCCCACCCGGTTGCAGCGAGCGGCTTCATCCATGTAGGGTGTACTGATCAGGACCGCGACAATATGATCTTGCTCCTCTTGCGTACCCGCCAGGCGGATGATAAGTTGCCAGAAATCCTGGCGAGTGACCGGATCCACGCCGGTGGTCGGTTCATCCAGGAGCAGGACCCGTGGGCGGTGAACCAGAGCTGCAGCCAGACCGAGCTTTTGCTTCATACCGCCGGAAAGGTTACCCGCTCGCCGGTTCAGGAAGGTCGCTAAACCGACAAACTCCAGGATTTCCATACAGCGGGGTCGCCATTTTGCTGTTGGAAGGCCGCGCACCTCTGCAAAGAAGCGGATATTTTCCAAGACTGTCAGGTCTTCATATAGCGAAAACCGTTGCGGCAGGTATCCGATCTGTGCGCGGGCAGGTTCCGTATGACGCAGTATATCGTAGCCAGCAATCTGGATCCGAGTAGGATTATCCCGCTCTCGTGTGGGTCGCAGAGCACCGCACAGCAGGCGCATGATCGTAGTCTTGCCTGCGCCATCCGGGCCCATGAGTCCATAGATCTCACCCGACGCGACATGCAAATTGACATCATTGACAGCTGTCCGGTGGTTAAAGGTTTTATGCAGGTGATCAGCCTGGATCAGGGCTTCCATAGTGGAATAGGATTGAGTGTTTATTTCACAAAAGTCACATCAACTGGCATACCAGGTTTGAGTTTATTATCTTGATTTTCGACTGTCATCTTAACTGCAAATACTGTTGTCCGGCGTCCTTCAGCCGTTTGCACATTCCGTGGGGTAAATTCTGCTTTATCCGCGATGTGGACAACGGTGGCTGTGAAGGTAACGCCTGGGAAAGAATCTGTTGATACTTCCACAGTCTGGCCTAGGTTGATCGCCCCGTACCGGTCTTCCGCAACATATACCGTAATGGTTAAGCGATCCAAACGCGCCAGGGTGAGTAAGTTGGCGCCAGGTAAAACCGTTTCGCCTGGTTCGACTGAACGGGAAAGCACAACGCCATCGGTTGGGGAAAGGATGACTAATTTCCCGATCTGCGCCTGGATGACATCCATCGTAGCCAGGGCGACATCGATTTGGGCTCGAACGACTGCCAGTTGTTGTGGGGTGGGATCAGCTTGGGCTGCTGTCAGGTGGGCTTTAGCGACTGCCAGGCGATCCTCCGCCAGGGTGACCGCCGCAGGGTCTGGCCCATTTTTTACTTTTTCGTAATGGCGACGGGCATCGGTCAGTTGCTCCTGCGTCAGGTTTTTTTCGGCTACAGCAATCGCCAGGTCGTACGGATTTGACTTACCGGTCAAATTATTTAGGCGGGTGACGGCCGCGTCATATTGCTCCTGTGCCGAGGCTAGCTTGTTCTGTAGCATGGCGCGTACGAGATTGTCTTCGGGTTTATTTTGATAGGGTTCAAAATCTTTGCGTGCTTTATCCAGCTGGTCTTTGGTCAATACCACTGTGGCTTGAGCTGAGTCGATGTCAGTCTGATCTGCAGCGGATTGCAGGCTATCCAGGCGTGCGGAGGCTTTGTCTAGAGCTTTATCAGCAGTAGCAATGGCCTGCTCAGCCAACACCTGGACCAGGTCGGCTTTTTCACTCAGTTCATTCAACGCTTGTTGAGCAATCTCTATTTCGAGTTGAGCGGCAGTAACTGAAGACTGGCGTTGTTCATTGGTTGATCCGGTTGCTACCAGATCGAAGTTCGCCTGAGCCAGCTTAAGCTGTGCCTGTGCTTGTTTGAGTTGAGATTGTAAAATCGTGTCCGAAAAGCGTACCAGAATTTGACCTGCCTGGACGGTTTGCCCCTCTTCGACCAATACTTCCTCCAGCCGCCCACCGACTTCGGGGGACAGGGTTGTCTGGGTAGCTTCAACTGTTCCGGAAGCGGTTAACTCACCGGTTTCAGCAGCCTGTGCGGTGAATGGTAGGGTTAGCGGATAATTAGTAAAATACCAGTAACCCACCACAGCTATCATAGCGATTAAAAGAATGGGTAGAATTTTACGTAGATTACGATGCATCACAACCTCCTGGGGTAAAAACCCACAGCTACTTAGAAGTTTAGTCCAGTCGTTTACGAAAACGCAAGGCCGCGGTTGTCATCAGCGCTGTACCAAAAATTGCCAGGGCGATGATTTCTTCGCTTAACATGGAGATGTCCACATCTTTCAGAAGCAGTGCACGGATTATAACCAGGTAATAGCGTAATGGCATGGCGCGCGAGATCCACTGCAATACAACTGGCATTGCGTCCAAAGGAAAGAAGAAACCAGAAAGAAAAATCCCAGGCAGAAGAGTCATCCAGACTGTTAGCATGGCCTCTTGTTGCGTGTTAGCAAAAGTAGACGCCAGCAGCCCAATTCCCAGGCTGGTGAGCAGGAACAAGCCAGAAAGCGCCAGGATCAGGCTTAAGTCGCCGCGTACAGGTACTTTGAACCACCAATGACCAATAGCAAGCACTTCTATGGCATTCAGAATCGCCAGGATCACATAAGGCAGGATTTTACCGACAATCAGCTCCCACGGGCGAATGGGGGTAACGATCAATTGTTCGATTGTGCCGCGCTCCCGTTCGCGCACAATGGCCGTTGCGGTGAGAATAGAAGTCAATGCAAACAGGATAGTCCCGATTACGCCGGGGATCATAAAGTAAGCGCTGACCAGGTCTGGGTTGTACCAGACTTGTGAACGTACATCCACGGGAGGCTGCAATGCCGCTGCCTGGCCGCGCCGTGCCAGACGTTCACTTAAGATCTGGGTGGCGTGCTGTTGGCCAATCAATTGGGCTGCGGAAAGCGCCGTAGAAGCGACAGTCGGATCGCTGCCATCCAGGACGAAAACGACTTGGGCAGCACTGTTGCCTTGAATATTGACGCTGTAATCGGGCGGAATGATTAAGCCAACTCGAGCCTGACCACTATCAATCAACATACGCAGCTCTGCCTCTGAGTCAACATCGTAGGCTATTCGGAAGTAGTCAGCGGCGCGGTAAGCATCCAGTAAAGTGCGTGCCTCTGGACCGCGGTCCTGATCAAAGACTGCCAGGGATACGTTACGGACATCATTTGTGGCCGCATAGCCCAGCAAAAAAAGCTGCATAATGGGAATGACCAACACCAGGATCAGCGTGCGTTTATCGCGGACGATCTGGATAAATTCCTTACGGATGAGGGAGAGCAGGCGAGAGTTCATGAGGGGTGCTCCGTGAGCGGTGGCGTTGGGTATAACGCGATCGAGGCTGGGTTCTCCATCATTACCCCATGTAAATAAATTTCAATCATATATTCGAGAGCATTTTCACTCATTTCGGATGGAAGTTGATGGGCAATCAGAAGTTCTGTTAAGACAAAGGAAAAGAATAAGCCAATAAAAGCGCGTGCCAAAATCACTCCAGGGATCGGTCGCAGCTTATTTTGATTGCGTTGGATGATCTGTTCTGTATAGCGGATTACATTGGGGAAAACTGTGTTATATATTTGCTGAATGTGTTGACCTTTGAACTCAACCAGTTCGATAAACATCAAGTTAATGAACTCGAATCTTTCATTGAAGTTACTTGCCAGGCGCGCCGCAGCATCGCGGACATATTCCTCAATCGTTTCACCCTGGGCAGCTTGCAAAGCCGGCAACACCTCATAATATGGGTGATGGGCCATCAAAACAGCCAGAAAAATTTCTTCCTTACTGTGGAAATGATTATAGATCCCTCCCAGGGCGATATTGGCTCTCTGGGCAATCTGTCGCATCGAGGTGCCGTGATAGCCGCGTTCAAGAAACAGGCGAAGAGCTGCCTCGATTATTGATTTCCGAGTAAGTTCACCTTTGGTGGTTGCAGCTGCCACCGTAAATCTCCTGAGGGATGAAACTCACATTTACTAACGAACGTTCGTTCATATTTCGAAAATTCTAAACAGGCAGGCGGTATTTGTCAAGGATCAACATATTAAACAAGAAGTTTCGGGAAACGATATCCCGAAACCTGTTTAGTTCGTTTGAAAAAATGCTGGTGTAGGTAAATCCCTTGGCTACTTTCCTTCACCCAGCGAGGCAATGCTGCGCACCGTACCCAGAATCAATAAAGCCAGTTTAACCCCCTCGCGCGCGCCAATCTCAGGCTGAGTCCCTCGTCGTTCGTAGTTCTGGGTTAACAAATAAGCCGTACCGATGCCAACCAGCGCGCCAACCAACGCTCCAAATGCTAAAATTTTGGTTTTCCAGTTTGCTGGGTCAAAACCCACCGCCACTTCTTGGGTTGGGGTTGGAGTATTGTCCGTTTCGTTCATATTTCACCTGTTCTCCTGTGGGTTAAAGCTAACTGGGAATGAAAACCCATAATTATTTTCCTGGTTCGTCATCGGATCGGTTGTCTGGTGGGCGGCGCAGGATGCGCAAGAAAGCCTGGATAGAGGCTGATAAACCGTGAACACGTAAAACTGGTTCGGCCATCCTGTCGCTAAGTTTCTGAATCTGTTTACCGGCAGTCACAAAGAAATCTTGGAGCTTGCGCATCGAAAAAGGTAAAACCTGGATCAGGCGAGTCAGGCCAATAGCCAGTCCCATCAGGATTGCTAAAAAAAATAGGCACACCAGCAGTTGCGGTGCAACCAGCCAGATCAACGCCGCATCTGCGCGTTGGCTGATTTTTCCCGGAACTCCCAAACTGGCGAGCACACCCAACGCAATCAGGAGCAGCACGCCGAGCAACACAGGCAGTGTGATCTGCCAAAACACTTGACGGCGATGGATGCGGTGAGTTACTGGATTCCTTTCGGGTTTGGGGGGTACAGACACTTCACTCATCTACGCTATTTTAACACGGATTGGCAAAATTCGATGGTTGAATCGAATGCGTTTCCGGTGTAATTAATACTACTTTTAGTCTGCCAGGATCGCTTTCTGGCGCGCTTTGCGGCGGAGATCCTTTTCAACGAAAATTGGGGTGCGCGTAAAAGGATCTAATTCGGTATAGTACATCAAGGTGGAATAGGTAGATGGAGTCGGTGTGAAAATTTGTACCTGTTCCGGGTTAACTTTTAGTTTTTGGGAGGCAAAGCGCTTCAGTCTGAGCATATCCTGCTCGCTGCAACCTGGATGAGCGGCGATCAGGTAATAAGTCAGGAACTGTTGCTTGCCTGCCTTGCGGGACATCTGGTCGAACAGGGCTTTGAATTCCAACAACGGCCTTTGCCCGGTTTTACCCATCATGTCCAAAACGCGTGGTTCGCTATGCTCAGGAGCGATTTTTAACTGCCCTGAGACATGATGCTGCACCAGTTCTTCTAGATAGGCCAGTCCACCCTGCTTGTCACCCAGCAGCATGTCGTAACGCAGACCAGAAGCCACGAAGACTTTTTTCACCCCTGGGATACGCCGGATAGCTTTCAAAAGATTAAGCTGCCGACGATGGTCAGGTTTCAATAGAGGGCAGACTTCCGGGTAGAGGCAGTGTTTCTTTTTACATACGCCCAGGCGGAGCTTCTTGTCGCATTCGAAACCGTACATATTGGCGGTTGGTCCGCCTACATCCAGGATATATCCCTTGAAATCGGGGTGTTGAGTAAGTTGGCGGGCTTCGTCGAGGATCGAATCTGGGCTACGCCACTGGACGATACGACCCTCGTGGACTGCGATGGCGCAGAAGTTACACTCACCGTAGCAGCCGCGATGAGTCGGGATTGAGAACTGGATCGTTTCCAGGGCGCGTACTTTACCCTGGCGTTCATAATAGGGATGCTGAGCGCGCTCGAAATTCAGCGCATAAATCGCATCCATCTCAGACTGGGTCAGAGGCAGGCTGGGTGGATTCTGGATCAAGTAGCGCCCGCTATCTGCTGGGCCGTGCTGCTGGGACAAGCCTCTGGCCGTTAGCGGATCATTGTTCTGGTAGAAGAGGTGGAACATGTCAATGAACGTATTCTTGTCGGCAGAAACTGCGGCAAAAGAAGGCAGTTCCAGGTAGCCTTGCACCTTTTCCTTAGCAATGTAGCACAGGCCACGGATCTGACGCACATCCGCTCCGACCTGGAGGGCACAGGCCAGCTCGACGACCGATTTTTCAGCCATTCCATACAGCAGGTAATCGGCCTTGGCATCGAACAGAATTGAGCCGCGCAGGCGGTCCGACCAAAAGTCGTAATGCGCCACCCGCCGCAGGCTGGCTTCGATCCCTCCCAACACGATCGGCTGTGTAGGTTTGAAGTAGCGCCGGATCAGATTGGCATAAACGATCACCGCCCGGTCAGGTCGGCGGTCGTTGATCCCGCTGGGGGTGTTGTCATCGCTTTTACGTTTCTTCTTCAGGGCAGTGTAATTGGCGACCATCGAGTCAACTGTTCCACCTGACACGCCCCAGAACAGGCGCGGTTCACCCAGGCGGGTGATATCCTTCTCGTTGGTAAGGTCCGGCTGGGCAATCACGCCAACCCGAAAACCAGCGTGCAGTAAAACCTTGCCAATGAGCGCAATCCCGCTGAAAGGGCTGTCTATATAGCTGTCACCGCTGACCAGGATGACATCCAGGATATCCCAGCCAAGGGAATCAAGTTCGGCGCGGGTGGTGGGGAGAAACATTAGACTACCTGTAAGAATTAATCCGGAATATTTCCGTTAGGTATTGTAACTCATGTATGAATATCTGACTGGATGATCTGTATCGCCTGTTTTATTTGACTTTCGTGAGGGTTGACATATCCGTGTAACCCATCTAAACTTAGCGCATGTTAGCACGTGTTTATTCCTGTGCGGTCATCGGATTGGATGGGGTGGTTGTCGAAGTCGAGGTGGATACCGCCGATGGACTGCCTTCGATAGCGATTGTCGGTCTGCCAGACGCAGCAGTACAAGAGAGTCGCGAGCGGGTCCAGGCGGCGATCAAGAATGCTGGTTTGGCTTTCCCGCGCCGGCGCTTGGTGGTCAATCTGGCTCCGGCTGCTATCCACAAAGAAGGTCCAGCATATGACCTGCCGATTGCCTTAGGGGCGCTGATTGCCAGCGGGCAGCTAGATTCACATTGTGTGGATGGGACTATGGTCATTGGCGAATTGTCGTTAGATGGCAGCGTACGCCACGTACGGGGTGTGTTGCCAATGGCAGTCCTGGCGCGCCAGCAAGGTTTCCGGCAGATATACACACCACTCAGCGATGCGGTTGAGGCCGCGTTGATCCCTGGTATAGACGTCTATCCAGTTGCCTCCCTGGCAGATCTATATGCCCACTTGAATGGGACTGCGCTGATCGCTCGCCAACCGACAATTACCCCAGAAGAGTTGCCTGTCATTGTCCAGACTGATTTTAGCGAAGTTAAGGGACAGGAGCATGTCAAACGTGCTCTGGAGGTAGCGGCGGCTGGTGGACATAATGTGATGATGGTTGGCCCTCCTGGTGCGGGGAAGACCTTGCTGGCGCGGGCGTTACCGAGTATCTTGCCCCGCATGACAATTGATGAGGCGTTAGATGTAACCCGCATTTACTCTGTGGCCGATACCCTCCCCCCCGATGTACCCTTGATCCGCAACCGGCCTTTCCGCGCGCCACACCATACGATCTCGCATGCGGGGTTGGTGGGTGGTGGCAACCTGCCTCACCCAGGTGAGATCTCTCTTGCCCATCGTGGGGTACTCTTCCTGGATGAGCTTCCTGAGTTCGGGATGCGCGTCCTGGAAGTTTTGCGCCAACCGATCGAAGATAAGATTGTAACTATTTCACGCGCCCAGGGTTCGCTGACTTTTCCCGCCAATTTCCAACTTATCGCAGCGATGAATCCCTGTCCGTGTGGTTACTATGGCGACCCGCTCAAGGCCTGTACCTGTTCTGCTGGCGCTGTGACGAAATATCAGAAACGTATTTCGGGACCGCTGCTGGACCGCATCGATATTCATATCGAAGTGCCACGGGTGGAGTATGATAAATTGAGTGAGCGCCGGTTAGGAGAACCCTCCACGGCTGTTCGAGCACGTGTGGAGGCAGCGCGACAGTTACAGCGACAGCGCTTCAGCCAGCCAGGACCGGATGGTCGCCTGCCCAGCCAGGATGGAGTGACTAGCAATGCAGATATGCGTCCAGCGGATGTGCGCCTGCATTGTGGGCTGGATGATACTGGGCGCAGCTTGATGCGCACAGCGATGAGCCAGCTCAACCTGTCGGCACGTGCCTATCACCGGGTGCTCAAGCTGGCCAGGACAATTGCCGATCTGGCTGGGGCTGCAAATATTGGGCCAGCTCACCTGGCTGAAGCGCTCCAGTATCGACCCAGGATGGTGGATGTTTAAAAGTTAAATTGTCTGAGTCAAGGTGTCAATGTGACTTCGTTCATGATCTTCTGAGCTGCTGCAACGTCACCAGGGGATTGCGCCTGGATGAAAACTACAAAATATATGGGATATTCAAGTGTTTTCGCGGCGAGAATATACAGTGTTGTCTGATGACTCCCGCAATCGGTATAAAGATCATACCAACCCTCGTATCCAGATCTTTGGTATGCAGAACGTCCCACCCGGGTGCAATCGTAATTTAACTCAGTTACCAACATGTCCAGCGTTGGTTCGGGTTCGATAAGGTTCGAGGTTAGTGCAATCAGGGCGCCGCTGCCTCCGCCAAGCTTCTTAAATTGGTTCAGATTTGGCGCCGCAACCAGCTCTTCACCTGTCAGGGGGAAAAGGTTGGGATACAAAGACCCCAGTGGATCAATATCCGTCCATTCTTGTGGGATCGGGGCATGAATGATGCCAGAAGCGCCACTAACCCAGGAATATTTGACTTGTGCGCTGGAATCGGGCGTGACCACTGGTAGTGTGGTAGCCTGCGCCTGAGTCTGGATTGGCTCGGTGTAAGTTTGTTGGATTGAAACAGGGACGCTTGTGTTTTGAATTGTCAAACCGCGCGTCGGCAGGACCGGGGTGGATGCCAATTTCGATTGGGAGGAACGGCTTGCCATAACCCAGATCAACAATACCAGGAGCAACACACCGACTGGAATTAGATAGACTAACGGGTTCCGCCTGGTGGTCTGGCCGAACGTCTCATAAGGTTGTCCATTAAAATCCCCAGCCTCTTGCTCCCCCATAGGCGCTGTCTCAATTGGCAACTCAGGAATTCCGTCATAATCAGTGGATAAGCCATTGTCGGTTATCGTGTCTTGCCTGCCAGGTTCGCTACTGTTGGTCGCAGTCACTATCGGGAGGAAATCGGGTTCGGGAGTCTCCCCGGTTTGTATTGGATTATCCTCTTCATTAGATGTAAAGAGATTTTCCATCTCCATCGGAGGGGGTTCGGCAACATCCACGTCTGGTCGGTTAAGCGGGAATTCGGACACTTCCCAGGGCGTCCCTTCGGGTTTGTACTCTTCAGAAGTGGGTATTTGGTTTCCAGGCGCCGCCTGTTTTATAACGACTGATGGCTTTTTAGGTTCCTTCTTTTTTGTTGGTGCTTGTTCGCCACCCGGCTTTGTTTTTTTTGACGCCGGTCGCTTTTGAGATTTTTTCTGCTCTTTTGGCGTTGACACTTCTCGAACCGTCGATTCTCCAGACGGGGGGGTGTCCAGGACGGTTTTTTCCTCCGGGCTAACCAGGTCAATGACAGTCTCGGATTCAGCAGGTGTTTCAACTGGTGATTCGCAGGGAGATTGCATGGCAGCGCAAAAGGCCTCAGCGAATTCCCCAGCGCTGTGATAACGATCCGCAGGATCTTTGGCCAACGCCTTCAAGATGACTTGTTGAACGGGTGGGCTGATGTGTGGGTAGAATTCGCTGGGCGGGAGCGGCGCCTGGTTGACCTGCTTGAGCATGATTTCTGTCGGGGTAGTACCCTGGAATGGCACTCTACCGGCGACCATTTCATATACCATGATTCCCAAGGCGTAGATATCTGTCCGGGCATCGACTTCCCCGCCGGATATTTGTTCTGGGGCCATGTAAGCCGGCGTGCCCAGAATCGATCCGGTTGCGCTGAGTTGCAAGGTTTCAGAGAGCACTTTTGTGATCCCGAAGTCCGTCACAACCGGTTTCCCTTCTTCGGTGAATAAGATATTGGCGGGTTTAATGTCCCGGTGGATCATAGACCGCCTATGAGCGTAATCCAGGGCGTCAGCGATCGCTTGCACATCCTGGATCATATCGCATCCAGCCAGCCGATCTCCGCTGGCATGCAACCGGACAAGCTGTTGGGCCAGGGATCCACCCCCCAGATATTCCATTACCAGATAAGGTTGGCCTTTTTCCAGATCAAAATCAAGAAAACGCACAATGTGTTCGTTTCGTAGCGAAGCCAGCAGTTTGGCTTCCTGTCTGAAACGCCGGGAAAATTTTTCGTCATCTATCAGATGGGGATGGATGGTTTTGATCGCCACACACTGATCGACCAGAGGGTTATGGGCTGCATAAACGGTGGCCATACCCCCATAACCGATCCGGCGATCAACTATATATTTGCCGAACGATTCAGGAAGCATAGATCACTTTATTGAGTCGGTAGTGCGCTACGGGTAAGTTCTAATTTCAGGCGCATTTTCACATCGTTGTCAACATACAACGAGCCATGATTCTGTTGAACGGGGTGAATCTCCGTACCGGGCAAGATAGCGCTCAGCTCGGGGATAGTTTCATCGCCGGTTGGTTTGCATTCCAGCGCCAACTTGAACCAGTTGCCCACCAGGCCGCGTTGAATGGAAAGATGGCTGATAGTTTTGATGCCATAACCAAAGACTGAGATGGTTGGTACAGAAGAATGCATTCCCAGCTCATGGCGAAATTCACCCGCCTGGCTAAGTAGAGTATGGTAGGTGGTAGGCAGCCAGGTGGTATCCTTGAAAATGTTGATAGGTTGTCCATTCTGGTCATGGGCGCATACATAGGTGGGTAAAATCTGATACATGGAGGGGAAAGTGACCAGTAATTTCTTCATTTTATCGCCCATCAAACCAAAGGGTAGTAAACCTTCCCCGGTGAGCATACTGGTCACTGCTTTAGGGACGCCCAGGTGAGGGCCGCCCAACAGAATCAGACGCTCAACTTTTACCTTCCCATCCAGGCATTCGACATAATAGCGGCTGACCAGAGTACCCAGGCTGTGAGCGATCAGGGTGATGGGTAAAGTAAGTGTGCTGGCTTCAATAGCTACTGCCAGTTGCTGTGCTGACCGACGAACATCCTGGCGCCAATCGTAACCAAATTCAAGCAAATCAACCTGGCGCGTATATCCCAAGACTTCGACCAGGAAATCGCCTAACCGGCCATACTGTTCTTGCTTGATCAGGTTGGGGACAATGACCACCTCATTCACAATCCCGCGCGCTTCCAGCGGTGCACCATCGGGAAAACGAAAGATATCCTGGTGCGAAAACAGGTAGCTAATGTTGGGCCAGACTCTTTCCTCTCCTAGCCATAATTCTGAACCCATCAGACCGGGGACGAAGACTACACTTCGGCGTGGTGGGAGCTCTTTTTGGCCTCGGTCCTCGATCAAGGTCAGATCATCCTGGGAGAAACCTTTTTTATAGATCAACAGTGTATCGCCGATTTTTATAGAGTCGTTATCCTGCAGGCGGTGCTCTCGAATCGACTGCTGTCCGAACCAGGTTCCATTGGCGCTTCCCAGGTCACGAACGATAAAATTGTCCTCCTGTGCCTCGATCACGGCATGATGGCGCGATATTTTGGGACCCGGAATGCAGATCTGGCAGTCAGGATGCCGTCCGATTGTGGCTTTATCGCCGGTAAGCAGGAATTCCCAGGTGCGCTCGGGTGTACGTACCACCAGTCGGGGTGTCTGTGTATCCTGGAGACGGGTCGAGAAAGTCGCCGTACTCAACGTGGCTGCCAGATCGCTGGACGAATCGATCACCGTCAGGTCTGATCCTTCTTCTACGCTGGTGGATTCGAGGCGCAAGATGCTGCGACCCAGTGTAACCTCATCTCCAACCGCCAGTGTAGCACGTTGGATGCGCTCGCCTTTTATGAAAGTTCCATTCGCAGAGTCAAGGTCAATAATGGAAATTTCTTTGCCATCATATTGCAAACGAGCATGTGCATGTTATACGCGTGGATCGAGTAGGACAATATCATTTTCCGCCCCGCGCCCGATAACAACCACTGGTTTGGCCAGGGTATAAGATTTTTCATCCCCCTCGAAACTTTTTAGGATGATTTTTCCATAAGCATCCATAAGCCCTCCTGGTATGAGTATAATAAATATAACATTAACTTACTCAATCGTGCAATAAAGATGCATTTCAAATTTTCATTTATTGGATTTGTTTCTGATGCCTACTAACCTTCCACCTGATTATTTCGAGATTGAAAAGCGCTTCCGGTTAGCGGAGACCACCGAGGAGAAAATCGAGCTGCTCGAAGAGATGTACAGTGTAGTGCCGAAGCATAAGGGCACTGATCACCTGCGGGCAGATTTACGGCGTAAGCTGGCAAAGTTGAAGGAGGAAACTCAAATCCATAAGGGTGGGGGAAAACACGATTCGGTCTACTCTATCCCCAAGGCTGGAGCCGGACAGGTGGTGGTTATTGGACCAGCCGGGGTAGGTAAATCCTCCCTGGTGGCTGCCTTGACTGGCTCGGAAGCGTTGCATATCGCCGCCTCACAACCTACCTTTGAACCAGCCCCAGGCATGCTGCTATATAACGCTGTTCAGATCCAACTGGTGGACACACCACCCTTCAACCGGGAGTTCGTGGAGCCGCGTCTGAAGGATCTCATCCGCCGGGCGGATATGATTCTGTTGGTGGTTGACCTGGAAGAAGATCCCATTCAACAACTCAAGGAAACCATTATTTTGTTGGAGGAAGCCCGGATTATCTCACGACATTTACAAGACCGCTATCCACCAAACCCATTATTGCACTTCTTGCCCCTGGTTGTTCTGGTGAACAAATGCGACGATGATCGGGCTGAAGAGCTTTATAAGATATTTTGTGAGTTGCTCGACGAAAAATGGCCATGTATACCAATTTCTGCGCTTAATGGGCGTAACCTGGGGCGAGTCAGGCAAGAAATATTCGATCAGTTGGAGATCATTCGAGTGTATACCAAAACCCCCGGTAAGGATGCCGATCTCACCCACCCATTTGTGCTAAAAAAAGGTAGCACAGTTGAAGATCTGGCTGGCAGGATTCACAAGGATTTTCTGGAAAAGATGAAATTTGCGCGCGCCTGGGGGAAAACTGTGTACGACGGGCAGTTGGTGCACCGCGATTACCTGCTTCAGGATGGGGATGTGGTAGAGATTCATATATAATCACCAACGCTTCACCTTTTGGAAGGTCCGCATACATACATGTTCGGTCGGTCTGGTCATGCTGAAAACCGGTTGACATCTGTCGCAGAAGTGTTTACACTATCATTAGTTCTATATCCCAGGAGGCAAGCATGGCTGCCCAAATTTATCGTTTAGTAATGCGCACTGGTCCTACACCAGGTAAAACTTACGATCTGGTCAAGGGTGAGATCACGATTGGGCGTGATCCAGCGAGTGATATTCCCATCAATGAGCTGGAGGTGTCTCGTAAGCATGTGATATTAACCGCCCAGGCTGGTGGCTATGTAATGGAAGATGTTGGATCAACCAACGGCACCTTCGTAAATGGGCAACGTTTAATGGGGCCGCATTCCTTACATCCAGACGAATTAATTTTGCTGGGCGAAAAGGTTAGCCTGGTGGTGGAACAAGTCACATTGGATGCAGACGCCACCGGGGTGGTCGTGCCAGGCGCCCAACCAGCGCCAGCACAGGTAGAACCTGTGAGCGCGTTGCCTGTACAACCCGCCGGGCAGATGCCTGTGACAGCCGCTGCTGAACCAGGTGTTCCAGAAACGGAACCTGCCCCAGGCTATATCTCAACTTTTTCAACTGAAATTCCCTCTGGACCCGATGATCTCGATCTTCCTCTTGAGGAAGAAAGCCGCGGTCTTAACCGTAGCTGGTTCCTGGCTGGTTGTGGGTGCATGGTATTATTGGTATTAATTATTGTTATAGCCGGGTTATTTTATATCGATGCCGGAGGGACAGAACGGTGGTGTCGCTACTTTAGCTTTTTGTTTTCCGCCGGCGAGTGTCCTTAGTTATCAGTGTCTGTACAGCAACCAGGCAAATCCCCAAGGCTGCTGTTGCCAGGGGAAGGTCCAGCGCGTTTCTCCAACAAATCTCCAGCCTCGTCCGGTTTGGAATAAATTGAGTAATAATAGCTCTGGCGAAACGGCTCTGACCCAGACTTGCGCCGAAAAGTTGGTAATACGCAATCGTTGGGGCTGATACCCAACGTTTACGACAGCCTGGACAATGGATGCATAATCAGCGGCTAGTGTGTCGCTCGAAAAAGGCTGGGGATCCTGGGCTTCGACATGATCCAAGACCGTCTTGATCGAATTTAAAATATCCTGTGCTGTAGCATAATCACCGCTGTTCAGGCTGGTGCCGGCGGTGGCCAACATCAATTCCAGGGCCAGGTTGGCAGGTGTGGATGGGCGGCGAAGATAGTCAGCTACTATACTGCGCTGGCGCATTTCCGCTGGTTCTGGTAGCCAGGCAGTCAGATAATAAGCAGACGGATCGAGGAGTTGCTGGTAGCGCCGCATGGTATTATAAAAATTGACCGTTAATTGAACATCGCTGACCCACCGGGATTCTAACTCGCCATTCCGGAGCGCTTCGACAAAACGCTGCTCCAGGTCAGTCAGGCTGAGTCCCAAGTGAGTTTGGAGCGCTGTGTCCAACACCTGGGAAGGCGTTGGATTGGTCGGTTGGTCAGGTAGCTGTGCAGGGTCAGGCATATTCCGGTAAAGATCGGCAAACGCCTGCCATCCCCAGGTTTTTACGATAAATTCGATCAGTGCTGCTCCTTCCAGATACCCAATCTCATGTTGAGACGGATAGAAATTATCTGTCAGATTAACCAGAGGGATATACCAACCCAGACCGCATATGGGTTGCGACTGACTGGAATTGTGATTGCCTGGTGTTGTATGAACACAGCCGGGGGTGGGATCTAACAGAGCTGCGGCTCTTTGCATTAGCGGTTCGGGTTTAAAGTGCCCACCTGTCAGGTAAACCGCTAATCCCTCAACCAAAATGGATGGTCGGTTTTTCCCACCCAGGCGGTTGTCCAGTTCATGGATCATCTCATGGTGTAACACCATGGCTGGCCAGCCTGCGGCATAGTTACGATCAACCTTTGAGACGGCAATTTCCCGGCTGGTGAAACCACCGTGTCCCAGGACGCGCGGCAGAAGGGTAATCGTAATTGGTACTGTGAAGTTGATTCCCAGTCGTTGACTGGCATCCTGAGCTTGCTCAGCGGTCATTTTGAGCATGTCTGGCAAGTCTCGTTCCGCTTCTGTGCCGGTAATGTAGTTGATTGTGCAACAACTACTTTTAGCGATGGCCCAGGCTGCGTTGGGTTCGGGGGGTGGTACCGCCTGGCGTGGTTGAAGGGTAATTGTATCGACCCAGCTTAGGTTAGCGGGTTGGATGGTGAAAGTTAATCGATGTTGACCTGCGGTTGAAAGGCGTGTGTCCCAAACCCACATCAAGGTTACCTGTTGGCGTTCACCCAGCCCAAAGCTACTGAAATTCCCACTGCCCAAAATGGGACCACTTGGTGCCTCTAGCTGTACCTGAACCGATTGACCGGTTGTGTGACTGCCATCCAATTTGATAACCTCCAGACTGATTTGGTCCCCTACGGATAAGGGACCATCTGGATGATAGCGTACATGGATACCGCTCACCGGCGTTGACTGGGTGGTAGTTGCTGAGGGAGGTTGTGTTGCCGGGGGGGTGAATGGGAAAGTGGGTGTTTGAACTGGCGGGGTAAGTGATGGCGTCGCAGGAAGAAAAGGGCTTAGCGTCACCGCCGGTGGTGGAGGCGTTGTGGAAGAATAGTCCAGAGCACTGGGCGTAACCAGGGCAGGGATTTGAGTTGGGACAAGTGTTTGCGGGAACCAGGTGCGGGGCGTAAAGGCGCGACAGGAGACCAATAACAACAGGCAGAGTATCCATAACCGGCGCATAGGTGTTATTATACAACAACCCGATTCGAGCCATTGTTGATCGGCTTCCAATGGCATGATCGATGGCAACTTGGTGAGGTGTGTATGGTTTTCGAAGACGAACAACACGACTGGGAAGAGAATATCCTCCAACCGACATTGAAGCGCTTCCCAGAACGTAAGCCGGAGTTTACGACCTCCTCGGGCATTCCCATGCCGCGCTTACTGACTCCGGTTGATCCGGATGCGAATTATTACGAAAAGTTTGGTTTTCCGGGCCAGTACCCGTTCACTCGCGGTGTGCAACCGAGTATGTATCGCGGACGTTTTTGGACCATGCGACAGTATGCTGGTTATGCCAGCGCCGAAGAATCCAATCGTCGTTACCGGTTCTTACTCGAGCAGGGGCAAACCGGTCTTTCGGTTGCATTTGATTTACCCTCACAAATTGGTTATGACGCCGATGACCCAATTGCCAGGGGTGAGGTAGGCAGGGTTGGCGTGTCAATTTCCAGTTTACAGGATATGGAGACGCTTTTCTCAGCAATCCCCCTTGGCAAGGTTTCCACCAGTATGACCATCAACGCGCCAGCGGCGATCTTCTTAGCGATGTATATCGCAGTTGCCCGGCGCCAGGGTGTGGAGACAAAGCAATTGCGTGGCACAATCCAAAACGATATTTTGAAAGAATATATTGCCCGCGGTACCTATATCTTCCCTCCTGGCCCTTCGATGCGCCTGATTACTGATGTATTTAAATATTGCCAGATGGAAATCCCACGTTGGAATACGATCAGTATCTCCGGATACCATATTCGAGAAGCTGGTTCGACTGCAGTACAGGAGGTGGCGTTTACATTAGCAAATGGCATCGCTTACGTGCAGGCCGCGCTCCAGAGCGGACTGAACATTGACGATTTTGCCGAACAACTTTCCTTCTTTTTCAACGCGCATAATAATTTCCTGGAAGAAGTCGCCAAGTTTCGGGCAGCCCGCCGGATGTGGGCCAGGATCATGCGTCAGCGCTTTGGGGCGAAAAATCCGCGCTCTTGGCTGCTACGTTTTCATACCCAGACAGCCGGCTCAACCTTGACTGCTCAACAACCCGAGAACAATGTGGTGCGTGTGGCTTTACAAGCTCTGGCAGCCGTCTTAGGTGGGACGCAATCTCTCCATACGAACAGTATGGATGAAGCACTCTGGTTGCCGACCGAAAAATCAGTACGAGTTGCATTACGGACACAGCAAATCATCGCTTGCGAATCAGGGATTGCGGATACGATCGATCCACTGGCCGGGTCCTACGTCGTGGAATATCTGACTGATGAGATCGAACGGAGGGCAGAAGCTTACATCCAGCAGATCGACGAGATGGGTGGTGCATTGGTAGCTATTGAAAGGGGCTATATCCAGGACGAAATCCATCAAGCGGCGTATCGCTATCAACAGGCAATCGAACACGGCGAGGAAACCCTGGTGGGTGTTAATGAGTTCCAGGTGGAAGAGACATTGTCTTTAGAACACTTGAGAGTTGACCCTACCATCGAACAGGGACAGTATGCCCGCCTGGTAGCCTTGCGTAAGGGACGTGAGGCAAACCGGGTGAGTGAGTTGCTTTCTCGGCTGGAGATGGCTGCGCGTGGCTTGGAGAACCTGATCCCTCTTTTGATCGAGTTGGTGGAGAACTATGCCACGCTGGGAGAAATTTGTGGCGTTCTACGCCAGACCTGGGGCGAGTATCAACCGCCAGTTTGGCTATAACCAGGAGGATAGATGCCGAAAATTAAGCGTATTGCACACATTGCTGTGTTGGTAGATGATCTAGATAGATCACTCGCTTTCTGGAACGGGGCTTTAGGGTTGGAGTTCACGCATATTGAGGAGGTACCGGTGGAGAAGTCCAGCGTGGCATTTTTACCAGTGGGTGAAAGTGAGATCGAGTTAGTCAGGCCGACCACCGACGACTCAGGTCTGGCGCGGTACCTGGATAAACGCGGTCCTGGCCTGCATCATGTCTGCCTGGAGGTAGAGGATCTTACCGGGATGTTAGCACACCTCAAATCCAAGGGAATCGGTCTGGTTAATGAAACCCCGCTAACCGGTCTGGACGGACGAAAGTATGCCTTTGTCCACCCAAAAAGCGCAATGGGCGTTCTGGTGGAATTATATGAAATTCCCGAAGTATTCGAATAACCTTGACACTCTTTATATAACGTGATAATCTTGCCGCCATTGGCAAGCAGCCACCGGGATGGCAATCGAGCAATCTGCCGAACCCTTGCCAGGGGTATGCAATTACCGGGACGGCGCGTCGATTATTTTTTTTAGAAAGATGGAGTAAGAAGTATGTCTGAACGTTTCCAAGGTGTCGTAAAGTGGTTCAATGCCGCTAAGGGTTATGGCTTTATCGGCCGCGATGGTGGCGAAGATGTCTTTGTCCACTATTCCGCCATTGAGTCAGATGGCTATAAGCGACTCGAGAAAGGCCAGAAGGTTGAGTTCTCGATTGAAGATGGCCCGAAGGGCCTGCAAGCCGCAAACGTTGTACCAAAATAATTTGTAGCGGAACAGTAGTTCCGGTGGTAAAAAAGAGCGGGTCGTTGTATGACGACCCGTTTCTTATTTAACCAGCGATATCCTTTTTCTGTTCGTTTAGTTGACGCGTCGCCCTGTTTGGGACTCCCGCCTGGGGCACATGTGCCGACGCAAGCTGTGCTTACCAGTGTTGCAAGGGATCCGGATGCAGCGCTGTAGGTGATATATTTCAGTGTCTTTCTGGGGGCTGGGCCGGTAGTCCGGATTGTTGATCCTGCTCCGCTGGCTTCGTAAACCGCAAGGTTTGACCAGTTACTCTGGGATTTCCAGGTATATCTTCCCTCATTACAGCGGTAAGACAGCTTTTTTTCATGTTCTCAAGCGCTCGGTTCAACCAGGCGCTTTTATTATGGGGAGTCGTTATAATTCAGGTATGCAAATAGGTTCGCCTGACGATGCCATTGGCCTCCAGCGTGATCGAATTACCTGGTTGGCTTACTTGATGTTATCACTCTATGCTTTTCTGGCCGGGATGCTTGGTCCGATCCTTCCGTATTTGCGTGTCGAACTTTCTCTGAGTTATACAGTCGGGGGACTTCATCTGAGTCTTTTCGCGGTTGGGATGATCCTGGCAGGCCTGATGATAGAGCGCATTGTCCAGAGATTCGGTCGTCGGGCAGTATTGTGGGGGGGTGGGTTGGGTTCGATCGTGGGCGCTCTCAGCCTTGCGTTTAGTCGTCTGACCGTTTGGACATTGGCAGGAGCGTTTGTGATCGGCTTGTGCGGGGCCGCGGTTCAGATTATGGTTCAAGCCATCCTGTCCGATCGGCATGGAGAGCGCCGGATGATCCCTTTGACAGAGGCGAATATCGGAGCCAGTGTCGGTTCCACACTGGCTCCGCTGTTGGTAGGAGGATTTGAGCACAACGGGCTGGGATGGCGTCTGGCGTTGTACGTTGCTATTGCGTCGATCTTTTTCCTGGCTGGGATTTATGGTCGAGATCCCATCCTGGAAAACCGCCTGAATCAGCCCGCAGCGATTAATCGCTCCCGTTTGCCTTTCAGTTATTGGGCTTATTGGGGAGTGATCATTTTTCTGGTCGCGATCGAGTGGTGTATGTTTATCTGGTGTCCCGATTTCCTGGAAAAAATAATCGGCCTGTCTCGCGATCAGGCGGTAATGACGATGAGTGTATTTCAAGTAGCTAATGTACTCGGTCGCATCCTGGGCAGTCGCCTCACCCGAAAAATTCCTGTGCAATGGCTGCTGTTGGGGGCATTGATCATCACACTGGCAGGTTTTCCACTGTTTTGGTTGGCTGCTCAGTCATGGTTAAGTGTCACTGGCCTGTTTTTAGCTGGTTTTGGGATCGCTAATTTTTTTCCCTTCGGTATGTCGGTAGCGATAAGCCAGGCGCCAGGACAGGCCAACACTGCCAGTGCCCGAATCTCACTGGCGGTCGGTTTAGCGATCTTTCTGGGACCTTTCATACTGGGTTGGATTGCCGATCAAGTGGGTATCCGCGCTGCGTATACGATAGTGCCTATGTTGTTGGTGGTTGCTTGCGCAGTGACACTCGTTACGAATCGCCTGGTGGTAGTGCGTCGGATGAGTTGATGGATTGCTGGAATTAGCACGTTGGGATCGCCCATCATTCTTAATCAGAAAAAGTTATAATACGGGTTTAATGACACACACGAAGCGTAATGCCATATTGATGATGTTGATTGCCCTTCTGGCAATTTTGGTTTTGGTGGCTGGTTTGACTGGTTTGAAACTTCTGCCGGGGGAGCCATTTCCGTTGGACTCGGATTTTCGCTTACCAACAAATTACTCCGGAAACCTGCCGGGTGGTGAACAAATTCTGGCGGTTATCCGGATATTCTTTTTCATAGCAATCGTACTCTTTCCGATCTCAGTAATCTATTTTCTAATTTCACCCCAGGCTCGCAAGCAGTTGATCAAGTTAATTCTACGCGCCGTTGTAGTTTTTCTTTTCTTATATCTGGCAATCCGCGCGTTGCAGCGATTTAAAGCGAATCAGGATATTCAACAAATTGGGAGTCCACTCACACCCCCAGAAACACCTCTGGGGGTGCAAAAGGGGATTGAGTTTGTGGCAAATCCCTCCCAAGGATTGATCCTGGCTCTCAGTATCGGATTGGCCTTAATTTTATTACTCTTGGTCGGCATGATTGTCTGGTATATCTGGCGTCGTTCAAAAAAACCGCCCAAGACTTATGAACTCCTGGCAGAAGAGGCGCAACAAGCCCTGGATGAGTTGCAAGCTGGTGGAAATTTGCGTAATGTTGTCGTTCGTTGTTACGCTGAAATGAGCCAGGTAGTGAGTCAGCAGCGTGGTTTACAACGTGGTAAATCGATGACGCCACACGAATTTATCCAACTTCTGGAAAGACAGGGAATCCCGGCTAAACCAGTCCGCCAACTGACGGAAATATTCGAAGCCGTACGCTATGGAACCCAACCTGTGGGGCAACGGGAAGAGATTCTGGCACGCGACAGTTTATCGGCGATCGTAGAGGCCTGTACCCATTTATCATGAGTGGAACAGTAGATCCGAATTCAACGCGTCCGAAACTCAAGTGGATCCTGCTGTGTGCAGCTCTCGGGTTAATCGGTTTAATTGTCCTGACTCTGGCCTTACAGAATTTTGTGCGGGATGCGATTGCAGTCCCGATCTCATATTTTCTATGGATTCTGGGGATCCTCTATCGCAGCACGCCTCAAATATTCTTTTGGGTGATTGTCCTGATTATTATTGTTGCCCTGGCGTTTAAGGGGATGAGTGGAGTACAGAGCGTTCCTAAGCAGGATTACAATTCAGAGTTGAACTACCCCAAGCGCGAAAGGGTCAGTTTCTGGCTTCTCCAATTAGCGCTGGCGCGTTCGGGATATTCCTGGGTACGCCTGGCGGATTTCTTGGGAAAATTAGCCCTAGATGCACTGGCTTTTCATTACCAACAGCCGCTGCGTCAAGTTGAACACCAAATTGAAACCGGTGTGTTGGAAATTCCAGCTGAAATGAAAAAATTTATCAAAGCTCGGCAACAATTCGAGCAGTCGCAGACGACAAGTTGGTTTCACAACCTGGCTTCTCGCATCAAGGAGCGCCTGATGCCCCAGAGCGGTTTTAACCGGTTTCTTGAACACGATTTGGAAGTCGCGATAAATTATTTAGAAAAGCAACTGGAGGTATCGCATGACCGTCGGAGTCACTGATGTCGCAAACATGACCGGTCAAGTCATTCGTGAAGTCGAACGAGCCATTGTTGGAAAAACGGATGTGCTTAAAAAAATGATGGCAGCTTTCCTGACCTCGGGAGGACATGTGCTCCTTGAGGATTATCCAGGCCTGGCGAAGACCCTGATCGCAAACAGTTTTGCTATTGTTCTGGGGTTAGCCTTCAAACGCATCCAATTTACTCCGGATTTGTTGCCGGGAGATATCACTGGCGGGTATGTTTTCGACCGTAACCAGAGTACATTTGTTCTACGGAAAGGTCCGCTCTTCGCGAATATTATTCTGGCGGATGAGATCAACCGGGCATCACCAAAGACCCAATCGGCGCTGTTGGAGGCGATGCAGGAATACCAGGTCACGTTAGAAGGTGAGACGATGAAATTGCCAGAGCCTTTTATCGCCGTTGCTACCCAGAACCCGATCGAGTATGAAGGCACCTTCCCGCTGCCTGAAGCGCAACTAGACCGCTTCAGTATGAAATTATCCGTTGGTTATCCTGCGCCGGCGGATGAACAAGAAATTCTGCGTCGACGGCGAGAGCGACGCCAGGATGTGGTCGAGTTGACACCGGTACTCAACGCGGAATTGTTGATGGGTATGCGTCAAGCCATCGAGGATATTCACGTAGATGCTGACATCGAGCGTTACATCGTCCAGTTGGCGGTTAAGACGCGTGAGCATCGCAAGGTAGCCGTCGGAGTGAGTCCACGTGGGCCACTGGCTTTGTTAAAGCTCTCGCGCGCCTGGGCGGCCATGAATGGTCGGTCGTTTGTTCTACCCGATGATATTAAGTTATTTGCCCGACCAGTCTTTATTCATCGCTTGATTCTAGAGCCCGACCTGTGGACTGAACGCCAGGCAGCGGATGATGTGATTGATGACGTGCTGCGCTCTGTCCCGGTGCCAGTGGTTTAGCGATTACAATGAACCGGCGTCTTTGGCTGATCGGCAGCCTGATTTTCTTCTTGTTATTACTAGGTTTGCTTACCTTTCAGGGAGGAATTATTGCCCTGGTGATTCCCCTGATTGTGTACCTGGGGATGGGTTTGTTTTTTAGCCCTGGTCAGGTGAGTTTGACAGCCCGGCGGACTCTGAGTGCCCGCTCTGTGTCACCGGGAACTAAAGTCATTGTCAACTTAACGGTAACCAACCAGGGTTCATTGGTAGAAGAAATTCTAATTGAAGACCATCCATTGAAGAGGCTCGAGGTGACCGATGGGGAAACACGCCGGTTCATTACATTGGCATCTGGCGCAGTTGACGAGCTGGAATATACTGTTCAGGGAGTGCGCGGCAGCTATCCGTTTACCGGTGTTACCGTGACGGTCAGTGACCACTTGGGTCTGTTCAATCGCAGACAATTCCTGCCAGCCTCCGCTCATTTGTTGGTCTTGCCCAAGGTGCCCCATTTGCGCTCGATTGCTATTCGCCCATTACGAACGCAGGTATACACAGGGCCGATTCCATCCCGCCAGGCTGGATCCGGGATCAGTTTTTATAAGATACGCGAATATCAATCCGGAGACCCTCTGCGTTGGATCAATTGGCGCATCAGCGCCCGCCATCAACAGACTTTGTATACGACCGGATTCGAGCAGGAGCGTATCGCTGATGTTGGGGTGATTCTGGATGCACGCCAGCAAAGCGATGTAACGGTTACAGGCAATTCGCTCTTCGAATATTGTATAGAGGCAGCCGCTGCCCTGGCTGAGGTTTTTCTCAGGGATGGACACCGGGTCGGCCTGCTGATTTATGGACGAGGCCAAGAATTCGTGTTCCCAGGCTATAGTAAAAAGCAACGCGAGCGGATTTTACGCGCGTTAGCCCGCGCCCGCACCGGTGAAAATATGGCGTTGGAGAATCTCGGCTATTTACCCACACGCTTTTTCCCTCCCCGCTCTCAGATCGTAATGGTAAGTGCGCTGCTCAAAGGTGATTTGCCCGTACTTACCCGGTTGCCGGCATTGGGATACAGTTTGTTGATTGTCAGCCCGGACCCGGTCACGTTCGAAACGCAGCATCTGCCTGATCAACCGGGTTTAGAGATGGCCACCCGCCTGGCGCACATCGAACGCGCTTTGATGTTGCACCGTCTGCAACGCGTCGGTATCCCGGTTGTCGACTGGCGCGTTGATCACCGTTTAGATCAAGCGTTGCATAGAGTGTTGAGTTGGCGACCGTTGATCGCCCCGCGGAGATAAACGGATGAAACGCTGGTTATTTTATGTATGCCTGGCAGCGGCGACTGGGGCGATAAGCGCCGGATATGGGTTGCTTACCAATAGCAGTTTCTGGATCTGGATTTGTTTTCCGGTTTCGATTGGACTGCTGTGGTTATTGGGTTGGCTGCGCGCCATGAGTTGGCTGGCTTCCTTTTGCCTGGTCTTGTTTTCTCTTGCGGCGGCCCTGGAGATATTGTTAGGCGCGCCAGCTTATCTAAGCCTGGTTGGTTTCCTGGCAGCTTTGCTGGCCTGGGATTTACAATATTTTTATCAGCGCTTCGGCGAGGGCAAATTGAGTGAACCACGTCGCAACCTGGAACGAAATCACCTGCAGCGATTATCCATTCTCAGTGTCGCCAGTCTGGTAGTGGGCAGCCTGGGGCTGGTCATCCATTTCCGGCTTGGCCTCGGTTTAGCGATTTTTTTCGCCTTACTGGCTGGTTTTGGGCTATACTGGGCGCTGCTAATTCTGCGCAACCGGCTTGATTAATGAATCAACGAGCGAAGGCCAGGAAGGGATTTTCGCAAGTTAACTTTCGAATGGTTGCGGGCTCCACACCTGCCGCCACCAACTTTGGTAAGAATGTTTCACTCAGGTAGCTATACGATTGCGGGGTGCCTCCACCAGGCTGGGCTGGATCATACCAACCGCGGTCGTGGCTGAGTAAGAGGCGATCGCCCAGGCCGGCATCGAGCATGCGCAGGATGCGCTCTATAAAGAACGTATCTTGGGTTGGTTCCCAACCAATGGCGTCGTATTCGATCCAGGCGCCGCGGTGGGCGATTGCCAGGTTCAAATCGAAATCGGGCTCTACATGGGCATGGATCCAGATGAAGCGTTCGGCGGAGAAGCCACAAGTCTGGAGGATCTCAAGCTGATCTTGCACCACCCGCCCGCGCATGGTGTGACTGCCTATCGTTGCGCTGACGGGGCCGGCCGCGCGCCCGGCAGCGCGTAGCACTTTGGTTTCGGTGGCAGTCAGGCCATCGTCGCCGGCGCTTAGTTTTATCCAACCCGCGGGCACGTCGGTTGGATCAATATGGTTTAACAACTCACCGCGCATCCATTGCTCTAACGCTTCTTCTGGAGCGCTATGCACCCAGGCAGGGATCCAGGGTTCGCGGTAAACACCAGTGGGGATGACCAGGGGAAAATCAGCCGCTTCGGAGACAGCCTTCAGGATATCGGCTCTCCGACCGACGCCAACAGTGCTGCATTCGACCAGGGCAGTCACGCCAGCGGCTTTGGCTTTATGTAGTTCGGGCGCCATCAGCCGGATGACATCGGCGGTGTCAGCTTGAGCGTAGCCGGGGCTGTCCCAGGTGCGCAAATCCACAAATACGTGTTCATGAGGCAGGATCAGTCCTAACTCATCTGCCGATTTCGGTCCCAAAGTTGTGATCAGGTGCATAGCATCTCCAGCTTCATTCGGTTTTTAATAGGGGTAAAAGGATTGAACGGCAGTAACCTGGTTCAGCCGGTCAAGGTGCTCGGAGGGGAGCATCCAGCCGACTGCGCCCAGGTCATCTTCGAGCTGTTGCAGGTTACGCGCTCCGATGATTGGAGCAGTGATACCCGGTCGTTGTAACAGCCAGTTCAATGCTACCTGGGCGGGTGTCTTGTTCAACGCTTGGGCTACCTCGTAGAGTACATCCAGGATGCTCCAGGTACGCTCGGTGTTGTACAGGTCCCATCGTTCGCCCCAGCCATATTTTGAAGCATCATCGACACGGGTTCCCTGAGAAGGAGCCACCATCCCCCGGTGGAACTTGCCACTCAGCCAGCCGCCCCGTAGCGGGCTCCAGGGGATGATGCCAACCCCCTCATTCAAGCAGATAGGAATCAGCTCAAATTCAATCCCCCGATCGAGCAGGTTGTAGAGTGGCTGGAGACATGAAAAGGCTTCCCATCTGCGCTGACGACTATAGTCAATGGATTTCTGAAGCTGCCAGCCACGGAAATTGCTGGCGCCAATGTAGCGGACCTTACCACTTTCCACCAGGTTGTTGAGTGCGCTCAGGGACTCCTCCAGGTCAACACGTTCGTGCCAGGCATGGAGCTGGTAGAGGTCAATGTAATCGGTTCCCAGGCGGCGCAGGCTGGCTTCGGCTGAGGCCAGGATGTGCTTACGGCTCAAGCCTTCGTCATTGGGACCCTCGTCCATGCGAAAACGAGCTTTGGAGGCGATGACGAAATTTTCTCGCCGCTTGCTCTTGAGCCAGCGCCCCAGGATTTCCTCCGAGGTGCCCCGGCCGTAAACATTAGCGGTGTCAATGAAGTTTCCCCCTGCTTCCACAAAGCGATCCAATACTTGATCGCTGACTTGCTCGGTTGATTCGCGGCCGAAGGTCATTGCCCCCAGACATAACTCGCTGACTTTAAGTCCTGTGCGACCCATATAACGGTAGTTCATTGTTCATTCTCCTGGCTTGATCTGGTTGAAGGTTAGTAAGATACCTATCCGGTCAGTCAATCCTCAGCTCGTTTCCAGTCGCTGGCAGCGTCAATGGCCTGGTATTCCTCTGCCGGTAGGCGCACTTCCACGCTGCCCAGGATATCGTTGAGCTGAGCTAAGCTGTTAGCGCCGATGATAGGCGCAGTGATTGAAGGTCGGTGCAGCAGCCAGGCCAGAGCCATCTGTGTTATCGTTGCCTGGTGTGATTTACCCAGCTCTTCCAGTAAATCAAGCAGCTTGAAATTTCGTTCTGTGCAAAAGGCTTGCAAGTCTTTGGCCCGGACGCTGTCAGGAGTAGTGTTCTCCCGGCGATATTTCCCGGTTAAGAAACCGCCTTGCAACGGGCTATATGGGATCACGCCAACTCCCTGATCCAGGCACACCGCTTCGTGTTCACGCTCGTAATTAGCCCGCAGTACCAGGCTGTAGGGCGGTTGTGAGCTGATGAAGCGGCTCAGGTGATCCCGCTCGCTGATCCACATCGCCTTGACCAGTCGCCAGGCTGGTTCGTTAGAGCAGCCAAGATAGCGCACCTTGCCAGCCCGGATCAAGTCATCCAGAGCGCGCAGGGTTTCCTCTTGCGGAGTATCGTAATGCGGCCAATGAGTCTGATACAGGTCAATATAGTCGGTTTGAAGGCGGCGCAAGCTATCTTCCACGGCTTTCATCATATGGCCGCGACTCAATCCGTCGCCATTTGGGCCGGTCCACATGCGGCCGTTAAACTTCGTGGCAACGACCAGTAAGTGGCGGTTACTTCGCTCCCTCATCCAGCGACCAATGATCGTTTCGCTTTCCCCGCCCCGGTTGCCGGCTACCCAGGCAGAATATGCATCTGCGGTATCCAGAAAATTACCTCCGGCTGAAAAATAAGCATCCATAATTTGGAATGAAGTCGGCTCATCAGCCGTCCAACCGAACTGCATCGTCCCCAAACAAAGCGGGGCGACTTTTAAGCCAGAATTTCCAAGTCTCCGATATTGCATATTAAGCTCCTATTTGGGAATTATTTTGGACGATAGACACTAACATCTGCCAGTTGAGGACCCCGCTGGTAATAATCCTCGATTACCGTCAGCATCTCTTGAGTCCAACGTGCATGGCGCGAATCCCAGTCTGGCGGGTCGTATAATAAAATTAAGGGATACTCTTTCCGTTTGATTGATTCGAGGAATGGTTGCTGATCCCAAAGGTGAGCCTGGGCCAGCATTTTAAACTCAAAGGGTTGGTAGGGCAGCATTCGCCCGGAAAGTGAAACGAGTGCCATATGCTCATCAGCCAATATGGGTCCAGAATCAGCCCGCTGGATCACCTGCATCAGGCGAGATAAATCAGGAGATTGCAAAATCCGCTCCATGGTCCAGCGGTTAAAATCACGCCGACTCCAATCGGTCAGGCTGCCGGTTTGGACAGCCAGGATCAGTATCAGAGTGATCCTCAGCCAACCTTCTTGCTTCCCAGCCCAGGCAATCAATGCGCCGACTACCAGGCTAATGGCTGCGCAGAGCTCATACAGGTAATTTACATTCGAACCGTCCTTGCCAATTGTGACTGCGGAGATCGTCGCGGTGATGAGAAAAGGAGCCAGCAGCCACCAGGAGCGCTCCCGTTGACGCCATCCCGCAACCAGGAAAAAGAGGCTCCCGATAACCAGGAATGGCATATTCCGGTAAATTTCCGTTGCATATCGCTTAACAGTGGCCCAAATGAAGGGATTGACATTGGCGGTGACAATGTTAAAAAAGAAACCTCCCTGGCTGGCAATTTGCAGAACAATCAAAGCGACCAGTCCGATACCGCCCGTCCACAGAGCCAGTTCGATGGCGCGCCGGCGAGGCGGCTCCCGTATCAGCCAGATAAAACCAGCCAGGGGGGCTGCCAGGCCAAAAGACTGTTTGGTGAAGATGGATGCTGCCAGCAAAACCGCTGCCAGGATACGTTGGCTGCGGATATCAGGTTTACGGGCGATTACATACAAAGCAGCACAGCAGAATAGCAAGGCCAGTGAATCCACCCGGTTGAAAGCCGACCAATAAAAGATATATGGTATGGTCAGAAAGCTCAATCCACCAATCAGGCTGGCCAGCCTGTCCTGGGTCAGGGCGTGGATGGTCAAGCCGATCATCAACGCTGCCAGTAGAATGCTCACACAGGAGATCAGGCGCCCATACCACAATGCCGGTCCGAAGATCTTCACAAAGGGTGCCTGGATTAATGGAAATAAAGGTGGGTAATTGGAGATTGTGAAGGGTGGTGTAGAGACTTCAGGACGGTAGATATTCTCTAGTCGCGTCAAGCGGACTGCCTGGTCGAGTAGTGGGCCCTCGCCATAGTCCAGGGTGTACTTGAAGTGCAACGCCTGCCAGTTCTTTTCGATCAGCATCCAGATTGCTTGGCCTTGCTGGTAGAAAAGGAACAGGCACGCCAGGGTCAGCCAACTCACCCATTGTCGGAAAGAAAAATGGGATAATAGCTGCTGTTTCATTTGTGTGAGCCCATCAGCCAGGCGGTAAGGAATAACCAGCGTAGTTATGCCTTAAGTAGGTGTGGACAAATATTCGCGGAACTGTAACCCGTAGCGTTTACGCGCCTCCAGCCAGGCCTTGCGCAGGATTTCATATACCTCATCTGGCTTGGAGATATTGCGTAGAGTTAATTCGGGTTGTGAAATATCCCGCCCGCGAATGACGATGTCGCCGATGCCAAGCATCCGCTCGCTGAGACCTTGTTTGTAGTCAATATCCTGGATGCGAATCAACTCGAAGTTCTCGATGCTGCGCGAGAGCAGACCGTGAGTAATTTTCAATCGTTCAGTGGTGATCACATATCTTTCAACCAATGAAAGGAAAGGACGACCTTCCCAAAGAACCTGCTCTCCTTCAACCTGTACCGCCTCAGCCTCTTCTGGAGCTGGTTTGGGTACCTGCTCTTCCAGAAGCTGATTCATTTTCACCAGGACTGTATCCGCAACCTCTACAACCAGCTTATTCTGCTGCTCTTTCGGGATGCTTGCCAGATCAACGCCACTCTTGAGAATTGCTTGCCAGATGCTGTTAATTATTTCGTTACGTAAGTTTTCAATGGCCATAAGGAACCTCCGATTCTTCTATGCTTTGATTATATCAAAGTGTAACTCACCAGGATCAATTGAGATTACATGGCAGACGAAAAGTATACGATAAATTAAACATTACGAACCGCACAGAGGCGGTTCGTAAGGGAATTCAACAGGTTTGGGTTATTTCATAGATTGGGATTGCCTGGCAACCCCGATCTTCTTGCAGGTTATGGCAGTGCGTTCTTGATTGCCACGGGGAGGTACAACCGTGCGGACGGGAGTACATAGGCTGCAGCAAGTTTCAGATCACCGTTTGTGGCGTCATAGTAACTGATCGCTGGTTGGCCGGCGGTATTTATGGCCAGGGAGGTATACATGCCGACATTGCCGATATTGTCAACCGCTTCACAGTTCCAGGTCGCGCCAACCAGTGGCCCGGTGCAATTGGCGCCGCCCACTCCAACGTAAGCAGCGAATTTCAGATCGCCATTGGTCGCATCGTAATAGCTGATACGGGGATTGCCTGAGCCATCCAGAGCCAGAGAAGTGTATGCGCCGACGTCTCCAGTGCTTTCCAGAACTTTGATTGTCCAGGCGCCACCGGTCTTTACCGCATATTTCAGGTCGCCATTGGTGTAATCGTAATAGCTGACGTGGGGTTGGCCCAGGGAGTCAACCGCCAGGGAGGCGTACATACCGACATCCACACCCGGTGACTCGACGACTTCGTTCGTCCAACCACCCAGGGGGGTCTTATATGCGACCTTAATTACCTCTTTGCTGGCGTCGTAATAGGCAATAAACGGGTGGTTACCAGCGTCAACAGCAATCGAGCTGTGCCGACCAACATCACCGCTCGAATCCACGGTTTCGAAAACCCAGGTTGTTCCAGTCCAGTGACCATATTTTAAATTGCCGTTGGTGACATCAAAATAGCTCAGCTGCCCCCAACCCTGGTGATCGATGATAAAAGAAACATAGGCTCCAACATCACCGGTTGTGTCCATTTGCGCTACATACCATGCACTGCCTTCCTGGTATGCCATATCCAGGTCTTTGTTGGCGCTATCATAGGTGGCTATATAAGGCCTGGTGTTTCCTTTAGTCAGTTGCAGAGAGGAGAACATCCCCAGGCCTGTCTGGTCTGAAACCAGGCTGAGCTGCCAGGAACTACCCCATGGGCGAGCATATTTCAAGCGATCAAGTGTGTCGTCAAAATAGCTGATATATGGGGCGCCGCGGTCATCTAAAGCAAGTGAGGAACCGACCCCAACATCCGTTGAATATGCTATCGTGCTGGCATCCCAATTGCCTCCATCCCAATGTAGATACCTTAATTCACCTGTGGTGGGAGCAAAGTAGACGATACCGGGAAGGCCATCTTTATCATAGGCAATGGAAGTATAACGACCAACATCGCCCTCTTCGTCCAGGGTAGAGATCGTCCACTTAGTACCGCTCAGACGAGCATACTTGAGATTGCCATTGGAAACATCATAGTAGGAGATTGCCAGACCGCCGTTAGGATTGATCGCAATCGAAGTATTCCAACCCACCTCACCCTTGCTATCTACCGTAGTCAAATCCCAGGACTCGGTGCCAGTCTGGCGAGCATACTTTAGATCATTACTAGCAAAATCGAAATAGCTGATCCGAGCTAAATCCGATCCATCGAACGCCAGCGAGGTAAATGGGCCGACATTCGTAGTTTGGTCGATAACATAAGTAACCCAACTGGTTCCCAGGCGGATCGCATAACGGAGTTGGTCGTATTTCTCTGACATGTAACTGATGGCAGGCTGGTTCTCCGAGTTGATTGCGATGGAGGTCCACAGTCCGACGTCACTTTGGGTGTCAACAGCCATCTTCTCCCAGGTCAGTCCATCCCAGGTGGCATATTTCAGGGCTTTATTGATCCCATCATAGTAGCTGATGTGGATGCGATTGGTGCTATCGACTACGATCGAAGTGTACATACCGACGCCAACCGGGGGATCGACATTCAACAGCGCCTGACTCCCAGCAATATCTGCTGTATTCTGCAAGGTGTAACTGTTGTTGCGAGGGGATTGCTTGAGATATTTGAGCGGGTCGTTCTGATCGGTTGTGGTAGCGTCCAAAGCAACCAGATCCAGGGGGGCGGGTGGGGTGTCAACGGTCAATGTGATCCAACTGCCACCTGAGCGATAGGCGAGCATCAGGGCGCGGTTGATCGAGTCGTAATAGCTGATGCGCGGTTGGTTATTGCTGTCTAGCGCCAGGGCGGCAAACAATCCGACCCCAGGTCGGGGATCAACCACTTCGTTTTTCCATACATTTCCATCCCACCAGGCGTAGTACAGGTGATCGCCGCCGTAGGCCACACGCGGGTAACCAGCAGTGTCGAAGCGCAAACTGCGGTCCGTCATATCGCTGATGAGTTTGGAGGCATCCACCGTATAGAGACTCCAGGCCGTGCTGGGGCTGTCGGCTGAATTGGTTGGCGGTTGCCCACTCTCAGCCGCTTGCGCCTGGCGGGCAGCCGGGGCAATCACCAGGCTGAGCAAGGTCAGCAGGCACAGCAAAGTATAGAGGGATCGCCTGCGAGTGTGGGTTACAGTACGATCCTGATAGAAGTTTCTAGCAAGGTTCATGAGGTTCTCCTTTAAACTAAATAAAGTATAGCACGAAAGGAGCCGGCTCGCATAATTCAGCGGTTGCCGGTGACGAAATCCAAGGCGTATTGGGCGTCTGGGTAGTTGGGATGTTCTTTAAGCGCCTTCTGAAAGCTATCAATAGCGTCAGCCAATTTCCCCTGGCGATAGAGTGCCCAACCTTGCCAAAGCAGGGCTTCTTCAGAATTCGCGGTGCGCAGTAAGGCGTATTTGGTCAAGGCCAGGACATCCTCAATCCGACCACTATGAAAATAAGCCATAAAAGGTCCGAACTGATAACGTAGCATACGCTGGGGCAGTCCCACGTTGCGGGCAACATCATAGGCGTCGGTAGCATCAAAATTGCGATCGAAGTAGGTTAAATTCGTCCCCAGATTGAACCAGGCATATGCGTTGTCGGGATGGGCTTCGGTTTCGGACCTGGCGACATCCAGGGCATGTTGGCGGTTGAAGTCGATATCCCATTGCGGTCCCAGCACGGATTGAACGCTGGGCTCTTGTTCTGGGCGATAGATCATAATGTAGACCCGATTGAATGACTGCCAGTAGTCGTCGAGTTGCTTGTAGGAGATAATCTGGTTGGGGCCACGGAAGCTATCTTGACCGATAAAAGTCTGGTTGGCGTCATTGTAGCCGGTGACTAACAAATAATGAGCGGCCCAGCGATCATCGGACGGCCAGTACGACTCATCCATGTGGAAGCTTTCTTCGATCATGACCGGTATACCGGCTGCCATCAAGCGTTTTAGCATATCCAGGTCGCCGCCTACGCGGTACTCGATATTGAGCCAGCCCACTCGAGTACGCACATAGTAAACCAACTCTTCCACATTGACATTACGGTCTTCGCGGTGTGGTTTTAATAAATCTGCGATAGCCTTTTGGTCGCCATCCCAGCCATAAAAACGCAGATACATGGCCAAAGTGGCCGGACCGCAGTTATTGATATCCTGTTTTTCCCACTTAGGAGCCGGAAAGTTAATTGAGAGCGGGATGGGCGTAGGCGAGAGCGTCGGTGTACGAGTGGGAGCAGGTGTATTTGTGGGGCCAGAGTTCATGGTAGGCACCGGCGTGGTAGTTTCTTCCAGCAAGGTCGTCGTTTCAGGTTGGTGGGTGACGTAAACCCGCGGATTGGGCTTTGATCCACTGCGTAGGTCGGAAGCTGTCGGTATTGGTCCAACGGGGTAGAGCACCCCATGCAAGTATGTGAGGGTGCGGTCGATCCGCCAGGCGATCCGGCTTTGCAGGGAGGGGATTTGGTAGGCCAGGACGCCCGCCAGAACCACTATGATCAAGAGAATGCCAGGCAGGATGGCGGAACGGTAACTCTGACGCTTGCGCATGGCGGCTATTTTATCATGTTATAATATCGGACATGAAATATCATATTTGGACCGAGGGTTGCCAGATGAATGTAGCCGATTCTCTGCGCGTGGCTTCAGCCCTGGAACATTTGGGGTATGTGTCAACGCGCCATGCGGAGGAAGCGGATGTAATTGTTTTAAATACCTGTGTTGTGCGCCAGAGTGCTGAAGATAAGGTGTATGGACGTCTGAGTTCACTGCGTCCCCTTAAAAAACAACGTCCAAATCTGGTGATTAACCTGATGGGCTGCCTGGTAGGCGTAAAAGGTAATGGAACCGTTGTCACACAGCGCTTGCAGGCGCGCTTTCCTTATGTCGATGTATTTTCACCGCCATCTGATCCCGCTCCTTTAGTGGCTTATTTGACACAGCATGAAAGCCAAATTCTCGAGCATACTGAAACCAGCCAGCGTTATGCAGCAATGGATGGCGAACTGCTCCTGCCGTTGGATGAGCGTGGTCGATTGGTTGCCTCGTTTGTGCCAGTAGTGTTGGGCTGCTCGCATGCCTGCACTTTTTGTATCATCCCCTACCGGCGCGGCATCGAGCGCAGCCGGGCTGTCGGTGAGATCATCGCCGAAGTGCACGCACTGGTGAAACAAGGCGTCAAGGAAATTACCCTGCTGGGGCAGATTGTTGACCGTTATGGGAAGGATATTCTTGAGGGCCCTGACCTGGCAGCCTTGTTACGCCTTGTGCATGAAGTTGAAGGATTGGCGCGAATCCGTTTCCTGACCTCCCATCCGAACTGGATGACTGACGAGCTGCTTGACACCGTGGCAGAGTTACCCAAGGTGATGCCACATATCGAAGTGCCCTTGCAGGCTGGAGACAACGATGTTTTGGGAAATATGAAGCGCGGTTATTCCATCGAAGATTATCGCCGGTTAGTGGAGAGGATCCGCCGGAAAATCCCCGCCGTTGCCATCGCGACTGACATCATCGTCGGTTTCCCGGGTGAGACTGAAGCGCAGTTTCAGCACACTTATGATTTACTCGAGGAGTTACGCCTGGATGTGGTTCACCTGGCGCGCTACTCGGTCCGTCCAGGAACAGTAGCCGCCCGGCGCATGGAAGACGATGTGCCTGAAGAAGAGAAATGGCGCCGCTTCCGTCTACTGGAGCAACAGCAGGAACGCATCACGGGTGAGATTAATTCTCATTACTTGGACCAGCCGGTGGAGGTGCTTTTCGAAAATAAGGTGCGCAACCGCTGGCGGGGTCGGACCCCAACCAATAAACTGGTCTTTGTAGATTCAGATGCTGATTTGCGTGGTCAGTTATGTAAGGTGACGATCACATTTACCGGACCGTGGTCTATGCAAGGGGTAATCGATTAAGATTTTACTTCAGTACACCGACATCCTCTTTGGCTGATCCCGCAGGAAGCGGGTTAGCCAGGTTTATTTACTGGTTTCATCTCCTCCTATTTCCTTCCGAACCCGCCGGAGGAAAGCAGGCGTATTCAAACTGCGTTCCAACAGGTAGGTCAGGTAAAATTGCATCAAGGTTTCCAGTTCACGATTCAAGAGTGAACCCAAGGGGGCACGGGAGGCCTCGGTATAATAACTGCGTTGAAAGTGGCGCAGGTAACGCAGTGCATTTAGCGAAACGGGCTGGGCACCTGGGGTATGGTCGCCGCAGCGCGGGCATAGCACCCCCCCTAACTCCGCTGAGAAAAATTGATCTTGGGGTTTGATCTCCGCCTGGCAGCTCACGCAATGGAATAACTGTGGTCGAAATCCAATTAAATCGAGCAGGCGAAGTTCGTAATAGCGCACGACCAGCTCTAAATTGGTTAGTGAGTTCAACCGTGTAAAGGTTTCCGCCAAGAGACGGTACAACCCCCGATTTTCCCCTTCCTCGTACGTGAAACGATCCACGAGCTCGACTACGTAAGAAGCGTAGGTAGCGCGCAGCAAATCGTCGCGCAACGCCGGATAGGCGTCTATACTTTCTGCCTGGGTGATGATTAGTATCTCCCGCCCGCGGGCGAGAAGCAGGCTGACGCGGGTAAAAGGTTCCAGGTGGCCGGCTTTACGCGAGCGAGGTTTGCGTACGCCTTTTGCAATGGCACGCACCTTCCCCATTTCCAGGGTGAAGAGTGTCACCAGGCGATCGGCCTCGCCCCAGTCAGCATGGCGTAATACCAGAGCTTCGACGCGAAAAGATCGTTGTCTTTCAAGACCAGACCCGCTGTGCGGCGCTTCTGGTAATTCCGACGGTACATTCGGCGGTAACATAAGGGCATTATATCAAGGGATATGACCGAAACGTTCATTGACGCCACTCCCTCCTTCTGGTAAAATCCAACGGCTTGGCGCGTAGTACCCTTCGCCCAGGTACACTACAAGATGTGTGGTGTAAGTTTAGTTTGTTCGAGTAACTCGTTGAAAGGGCTTGACTAATGAAGGTTCTATTACTTAAGGATGTCTATAAGTTAGGACGCGCGGGGGACGTCAAAAAGGTTGCGGATGGGTATGGGCGCAACTTTTTAATTCCACAAAGGCTGGCGGTATTGGCGACTCCTACCGCGCTTAAGAAAGCGGAGCATATTCGCACCGAAGCAGCAGCAACACGTGATGTATTAAATAAAGAGTTGAGTGGCTTCGCTGAGAAGCTGAACGGCCTCGTGTTGACCTTCCCAGCCAAAGCGGGTGAGACGGGTAAGTTGTACGGCTCGATCACACCCCAGATGATTGCGGAAGCCATACAAAAGAAGACAGGCATCGAGTTAAACCGTCGTCAGGTGGATCTCGAGCCGATTCGCACCCTGGGCGAGCATAAAGTCCATCTCCGGCTGACCATGGATCTGGTTCCGGAAATAAAGGTGATTGTCCATCGGGAAGGTGAAGCTCCGCTGCCACCTGTGAGTGTGATTGAGGCATAGCCAACGGTTGCAGGAAATGACGGAGCCGCTGTTGTAGAACGGGGGTTCCGTCTCTGTTCTGTGGGTTATCAAGGATGCGTGGCTCTTATAGACACGCAGAATTGATTGACCTGAGTTTCCAAGATAATCGCCTCAGGTTTCCCCGGGGTATCTCTGTGAGTGTTTAATGCAAGCGTCGATCGGCCAACAGCTTCGCCAGGCGCGGGAAGCGCGTTCGTTGTCACTTGAGCAAGTCGCCCAGGCTACCCGTATGCGCGTTCGTTACCTGGAAGCTTTAGAAGCGGGTGATATACAATCGTTGCCATCGTTGGCCCAGGCGCGCGGCTTTTTACGGTCTTATGCCGAATATTTACGGCTGGATGTGACTGCATTATTGACTGACTTGGAACAGTCAGTCAAGCCTGATCAGGCTACCCAGATTGTACCAGCCCCTACACCAACTCCCGGTACGCCTGTACCGCAACCTGCTGTTGGTAACAACTCCGTAAATGCTATTTTTGTCGAAGTCGGACAACGCCTGCGCCGGCAACGGGAGTTGTTGGGTCTTTCATTGGAGGATATTGAGCGACATACCCGTTTGAGGCAGCATTATTTAAGCGCTTTGGAGGAAGGCAATCTGGAAAAGCTCCCTTCACCCGTCCAGGCACGGGGGATGTTGAGCAATTACGCCACTTTTCTGGGGATGAATCCCGAACCCTTGTTGCTACGGTTTGCTGAGGGTTTACAGGCTCGCCTGGCGGCGCGCCAGGCGGAAACCGTTCGCGAGTCCCCTCGAACGGCGCGGCGCAGCCGTCCATTGCCTTCATTTCTACGCCGAATCTTATCTCCGGATTACCTGTTTGGTGGTTTGTTGGCCATTTTTTTATTCGCCTTCATCGTCTGGGGAGCCATCCGCATCTTCGCCATGCGTTCGGAGCAGCAACCTTCGGTGACCGCTCCCTCAATCGCTGAGGTTTTACTGGCGACACCAATCCCAACAGAGACACCGACTTCAGATACGCTTGTTCCAACGCTTGAACCAGCCGGGAGTGTTGAGCCATTATCAGGTCAAACTGCTTTGGTGTCTGCTACTGCCCAACCAACCTTATCAACAACAACGACCACCACACCCCAAGGGGTGCAGGTGTATGTTACTGTACAACAGCGCGCCTGGATGCGAGTGACGGTGGACGGCAAAATTCAATTCGAGGGACGGGTAATTCCGGGTAGTGCTTATTCGTTTGCAGGTGGAAAGCAGGTTGAAATCTTGACTGGCAATGGAGCGGCATTATCCATTTTCTATAACCAGCAGGATTACGGCTTGTTGGGTGGATTCGGACAGATCGTGGATGTAGTCTATACCATGCAGGGGATTCGCACCCCAACGGCGACGATTACGATTACTCCGACTGCTACACAGCGGATACCTTCGACATTAACACCATCTGTCACCTCCACGCCCAATCTTTCAGCGGCTCCAGGTCTGCCGTAGATTAACCATGCCGGTGGATGGATGAGAATGAAGACGTTTCATTTGGTTTCATTGGGCTGCGCTAAAAACACCGTAGATTCTGAATCGATGGCTCAATTATTGGTAGAGACTGGTTATCGCAGCGTTGCTGACCCTCGTAAAGCGGAGGTTTTGATTGTCAACACTTGCGGTTTTATTGGACCAGCGAAGGCAGAATCGCTGCAAGTCCTGAGCGAAATAGCCACAAAGAAGCGCCAGGGACAGGTTTTGATTGCCGCAGGATGTCTTACACAGCGCTATGGGGTGGAGGTGGCGCGCCTGGTGCCTGGAATCGACGGGATTTTAGGTACACGCCGGTGGATGGATATCGTTGAGGTAGTTCATCGCCTGCGCAAAGGCCGTCATCCTGAGCCCGTCTATCATCTCCCTGACGCGCCGACGGTCGGGAAAGATGAGCGAGGTGTCAGCCGGACAGCAGTCCAGGGCTCTTCAGCTTATCTAAAAATCGCGGACGGTTGCCGCAGGCCGTGTGCATTTTGCGCAATCCCATTGATCAAAGGAACTACCGTCAGCCGGCCGATGAATATGATACTGGATGAGGCGCGCACCTTACAGAGGCAGGGTGTGCGTGAATTGGTTTTGATCGCCCAGGATACCACGGATTACGGTCACGATCTGGGGATGAAGGATGGTTTGTCTCAATTATTAGAGCAACTCGTCCTCGCTGCGCCAAAAATAGATTGGATTCGCCTCATGTATACCTATCCGGGTTATGTCACCGATCGCTTGATTGAGGTAATGGCATCCCATCGACAAATCGTTCCCTACCTGGATATGCCACTCCAACATGCTCACCCTGATACTTTAACCCGGATGGGCCGGCCAGCCAACATCGAGTGGGTTTATCATACCCTGGAAAAAATGCGCCAGGTGTTGCCTGACCTGGCTCTGCGTTCTACGTTTATTGTGGGGTATCCGGGTGAAACAGAAGAAGAGTTTCAAACCCTGTTGGATTTTATTCAAGAAATCCGTTTTGACAGGCTGGGAACCTTTCAGTTCTCCTTCGAGCCGGGTACGGCTAGCGAGATATTGGGTGATCCAATTGCAACAGAGATAAAACAGGAGCGCTATGATCGACTTATGGCGTTGCAACAACCAATTTCTTTGCAGAAGAACCAAACCTTCCTGGGGAAGACTATGGATGTTCTGATTGAGGGGCAAGGAGATGGGATATCCTTAGGGCGTTCCTATCGCGATGCGCCTGAGATTGATGGCATGGTGATTATCGAGGATAACTTACCAGTGGGTGAACTATTGCCTGTCACCATTACCGGCGCACTGGCTTATGATTTGAGTGGGAGGCTTCACTTATGATTGATTTTATGGATCTCCAGGTTAAGTTTGCCACGGAAACTGTTCGCCAGGCATGTCGATTGGTTCGCCAGGTGCAAAAAGACATGGTGACGCCTGCCCTGACCAAAAGCGATCGTTCACCGGTTACCGTGGCTGATTTTGCCTGCCAGGCTCTGGTCGGTTCTCGTTTAGCACAGGTTTTCCCACAGGATCCCTTAGTTGCAGAAGAAGACTCCCAGGCTTTGTGCAATCTTGACAATGGCTTAGTCTCTGAGTTGGTGACGTCTTTCGTACAGCGTGAAATCGCTGAAGCCAACACGCGAACGGTAAATGAATGGATTGACCATAACCGTGCGGATTCTGCTGCCCGTTTCTGGACTCTAGATCCGGTGGATGGGACCAAAGGATTTTTACGCGGCGATCAGTACGCGATTGCCTTGGCGCTGGTTGTAAATGGGCGGGTTCAAATTGGCGTGCTGGGTTGTCCCAATTTACGGGACGCCTGTCAGGTGGACATGAGCGGACCAGGGTCGCTGGTTATTGCTGTGCGCGGTCAGGGCACCTGGACAACCTCGCTGAGCGGTGGAGATGGCTATCATCAATTACGTGTGTCCAATATACAAAACACCGCTCAGGCGCGCATCTTGCGTTCGTTTGAATCCGATCATACGAATGTCAGCCAGATTGATATTTTCACACACGCCCTGGGTGTGGAGACCGCACCCGTACGGATGGATAGCCAGGCAAAGTATGCAGTTCTGGCGGCAGGTGCGGGTGATTTGTTACTGCGTCTGCTTTCCACAGCGCAGCCGGATTACTGTGAGAAGATCTGGGACCAGGCGGCTGGTTCGCTGGTTTTGGAGGAAGCGGGTGGACAAATCAGCGACCTGCATGGACGACCACTCGATTTTACCCGAGGCCGTGAGTTATCCGCCAATCACGGCATCCTGGCTTCAAATGGTTACTTACATCCGGCAGCATTAAAAGCTTTGGGGATAATCAGCACGTAACCTTCAAGAAAGCCCAACTATTTCGTTGGAAAAGTAAGCTAATAAAAGAGCGAGTGGCATCTGAGCGAGTGAATCCAGCCGCATGTCAGCCTGAGAAAAATCTAAACAGCGGGTCATTTCTGTTGGTACTGCCACACAATAGAGACCGGCGCGCTTGGCGGCCAGAATACCAATCGGTGAGTCTTCGAACGCGATGGCTTCCTTTGGCTGAATACTCAATCCAGTAATAACATCCCGATACAATTCCGGATCGGGTTTAGCCCGGGCAACATCATCGACGGCTTTAAGACAATCGAAATAATCGATCAGCCCCAAGCGGGTCAAGTGACCAGTCACCCACTCGCAAGTTGAACTGGAGGCCAACCCGACTTTCAAACCTAGCTGACGGGATTGCTGGAGATATTCAGACACACCCGGTAGAACTGCCTGATGGTTTACCAATTCTATTTCGCGTTGTCGTCTCATGGGTAGCAAGGTCACCCGGTCCAAAGGATACCCTAGTTTCTCCTCGAGCCATTCCAATGGATCGTGAGCGCCTTCAGGCAGTCCGATAGTAATTTGCCACAGGTCGAAGGGCAACTCAAAACCAAATTTGGTGTATAACTCTTGCCACGATTGGTAAATTGGCCCTTCGGTTTCCAGGATCAGACCATCGAAATCGAATACCAGTCCTCGAATCACAGGCGGTCTCTGCTCAGATGAATTCTAAGAGATGGTTGCCAGTATCAAGTCTACACCCACAAAGCTGGGGGTTAATCTCCAGACATATGCCCGGCTTTGCCACTGTATGGTTCGATCTTATCATTCTAATAATCCCCCAACCATATTTGAACGTTGACGACGTTCCATGCTGGTCTCCTTCAGCAGGGCTTTGATTTTAGGTTTGAGTAAAAGCTAATCATAGCAGCAAACAGCCAGCTTTATTCTAAAGTCTGCGCAGTACTTCGACTAATAATTGAGCCAAGACGATTTTAAAGATCAACGCAACCGGGTAAACGCTGGCGTACGAAAGGGTCGGCAGATCGCTTTCAGTTTGTGTGTTGGCGGCTCCCAGACCTGGCGGGTTTGTCAGGCAGGCGGTCAAGGCGCCCATCGTCGCTAACAGGTTCATCCGGTAACCCCAATGCATCACTGCCAATCCTGCCAGGACCGAGAGGGAGGTGATCAACACCCCGCTTAGCAGGAGAACCGCGCCCTGCTGTTGAAGGATGGCGACAAACTGTGCTCCGGCATTCGTTCCCGCGCCTGCCAGGAACAATATCAAGCCTAATTCGCGCGCCAGGTTCTTGGCAGCGGCAGGTACGAACATCCGGTAAGGTCCTATTCCACTAAAGTGTCCGACCAACAGGCTGACGACAAAAGCCCCACCCGCGCTACCTAACTTGATTTGGATCCCATTCGGCAGATTGACCGGGATAGCGCCCAAAGCTATCCCCAATAAAAGGCCAATCAAGAAAGGCACCATGTTGGTCTCGTCCGCCTTCCGCGGTGCACCATGGACAAGCTTAACAAAGGCTTCCACAGCATCTTTATCGCCGACGAGGCGGATAAAGTCGCCCATTTCCAGGGTCACGTTACCCGTCGGAGTTATCTCCAATCCCTGACGACGGATGCGGGTGATCACGATGGTATATTGTTCCCACACTCGCATCTGAGCCAGTCGCTTACCAGTCATCGCTTCTTCGACTACTTCAACATCCATGCTGATTACATCGGCGTTGACATCCATTCGCTCTTGTGTTTCTTCGCCGAGTAGCAGACTCATTTTGTCCAATTCTTCACCAGTTCCGACGACCATGACCACATCGCCCAGATGGACCACCCGATCAGGTGTAGCTGCAAAAACCTGCTCTCCATGCTTGATGCGGGAAATATTACTCCGGCTGATGCTATATGACTTTATTTCGCTGACCTTTTTGTTATCGCAGTTGGGATTGGTGATCCGGTATTGGCGAGCTTCCAGCCCTGGGGCCTCGAATTGTTTTTCGTCCTGCCAGTGCTGTTCTTCTTCCTTTACGTTGCGTCGCATCAGGCGGGGTAGAAATTGGATCAACAGCACGACACTAATCATGCTGTAGGGGTAGGCGATCCCATAGCCGACCGATACTGGCCCACTGGTGCGCGGGGCAACGCGCTCAACCACATCAATTACTGCAGCCAGGGCTGGGGTACAGGTCATTGCTCCGGAAAAAAGGCCAGAAGCTAATGAGTAAGAGAGTTTTAGAATCCGAGCGAGGCTAACGGTTACCACCGCGCCGACCAATACAGTCACCAGGGCAATTACCACAAACTGGATGCCATGCCGGCGAAAAGTGCGGAAGAAGCGTGGCCCGGCTTGAAGCCCCACTGCGTAGACAAACAATAATAAACCTAACTCCATCACTTCTTTGGGAACACCGAACCCAAAATGACCAAATACCATTGCGGTGAACAGAACTCCCGCAGCTCCCAGCGAAACTCCACGAATACTCAACTGACCAAGCCATGATCCGATGGCGAGGATAGTAAAAATTACTAACATTTTTTCAGCGAGCAAAGTACTCATTTAATATTCGTGGGGCTATTTAGATATGTGGCGGACCAGCCAGCACTCGTTGTAAGTTATCCTCAACAGAACCACGCAACCCGTGTAATCGTTCTAACCACCAGGTGACCCCTACTGCGGCGAACTCGCGCGTCAATGCTCCTTGATCGGAGGCTGAATACCCCGTCAAGGCTACATCGAAGGATGATGTCTCACCGCGATATTGGTGGATCGTGGCTAATTTTCGCGCCATATCGGCTGGCTTTTTCGTTAGATGACCCTGCAGGTCGGTGGCATTGACGATCCAACCATTCCAATGTGCCGCGCGCTGCAAGGCGGGTAGATTTTCACCACCAATCCAGATCGGAGGACACGGACGCTGTAGCGTAGTTGGAGACAGGATTATGCCGTCCACCACATAAAAACCACTATGTTGGGTCACCTTCTCACCTGCCCACAAACGTTTGAGTAACTCCAGGCCTTCGTCGAGCATGGTGGCGCGTTCGCTGAGATGGGTTGTATAGGAAAAAGCTGCGTATTCCTGAGAAAGACCGCCCAGGCCAGCGCCAAAGACGACCCGTCCTTGGCTGAGTATATCGAGGGCAGCCAAGGCTTGCGCCAAGACTTGGGGCGATACATTCGGCGCGGGTGTGACGGCAGTACCAATTTTCAATTGATTAGTACTTGCTGCCACCGCAGGGAGAACACCCCACGGATTTGCTGAAGGAACCCCCAATGGGAAAGCCAGATGGTCCCAAATGAAAAGACCCTCCCAACCCGAGGTTTCTGCGGCGATAGCCAGGCGGAGCACGTTTCGGGGGTCCGCATAATCACCCAAGGTGGCAATTTCAAGACCGTAGTGCAACATCATCGCCTTCGGATTGAGCTGACCAGCAGCCATAAACAGTCACCAGCACATCCGTACCCTTGACTGGCAGCGGTGATCAGCTCATATCCTGCCGACCGGATAAAGCTCTAAGCAGGGTATTCTGGTCGGCGTACTCTAAATCGCCGCCCACTGGCAGACCACGCGCCAGACGGGTCAGGCGGACACCGAAGGGAAGAATTTGCTGGCGCAAGTAAGCAGCTGTATAGTCTCCTTCCATACTGGGATTTGTGGCCAGGATGATTTCCTTGATGTTGCCGGATTGAATCCGACCAATGAGTTCCCGGATTTTTAAATTTTCTGGGCCGATCCCCTCAATCGGTGATAAAGCGCCATGTAAGACATGGTAACGACCGGTGTACGCACCAACCCTTTCCAGAGCCAGCACATCAAGGGGTTCTTCAACCACGCACAGCAGACCGGGGTCACGTTCACTACTGGCACAAACCTCACATTCTAATCGACCAGCAGCCATGATATTAAAGCAAACCGGGCAGTAAGAGGTTCCAGAACGCAGGTTATCCAGGGCTCCTGCAAGAGTGCGCGCCTGGTCCTCTGGCGCGCGCAGTAAGTAGAAGGTCAGCCGCGAGGCAGTTTTTGGACCGATGCCGGGCAGACGCGCGAAGGCGTTGATCAAGTCTTGGATGGGTTCAGGCAGTAACATAAGTTATAATGGCAGCCCTCCAGCCAATGGTCCCAGGCGCTCTGAAGCTAATTCGCGCGATTTATCCAGAGCGCTGTTGAAGGCGGTTAATAGTAAATCCTGCAACATTTCGACATCAGCATCTTTGAGCAACTCAGGGTCAATCTCAACCACTTTAAAGTGCTGATCGCCCGTGACAGTTATTTTTACAGCCCCTCCACCCGCGCTCACTGTCAGGGTTTCTTCAGCCAGTTGGGCCTGAGTAGCCTGAATTTGTTCTTGCAACCGTTGTAGCTGACCCATTGGAGATCCACTGCGTGGATCGGATTTCCTACCTCCGGGCATTTTTGGGGCTCTGTATCCTTTCGCCATGTCCTTCTCCTTACTTCTAATCACATCGAACCACTGTGTGGATCTGAAACACCCACTACTAATGTTTTAATGAATGTCTACGATCTCTCCGCCCAGGTCGCGTAAAGCGGTTGCTACCATACCATCACTATCCACATCGGGAGGCAAAGAGCCGTGTCCCCCGGCGGCGACAAAGCATCGAATGGGAATATCACTACCCATGACTTGAGCCAGCGCTTTGCGAGTTATTTCAATATTGTCGCCCTTTTCCATCTTTTCCCGTGAGAAATCTCCGTTAAAACCGAGGAACAGAACACCATCCTTGACGCCAAACGGCTTACAAGAATTGAGCAGAGCTAGAGTCTGCCGGCTTTGCTGCCCTACAAGATGAACAACCTGACGCCAATGTTCGTTGATTTGTTTAAACAGCACATCGCCCGGGGTTGACGGTGGGGTAGCTACCAGTTGCGGGGTTGGTGACTGTTCAGGGGGGGTGATTTGTTCAATGGTTGTGGGAGTCGGTATAGATTCTACAATACCACCTTGCTCGACTATTTTTATAGCTGGCGTTGTATGTGGCGAGTCTTCCTTGATTTGCTCCCGGCGCGGTGGCGTAACTGGTTGGGCTGCCTCAACCTCAGTTTCCCCATTCCCATTTGGGGTATGAATTTGGAGGACCTCCACAAAAGCCATCTCCAAGGGTAGGGCAGGTTGCCAATTCCCACGCGCTTCGGTTGAAGCTTCATTGAATATCCGGATTGCTCTTAAAAGCTCTGGAGTAGTGAAGGCGTGAGAATGGCGGGCCATCTGGGAACGGGCTTCGGCAGTGGCATTAATCTGGTCGGATCCAATCCACGAATTGGATCGGTTGCCCATCTGGATCAAGAGCAGATCTCGCAAATAATCAACGATCTGACGGGCAAATTGGCGCGGGTCGGCGCCAGCATCGAGTGCTTTGTGGATATGGTTCAGCCCAGTAGAGGATTCACCCGCGATCAAAGCCTCTACAATGTCGAAAACAGCTTGCAGAGTTGCGGTGCCTAGAAGGTTTTGAGCCATTTCTAGCGTGATTGGTCGACCAGAAGATGCTAATTGGTCGAGCAGTGAGATGGCATCTCGCATTGCGCCAGTGGATTGGCGAGCCATCAGCACCAGTGCCTCCGGTGAGACCTGGATACCTTCTTGTTCAGCCAGGACTTTCAAATAGCTGACGATCTCATTGATAGGGATGCGCCTGAACTCATGCCGTTGGCAACGTGAAAGAACCGTAGCAGGTATCTTATGTACTTCCGTAGTGGCCAGGATAAACAGGGCGTGCGCGGGCGGTTCTTCCAATGTCTTTAGCAAGGCGTTGAAGGCTGCCGTCGAGAGCATGTGCACTTCGTCAATGATATAAACCTTATAACGACCTTGATTCGGCGAAAAGTTGATCTTATCGCGCAGATCGCGCACGTCTTCGACGCTGGTATTAGAAGCCGCGTCGATTTCGATCAAATCAAGGAAACGATTATGATTGACAGCCTGGCAGTGATCGCACTCACCGCAGGGACGCTTGGCCAGGTCTTTCTCCAGGCAATTGACGGCTTTGGCTAACAGGCGAGCCGTGGTAGTTTTACCTGTGCCACGTGGACCTGCGAAAAGATAGGCATGGGCGACACGTTCCGTCAGGATCGCATTGCGCAAAGTTCGCACGATATGGTCTTGCCCGATCACTGCCTCCCAGGATTGGGGACGCCACTTGCGGTATAAGGCTTGAGTCATGCTTAGAGTGTATCAGAGAGCAGGGCGCGGGTCAACACTTTCACTCGCCCCTTGGTCTGTCAGGATTAAGGAACTATGTAGGAATCCTGGATTCTTCCTTGCGCGTCACGAAGAACGACTTTCGTACCTGTTAGCCAGACTGGGGCGGTTAATCCCCAATTCAGGTCATTAACTGTATTGGTACCCGCTTTAGTATGGAGGGTGACGGTTCCCCCCTTGACAAAGATTGTCACTTGGGGAAAGGTATATGAATTTCCGGTTTCGTCTTCTAATTTCCAACCCGCAATCGTTATTTCGCCATCCAGATCATTACGTAGAATAACGCTTTCGGAAGCAAGATCACCTGGTCCAATAACACTGTCAATCACTACAGGGTGGATCGGAATCCGGAGCATCTCACCTTCGCCAAGCGGCTGGGAGCGAGTGAAACCATTGGCTGCCACCAGATCGTCCACGGTGACATGGTATTTTTCAGCCAGGGTTTCGAAGGTATCACCTGCCTGAACCGGGTGAAATATGAAATTTAGAGTCGGCGTGGGCGATAGGGCAGTCGGGTTGTTTGGTTCGACAGAAGGGGAAGGGGTGGCGACGCCGGTTATGCTACGTTGAAGAGGTTGTAGCCAATTGAACGGCGTGGTTCCGCGCAGGTAATCCCAGGCCCATAAGACGGTCAGTGTGGTGAGGGCGGATACCAGGACATTGAGCAGCAGATAAAAGAAGAGACGTTTCCAAGATTTCATATGAGGTTACCGAGGTGAAATGATAGCACATTTTTAATTATTTGATGTCTGAAAGATATTATTGGCCGAAGACCTGGCCTCTCTTACAACATGCAACAAAGTGGATTACAATTTTGCCTATGCCTTACTTGATTGATGGTCATAACTTGATCCCTAAAATCCGCGGTCTGGCGTTGGGTGAGGTAGATGATGAGTTGCAGTTAATTGAATTGTTGCAAGAATACTGCCGCCGCCAACGCAAGGAGGCAGAGGTTTTTTTCGATAACGCACCCGCAGGTCAACCGCGTGCACGGAATTATGGCCTCTTGGTGGCGCGCTTTATCCGTGAGGGGGTGACTGCTGATGAGGCAATCCGCGCCAAGCTATCCCGGCTGGGAAAAGAGGCACGTAACTGGACTGTGGTAAGCTCGGATCGAGAAGTGCAATCCTCAGCCAGGGCTGCGCGTGCTCAGGTGCTTCCCTCGGAGACTTTTGCCCAAATGTTGATGCAGGCTTTATCCGAAGATCGAAAAGCCCCTGCAGATCATTCTGATCGGATGAGTGAACAGGAACTCGATGAATGGTTAAAACTATTTGGTGGGCATAAACCAAAACCGCCATTTTGAGAATTAAGGAAGATTAGCGAGGGGTAATTAGGATAGATTTACTCTGAAATATTTATGCTATATTAATGCAATTTTGACCAATATAGGATATATTAGTTGAGTCGACACCTACCTTCTCCATTATTGGTATATCAGGTGTCGTGTCACCGGGGTGAGCTGATAGCACATCCCCCCTGTGTTGATGCTTCCGGTGGCCCTTCTCAGGTTGCCGGGCGTGTCTCCCCCCCACGTCCGGCAATCGTTTTAACCAGTGCGCCGGATGACAAGCAGGGTTACATCATCAGAGCGCGGCGCATCCTGGATAAAAGCACTGACAGATTGATCTATGGTATCCAGTATTTCTTGCGCGGAAGGTGGGGGTGCAATCGCCAGGTGAGTGGCTTCTACTTCTGGTTCGTTGACCGAAGCGCCATTTCCGAAAATAGCCTCGCGCACGGTTTGGTAGAGGCTGGTTTCGCCGTACATTGTATCCTGGGGCGAAAAGGCTTCAGTGATCCCATCCGTGTAAAAGATCAAGTAATCCCCTGGTTCCAAGGTAAATTTATACTCACGATATTTGGCGCCCTCGAAGATACCCAGGGCAATTCCTCCTTTGGGCAGGATTTCGAGTTCTCTTTTTTGGACTTTGACCAGGATTGGTAAGTTATGACCCGCATTGGCATAATTGAGTTTTCCGGTGTCTAAGTCCAGCACAGCGTAGATCAGGGTGACGAACATGCCCTTTTGGGCATCAGCAGCCAACAGATCATTGACGCGTGCTAATACTTCAGCCGGCGGTTCGATCTCCTGAACAGTGGCGCGAACCAGAGTACGGCTCAAGGTCATAAATAGCGCGGCGGGGATACCCTTATCGGCGACATCCGCGATTACCAATCCCAGCCTGTTGCCAGGCAGTTTAAAGAAATCGTAGAAATCGCCGCCAACTTCACGTGCAGTAACCCAGCGTACACCCAACTCCCAACCTGGCAATTGGGGAATTTCGTGGGGTAGAAAGGCACGCTGAATTTCGTGAGCGAGCTGCATTTCCCGTTCGAGGCGCTCTCGACCGACTCTTTCACGCTGGAACTGATCATTTTGGATTGCCATGGCAGCTTGCTGGGAAATACCAGTGGTGATCTCCAGGCGTTTTTCGCGCAGGCGGCGATTGCTGTTAGGGTTCAATACCCCTGCGACTGGTACAGGCTCGGGTTCCTCGATAATGAACACACCTAATACCTCGCTCTTAACAGACAACGGAAAAGCGAGTAGCAACCGCGCCTCTGATGCGATATACCCTTCCAAATCAGATGGTTCGGGTGGTTCTAGTTTTCGCCAGGCGTCTATAATATCGCCTGGAGAGTTGCTATCCGTACTTACCGGACGGACGAGTAAGCACGCTTCAGTACGCACAGCAGATAATAAGGGGAAATCACGCGGTTGATATGAGAGCGCAGTCTGGCTGCGCGGTAGTCCATAAGATTGTCCCAGGTGAAACAGTTGGTTTTGTTCATCCCAGAGGAAAATTACTGCCCGTTTTACACCGATTAGTATGGGGGTGATACGGGCGATGGATCCTAACACATCTTCCAGGACACTCCCACTGACAACCGCCTGGGCGACCTGTAATAAAGCCACAGAGACGTACGCCTCTTCACGTTGAGATTTTATCAAGCGAATGTTCTCTACTGCTGTGGCCGTTTGGTGGGCAATCCCCTGGATGATCGTTAACCGTTCCCTGAAGAGTTCCTCCAGGGTAACCAGGCTGTTTTTATCTGCCTGGTTATGGCTATAATTGACCAGCAAAGCTCCCAGGATTTCGCCGCGCGCGATCATGGGAACCATGAGCAGTAATTCAACCTTATAAGGGCTCTCAGTTTCTATTCCCAAAGTCAGGATTTCGAAAAGCTGATGATCTTCGTCCTGGTGATGCCGAATCAGTGGGTGGCGATCATTTAACAAGTGATCCAGAGCGGGAACCTGGCCTGGCATGAATGAACGCCGTTCGAATTCGGATTGTTGCTCTGCTGTTAATCCTGAGCAGGCGGCGGGGACCAACCTCTCATCCTCATCTAGGATATAGAGCAAGCAAGCTTTGACGCCTACCAGCTTTGGAGTAATGCTACTGACCGTATCCAACAGTTCCTTCAGGTCGGTTACCGATTGGGTGGCCTCAGAAACTTGAAGGAGGACCGTGGAAATCCAGGCCTGTTCGTGAGCTGCTTCGAACAGACGTGTATTTTCAATGGCGACGGCTGCATAGCTGGCGAACGCGGCGGTCATGGTACTCGCCTCAGTACCATACCGGCCGGGTGTATGATGCATCAGGATCAGCACGCCCAGGTGTTGCTCACCGACTCGCAGCGGGGTGGCAATGGCTGAGTAGTCAGCCGGATAATCTAATTCTGCCAGGATCGGGTCATAGGGTGAATTGGGTTGCCTTATCTGCGGGCCATCAGCTTTGATGGCTTCGGTATACCATATCGATGGATGTTTATCCGCTGGCAGTTGATTTTCAATATCATTCGCAAGGAGCACTTCGTTGTAGCTGGAACCAATTTCTAGATTCAGTAAAGCCGCGTCTACACCGCTATTGGCAGCCAGTCGAAGCGATGGTAAAGCCCCACCGCTGCTCGTTTCAATGGTAAATTCGTCCAAAAGCCAGATCGCGACCAGATCACAGGGTAAGGTTCGTTCCAATTCGGTTAGAATGGCTTGGAGTACCTGAGCTAAATCGGCGTTCGCGGATAAGAGACCCGCGACTTCTCGCAAGCTTTCAGCTACCTGCCGACGCCATTGTTCGGAGCGATAGAGATTGGCGTTGTGTAGGGCAATGGAAACATTGTCAGCTAACGCATCGAATAGAAAATGGTCTTCTTCATTGAAAGCATCCACATAGTCATTTTGCACATCTAAAATACCGAGCACCTCGCCGCCAAAGATCAGTGGAATAGCCAGTTCCGACCGCATCTCTTCTGAATAGAAATCTGCAGGCTGGTAGCGAGGAGGATTGATCAAATTATTGACCAGGCAGGTTTTCCCATGCTGTGCGACCCAGGGGATGATTCCTTCGGTATCATCGAGATTAAAAGCGAACTCGTGTTGGCGGAGGCGCGGTCCGTGCGGGCCTGCGCCAGCTTCATAGAAGATCTTACGCTGACTGGTATGGACTGTGAAAATATTAACCACAGGATAACTAAAGCGCTTCTGTATCAGGTTAACCACTTCATTCAGCAATATATCCTGATCAAGAATCGAGGTTATCACCCGGCTGATTTCAAAAATGACAGAAAATTTATCTAAACGCCGGTGCTCAACATATAATTTCCGGCTGTTTTGTAAAGCCGCGGCAATCAAAGCAGCCAAACCTTCCATCAAGGAATTTTCAGCCGGGCTGATGATCGCGCCAGATGATTTTTCAAGCGTAAGAACGCCCAGGACAGTCGTATTTAGAGAACCAGCTGCGCCATTCAGGAGCGGAGTCGCCAGGAGGGTGGCTTTGGCCAACCCCGCATCCAATCCGGTCTTATTTGAATAATAGCAGGTTTGTTGGGTGGTGAAGGCCTGGTGGATTAAAGCCGAGGGTGGTTCTGGGGAAAACACGCCTCTTTGAACAGCCTGTGCGATTAGTGTAGATCTTTGTAGCGATAGGGTATCGAGATCAGACCATTGGATAATCCATAGACCAACTTTGCCTCCTAAAATATCTTCTACGGTTTGAATTATCAGCTCCTGTTGTGCCAGGAGCGAATACAGGAAATGGTCCGTGATGCCACTGCTGGCTTCTTCCAGAGAGGTCTTGTGCAACTCAGGAAGTAACTGGTTTAATTGCTCCCCTAGCTGGAGAATTTTTTGCCAGGCAGTGTACGGATTGGCGGCGAGTTTCGTGCGTCTCCTGGAAACCATTCCCATTTATGGGCGTTTCTCCCTTCGCTTAAACATAGTTAATATATTTCCGCCTTCGTCCGAGACTGGCAGCACCTGGAAATGGACTTCATCCATCATCCGGCGCATGAAAAAAAGCCCCAAACCGCCGGGCTGGCGTTCTTCCAGGCTGGCATCTAAATCTGGTTCGGGCGCGCTGGTAGGATCGAATGGTTGGCCTGAATCACGTAACTGAATGGTCAATCCTTGGCGAGTTATCTGGCAGGTACAGCGAATTTCTTCGTCGCATTCGCCCCCGTATGCGTGCTCGATGATATTGCAAAAAGCCTCATCAACTGCTATCTGCACTGCAAAAACCGCGTCTGGTTTAAAACCACTGGCATGGGCAGCCTGGCCTGTAAATTGGCGGATTTTTTCTAAATTTTCATAATGCGCCAGGAGAGTCAGGGTCTGTTTTATACTCATCGCGTGTAGATGGTCTTTCATTGGAAAATGTCTCTGAGTGCCACACGCTGGCTAAAAACTCCTGATGGCGGTGGTTACGTTATCGAAAAATTTAAAAAGAGGAACAAAACCGGCCAGGTCAATGACCTCATAGATTCGTTTTGGCACACAGGCTAAAACGACTTCGCCGGATGAAGCGCGTTTGCAATTCTTTTGGGCATTGATCAAAGTGCGTAATCCTGCGCTGGATATATATTCCACTTCACTCATATCGAAAGCAATTTTATACTTTCCGGCTTTGTTTATTCCATCAAAAGTTTCTGATAGTTGAGAAGCGGTAGCGCTGTCGATACGACCCTTGGCTTTGACCAGGTCACACATTTCGTACTCGGTTGTTATTACTTCCATAAAATAACCTCCGCATTAAATAATTGTTACATTCCGATAGTATCGGACTCAAAAATTTGACTCTGACAGGCCAGGATTTCTTGCAGTCGCGGGTGGTTAGCGTACACGCCGCGATAAGCAGGGGGCAATAAGGCTGCGATCTGGCACATGATCTCGTCAGTGTAATGTTGTAGCGCTTGCTCGCGACCCTGGTTGGGGATGGGAGGCAGGTTGAACGGTTTACCAATCTGGATCACGATCTTGGCTCGTCGAAAATGGCGTAAACAATCCACAACTACCCGGTCCTCGGTGCCGGTTACGCCGAGTGGGACAATCGGCACACCTGCCTTGGCAGCCAGATAACCTGTACCTGGTCGGGCTTCGATCAAGGCTTCGGTTTTACTACGCGTTCCCTCGGGCGCTAGCACCAGGATTTCTCCCTTTTTTAAACGGCGTAAGGTTGTGCGTAGAGATGCAAAATCGGCATTGAAACGTTCGATATAAATTCCATCCAATTGTTTGACCATCCAGCGGAAGAAAGCATTTTTACGATATTTTTCCGCCACCAACATAATTAAATCCTTGCGCGGTGATAATTCATACGGCAAGATTGCATCTACCCGACCTAGGTGATTTGAAGCAACGATGTAACTACCTTCCCCCGGGATATTTTCCTGCCCATGGATTTCAACACGCGCTACCAGACGGGTGATCAGGTGAATGAGAATATAAACAATTTTTTTACCCATTTGCTAAGCATATCATTTTCAAGCAGAAATGAAAAGTCTATATTCGCAACCGATGACGGTTCTGGCTGGATTACAATATGATTGGATGAAACAGTTTAGGATCTTCGGTCATGAATGCTGTCACACTCTGGCGCCGAGAGGTGTTTTTATAGTGAGACACCATTGTAAAGCAGAGGTTATCGTTGGCAGTGACATTGTCCCGCAGGCAGGTTGAGATGGCCCATTTGGATGAGCGTCCGGCTCTGGATTTGGATGGGTTGTTTCAACAACACTGGAGCCGAATTTGCGATTTGCTTTACCGCCTGATAGGTGAGTGGGATGAGGCCGAGGATTTGGCTCTTGAAACCTTCGTGCGTCTGTATAACCAGCCTCCCGGCATGAATGAAAACCTGGTGGGTTGGCTATACCGGGTAGCAACGAATCTGGGGCTCAATGCATTACGAGCACGCCAGCGTCGTCAGCGTTACGAGATGGCCGGGGGATTGGCGCTGATGGACGATGGACTGGCTGGTGATCCAGCCCAGATCGTTATACAAGACCAGGAACGCGCTCGGGTACGCGCGGTACTTCAGAAGATGCGCCCACGCTCGGCGCAATTACTGATAATGCGATATTCAGGATTGTCTTATGCAGAGCTGGCCGAGGCTTTACAACTGTCACCTGGCTCGATCGGGACGTTACTGGCCCGCGCCGAACGAGAATTTGAGCAGAAATATCGCGAATTAGAGAGGAGGTGCTGATAATGGCGCACCTTGGTGAAGGAGAAATCCGGGCTTACTTAGATCGGGAGTTAGCAGAAGATCACCAACTCACAGTTCAATCGCACCTGGATAATTGCCCGCGTTGCCAGGAGAAGGTAGATCTATGGGTGGAGCAAGCCCGGCGAGTAGAAAGCCACTTAAATGGACTGGGCACTGGCCTGGCCCGCAATCCCATACCGGTTGTAGAGGCGCGCAAACGCCTATCCGCGCGCCTTTCGCAGAAAGAAACGGAGGTTGATTCCATGTCGCTTAAACTTATTATTCGCCGCTACCGACTGGCCTGGATTGCCCTGGCGGTGGTACTACTGCTAATTGTCTCAATGGCGTTTGCGCCAGTGCGGGCGATCGCCAACAGTTTTTTGGGGATATTTCGGGTTCAGCAGATCGCGGTAGTCCAGGTGAATCCCGGGAACTTGCCAGAACAATTGGGTGCTTCATCCCAGTTTGAAGAGATGTTTTCGAAAGATGTCAAATTTGAAAGGATTGGTGAAACGCACCTGGCAGCCAACGCGGCTGAGGCTGCCCAGCAAGCCGGGATTTCTCTTCGCTTACCCGCTGCGTTGTCAAGTCTCCCGAATTTCGAGGTGCAGGCTGGCGGTCTTGCCACTTTTACGGTCGACGCGGAAAATTTACAGGCGTTGTTGGATGAAATTGGCCGGTCGGACATCCATTTACCTAAAAATTTGGATGGATCGGTAGTTAAACTCGATGTGCCTGTAGGCGTGACCACCCAATACGGCGATTGTAAGTTTGACCTGGATAAAGCGCGCCAGGAAGGCTATGATCCTGATGACCAGCAAATGCCGCGTCTGCCAGACTGCACAATCCTTATGCAAATGCCCAGCCCGACGATTACGGCTCCGCCTGGGTTAGATGTGGCGCAGATCGGTCAGGCCTTCTTGCAGATCATGGGATTGAGCCAGGAGGAAGCAGCACGGTTTACAAAGAGTATTGACTGGACTACAACACTGGTTATCCCGATCCCAAGCTATGGCGCTGAATATCAAGAAGTACAGGTGGATGGTGTGACTGGTGTATTCTTGAGTCAAGCTCCGGATCAACAAGAATATTTACTGTTTTGGGTAAATGACAATATGGTGTATGCACTGACTGGTCCAGGGAATTTATCGCGCGCCCTGCAAATCGCAAATTCGTTGAAATAAGCGTTTCCGTCCATCTCATAGACTGGTAGATCAGGGTATTCACTGTCTACCTGTTTGCTTGTATACTTGAACTATTCTACATGGCAGGGCCAATCTTATCTCCTTCTGTTCCAGCGATCGAAGCCTACGGCCTGGGTAAGGTTTTCGGCGAAAAAGTCGCGGTGAAAGATTTGACTTTACAGGTGGAACGCGGCGAGGTGTTTGGTTTCCTCGGTTCGAATGGGGCTGGGAAAACTACATCGATCAAAATGCTGCTATCCCTGATAGTTCCCTCAAGCGGTAAAGCGCGCTTGTTTGGCACTCCCTTGGGCGATCCTATGGTGCGCGACCGGATCGGTTTTCTCCCAGAACATTTTCGCTTTCATGATTGGTTGAACGCCACAGAATTTCTGCTCCTGCATGCGGAGCTGTACCATATGCCGCGCGCCAGGGCGAACCAGCGTTCAGCCGAGTTGCTCGAACTGGTCGGGTTAACTCCTTATGCCAACAAGCGACTACATGAGTTTTCCAAAGGGATGCTGCAGCGGATTGGTCTGGCCCAGGCTTTGCTTAACCAGCCAGATCTGGTTTTCCTGGATGAACCAACTTCAGGGTTAGATCCCGTTGGTCGCCGATTGGTGCGCGATATTATTCGCGACCTGCGGCAGCGCGGTACCACAGTCTTCTTGAACTCTCATTTACTCAGTGAGGTTGAAATTACCTGTGATAGGGTGGCTTTCATCAAGCACGGTGAAGTGATCCGGATTAGCTCTTTACAGAACCTGGTTGAAGGTGAGTTGAGCGTGGAGATCCGCGCCCGAAATATTACTCCCGGGATCGTTGCCGGGTTGGCGCGCTGGAGTCAGAGTGTGCGCGCGGATGGCGATTTTCTGACCCTGACACTGGCTGGTGAGGCTGATCTTCCCCAGGTGAACCGTTACCTGGTTGAGCAAGGTGTGGAAGTGTACGCCTTGCGACCGCAGCATGTCTCGTTGGAAGACCTTTTCATCGAGATTGTGGGTACTGACGGAGGATTGTGAGCACACTGACAATCGCACGCCTGACTTTCCGGGAAGCTGCCCGACGGAAAATTCTCCTGGCCGCGCTGGTGATGGGGATTGTCTTTCTGGTGGTTTTTAGCCTGGGATTCCACTATCTTGCCTCAGAGATGGAGAATAATTACGGTCAGTCAAGACCCTTGCAACTCAACCAGATGCGTAATGTGCTGCTGATGGCCGGGCTATATGTAGTGAATTTCCTGACTGCGATGATGACTGTGCTAACTTCGGTGGACACTCTTTCGGGCGAAATTGCCTCCGGGACAATCCATACGATTGTTGCCAAGCCGATTCACCGCTGGCAGGTGGTGCTGGGTAAGTGGCTTGGCTTTGCTGGAATGCTGACTATTTACTTGCTCTTAATGGCCGGGGGGGTCATGGCGTTTGTTTACTTGCGTACGGGTTATGTCGCGCCGCATCCTTTTCGTGCTCTGGCCTTGTTATGGTTGAACGCCCTAGTTTTACTCTCGGTCTCGTTGTTGGGTGGAGCTATTCTTTCTACGCTGGCAAACGGCGTGCTGGTCTTTGGATTATATGGTGTGGCCTTTATTGGCGGTTGGATCGAGCAAATTGGTGCGTTAATGCCAGACCTGACCACAAGCCAGGCTGCGACGCGGATCGGGATTATAACCAGCTTGATAATGCCCAGTGAAGCGCTCTGGAAGCGCGCTGCCCACGAGCTGCAATCGGCCTTGGTGAATGCCTTGGGTATTTCGCCATTTTCCGCGGGTGCTTACCCCAGCCTGCCAATGATTATTTATGCGGTGCTTTACTTTTTCCTGGCTATCTTCCTGGCAATTCGATTGTTTCAAAAACGTGATTTGTAATTTTGCCTGACGCTTCAACCAGAATTGGATCAGGCTGAAGACTTCCAGAGGCGCGAAGCGCGCCCTTTGATCAGCCTATGTTATGCGCAGAGTCTGGAGGCGCGTGGAGCGCGCCTGCTCATTTTACCGGCGGATTCGCGAGGGCAGGTGTCGTTACCAGACCTATTGCAATGCCTGGTCGAGTTGGGCGTAAACAGCCTGATGGTGGAAGGCGGCGCCCAGGTGCTGACCAGTTTCCTCGCCCAACACCTGGCCGACTTAGCCTTGATTACCCTGGCGCCGATCTTTGTTGGTGGGCTGCCGGCAGTGAATGGCTTGTTAGTCTCGGATGGCACCATCCCTGTAGACACTACTCCCTTCCCTCGTCTGCAAGATGCTGGCTTTAAACGATTGGGCGATGATTGCATTCTCTGGGGACGGTTTGTTTATTCTGTTGGAGGTTAGCGCTGTAGATTTATACATCCCCGGGTTAGCGTGTAAAGCAAGCTATCCACTACCTTAAAGCAAAACTCCCTCACCGGCGTCAGGAGGGAGTTTTCTTTGGGTAATCAAGTTCTCAGGCGCCCCCGGCGCGATTTGAACACGCGACCCCTTGCTCCGCAAGCAAGTGCTCTATCCACTGAGCTACGAGGGCAGTCTCACTTTTTGAGCGCCGCTTATTGTACCACTTTTCCGGGTTAAATCAAGTGCTTGCGGAACCCGTGCTAACCGTTCCCAGGTTTGTAGGTGCTGATCCGACCGGTCATGTTCATCAGGTGGGCATCATCCAGGGGAATTTGGTGCAAGCGGACTTTCATATGCAGCGCTTTCAGGAGCTGTAAGGCCTGGTCGTAGGTCAGACGGTGCTGTTGGCCTTGTTGGTGAAGCTGATCAAGATCGTGGTCTGCATTTTGTAGCAATGTCTGGATTTCAGCACTGGCCAGGGCGTTGTCACGCCGGGCATGCCAGTGGTTTTGCCAGGTCTGGATATACCCGGCTAATTCATTTTCCAGCCGATCGATTTCTTCCGATTCGCGAGCCACCTTATCAGAGGCCTGGCGCACTTTCTCGCCCAGGCTTTGGTATCGAGAGGCCAACACCCCAAGCTGCCCTACCATGCTGATGGCCTTCATCGGTTTGCGTTTCAAGGCCTCACGTGCCTCTTCGAGCTGGTTCAACTCCTGGCGCTCCTGGCGAAGATCGATGGTTGTCGGTGGCCAGCCACGCGATTGCTTGATCCAGGCTGTAACCTCGGCCAGATCTTCCTGGACAACCTGGCGCGCCTGGTTGACCTGTTCATTGGCGATCATCACCGGACTCTGGATGTCGCCCAGGGCATTCAAAGTCGCCTCCAACGACTGCCAGTAGTCACTGCGCCGTTTCATTTCGTTGACCAATTCGGTCAGTTTGAAGCGGGCTTTTGGGTGGTGCTCACTGACACCGATAGATGGGCCAATCGAGAGTAGCCGGTGAGCCTCATCAACGACTGGATCCTCCAGCATAGCAACTTGCTCTAAATCAGCCAGATCCCCTGACAACTCCTGGATAGATTCGCGGATATCCTGGTTCAGGTGATCCAACCACAGGTTACAGCTCGTTTCAACTTTATTGGCCAGGCTGTCGATGGCTTTGGCTTTCTTTTCAACCGTACCGGTTTGAGAGTTTTCTAGTTCTTCCGCGGCTTGCTCCAGGCCGCTTTTAAAACGCGCGGGTTCCTGGCCAGCAAGGTCGCTCAGCAGCGGGTTGCTGCCCACCAGGAGAGTGATCTGGTGAAACAACATTTGCGTCTGTTCCAGTTGCTGCTGCGCCTGGGTCTCGACTTGTTGAATCTCGATCAGGCGTTTTTGAATGTTTGTCAGGCGCGCCCGCATCGCTTGAACCGCCTGGAACAGCTTGTGCACGGTTTCCAGGCGCAATTGAATGTCCGTCTCTTGAAGCGGTTCAATTTTACCGGCCGGCACCAGGGCCTTAAAGCCTTCTGCCAGGTCAGCCATGCCGGCGGGCAAGGTGGTTACCGCATCGATCCTTAACCAATTTTCAGGATCATATTGGCTGACCTGTCCAATCAACCTTTGGGCATTTTGAAACCATTCCCCACTTTGACTTAACTCTTGGGTAGCAAGCAGGTCGAGAAGATCCTTATGCTGCGCGGCTATCTGGTTACAATAATCAGCTAAATTTTTTTGTTCAACATTTAATCGGGTAGCCACAGCTACATCTTGTTCAAGCTGCTCTGGCGTGCGCGGCTTTTGGGAGGCGCCCAATGCATTGGCTTGCTGGCTCAGAGCTGTCAGGCGGGTGCTGCTCAGGTTCCAGATAACCGGATGGGTGCGATTAGTGCCTAATGCGGCGTATAGGGCGGCGATTCGCTTGATGCCAGCTAACAACTCAGGCAGCACCTGTTCCAGGTTGGTCTGCCGACCGCGGATTTTCATCAGTTGCCCAGTGATTTCCTGGGCAATCAATACCAGCCGCTCCGCCTCACCGTACAGGTTATCCAGGCTTTCCAACTCAGGCTTCGCCAGGCGGGTGTGTAGTTTGTGAGCCGCGGCGGTCAGGTTTTGGTAGCGACCTTGAATTTCAGTCAAGACCAACGCGGGTGGCATTGTGTCCAACAGGTTTTCGGATCCAATCAACAATTGCCGTAAATTTGTTACTTTGGCCAGGGTAGTGGAAAGTTGCTTTGTCCAGGCTTCGGCTTGCGCATAGATTTGCTCCAGGGCTGGTTGAGCTTTTTCCAGAATTTGATGAGCTTGTGTCACACTGGTTTTGTCCGTCTGTTCCAGGATCGCTTTCTCATCACCACTCAGGTACAGTATGGGGATTTGGGCCAGGTTGGTGTGAATCTGTTCCAAATGCTGAGTAGCCTCCTGCAACGCCTGTCCCTGTAGGTTTCGGCTGCGCAAATGCTCCAGGAGTTGGACAGTCTTACTTTCTAACTCTTGAACTTTCCGGGCATGATTGGCGATTTCCAATCCCAGGCGAGTCAGTTTTTGATGGCTTTCCTGAGCTGCAGCCAACGACTGGTCATGTTGGTTCAGCAGCAGCCACATTTTCTGGAGATCCCTGCGAATCTGATACCAAAAATAAGGCGCTCCAGCAATCGTCTGAAAGTTATTATTGGATAAATGGTGGATGCGCTCCTGAAAGTCAACATGGTGGTATTCTAGCTCAGTTATATGGGTGTCAAGCTCATCCAGCTGGTTTTGCAATGCAGTGATTTGTGATCCATACGGCTCTGGATCGCCTGGCGAATGACCTTCCATTGCAATTGTCAGCTCACGCCGGCGGGTTTGCAGGCGGCGCAACTCGGTGCGCATTTTTTTTAAATCCTGAACAGCCTGCTTCCGCCAATGGCGTACCAGCAGGTATAGTCCTCCGATCGTAACTGCCAGAATCAGGGGAATGATCCATACACCACTTGTCCAGATCGAAAATTCACCGCCTTCCATGTTCTCATTATACTCATCTTCTACCCGCGGTTAAGCACAATTCGGCGGGATGACCCGCCGAATGTGTCTATAGTTGGAAAACATAACCTGGATGAGTCTACAAGGCTGTGCAGTTTACATGGTTATTCGAGGGCGGCCTGAATGATTTGTTGGATGCGGTTGACCATGCTGGCTGGCTCAGGGTGCAAACCCTCAATCAGCAGAGCATCCTCAAGAATCTGTTCCATGATCAGCGCACCGAGCGGGCTGTCGGCTGCCAGGCTATTCAAGCGACTGATGATCGGGTGGCGTGGGTTGAGCTCCAGCACCTTTATGGGTATCTCGTAGGCGCGATTCAACAGCTTGTAGACCCGCTGCATTTCTTGGGTTATTGCACCTTCCGCGTCGACCAGACGCGCGGGCGATTCAGTCAGGCGATCGGTCATACGGACATCCTGAACCTTTCCCCCAAGTTGCTGTTTAAAACGAGTGAGTAGAGGGGAGAAGTCCGCTTCTGGCTTAGCGCCAGGGCCGCTGTCTTGCTCCGTTTGATCAGTGGTTGGTTGATCTGTTGCAGACTCCACTGTTTCTTTAACCGGCTCCAACCTGGCATTGGCAACGTTCGCCAGGGGGAGGTTCTTATATTGATGCATTCGCACAACCATGAAGGCATCGAATGGGTCAGTGAGGAGCAGGACTTCATAATCGTATCGCCGGACAAGATCGAGGTGAGGGCTGTATAAGATTGAGTGGGAATCTTCACCCAGGATGTAATAAATTTCTTTTTGATTTGGTTTCATCCGGCTGATGTATTCATCGAGCGATGACCACTGTTCTGGTTGAGTAGAGGTGCGAAAGCGTAACAGCGGACATAGGATTTCGGGATCATTCGGTTCGATCGCCACACCCTGCTTGAGATAACGATTATAGCCTTCCCAGAACTCGTTGTATCCCTCTTTGTCTTCTTCAGCAAGTTTCTTGAGGGTGTCCAATACTTTGTTGGTCACCAGTTTTTTGAGCTGGATCATGACTTTGTTTGCCTGCACTGATTCACGGGAGACATTGAGCGGTAAATCCTCTGAATCGACCACTCCTTCAACGAAACTCAGGAATTCGGGTAGTAAATCCCGGTTGTACTCCTGGATCAGTACCTTACGGGCATAGAGCTTTAAACCTTCCTCCCGGCGAGCGGCAGTCAGGCTACGCTCGGGTTTGGCAGGAATATACAGGATGGCGTAGAGTTGGGCCGGGGCGTCGACGATCATGTGGGCGTAGGTGATGGGCGGCTCCATCTCAAGAGTTAATTGTTGGTAGAAATCGGTGTAGGCTTTTTTGTCGACTTCGCGTGGATTTTGACGCCAGATTGCAATACGCTGGTTGACCTGTTCTTTCTTAATGCCCAGGTAGATCGGGAAGGGGATGAAATCTGAGTGGCGACGGATGACCTGGCGCAAGCGATATTCCTGGGCGAACTCCGCTGCGTCTTCTTTGAGCTTGACAACGATCTCAGTGCCGCGCTCAGTTTTTTCGGCCGGTTGGATGGTATAAGTATCTGAGCCAGTGCAACGCCAGGTCGCGGCTTGCGCCTCGGATTGGTAAGAGAGCGAGGTGACCTGGATCCACTCTGCGACCATAAAGGCGGAATAAAATCCCACACCGAACTGACCGATCAGATCTGAGACATTACGCATTGGCGGTTCCGCCTGGCTGATTTCTCTGGTTGCTTTGATAAAATCGCGTGCCCCGGAGTGAGCAATCGTGCCGAGGTTCTCAATCATTTCCTCAGCGGTCATACCCACGCCTGTGTCACGGATAGTCAGGGTTCTTTCTGTGGGATTGGTGGTGATATGGATAGCCAGTTCGCTTTGGGGATCGCGTACCTGCCGGTTGGTTAATATTTCAAAGTCAATGCGGGTGAGTGCATCTGAAGCGTTTGAGATCAGTTCGCGCAGGAATATTTCCCGTTCGGTGTAGAGCGAATGGATCAGGATGTCAAGAAGTTGGCGCGTTTCCGCTTTGAAAGCGATTGGAGTGGCGTTTACTGCCGGGTAATTTTCCATAATGACATCTCCTGGTTTGATAATAGCTGTGGGTTTTAGCCTACCGCGTAGCAGATCAATTAAACCCTATATATATAAGAATAGCGTAAGAGTTGCCTGTCAAGGTTGTGGCGAATACAAATTGAGCATTGTCATATCAGTCGGGCGTGGGATTTCAGCGATCTTGGTATACCTGGCTGGATAATCGACGCCAACCGCTTGCAGGCAGGCGAGTAAATCGCCTGGCAATTGGGTGCTCAGCAACAAGATCGCGCGACTGAAATTTACGCCTGATTTTTTCAAACTGGCGCAACTCCAGGCAGTCGCGCCGGTTTGGCTGGTGAACCAGGGTGTACCAGGCGAAATACCGCCTAACAGGTAAACCAACCCAGGTGTGTCGTAGAATCCAAGGATTGGATCACCAGGTTGGAAAGGTGTCGTTTGGATTGCCTGGTTTAAGCTGACCAGGAAATCGCGAGTCGCAGGATCCACACGCACCCCGGCAGCCCGCGAGAAAGCGCTTCCGAGCGATTCGGTTTGCTGGAAGCGGTTTGTAGCCAGGCGATATGGGTAAAAGAGGTAGCCATACGCCCATTGAGCCGTGTACCAGGCGATCACCAATGCCGCGGCGATCCAGGCCAAAGTTGCCAGGCGGGGAGAATGGGTGAGCCTGATCATAAGGAAACAACCCAGCCCGACCCATGGAGCCAGAGATAAACCTGCCTGCCATAGCAGGGGATTGTTTGTGCCAAAAGCGATCGCCAGGGGCAGGCTAAAGAGAAATAATCCAACGGTAATTTCCTGGCGTGATTGGTCGTTGCGTACTATCGTGAGCATTTGCCGGTCGAGAGGTGTCCGGCGTGCAGCCAGCAATAGAACTAATCCAAAGCCCAGTCCCAGCGCAATCAGGGGAGTAGTATTCATCGGATGAGTATCAAAAGGGAAGACGTTTAAAAAACCGCGCTGCTGGTGGAGCATCCAGGGGGTGTAAATTATTATCCAGGTGGTCAGAAAAGCGAACACGATGCGTTGAGTTTTGGTCGGCTGGACGATTGATAAGTACAGTTTCGCCAGTATCCAACCATAACCTAACGGGCCAGTCATGACCAGGATCAGGCGTGTAAAATCTGCCAGATCACGGAAGAGACGGTATGAAAAAGCGCTCAGAGAATAGCCGGGTAAGCTCTGCCTGACGGATAAGGCATTGATCCATTCTGGTAGTGTGTTCAGACCACACAGGTATAAAAATAGGCACAATCCAACGCCCAGACCAAAATAGACAGCAGGTAAGAAGAGCGTAACCAATTTGCGCGAATTTTCCTGTGCGGTATAGAACGCCGCGAGGAATCGTTCCGACACGAGGTAGACACACGCAGTTAAAATCAGGCATACTGCAGATGCTGTCGGTTTGATTGTCGCCGCCAGCCCCCACAAGGCGCCCAGGCTGACCCAACCTGCCGGATAAGCCCAACCCCGCCGGCTTTCGGCGTTTGAGTTGGCCAGGATCCATAGAAACAATCCGGCGAAAGTTACCAGTAAGGCGTTGATCAGAATATTGTATGAACAAGTGAGTGGCAGGGCGCTGCTCCAGGACACATTGCCCAGCCAGGTTGCCAGGAGAATCGGCGCAAAAGCAAGGGAACGCCGGGTTATACCCGACCGAAAGAGATACTCGCGCACGCCAGCAGCAAAAACCAGCGCCGCGATCGTGCTGAAAGCCAGGGAGAGCCAGCGGTAGAATAGGACACCACCGTTGATCCATCCCAACAGGCGGGTGATCGTGAGTAGGTGAAAGGCATTTTCGGCGCTGAAGCGCTCCTGGTTGGATTGTAAACCCAGCAGATAATAGCCTTCGTCGGTAAAATCGAATCCTTTATCCAAACCCCAGATGAGCAAGCCCAGGGTTAGCAGGCTGGCCATCAGTAAAACCAGCAGTGCGATCCGGCGCGCCCAATGGTGTTTCAATCCAGCTCCCAGGGCGACGCACCACTACTCCTGAAACCGCTCAATGATGCGCGGATCGCTGCCGCTACCGGGTGCAGATGTTCCCTTGGATCAACGCCTGTCTCGAGTAGCACCTCGGCGGTAGCTGCCAGCAAGCCGAAGCAGCCGGTGATCATCATATCGCCAAAAGGCACCGCGAAATAAGGACGCAGTGTCGAGGCGCGTAGCAGGTTGCGCCGCGGGCCGGTGACCGCCACGCCGAAATCGCCATCTTCCAGTCGCAGTGGGGTGGGATCATACACCAGCGCCCCATGACCATGATCGTTAAAAACCTCGCTGTGCTTCAGGCTGCCGTCTGCCAGAGTCCGTAACAGAATTTCCAGTTTTGGACGGTCCAACAAGCCGGTGTGATGCTCGAAAACGCCCTCGATCCCCCCTGGACCCAATCGGAAGGCTAAGGTGTGGAAATTGCCCACGTTGACGACCAGGATCCGCTCGCGGGTTGACACCGCCGGGTCATGGAGTGCGCCTAAGATGGCAGCCGGTGCCGTGTCCATCACCACCAGGGGCATCGAATGCAATAAAATATTCTGCCGCGCCGAGGTGGCTACAGCCTGCAGACGGGTAAGGATTGGAGGAACTGATTCCGCTCGATAGGCGAAGGCACTCAGGCGGTTTTGCGCGCGGATGCGCTGGTCGAGATAGTCGAAGCGAAATTGCCGGTCGGAATAACCTGGCGGAGCGTTGCCATGATCGAAAACAGCCACCACCACAACCTTCAGATCCCTTAGCGATACGCCAAAAAGACCCAGGGCAGCGGTAATGGACTCGAAATCGAAATCTTTTAGCTCGATGCGTAGCACGATCTCCGGCAGGTGCTCCGCCTCATCCTCGCTAACTATCAGGACACCCATGGCCTGCACAGCCTCCAACTCATCGTTGAACGTGCGGGCTGCCTCAGGTGTGGCGTAGATCCTTAGCCCCGACCGGATATGCGCCTCGGCTGCCCACTGGCTGGGTCCGCCGCCCATCGTGACACCGTGCAGCAACACCGCCTGACCGCGTCGGGTGGCTTCCCGTAACTGGTGATTGACAATCATTGTTGGGGAGGGCAGCACGAGCTTATAGCCGTTTTCCAGGTCAAGCCGGGAGTCATACAGGAAGATGTCCTGAGTGCCAGTGCCAATATCAACCGTTAGAATTTGCATAGGGTTGTGCGATAGTCACAATGGGCTTTACCCACAAGTCTTGATTTTCTGGTGGAATGAGTTTACCATAACAACCTGCGCTAAAGAACACCCCGGAGAACCATCCTTGAGTACAGTAGTTGCCAATCCTCCCCATACCTCGCGTTTGACACAAGGTTATCTGATCTGCTTGATTGGCACTGTGCTGTGGTCATCCACTGCAGTGTTCATCCGTTACCTGACTGAAACCTACGGCCTGCCCGCGTTGGTGTTGGCTTTTTGGCGTGATCTGTTCCTGACCGGTGCATTGGGGTTGTTTTTCTTATTCTTTAGCCAACGACGGTTTCGCGTATCTCGCCAGCACCTGCCCTTCCTGGTATTGTACGGGTTTGTACTTTCGATCTTCAATGCCTTATGGACGGTATCGGTGGGTTTCAACGGAGCAGCCGTCTCAACCGTGCTGGCTTATAGCTCAGCAGCTTACACCGCCGTATTGGGTTGGCGTTTGTTTGGAGAGAAGCTAGGTCTGGGAAAAGGCATGGCAGTCTTGTGCAGCCTGGCGGGATTGGTCTTTGTCTCAGGAGCCTATGATCCATTAACCTGGCGCGTGAACCCGTTGGGGCTTGCTACCGGGGTGTTGTCAGGTTTGGGATTCGCTGCTTATAGTTTAATGGGTAAGGAAGCCTCCCGGCGCGCCATCGATCCCTGGACAGTGCTGATGTACACCTTTGGATTTGGGACTATGTTCCTGCTCAGTTACAATCTGATTCCCGGCTGGTTGCCAGGTGGAGAAACTGTAAACCTGTTCTGGTTGGGCGCCTCCTTGCCAGGCTGGGGAGTGTTGCTGATCCTGGCAATTGGTCCGACGGTGGGTGGCTACGGATTGTACACGGTCAGCTTGAATTATCTACCAGCCAGCGTGGCCAATTTACTCGCCACCCTGGAGCCAGTTTTCACCGCGATCCAGTCTTATTTACTGCTAAATGAGCGCCTGACGCCGGCTCAATTGTTTGGCAGCGCTCTGATCCTGGTGGGAGTGATCATTCTACGGTTTTTCGTTGAACAATAGCTGTGAGTGATACCCTACAGTGTGAAAGAGAAAATCATGGCGAGAGTGTAGAAAGAGCGTAGGGGAATCGTAGAGAAAGCGTCAAGCACACCCTGTTCTCTTCTGTTAGGATAAAACAATAGGGCGATTCTTCTCCTTCTTCTCCTCCGAATGAGAGCCGGGGTGCGGTGTTCCCGGCTCTCAATGATTCTGGTAATCGTTTATCAGGGTTTCTCACTCAAAGCTATCATCGGTTCCAGGCTGCCCACCACTTTTTCTACTTCATCCAAAATTTCGCACGATTGCACCAGGGCCTTCATTGTGTTGTGGTCTGGGTAGAGCGGGCGATCTTCGTCCAGGTGAGTGACATGCTGGCGAATGGTATGTCGAGCGGTCTGTACACCCTTTCCATTCGTGAATTTGCGGAAATCGAGCGCCTGGGCAGCCGCCATGAACTCGATGCCCAGCACACCGTAAGCATTATCCAGGATTTGAACATTTTTCAGGGCAGTGTTCATGCCCATTGATACGAAATCCTCCTGGTCAGCGGCGGCGGGGATTGAGCCAATGCTGGCTGGGGTGGAGAGGATGCGCTGCTCGACGATCAGGCTGTCGGCGGTATATTGGCTGAGCATCAGGCCGGAGTAGAAACCAGGGTTGGGGGTCAGGAAATCGGGCAAGCCAACGCTTAAGGCCGGATTAGTCAGGCGGTTGAGACGCCGCTCAGACAGCACGCATACCATTGTAATTGCCACTCCAGCCATATCCATCGGTAGGGACACCGGCGAACCCTGAAAATTCGCCCCAGTCAGGGTCAGGTTACATTCCGGTAGGAAGATTGGATTGTCGCCGACGCCATTCAGCTCGATTTCCACCTGTTGGCGAGCAAAGGCAAGCATGTCATGGGCAGCTCCGATCACCTGGGGTGATGAGCGCATCGAGTAGGCGTCCTGCACTTTGGTTTTCATCTTGCCAGTCGTCAGGTCGCTGCCCGCGATGCACTTCATGATCGCCTGTGCCGAACGGATGGCTCCGGGGAACCCGCGCAGTTGGTGCAGGCGCACATCGTAGGGTTTCAGGTTAGCCAGTAAGGCTTCCAGGCTCATGGCGCAGGCAATCTCAGCTTGTTTCAGCCAACGGTTCATATCATAGAGCAACAAGGCGCTGATGGCAGTCAACATATTAGAACCGTTGATGGTTGCCAGGCCATCGCGAGCTTTCAGGTCTGGGATGGGTATTCCAGCTCGTTCCATAGCCACACGACCAGGCAAGCGATTGCCCTGGTAGAAAGCCTCGCCCTCACCCATCAATAAAAGGGCTATTTGGGCCATCGGAGCCAGGTCACCACATGCCCCCACCGACCCCTTCTGGCACACCACCGGTGTAACGCCCTGGTTGAGCATTTGCATCAGGGTCAGCGTGATTTCTGGGCGGCAGCCAGAGTTGCCATGAGCATGAACATTAACCCGCCCGGCCATGGCGCCGCGCACCCACTCGAGGGGAGCAGACTCACCGATGCCAGCCGCATGGTTGTAGATCAGGTAACGCTGGAATTGCTGCACCTGCTCGTCGGACAGGAGGACTTCAGAGAACTCACCGATGCCGGTATTCGTACCATACATGATCTCTCTCGCTTGCAACTTGGTTTCCAACATGGCGCGGCAGGTTTGGATACGTTCCAATGCTTGTGAGCTTAACTCGACTTTTTCTCCGTTCCTGGCAATGCGCATCAGCTTTTCAACTGTCAGTCCTGATCCATCCAGAATGATCGTCATAAAGAGCTCCTTAATGATTAACTTTCAGGCCTCCTCTAAGGTTAATGGATAACTCGATTGGACGCAAGGGATGAAAGTCAGATTCTTGTTATGGGTGTGTATAATATTGAAACAGTTTGAAGGTTGTAAATTGTCCTTCATATTGATTCGGTGTTATGATTCTTTATGATGATTGCGAGGGCGCGATGAGTCTCAGTATTGGCATTGTGGGACTACCCAATGTAGGGAAGAGTACAGTGTTTAACGCATTGACCGGAGCGCAAAACGCGGTAGTCGCTAATTACCCCTTTTGTACCATTGAACCTAACCGAGCGATTGCTCCGCTACCAGATGCACGGCTGGAGAAGCTGGCTAAATTGGTCAAAGTGCCTCACGTGATTCATGCCACGATCGAGTTTGTTGATATTGCCGGGCTGGTGAAGGGCGCCAGCCACGGGGAAGGGTTGGGTAACCAGTTCCTGGGACAGATTCGCAATGTGGATGCCATCCTGCATGTGGTGCGCTGCTTCGACGATCCGAATGTTGTGCATATCAGTGACCAAATTGATCCGCGCTCTGATATCGAAATCGTGAACCTTGAGTTAGCTCTGGCGGATTTACAACAGTTAGAACGCAAAATCGAGCGTTTATCCAGCATGGTGAAGGGCGATAAAAAGCTACAAACGATGCTCGACCTGGCGCATGCCCTGCAGGACCACCTTCAACGAGGGCATCCGGTGGTTACCTACCCGGGTCATGAAGATGAAAAATTCCTTGAGCTTAATCAGGAGTTGCGTTTCCTGACTGGCAAACCGGTGATCTATGCTGCAAATGTTGATGAGGCTGGGCTGGGAGGCGATAATTATTATCTCACCTCCGTTCAGGCTGTGGCAGCTGAGCAAAAAGCTCATGTGGTTACCTTGTGCGCTCGCTTGGAAGAGGAGATGCTGGATATGGAACCTGCTGAGCGGTTGGAGTTCCTGCGCCTGTCTGGTGCTGAGGAGAGCGGCCTGGGGCAGGTGATCCGTACGGGATTCGATATCCTGGGTCTGATTACCTTCTTCACTAAGAACGAGAATGAAGCACGCGCCTGGACTATTCATCGGGGGTCTACTGCACCCAAGGCAGCCGGTGTGATCCACACTGATTTCGAACGCGGTTTCATCAGAGCCGAAGTGACCCCTTTCGAGATATTTGTCCAGTACGGTAGTGATGCGGCTGTGCGGGCGGCAGGTAAGATGAAACTGGAAGGCAAGGAGTATATCGTCCAGGATGGGGACGTGATTTACTTTCGGTTTAATGTATAGGTAAGGTGGGAGCATATATGGATTTTGCCAAGTACCAGGCTTTGGGAAACGTTTACCTGGTGATTGATCCCAACCGGTCGGATATTAACCTGACACCGACCATCATCCGGCGCCTTTGCGATTGGCATTACGGAGTCGGCGCGGACGGTATTCTCTTTGGACCGATCCTGGAGAATGACGCGCAACAATTCCGATCGACAGCCCTCCAGCCGGATCGCACACAATGCATCGGGGTCCGACACTTCCGGTTGCGTATTTTCAACCCGGATGGTAGTGAGGCTGAAACGAGTGGCAATGGTTTACGCATTTTTAGCCGTTACCTGGTTGATGAGGGCTATGTGGAAGCAATTGAATTTACCTTGCTAACGCAGGGTGGGGCAGGAGCGGTAGCTCATGTGCGCATCCTCGACCAGGCTGCCTCCTCGATCCAATTAGAAATGGGCATCGCCACTTTTCAGAGTGATTTAATTCCCATGACCGGACCTGTGCGTACTGTGTTGAACGAGGGTTTGGTTGCCGGCGAACGGGAATGGGTGATCAACTGTCTCTCGTTGGGTAACCCTCATTGTGTGATCTTCCTCCCCGAAATCTCCGCTGCGTTAGCGCAACAGGCGGGTCCTCAGATTGAAAATCATCCGGCGTTTCCGAACCGAACGAATGTACAATTTGTCTCAGTCATTGACCGGCACACACTCCAAATCGAAATTTGGGAACGGGGAACTGGTTATACTCTGGCTTCGGGTAGCAGCAGTTGCGCTGCCGCCTGTGTTGCGCTTAGATTGGGTAGGGTAGAAAGCCCGATAGTGGTTCGTATGCCCGGTGGTGAGTTAAATGTTACGATTGAGCAGGATGGGCGGATATTATTAACTGGTCCGGTTAAATCGATTCTCACTGGATACTTCTCACCCACCTTTTGGCAGGAGTTAACCAGCTCATGCTAAAGTTTATGGAGCGAGCGGTTTTCCAATATTTCTTAATCATTTCGGTATTTTTGGTGATTACTGTCTGTCTGTATTATTCTCTTTATCTTCGCCCATATCTTGGTTTTGAGTTTGATACCATCACGGGCCAAATATTGAGTGTGGACCCACCTGTAGCTGAAATAATTCAACCGATCCAGGTTGGTGATTATTTAACACAAATTGGTACATTGGATTGGGTAAATTTCCAAAAAAAAGGCTCATCACTCTTTGAGGGGGTTCAGCATGGCGACCGAGTTGTTCTGGTCATGCGCCGGGGGGACTACTTCTATACAATCTCAGTGATTGCCCGCGGCCCAACCGGGCAAGATTTGTTCAAACGTCTGCAGTTGGTCTGGTTGTGTTTGCCATTTTGGATAAGCGGAACGGCTACCCTGCTGTTGTTACGACCACGCGACATCCGCTGGCGGCTTTTAGTGGTTTTCAATTATTTATTGGCTCTATGGATAGCGATCGGCGAGGTGGGTGCGTCGGGACAATGGTATAGTTATGATATATATATTTTCCTATCCTGGATGTGTTTACCCGTATTTCTCCATTTGCATTGGTTCTTTCCAAAAACCCTGGGTCGATTGCCTGCAATACTGGTATGGGTGGGATATATCGGCAGTCTATGCGCTGCTCTGGCAGAAATTCGCGGTTTGATACCCCTGACAGGACATTTTATCAGCCTGTTACTGGCATTGGCAGGGAGCTTATCGTTACTGATCCTTCACGCAGTTCGTTCTTCAGAAATACGCCGTGATTTAACCATCCTGTTGGTTACCATTGTGGCGATCGTTGCCCCAGCGGTTTTATATCTGGTTTTGGGACTGTTTTCAAAGTCCAATTGGGGCATACCCGTGATTATGATATTGTTTCCTTCACTGCCGGCAGCATATTTTTTTATTGGATATCGCCGCCAGCTTGGTGGTTTAGAATTGCGGGTTAACCATACACTGGTTATTCTGGTATTCGCAATTTCGCTGACAATAATATTTATCGGCGGTGCGACTGTTGTAAGTTTACTTCTACCCCAATACGCAATTGATTTTACGATTAATCTCGCCATTGCTTTATTCATTGGTTTCATTGGTGCATTACTGTTTACGCCCTATCGACGCTGGGCTGAGCGTAATTTACTGGGAATGCCTTTACCTCCAGTGCACTTGCTGGAGACTTATTCGGCGCGCATCTTGACCAGCCTGGAAAAGCCGCAGCTCATCAGCCTCGTGCGAGATGAGGTTATGCCAACCTTATTGATCCGTCAGGCTGTGCTGCTCCGTTTGAGAGGAGAGAAGGCGGATCATTTGCCGAGTCGTCAGGAAACACTTTTATCTTTTGGTGTGCAAGAACCCCAACTGCCTGGGTTGAACGAATCAGCAGCTTTATTGAGACAGGCAGGTTCCTATCGCCCTCAGGAAGGTTCCATGGGGCCAGCGGATCCATGCCCATGGGTGCGCCTGGTATTGGCGTTAAAAGTTGGTGATAAGTTGGTCGGATTATGTCTCTTTGGACGGCGAGATCCAGACGATTATTATGCTCCGACTGAAATCCCAACTTTACAGGCTTTGATGGACCAAACTGCCCTGGCTTTGCTCAATATAGAACAGGCAGAGCACTTGTTAGTTTTGTATCAACGAGATGTGGAGAGCCGGGAGACTGAGCTCCGGCGTTTAGCGCGCGATCTCCATGATGTAGTTTTAGCCCAGGTGAGTCGCATGGTTCAAATGGCGGATGACGTTCAAGAAAACACCGCTTTACAAGAGGCTTATCAGAAGACTGTGGATCAAATCCGCAGTATAATTAGCGGCCTGCGTCCAGTGACACTTGATATCGGCGGTTTGGGTATGGCATTACATGAATTAGCGGATGAGATGAACGAGTCGCACGAGGTTGGTCAAGGGCCGCGGGTTTTGGTTAATGTTTCTGACGATCCGGTGCGCTATGACCCCGAAGTCGAGTTACACCTGTTTCGGATCGTCCAGCATGCCTGTCAGAATGCCTTCAGACATGCCCGGGCGAAACAGGTACTGGTTTGGGGTAATTTGCTCTCTCAACACATCACGCTTACTATCCAAGATGATGGCGTGGGCCTTCCAAGGGGAGTGCAGCCAGACCTGGCCTGGTTGTTAGAGCATGATCATTATGGATTGGCAGCCATGCACGAACGGGCTGCATTAATCGGTGCTGTGTTACAGATTGACTCTCGTCCTGACCAGGGCACTCGTATCGTCGTTGAATGGGATGTCGCCCTCCTTCCGGTGCGAATTACGGACCGGCAAACTGAGGATGTTAGCAGTGCAAATCAACCGCGCGTTTAATGTTAATTAGCTTCCATAGGATAACTTCAGTAATATATGAAACTAAGAATTGACCGGATATCCCTGGTTTTTCTACTTTTAACGGCTCTGCTCCTGACAGGCCTGGTTTTTCAAGCTGTGCACACCCGGGCTGCCGGTCAAAACGCGGTGTGGGGGCGCAAGCCAGTTCTGAGTTATTTTGCCCTGACAACCGGCCTGGCCGAGCTCTTACAGGCTGAGGTCGGATTGACCGATCAGCAGTTTCAGTATGTGCGCCAGATCGCCCTGCTAGAGCAAATCGCCCTGCATGACTTGCAGGAGACCAGCCAGGCGATTATTCGGGACGAGACACTGTCCGTGCAGGAAAAACGTACCAGACTTGCTGCCAGTGGCTACAATCAGCAGGTTGACTTGTGTCTCGCCAAAACTGAGCAGAATCTCAAACAGGGGTTATCGCCGGAAATATTCATTAGATTGGTTCAATGGATCGAGCAGCGTTGGCCAGTTGAGGTGGCTCTGCGTGGCCATCCCCAGGCTGTATCGGAAGAACCGGCCATGATTCCAGGGATTCAGAGCGGTTTATCTCCCCAGGGCACCGCACGCAGTTATACAGTCTTTGCGACGTTTTTTGACGCAGGTGGCGCGTTTACTGTGGCAATCCCGGATAAGTGTATCAAATTTGCCAATAACGGCAGCTACCGGTGTAGTTCGGGGTATGCCTTCAATCAGAATTATCAGGTAAAAATTAAATATCAGAGCACTTCAACAACTGTTACTGTGTTGGATGTCGGTCCATGGAATGTGGATGATAACTATTGGGCGACGATTACTGATCCTCAACCGCGCCGTATGTTCACTGATCTCCCCTTGGGGATGCCTGAGGCTCAGGCTGCTTATTATAATAATTACAATGGCGGCCTCGATCAATATGGTCGGGAGGTAACTGCTCCCTTTGCGATCGATCTTTCCTTCGAAGTGGGTCAGGCATTGGGTTTAGCGCCTGGCCAAAATACCTGGTTGACAGTGACTTTTTTATGGACATCTACCTGGCCTGATCCGGGTTCAAGCTATGATGTCACTCTAAATACCCCTACTACGCTGCAACCCCCATATAACAGTGATATTTGCCTGTCGGCCTGGTATAAGATCACTGGTTATAACAATAACCCGGCGTATCTGACTTTGAATGTGGATAACGCCAGCAATTCTACCAATTCTGGCGAATGGACACCTAACCTGAGTGTGAGCGGGCGCTACCGGGTTGAAGCCTATATTCCAGACCATTCACCTATTCCCTGGCAGTGCCCGAATAAGACCATCGCGCGCGATACCTCTGAGGCGCGTTATACGATAACAGACACCTCTGGACAGACCACTGTATCGATTGATCAGGGACCAGTCGCCAATGCCTGGGTAAACCTGGGGGAATATGACTTTGTCACCGGTAAAAAGGCCAGCGTCAGGCTGATTGATTTAAACAGCGAACCCACCCTGTCTTATACGATTTCGTTTAGCGCCATGCGCTTCGTCTTGTTAGATCAGCCCCCTCCACCTCCGACCGATACTCCGACGCCGACACTCACTCCAACACCAACGCCTACACCAACACCCACTCCCACGCCAATGCCAATCCTGTGGGCGCCAGCCCTGGTTGTAGAAGCGGGCGCAAATATTACGATGCCCATAAAAGTGCAAAATCTGACGCTGCCCGGGTTGGGTGAGGGACAAGTGTCTGTGCAGTTTGATCCAGCAGTGGTTGGGGCGCAATCTTGCCAGGCTGACCCGGCTCAGGTTTTTAGCTCTGCCAGTTGTGATCCATTCTTTGACCAAGACTTTGTCAAACCCGACTCCGCCCGCTTTAGCCTCAGCTCGAGTCAAGGAGTTACCGGGGGATGGGATCTGGCGCAAATAATCTTCCGCGCTTTGGGCGCGCCTGGAACGGCTACCTGGATCGATCTGCAAGCCTTGAAGTTCACCAACCCCGCGGGAACACCGATCCCACTTCAGATCGGGCCAGGTATGGTGTGCATTGCGCCGTGTCGTTTAATATTATATTTCCCACTCGCTGCCCGGTGAGATAATTCAGACATATTAACCACCCAATACAATCCAGGGGTATAAGCGTCTGGAAGACTTCGTTCGTTACTTCTATCAGATCCCTGGTGGATGTGGCTATATTTCAGTAAATCCCAGCTTGAAGAAGCGGTTTGGATTGTTGAAGAGCCACCCTTTTGCCAGCGGTAAGGCTTCCTCTTCTCTCAACCATCCTCCTTCTACCAGGTGAGTCAACGCGGCAGCAATATTCTGGCGGGCGATGGCTAGGTGGGCAACGATATACTCCGGTTCATCACCATAATCACCGCCGAAGCCATGGATTTTTGTGTGCGGTAAGGTCAACACACTACGCTCAAGCAGTTCGATGGCATAAAACGGATCAATTATATGCAGCCAGCATAGGTCCAGGAAAACATTTGGGTAGTTCTTTCCCAGGAAGAGCAGGTCGCCCAGGTAGGGCCAGTTGCCGTGGAACAAGTCAAAGCGCACCTCACGATGCAACTCCAGGAGCGGAGCCAGGTAAGCCGCGTTGGTTTTATCAACCCGGTTGTAGACGCCAGCCATATGACCGGTATGGAGCTGAACTGGTAATTTTAATTCCCGGGCGAAGCGCAGATACTGGTGGAACAGGAAATCGTTAAGCGGCTTGCTCTCCGGCCAACCCAGGCTGTTGCGTGGATCGGCCAGAAGGCGGTTGAAGTATTTTTCGGCTTCTGCCTGGGGTGTTAGTTCATAAGATAGGCTGCGTTCGTAGGCGGATTGATCCTTGATGCCAATCGCGCCCCGCTCCAGGCAGCGTTGAAAGACAATAAAGACAGCCTCCAAATATTCATCCAGCGAGGTGATATGTCGGTCAACCAGCTTACCGGCCCATTGGATTTCAGACCAACCGAAGTTGACTCGATGGAAAGGTGGCAGAGAAATCATTGGTCGCCACTTTGCGGGAAATGTCTTCCTGCCTTCTAAAAAACTTTCCAGGCTGCCAGGCAGCCAATCCAGCACATCCACGATCATCGCCTGGATGTTGGCCTGGTCAATCCTGCTAAAGTAAGTTGTCTCGTCCATGCCTGCCAGACGTTCGGCCACCCGCGCCAGAGCCGGCCGGCTCATCTGGTCCTCACCATAAGTATTTTTTAACACAAGCTTGGTTACCCTGGCGTAAGCAGTGTGTTCGATAGAGATCCATAGCTTCTCGAAAATTGGCCATTTTTCATCGGTCGAGATCTCCGGATCTTCCAGTTTTGCCAGCTCGCGCGCAGAAATACCAAACGAGGCTGACCATAAATCATGGACGATATAAGAACGGATCAGGGCGGCGATAGGTTCCTTATACACCGGACGCGCCTCGGGTCCCATCAGGTGTTCATGACAGTCAATGACCGGCAGGGTCTGTATTTGCTCAAGCAGAGTATGGTAAAGGGGTGAGTTAGAGTACAACATATGCACCTCTGAGTATGAAATTAGATTTTAAACCAGGCTAATCTCCACGATTTGGTAACCGTTTACCTCAGGGATGGTGAAGGAAATGTAACCCTCTTGCCATTCCCAGGATAGGGGCAGGTTTTCCGGCGCCAACCGGACAGCCTTTGCCTGCACATCTGTACGCAGGCAAAGGCGGGCATCGTGCAGAGGTAAAATGTCTTCAATGATATCCAGGGTTTTGCCGCGCCGCTGGTGGACATAGTGCAGCACGTGGACAACCAGGTTTCCATTGGCGCGCTGCCGTACGGTGACGATTGCTGTGCTGGGCAGGTTGTTCTTCCCGATCCGCGGTCGGGGTAACAGCCGCTGCAGGCAGTTGGCAATCACCTGCTTATGGACGCGCCGGGCTGAGTCAGCGTATTCGGCGAAGAATGGTCGGGCGATATATATCACGTTACCATTCTGGACGATGACCGGCTTGCTGGTGGCTTTTTCCATGGGAGTATACTGGTGCGAGCAGAAATGCTCCCAGGTGCGGTTAAAGTAAGTCTCACCAGAAAAGGCTAACACCTGAATCCCGGGTCGGACCTGGATTTCCAACCCCGGTTTCTCGCAGATATACTCCATTGGTTCGATATCATCGGCCAGTTCAGTACCCAGGAGTAGATAATCGGGCGCAAAAGGCGCCGGCCCAACATAATCAGCGCCTATTTGATCCGCCAGGACGAAGTTTCCCATCTGACGATCCAGGCTCGATGAGCCAGTGATCAACAGCTTGCCTCCCATTGTCAGGTATTGGCGCAACTGTGCAGCGAATGCGGCATCAACCGGGATAGCATCGGGGAGGATTATGACGGCATAGGAAGACAGGTCGCAGCCGGTATCTAAAACCTGGAACTGGTACTTAAGCTGTTCGAGAATATGCAGCGCCCCTTGATCGCTGACCGGGATCAAGGGACCGTTCAAGGTTCCTGTGGTCACGACGCCAATCTCTAGCAACGGTCGGGTATCCACACACCAGGGTTCACGCCTTTCGATTTCGGAGTAGACTTCCCCAATCCGCTGATATACGGTTGGGTGAAGCTGACCACGCGGATGGAGCTGGTCGCCAATCGAAACGCCCGCGCCGTGCGCCAGGGCCTGGAAACATTCGAACTCCAGGGCAGCCCGATTGCGCAACCCGCCAAAGTCGCCCCAGGTGGTGTGAAAACGGCCCGTCATGGCAATCAATTGCCGGTCGAATGTCTGAAAAAAGCGCACATACCAGGGAAAGTGGTCGTAACCCCAACTGCCGCCCGGTAAGGTCTCGATTTCCAGGTGGGTATAGTTATCCAGCTCAGGACGCACGCCATCTCTTGGATCGCCTGTCATGACCAGCCTGGCGTTGTAGAAGATACTCTGCGGAACAATAGTTCCGGACTCTGGTTTATGATCCTGAATAGCCATGGTCAGCCGTTCCAGGAAGCGCCGCTCGGTAGCCAGGCTGAATTGCCAAAGCTGTTGGGAATCCTGGGGATCGATACCTTCAGCCTGCATTTGAGCCAGGCAGGTGGAACACACACACGGCCCACCAATCTGCTTGGCAATGTCGATGAAAAACCCATCTCCAGCGTAGAGATTCAGGATTTCTTCGGTCTGGGCGATGACATAATCGGCGTAAGTGGTGTTCATACACAGGTTTTTCCAGCCTGCGACAAAGGGCGATTGAGATACACCGGCAATGCACCCATCAGGGGTGATCTGTCGCCATTCAGGATGGGTAGCCCAGGAAAGTTCATCCCATACCGCAGTAAGGTAAACTGGCGTTCTTATACCTGCAGCATGACAGGTAGAGATCATCTCTCCCAACAGATCACGCTGCAAATAAGGGTGAGGTGTGCCGACCCGGGTCGGGTAGTAGGAATACCCGTGATGACACTTGGCAAACACTGTGATTGAGTTTACATGGGCGGCTTGCAATGTCTGGACAAACTCACCTGGGTTAAAGTCGGCGCCCACGCCGGGGATAAAGGGTGAGGTGTGGAAATCGAGGTGAACCTGGCGAAGGGGAAGCATGGGATGGTCCTTTCTTTATATGCCGGATGCAGTGGAGCGGTTAATCCGCGTGCTAAAACTCTATCGCAATACTTTCAAGCCCCTGGTTTGACGCAAGCGAAAAAGGGAATTTCGTCCTCGAAAGTGACCTGGTGAACTTCGAAGCCCACCTTGTGTAACAGGCGCTGCCACGTGGCAAGTGGAAACAAACCGCTCTGATGGTGGTCGATCTGGATATCCAGGTTGCCTGCTCGCCGGATCAGGTAAATAAAGAGCGTCTCATAACTGGTATCCGCCTGGTCTGGGTCGTATTGGTTCTCGATCATGACAACTTCCAGATCACCCTGGCAATAGGAGGAGGTGTGGGTGCCATTCTGCTCGAAGCGTTCAGAAATCTTTTCGGCGTAGGTGCAAAAAACGCCACCCAGTCGTAGGAAATGGTAAGCGGTTGAAAATGCCGCCACCAGGTCGTCTTCGTTTAGCATATAGGTGATAGCATCAGCTATTATGACTGCGTCGAAAGTCTCCTCCAGGTGAAGAGAGCGCATATCGCCGGTTATGTAGCGGACACCTGGATTCAACTCACACGCCAGTGCCAACATTGCCGGACTGGTATCCACGCCGGTGATCTGGAAATACTGTTGCAGATGGTGATCGTTATGCCCTCCACCACAACCTAAATCGAGCAGCGTGTGGGGTTCTATCCGGCTAAATTGTTGAATCGCTAATTGAAATTGGTTGGCTTCTCCCTGGTAATCTTCCGCTGGACTGATTACCGGCCAGAGCCAGGCCAGGCCGGTGTAGAGCCGTTGGGAGTTATAGCGAAGGATATTATCCATTGAACCTCAAGGTGTGACAGATAAGATTGTTCGGGAGTTTTGGTTTACAATATCTACAGGTATCAACCCATAAACCTATATATTGTAACCAGGATACGTAGAAGGATGCAACTCCTGAGGAAATGTTGCGTATATAGATTAGCATAAATTCCAACAAATGTGCTGCGATTAAGAACACTGTGAGGAGTTAAACATGAGTCCTGAAGAAGTTCACAAGGAAGAATTCCACGTTACCGGCGATGCGTTGATTTCTAAGCTAAAAGAGTTGCTTCATGAAGGCAACATTCGACGCATTATCATCAAGAACGAAGAAGGTAAAATTTTAATAGAAATCCCACTGACAGTGGGAGTGGTGGGTGCGGTATTACTGCCGGTATGGGCGGCGCTGGGCGCACTGGCGGCTCTCGCGGCTCGCTTTACCATTGTAATCGAAAAAACCGGTGACGATCCTGAAAAACCGGCCGAATAATCTGTGGCACAGAACACCTCTACGGTAAAGAAAACTACTAATAATTAACCTTGAGATCCATACCTTCATACAGGCTGGCGACCTCGCCGGCATAGCCGTTAAATAGTAAAGTGGGGCGGAGTTTGGTTTCTCCGATGCGCTGCTCAGAAGCCTGGGACCACCTTGGATGCGGAACATCGGGATTAACGTTGGCATAGAAGCCATACTCATTTGGGGCGATCGTTGACCACAATGTTGCTGGTTGTTCGAGGGTGAGTTCTATTTTGACAATTGACTTGATGTTCTTATAACCGTATTTCCATGGCACGATCAACCGGATGGGAGCCCCATTTTGCGCGGGCAAAGGTTTACCGTACAGTCCGGTTGCCAGAATGGTCAGGTCGTGCATGGCCTCGTCCAGGCGCAACCCTTCGGTATATGGCCAGGGATAGAGCGAACTTTTCTGGCCGGGCATTTGGGCCGGGTCATAAAGTGAGGTGAACTGGACGTAACGGGCTTCTGGTTTTGGTACAACTTTATTCAGGATTTCCGAGAGCGGGAAGCCCAGCCAGGG
>CAYGZL010000073.1:0-43741 GCA_964354345.1 uncultured Anaerolineaceae bacterium | reverse complement strand
CTCATCGGTCAACTCGTTCTTGGGACGACCCTTGACGAATAACTGGCTGGCATTGACCAGCAGGATTTCGCCAGGATGTGGCTTTGACTTGTTCAGCAGCATGATAATACCAGGGGCGGTGGTGTTGTAGAACAGGTTTTCGGGCAGCAGGATTACCGCTTCCACCAGGTCGCCCTCGACGAACAGCCTGCGGATGTCACGCTCGCGGTTGGAACCCTGGTTGCTGCTGCCGCGCGAGACCGAGCCGGTGTCCAGCACCACCGCCATGCGCCCGTTCGGACTGAGTGAAGCAAGCATATGCTGCACCCAGCCCCAGTCAGCGCTGGAGGAGGGTGGGACGCCGCGGCTGAAGCGCTCAAAGGGGTCGTTCTCGTACATCGTGATAGGGAAGTTTTGATTCCACATCGGATTGGCGGTCACCAGGTCGAAACGGCGCAGGCTGCAATCTTCCTGCAAAAAGCGTGGGCTGCGCATGGTATCGCCCAGAGCTATCTCGGCTTCGATATCATGGATGAAGGCATTCATGCGCCCCATGGCGAAGGTGGTCGGATTGATTTCCTGACCGAATACCTGGAGCGGCGCGATGGTGGAGGGCAATCGTCTCACCCTCACCCCCTCCCCCCTCTCCCTTGCAGGGAGAGGGGTTGGGGGCGAGGGTGGCTCTTCCCCATACCTTTCGACCAGCTCCAGGTGGCACTTGATGAGCAGACCGCCTGAGCCGCAGGCGGGATCATAAACCGTCATGCCCGGTTCTGGAGACAGCAGCCTGGCCATCAAAACGCCGACCATACGCGGGGTATAGAACTCGCCGGCGCTTTGACCCTGGCCTTCCGCAAACTTCCTGAGCAGGTATTCGTAGGCGCGTCCAAGAATATCTGGCTCTACATCTCGCAAGCCCAGACGGTGCTGGTTGAGAACTTGCACCAGTTCGTGCAGGTGTTCATCACTGATGATACGCTGCCCGGCTGCGGTGGCGTTGAAGTCGGTCACATCAATCACGCCCGACAACCTGGGATTTTCTCGAGAGACAGCTCGCACCGCGTCGGTTATGGCTTCGCCCAATCCAACCGTGGATAACTGGGCAAGATTCGGCCAGCGCGATTTGGGCGGGATGTAGAAGCGCACCAGACTGTGGTCAGCTTCAACCAGTTCTTTGGCCACACCTGGGTCGCCAAACTGCTCGCCCAAACCTGTTACTTCGTCGTCAAATACGTTAGACAGACGCTTGAGGAAGATCAGCGGCAGGATGTAGTCCTTGTATTTAGGCGCGTCTATGGGACCGCGGATTTTGCAGGCGGCTTCCCACAGCCAGGATTCGAGAGTGGAGAGGTCGAAATGATCGTTTGCCAAATTTTACCTTCAATTTTCAGATCATCATATTGTGAATAATTTACTGGATTTTTGTGAGACCCGTGTACTATGAGCTATACGACGAAGAATCGCCGACTTCCTTAGGACTTGCGGATGTTTGCCTCAGCAATTGTTTTGGAGCAGGTCGTATTTTGCTAAGATAATACCCCAATTTTCAACGCAATACAACTCAATCAATGTCATTTCCTTCTATCTCCTTCACTCCCTATACACCCGGGTCGACACACAGGTCGACCCCTACCGGTAGATGGATGCGCTGCTGCATGAACTACAGCAGGTCATAGAAATCGTGCCCCTTGATTTGTACGCCGCTGCACCCCTTTTCAAAGTTGCGCTCCAGGCAGGCGATCATCTTGCCGGCCATCATGGTTTCAAGCGAGAAGTGCGCCGCGACCAGGCTATCAGGGTCGCCATACGTGAAATTCCAGGTTCTTCAGGTTTAGCTGCATTTTGACCATCCCACTGGTGGCTACATAACCGGCGAGTTCTGCCCGCTCTGCGGGGGTGAACTCGTCGAGGTTCAGGCGCAGGCGGCGCGCCAGGTCGGGATGGCGGATCAACTCGTACCAGGCGTTTGGACGGGTGTGGATCTGGCCGTGGTCGAATGTCAGGATCAGCCACAGTGGATTGCCCTGGATTATAAATCAAATCCTCACGCGCCGTGCGCCAATGATAAACTATAGGGCATGATGGGTGAAGCCAGATGCACTCATAAAGTACGCCGGCGGGGCGGGTCAGGTTGGACAGCGTTTGCCTGCCTGTCCTGGATGCTCCTGCTGGCGGTGCTGGTCGCATGCACTCAACCGGCGCCCATTCCAACAGCGACAGTTACGACCAACCGCACACCGGGTGGAATAGTAAATCCACTTGGTACTCTACTATCAGCCTCGGCAACAGCTCCACCTCAATTGCCTGCCATCGGCGAGACAATCATCCCGACACTGACCCCCCAACCGATATCGCTACCACCCTTCGATATGAGTCGACTGCGCGGTCTCACGGTGCGCTTCTGGCATGCCTGGCTTGGACCAGCGCGCCAGGCAGTTGAGCGGCTGGTGGAAAAGTTCAACCAGGAGAATATCTGGGGCATCCAGGTGGAGATTGTGAACCAGCCCACCTGGGATGAGCTTTATGCGGGAGTGGAAGCGCTGGTTGGGACGGATAGAGGGATCAATGATGCCCCGGATCTCCTGGTTGCCTATCCACACCAACTTCTGGCGTGGGAGCCCCGCGGGTGGCTCGTTGATCAAACCCCATACCTGGCAGATGCTGCTTGGGGATTGACGGTTGACGAGCAGGCAGATTTCTACCCGGCTCTTTGGGCGCCGTTCGTTGTACATGGCAGGCGTCTGGGCATTCCAGTGCAATCTTCGGCTCAGGTGCTGTTTTATAACCAGACCTGGGCAAACGAGCTGGATTTTGCTGCACCGCCTGTCACGTCGGAGCAGTTTCAATTACAGGCCTGCGCGGCGACGCGCGCCAACCGTAGCGATGAGGATCCGGATAACGACCAGACAGGGGGGTGGGTTGTCTCGACCCAGCCCGCAGCGGTGTTGGGTTGGATTTATGCTTTTGGCGGCCAGGTCGTGCGACAAAACACCGGCGCCGGCACAGTGGGAAGCCCGTACATCTTCGACACGAGCGCGACACGGGCCGCCTTCACTTCCCTGCGCAGTTTGTACGACCGCGGCTGCGCCTGGCTTTCGGAGAATCAGCCGCCCCTGGCTGAGTTCGCCACACGGAAGGCGTTGTTCATTACCAGCAGCGTGGCGGATATCCCATACATGAACCAGGCATTTCAGCAGGCGAATAACCGGGATGAATGGACCATCATTTCTTACCCATTGAGTGGAGGCGCGGTTTCCTTACCGATCTATGGACCAGCCCTGGCCATCCTTCACTCGACTGAGGAGCGCCAATGGGCGAGCTGGCTGTTCCTGCGCTGGTTTAGCGGAGGGCAAAACCTGGCAGCACTGACTTCCGCTACCGGTGGGTTGCCGGTGCGCGCGGCTGCATTGAATTACCTTCTGGCAGATAACCAGATCGCAGCGCAGTGGCGCGCGGCTGCAGCTTTGCTCCCTCAAGCGCACGCAGAACCATCCTATGCCTCCTGGGGGCTGGTGCGCTGGGCAGTGAGCGACGCTGCCACGCAACTTTTCCGCTCTTACTTTACAATTGACCAGGTGCCGCAGTTAGTGCAATTGCTGGATGAGACAGCCGCGGATCTACATCTCGATCCTTCTGCCAGCCGATATATGCAACTCCCCACACCGCTGCCGACCAGCTCAACCCAAACGCCTTTGCCCACCACGGCGAGGGCAACGCCGACAGAAGCAGTATCGCTGAACAAAGACGGGATCCTTCACTTCATTCTGGAAGCTGTAGCGGTATTCCTACCGCAGCGGTAGCTCTACCGCTCGGTCCACATCCCGGGACGCCGGTTAGTTTTCGAAATCCTTTATCCCTCTGTCCCTGCCGATGGGGCGCTTTCTACCTCTTCTGAGGGTATATCGCTAGGTGGGGTCAGGCTTAGCCCGATATCCACTTGTTCTTCCATGCGGATCTGGCCGCGCAGGAAGGAGCCCTCTTCGGTAGCGAAAGCAGCAGTGACTACATTACCCCACACCCGACCTGTAGCGCGAATTTCAAGTTTCTCGGCGTAAATGTCGCCCCGTACCACGCCAGCGATGATCACCAGATTGGCGCGCAAAGTCTGGCAGGTTACCCGGCCAGTCTCGCCGACCACGAGCAAGCCGCGCAAGGTGATGTCGCCTTCAAAGGTGCCTTCGATACGGATACCGCCGCTGCCGCTCAGGTTGCCTTTCCAGATCACGCCCGGGCCAAGCACCGAGGTGACGCGTTCTGTGGGCGCCGGTTGGGTGGATGGAGTAATTGCTTGTTCTTGTCGACGGCGGAACATAGACCCTTTGCTAATAAAAATTCTCTAGTCACAAGGCGGAATGGGGAATGCCAGGATATTGTACCCCGAATCCACGTAAATCACTTCTCCGGTAACTTTTGACGACAGATCTGAGGCCAGATAGATGGCTGTGTTGCCGACATCTTCGATAGTAATGTTCTGCTGTAACGGCGCCAGGCGGTTGAAGTGACGATGCATTGATTTGAAACCAGCGACGCCGGCCGCGGACAGGGTGCGGATGGGACCGGCCGAGATGGCATTTACCCGGATATGACGCGGACCAAAGTCGTATGCCAGGTAGCGCACCGAGGCTTCCAGAGCAGCTTTGGCGACGCCCATCACGTTGTAGTTCGGCGCCACTTTCTCGGCGCCATAATAGGTCAAGGTGATCAGCGAGCTGCCTGGACGCAGCAGTGGTTCGAGATACCGGGCAATTGCAGTAAACGAATAGACGCTGATGTCCATTGCCAGGTGAAAGCCGGCGCGAGTGGTGTGGTAGTAGGCGCCTTCCAATTCGCTGCGATCAGCAAATGCCACGGCGTGCACCAGGATATCTATCTCGCCCAAAGCTGTTTTGGCTTTCTCAGCCACACGTTCGATTTCGATATCATTGGCGACATCACAAAGCTCGTAGAAGCTGGCGCCAAGCTGAGCAGCCAGCGGACGAGCATGTCGATCCACCGCCGGGTGGGAGCTGAAGCCAAGCGTTGCGCCATGTTCCTTGAAAGCCTGGGCAATCCCCCAGGCGATACTGCGATCGTTGGCTAAACCAAAAATAAGTGCATTTTTAGCGGTTAAAAGACCCATTGCGATTCTCCTTGCAGATCGAATTCTTTCAACCGAAGATGAGCTCTCGCGCCTTGAGCGGTACTGCGTCCGCTGTCAGGAGCGCCTCGCCAGCGCGGTGGATATCTGGCAGGTGCTCTATAATGTACACCTGAGCTATAGCAAGTTTGCGCGCCGATGTGGTTGCGTCCCTCAACAACAACCAGGAATTGATCAGATGACAGGCCATACTCACCAGGTCAACCGCGTAGTAGTCGATGATATCCCGCTCGTGGGCTTTCAAGCTGTCTGTGGCACGCTGGAACAGGCTATTTGCTTCAACCAGTTGGGCTTTGAGCCCGGCGATGTTTTCAACCGCGACTACTGTTTCGTTGGTTTCCATCGCCTGTACTCCTGAGTAATCCAAAGACGCCCATTCCGCCAACAGCGGATCCAGGGCGTGACCAAGCAACTTGCCAGTTGCGGCCACCACCTGGAGCTGGCTGGTACCTTCGTAGATATTGGTCACGCGGACATCGCGACAATAGCGTTCGATGTTGAATTCGCGCATATAACCCACCCCGCCATGCACCTGCATCGCCTGGTAGCACACCCGGTTACCCATCTCGGTATTGTAGAACTTGGTCAGCGGGGTCAGGGAATCAGCCAGACTGGAAGCTTGTTTTTGCTTTTGGCGCAGGGTTGGATCAGATGACGGGCTTTCAGCCAGGAGCTGATCGTAAGCCTTGAGTTGGTCAACCCAGCGTCCGGTCTCGAAGAGCAATGCCCGACCTGCTTCGATCTCGCTAAGCATGGATAGCAGCATACGCGATACCGCCGGCAGATCGCGCACCGGGCGACCGAACTGGATACGAGCGCCAGCATACCGATAAGCCTCGCGATAGGCTGCTTCCGCAATGCCGATCGCCTGTGCACCAACGGCTAGGCGGGCGCCATTCATCAGGTTCATCGCGTAGCGCAACAGACCAAAGCGCCGTTTGCCGATCAAGTAAGCCGGGGTATTGTTGTATTGGATTTCGCAGGTGGGCGAGGCGCGCATACCTAACTTGTTCTCGATACGCCGGATGCGCACGGTCTCATCCCGCTCGAGCAGGAACAGCGACAGACCACGGGCATCGGATGAACCCTCTTCAGAGCGCGCCAGCACTAATTGGATGGCAGCGCAACCATTGGTGATGAAGCGCTTAACCCCGTTAATTCGCCAAACTCCCGCAGCTTCGTCATACACAGCCCTGGTTTGAACCGCGCCCAGGTCGGAACCGGCGTCCGGCTCGGTCAGCACCATGGCGCCGGTCACTTCGCCCCGCGAAAAGCGCGGCAGAAAACGCTGCTTCAGTTCCTCTTCAGCAAATTCGTTGATCGAAGCCGCGATCTCCTGCAGTCCAAAAATTGACATCAGCCCGGACTCAGCACGGGAAATCATCTCGACCATCATGGCATAAACCGTCTCGGGCAGGTTCAATCCACCGTATTCCCAGGGCAGCATTGCGCCCATCAGCTCGGCTTGCCGCAGGGTTTCGAGGGCTTCACTTGTTACCTGGGCGTAATACACCTCGCCGTTCTCAAAGCGGGCGCCTTCTTCATCAGCCTGGGATGCCTGAGGCGCCACCACAGTGGCGCAGATTTCCCCCAATACTTCCAGCATCAAGCCATAGTTCTCAATGGCGTCGGCATAGCTGCGCGGCGCCGTGGGGTACTGGGCATGCTGGGTGTAACCTTTCTCCTTGATGCGTACGACCTCTTGCAAGTCGATTTGCTGCAAGCGGAACTGCAAGTCGGGGTTATCCTGATAGAAGTTGTCAGAAGGGTTCGCACCGCTCATTTGGTTTTCTCTTTCAATGCCTTGATCAGCATCGGCAGCACTTCAGCCGCGTCGCCGACAATCTTATATTGGGCGATCTGGAAGATCGGAGCGTTCGGGTCGGTATTGATGGCGATAATTTTATTGGACTGGTCCATGCCAGCCCGGTGCTGGACAGCGCCGGAGATGCCGGCGGCAATATACAGACGCGGACGTACAGTCGTGCCGGTTTGGCCTACTTGGTGTTCGCGGGAAATCAGCCCAGCATCCACTGCCGCCCGTGAAGCACCTACTTCGCCCCCCAGCAGGTGCGCCAGTTCTTCGATGAGCTGGAACACCTCTTTGTTCTTCACGCCGCCACCACCTGAGACGATAACCGGTGCATCAGTCAAATGAACGCTAGGGGGGCGCATCGCGTGGCTGAGCACCTGTAAGGCGAAATCGCCCGGCTCGAAGTGTGCTTCCACTGCTTCGATTATGCCGGTACGATTGGGATCGGGGATGGCGCGCCGCATCACACCCGGGCGCACGGTCGCCATTTGCGGGCGGGTGTTTGGGTTGACAATGGTGGCGATCAGGTTGCCACCGAAGGCTGGCCGGATCTGGTAGAGCAAATCCTGGACCGTGCGGTTTTCCTTGCGAATGGTATAATCGCCGATCTGTAAATCGGTGCAATCGGCAGTTAAACCAACCTTGAGCGCCGAAGCCACGCGCGGCGCCAGGTCACGGCCAACCGGTGTAGCGCCGATCAGGAAAATATACGGCTGGTGCTGGCGCGCCAGGGCAACCAATACGCGCGTGTAAGGCAGCGTGCGGTATAAGGCCAGCTCGGGATGGTTTATTACCAGCACGTGGTCAGCGCCGGATTGGATGACCTGCTCAGCCAGACCAGTCACCTGGTGGCCAGGGAGCGCTGCCCACACCTCTCCATTCAGCGTCGCGGCCAGTTCATGCGCTTTGGCCAGCAATTCCAGACCGACATCCGCCAGCTTACCTTCATCCTGTTCAATAAATACCCATATATTGCGGAGCAATCTTTCCGCGGGTTGCTCTGACATGATCACACCTGTATTCTCAGCCAACGATATATTCCTGGATTAATTCCTGGATTAAGGCCTGTATCCCCTGCGGCGTTGGTGGAATCTCTTTAATCTCCGTACTTTCCAGGACCACGAAATTCACTTTGTGCACCTGGGTTGGCGAACCAGCCAGCCCAATTTGCGTCTCGTCAACCTGCAGATCAGCGGCCGACCAGACTGGAATTTCGAGGTGATGAGTGCTCAAGTAACCTTCTAAAGTAGTCGCGTCACGAAACTCCGGGTACTTTTTTAGCAAAGCCGGATATTCGTTTGGCGCGGCGGCCAGCTTGTATTCGATGCGCTTGCGCACTGAAGCCGGGCGCGGTCGGTTGGCGGAAGCCACCACAGTCAAGAGAGCGGGAAGCTGGCACTGCACCAATTCAACGCCCTGCTCGAAAGCACGTTGCACAATAATACCCTCCCGGGTTAGCTGGATGATCTGTTCAGCATAGGTGATCTGAGGGAAACCCAGCTTTTCTGCCACCTGCGGGCCGACCTGTGCGGTATCGCCATCGATAGCCTGTCGCCCACAGAAAACCAGGTCGAAACTCCCGGCTTTTTCGATTGCTTTTGCCAGGGTGTAGGAAGTAGCCTGAGTGTCAGCACCGGCAAATTTGCGGTCGGAGATGAGCGCGACCCGGTCAGCACCGCGATAGAGCGCTTCCCGCAGCACCGCGGTGGCCTGGAGTGGCCCCATAGATAAGACCGTCACTTCGGCGCCATATTGCTCCTTAACTTGTAACGCCATCTCAAGGGCATGGAGATCTTCGGGATTAAAGATGGCAGGCAAGGCAGTGCGGTTCATTGTGCCATCTGGGGTCATCACGTCTCCAGTGATATTGCGTGTATCGGGTACTTGCTTCACCAGTACAACACATTGATAAGGGCGGCTGAAAGCCATTGACACCTCCAAACAGAATAAATCTTGTGTGTTAACCCATGCCCAGAGATTTGGTTACGTCTGATAAACCTGGTAGTTGAGGGTTTCTTTGATGACAATCACATCGTACGGATGGCTTTCGATCAAACCGGTATTGGTAATTCGCACCAGATGAGTCCTGCTTCCAACGCGGTAAAGAACTCTTCATTGTCAGGGTCTCGCTTTCTTAAATTGGACTATTATATCCCGTTTAGTTTAGACGTATAATGGAAGAATGACCTTCGATTACGATACCTATCTATCTCCTTTCACCTGGCGTTATGGCAGTGCTGAGATGCGCCGGTTGTGGAGCGAAGCCCACAAGCGCCGTCTATGGCGAAAAATCTGGTGTGCGTTGGCCGAAACTCAGGCCGAATTCGGATTGGTCCGCCCTGAACAGGCAACTAAGTTACGGGCATCGGCTGAAGATGTGGACATGCGGCGCGCTCTGGAAATCGAGACCGAGATTCACCATGACTTGATGGCGGAGTTACACACCTTTGCGGAGCAAACGCCAGGAGGGGGTGGCATCCTTCACCTGGGAGCTACATCCACCGATATCGAAGATAATGCCGATGCCTTGCGCATACAGGATGCATTGGATTTAATTTTATCCAAACTTGCCAGGCTTCTCCACCTGTTCGCCGGGAGGATCGAAACCTGGGCCGATCTTCCAATTATCGCTCTCACGCACCTGCAACCTGCTGAACCATCTACCCTGGGCTACCGGTTAGCGTTCTATGCCCAAGATTTGCTGGTCGATTACCAGGCGTTGCAGCACGTGCGAGCCGATGTACGGGGGAAGGGGTTTACAGGCGCAGTGGGGACCAGTGCGGCTTATGCCGACCTGTTGGGGATTGAACATCTGGCGGACTTTCAGGCGCATCTTTCACAGCGCCTGGATTTGCCATTTTATCCGGTAACCAGCCAGGTCTACCCGCGCAAGCAGGATTACCAGGTTATCAGTACGCTGGCAGGGTTGGCCAGTTCGCTGAATAAATTCGCCTTTGACTTACGGATTTTACAAAATCCATCGCTCGGGGAGTGGCGGGAACCTTTCGGTGAGAGCCAGGTAGGGTCATCGGCGATGCCGTTCAAGCGTAATCCGATTCAGGCAGAGAAGATCAATTCTCTGGCCCGAGTGTTAGCCCAGCTGCCGCGCCTGGCATGGGATAACGCGGCGCAGTCATTGCTGGAGCGGACATTGGACGATTCAGCTAACCGTCGCTTGTTGCTGCCGGAGGCCTTTCTCATCGCAGATGAGCTGGTGATCGTAGCCACACGGATCCTGAAAGGTTTACAGGTTGACGAAAAAGTTTGCGAGCGAAATCTGAAGTTGTACAGCCCGTTTGCTGCCTTGGAGCGTATATTAATGGCGTTAGGTAAAGCTGGCGCTGACCGGCAGGTGATGCACGAGCGGCTGCGTCAGCATGCGCTGGTTGCCTGGCAGGCTTTCCAGTCCGGGCAACCCAACCCCCTAACCGAGCGCTTACAGCAGGATGCTGATATTTGCGGCTATCTTTCGGAGGAGACGTTGTTATCCTTAATGGACGCGCGTGGTCATCTGGGTGACGCGCCTCAACGCGCCCGGGCTCTTGCAGCGCACATCCGGACAGTAGTTATTGTGGCACTGGGATAATCTCATCGCGCCCAGGACCAACCGAGACGATGGTCACCGGTGCGCCGACAAGGTCTTCTACTTTACGAATGTAGACCTGAGCCTGGGGAGGAAGCTGGTCGAAAGTGCGCACGCCTTTCGTTGATTGCTGCCAGCCTTCCATTTCAATGTAAACTGGCTGGCACTCCGAAAGCCAATGGGCATCACCTTCCCAATACTGCCACAGCCGAGATCCTTCGCTCTGCAGGACTGATCCTCGTTGGTAGCCCAGACAAATCTCGATCGTTGGCAGCGTATCCAGCACATCTAACTTGGTCAGGGCTAGCTCGGTAACACCATTTAAATGGACGGTGAAGCGTAGGGCAGCCGCATCCAGCCAGCCGCACCGCCGCGGCCGGCCAGTCACTGTGCCGAACTCGGCGCCCTCGCGACGCAGTGTCTCACCAGTAGCATCCAGCAATTCGGTTGGCATTGGACCAGCCCCTACACGGCTGGTGTATGCCTTGGCGACGCCTACGACCCGCTGGATCTGACAGGGAGCTAAACCTAACCCGGCGGAAGCGCCGCCAGCCAGGGTAGTGGAGGCAGTACTAAAGGGATAGGTGCCCCAGTCTACATCCAACAGGGCGCCCTGGGCGCCTTCCAGTACGATTGCCGCACCACGCTCAATGGCTGCCTGGACAAGCCCAAATGACTCACGCACGACGGTGCGGATGATATCGAACTGGGCCAGCTTTTCCTCCAGCACGGTAGATAAATCCAGTGTTGGTATCCCGAAAGCCGCCAGGATGGGATTCTTGATTGAGAGTTGGACGCGTAGCTTTTCCACCAGTAAGGCAGGGTTTGCCAGGTCAGCCAGGCGGATGCCGTTATAACTTACCTTGTCGGCGAAGGTCGGGCCCATGCCACGGCGGGTGGTGCCGGTGCGTCCCTGCCCTTTGGCATCTTCATAAATGGCCTCCAGCAGTGGGTGATAGGGCATAACCACATGGCAGCGGGGTGAAACCCACAGGCGTTCCAGCAATGTAATCCCGCTATCCTGAATGGTGTGAATTTCATTGATCAAGGTTTCCAGGTTGATCACCACACCTGGGCCGATCACGCAGGCTGTCTCAGGGTAATAGAATCCATTGGGAGTCAGGCGCAGCTTGAAGGTACCAAGTGGATTGACCACTGTGTGACCGGCATTATCACCGCCGTTGAATCGAGCTACAATGGCGGCATTTTTAGCAAGTAAGTCAACAATTTTACCCTTGGCTTCATCCCCCCATTGTGTGCCAATCACAGCAGTTACAGTCATCTGTGAAATCCTTATTCTCCAGTGCGAGATCCTTCGTTTTGCTCAGGCTGACTGTTTCGCATTGGTCGTGGAAGGGTAGTTCCGGTGTTATCTTTACGAAAGCGAGGGTCGCGTTCCAGGGTTAAACGCAATCCATCGGCCAGTGAAAAGTGTGGCTGATAACCTAATTTTTCGCGCGCCAGGGAAAGGTCAGCGCACATCCGAGAGACTCCCGGATCGGTGCGGGTGTTGGTGATGACATCGATCTTTGTACCGGTCACCTCCATGACCAGGCGTACCAGGTCTCGTGTTTTGGTCTCAATACCGCTGCCAACATTGATCACCAGGTGGTTGATGTTCGGCGCGGTGGAGGCGGCAATCATCGCACTGACAGTATCATCAACAAATACATAGTCACGCGTCTGGCTGCCTTCTCCATGCAATACCAGGCTCCCGCCGCGCATGGCCTGGCGTAAAAAGCTCGGGATGGCCGGCGGATGAGAGGGCGGAAGGCGTTGGCCTGGTCCATATGCATTGAACACGCGCAGGCATACGGTCTCGATGCCCCACAAGTCGCCAATCGTGCGTACGTAATATTCGGCTGCCAGTTTTGAGACGGCATAAGGCGAGCGGGGGTTGGGTGGTGTATTTTCGCGTAGAGGCTGTTGGGGTTGGTCGCCATAAACTGCTCCAGATGAGATCAGCACCACCCGACGGACACCGACATCACGCATGGCTTCCATCAAGCTGACCGTTCCACCAACATTGGTTGCATTGTATTCGCGCGGATATAGTATCGACTCGGGTACCGAGACGCGCGCCGCCAGGTGATAAACGCAATCCACCTCTTGCAAGAGGGTCCACAGTTTAGGGCGGTCGTTGACATCGCCACGCGTGAAAAGAACGTCCGGCGCCAGGATTTGAGGATCACCCGTAGATAGATCGTCCAGGCCGCGGACTTGATGGCCCTCGCGCACCAGGTAGTTGGCCAGATGAGAGCCCAAGAATCCGGCAGCTCCGGTGATAAGGAAGTTCATAATGAATTATTATAGCAGACGGAGGCAAATTTGCTTAGACGTTGAAAGATAATCGTTTATCATTTAACCTATCAGTGGTCGCAGAACCAGGGGGTGCCGAGAGCGTGGTAAAATCGGGCAATGCCTTTGCTTCGTTATCGCCTCCACATCCTTGCGAATTTCCTGGTCAGTATAGTATTGGGTCTGATTTTATTAACGGGCAGCAATCTGTTGCCGGGCAACCAGACTGAACGCCTGCGTGTCTTTACACGCCCGATCGAGTTTAATTATGAGGTTTGGATGGTGAATGCCTTCCAGATTAAATTCGGCCAGATTGCCCTGGGCACGGATAATTACCTTTCTCCGGAGATGCGTCACAAGATAGTAACGGATTACCTGGTGTTGGTGACTGAAATTAAGCGCAGCGAGACGGAGTTGAATGATATTTATGCCGATCCGAATATTCAGGATCCTCAACAAGCCTCTCGCGAGCTACGCCAGCGTTTGGAAGGATTATATACGCAGAAGGGGGCAGTTGGTTCCCTGGCCGAGTCGATCTTACAGGATCAGATCAGCCTGGTGGTAGCCCGACTGGGGCTATCCCTGGGGGGACAACCAGTCCCTGCCGTACTGTTTCACACGACACCGATGCCCTGGGCGTTGATCGTCAGTCCACGTAATGTCATACGCCAGGAGGAGGATATTTCTTTAATCCCTGACCTGACAGTGGATCAGCAAGCTATGCTTGAGGAGAAGGTAGACCAGGCTCTGAATGTTTCCTCTCTGGTGGTTGGGATTGGTGGCGTAGGTGTCTACCCGACCATGGTTGAGCAAACCAATAATCTGGAGTGGATGTCTGAAGTAGTCTCCCATGAATGGGTGCATAACTTTCTAACTTTACGACCGCTGGGCGCCAGCTATCTTAATAGCCCTGCGCTGCGGACGATGAATGAGACGACTGCCAGTCTGGCTGGACGAGAGATCGGTCGGATCGTCCTGGAGGAATTTTATCCAGAGCTGGTTCCGGCGCCGGTGCTTTCACCAGGTAAAACGGCAGTTCCAGGTGCTGCTGCTCCACAAACCCAGGAAGCACAAAAACCGACCGAACCGGCTCCGTTTAGTTTCAACAAAGAAATGCGGATCACGCGGGTGAACGTTGACCAAATGTTGGCAGATGGGAAGATAGATGAAGCTGAAGCCTACATAGAACAACGGCGGGTGTTCTTCTGGAACAACGGTTATCACCTGCGCAAGTTAAACCAGGCCTATTTTGCTTTTCACGGAGCATATGCCGATAGCCCAGAAGGAGGTGCCGCTGGATCGGATCCGGTGGGCGCAGCGGTCCGCTCATTTCGCACGCGTAGCGCTTCGCTGGCAGACTTCCTGAACCGGATTTCCTGGATGTGGACGTTCGAGCAGCTTCAAAAGGCGGTTGAAGGTTAAGGATTGAAATGGAATTAATTAAATTTCTCATTGATCTGTTCTTGCACCTGGATAAACACTTAAGTGAAATAATCCTGGCTTACGGGGGCTGGACTTATGGCCTGTTATTCTTAATTATCTTCATGGAGACTGGATTTGTGGTGACCCCTTTTTTACCGGGGGATTCATTGCTCTTTGCGGCAGGTACATTTGCCTCGCCAGCGCTTGGCTCTGCGTTACATATTGGGCTTCTCTTTGTACTTCTTTGCCTGGCTGCGATAGCCGGGGATACAGTCAATTATTGGATCGGACACTATATCGGACCGCGCGCTTTCAGTGGCGAGATTCGATTTCTTAAGAAAGAATATCTCGACCGGACGCATGCTTTTTTTGAGAAGCACGGCGGGAAGACAATCATTATCGCCCGTTTCATCCCCATCATCCGCACCTTTGCACCGTTCGTGGCCGGGGTTGGGGCGATGAGTTACGGTCGGTTTATCTCCTATAATGTGATCGGCGGCGTTGTCTGGGTGACACTTTTTACCTTTGGCGGTTATTTCTTTGGTAATCTGCCCTTTGTAAAAAACAACTTTTCAATCGTAGTACTGGCGATTATATTGATTTCAGTGCTGCCGGTGCTGATTGAGTTTACACGGGGATTGTCGCGGTCCAGGAGTAAGACTTAATCATCAGGAATTCATGAAGAGGCCTGGGGTAAGTCATTCAACCCAGGTCTTTTTACTTTACGGAGCTAGCCCCCAAATGCGACCGCAACCGCTACAGCATGCGCATGAGTGTGACTTAAGCTGATTGACCAGGATGTCAACCCTTGTTGTTCCGCGAGACGGGCGGCTGTACCGCATAAATGCAGGAAGGGTTCCCCGGCTGGACCACGTTGAATTTCGATATCTTGCCAGCTCACCAGACCGATGCCAACGCCCAGCGCCTTGGCTACGGCCTCCTTGGCTGCGAAGCGCGCGGCCAGTGACAGGGGATTGTCCCCCACCTCATCCAGCTCGCGCCGGGTATAGATCCGGTTTAAGAAACGCTCGCCGTATGCTTGAATGGCGCTCTGGATGCGTTCGACTTCGATCAGGTCAATGCCGGTCGATAGTTTCATCTGAGAATTCATTGCTCAAGGACCAGCCACCGCGATGGCCATTCGGTCAAGGTTCCAATAGCGCTGAGCCGTCTCCAGGATATCGGCGCGAGTGACGGAGCGCACCAGGTCCGGGTAACGGTGATAATAATCCAATCCCAATTTGTGCCGTTCCAGGTGGAGCAGGGCGGCTGCCACACCACTGTTGGACTCGAGCGAGACCGGTAGGCGCCCGATGAAACAGGATTGGCTGTCTGATAGTTCCGTTGCGTCAACTGGTACGTTAATAAAACGTTGAATCTCCTGGCGAATCAAATGGATAGCCTGGTCAACATTACCCGGGTCTACGCCGGCAGAAACTACCCAGGGACCTGGGCCCAGTCCGCTGCCCAGGCTGCTGTGAGCATAATATGCCAGGCCGGCTTGTTCGCGCACAGCCGTACCAATGCGGCCCATCATGCCAAAAATACCTAAAATATCATTTCCCAATGCAGCGGGTAAGAAATCCAACGAGTGACGGGGCGGGCCAGCTATCCCCAGGCACAAATCAGTTTGGTATTTTCCTGGGAGGGTGATCGATTGCTGTACGATCTCAAGGAGAGGCGTCAGTCGAGGCAGCTCGGGCGGAGTGGGTTGGGCTGGATTATACCAATCACTCAGAGTGCGCGCTATTTTATTGATAGCCGAAGCCGGGTCGATCGCGCCGACAAGGGCTATCACCATGCCCTGTGGCCCGTAGTGGAGTTGGTGGAAGGTGTGCAAGTCAGCCGCGGTGATGGCCTGGACAGTTTCAGGATAACCATCTTCAGGATGGCGGTAAGGATGATTGGCGTACACGATCTGGTCAAAAGCCAGGGAGGCCATTTCCGCAGTGTCCTGAGCGCGTATAGCCAGGGAGGTGAGCAATTGGGCACGCAGGCGCTCGATCTGTTCAGGTGGGAAAAGCGGAGTGCGCAGAGATTCCGACAGCAGCTCCAGCAGCAAGTCCATATCTTCAACCAACGCCTGTCCGTGGAAGCCAACGGTATGGACCCCAGCACTGAAGCCCAAACCAGCGCCCACCGATTCCAGGGCGTTAAAAACCTCTTGAAAACTACGTCGCGCGGTACCGCGCATCAGGCTGGAGGCGGTAAAATCAGCCAACCCTAGTTTCTCGCCGGGGTCGAAGAGCGCGCCGGCGGGGAGATAACCGCTCAAAACCACGGAGGGGCTATTGTTATTGGCGCGGCTCAGCACTGTAATGCCGTTGTCAAGCTGGCAGCGAGTGATATCTTCAGGACCTGGAAGGGAATGGCGAGTCGGGGAATGGGTTCGTAGGGACATGGCGTTACATTAATTCCGGTCGCTTTTCCTACTCAGCCTTCGCGGCTGCGCCAAGGGGATCGCCCGTGGGGTGGTAGAAACCTACCACGCGCTGCTGCGAGGGCATGTAAAATTGGGCCACGCGTTGTACATCTTCTGGCGTTACCTGGGCTAATCGTTCCAGATAATGGTCAAACCAATCATGACGGGACGGTAATCCAGGAGGAGCGAACATCTCCGCCAGACCAAGCCATGAAGCCTGGTTCACGATCCCATCACTGCCATAAGCGAACAGGGCGCGAGCTTGTTTAACTGCTCGGGCGACGTCCTCAGTTGAAGGGGGTGTTTTCTGAACGCAAGCGATTTCTGAATCGAAAGCAGCCAAAACCTGTTCCGAATTTGTCTGTGGAAAAGTAATTCCGGGGGGGTGTACAACGCAAATGAAGGTGTTTAAGAAAGGATCAATAGTGGCCTGGAAACCACCTGAGACGCCAACCGCCAGCCCGGTATCGACCAGGGCCTGATATAGCCGGGAGGTCTTATTCGAAAGACCGCCGGCAAAAATAGTTGGGCTTTGAGCGCCGGCTAGCAGACTGTCCAGGACTACCAATGCGAAGAAATCAGGATGGGAGGCGGCTGGCGCCCGATAAGCAACGACAACATAAGAGGTTTCGCCAGGGCCTTCTACGACAATCCGGTGTTCATCTGTCTGGATTGGTTCAGGCTCGATACAGAATTTTGGGGGTTGACCTGTGGGAACTGGCTCATAAAGGACGCGCAACCGTTCCAGCATGACATCGGTTTCGAAATCGCCCGCCAGGATTAAGACTGCGTTGTTGGGAATATAATAGTGGCAGTAATATTCGTACAACTCCGAGCGGGTGATGGCTTGTAAATCGAACAGGTTACCGATCACCTGATGGTGGTAGGAATGCACACGAAAAGCAGCCGATTGAACTTGCTCGTTTAGCAAGAAGAGGGGCTCATTTTCGTTGCCCTGCCGTTCGGAGATGATCACGCTTCGCTCGGACTCGACATCTTGCAGGTCGAACAGGCTGTTCTTCATCCGATCAGCTTCGAGGGTTAAGGCCAGGTCGATTTTTTCAGCAGGTAAGGTCTCGTAATAGACTGACCAATCCAGGTGGGTCGAAGCGTTCCAGTAACCGCCTTCGCGGGCAATGGCACGATCCAGCACGCCGGCTGAAAATTGCGGCGTTCCTTTGAATTGCATATGTTCGACCCAATGGGAGATGCCGGTGTTTCCTGGGCGCTCATTGCGCGAGCCGACGCGATACCAGATCCACTGGCTGATTAGCGGGGCGGTGTGGATTTCTTTGAGAATAATCCGTAATCCATTCGACAGTGTTACCAACGTATGAGTTGACTCCACGCAGGCTCCCTATTATAGTTTTTTCCGCTGAATGCACTGAATATAGCACATAGGCGCGATTTTGAACATTGCAGAACAGCATATCAGCACTCTCTTTGTTTTCCGCTTGTGGTATCATAGAAAAGAGGATCGAATGAATATTACTCGGAGGGCGTTGAAAGGCTGCTCCGTGGAAAATGCGAGGGAATCATCGCGATGAGTTATTTATCCAGCCATCTTGTTGCAGTCATTGGAGCGGGTCCTGCCGGTTTGTACGCAGCCAGGTATCTGGTTAATGGGGGGTGTCGTGTGGTTTTGCTCAACCGGGATATCAAGCCGGGTGGGTTGGCCGAATATGGTATCTATTACGCCAAGTACAAAATGAAAGACGGGCTGCGCAAGCAATTCCGGCAAATCCTGGATACACCTCAGATTGACTACTATGGAAATGTTAAGGTGGGCAGCGAGACCGGTTTAAGCCTGAAGGACCTACAGGGTTTGGGCTTCCAGGCGGTGCTGGTGGCCGTGGGTGCGCAGGGAACCAAGTGGCTGGGATTGCCCGGTGAAAATTTGCAGGGTGTATATCACGCGAAGGATCTGGTTTATCATTACAACAGCCTGCCGCCCTTTAGCACACAGGATTTTCAAATAAGCCGTCGGGTAGCTCTGGTGGGGGTGGGCAATGTGATGTTGGATATTGCGCATTGGACCGTCCGTGATCTTAAAGTAGACGAGATTGTTGCAGTTGCCCGGCGCGGTCCGGCTGAAGTGAAATTCTCCAAGAAAGAAATGGAAATTGTGATCCGTAATCTGGACCTGGCAGCTTTGGAGGCTGAGATCGAGCGCGTGAGGCCGATTATGCAGGCAGTCGGTCAGGATGCCCAGGCGGCGAAAGAATATATCCTCTCAGCGTTGCCCAAGGGGATCGAACCGGTTTCGAACACCCGTTTCCGCTTTGTGTTTCTCGCCTCGCCAACCAGGATCCTGGGCAATGAGCAAGGTCAGGTCTGCGGCTTGGAGGTCGAGGATACCACGTTAGTGCAGAGCAATGGAGATACGAAAGCACGCGGCCTGGGAACTCGGCGGGTGCTGGATGTTGATATGGTGGTTTTTTGCATTGGTGACCGGGTAGATGAAACTTTCGGTTTGCCAGTTAAAGGGAACGAGTTTATCAAAAATCCTAATCCACGCTTCCCGGTGGATGGATTATCCTATGAGGCTTTTGATCTGAAGACCGGTCAGCCGATTTCAGGTGTGTTTGTGGCCGGTTGGTCGCGTGAGGCCAGCAGTGGCCTGGTGGGTGTGGCGCGTAAAGATGGCGAAAATGGCGCTCGGGCTATCCTCCAGTATCTACAAGAAATCCCGCCGGTGGGGGATTACCGCCCGGCAGTGGCAAACTTGATGGAAGTCCTGAAAGGGACTGGAAAGCCTGTTGTAACGAACGAAGATGTCCGGCGTCTGGAAGCGATCGAACGAGCCGAAGCAGCCCGTTCAGGCAAAGAAGATTTTAAGTTCAAGACGAACGAAGAAATGCTGCAGGCGTTAAACAAGTTGAGTTAAGTGCTACCTGAGCCAGATTGTTCTCGCCTGGGGAAAGGCACCAGCAACACAAAGCCAAAGATTATTACTGCTTCTCCGATCATTACTCCAATCGCCTGGGTATGGCCGAAATAGGGGATATATGGGAAGGGATGGCTGCCATAACCGAATACATCAGCCATACCGGTGGCAAAGCTGATCAAGTAGCCCGTGCTGATAAGACGTAGCCCGATATCGGCGGCGATTGATTTCTCCTTGCCCTGCCATAACGAGCTCAGCGCCAGATAGCCACCCAGGCAGATCATTGCCTCACCGAACAAAAAAACCGAAATCTGAATAAACCCGATGACTGGGCTGCGATCAAGCCTAAATATATCCGGGTCAATTCCAAGGAGGAATATCAGCCATCCCACAATCAATAAGCCGAGGCCCAGGCGGAGACGCGTGCGATAACCATTGCTACGGACAGCAATTTCGTTCATCAGTGGAAAAATAAATCCGAAGGTTTCAAGGAAGGATGTGCTGCAGGTGAGTGAGCCAGTTCCCACCCAGGATTGCAGCGATATCTTCTGGATTATATCCCTTCTCAGCCAACAGGGTAGCGATTTTTTGCAGATCGGCGACCGTATCGATCTCAATCGGTGTCGACTGCAGGCCAAAACCGCCATCAAAGTCACTCCCCAGGCCTACGTGCCGGGCGTTTCCGGCCATCTGGCAAATGTAATCAATGTGGTCAGTCAAAAGCTGAAGAGACACACCCTGGCGTGGGTCGCCGCTGCGCCAATCTGGTTTCAAGAAACGGTTATAAGGCACCACGCCGACAACCCCGTTGCGTTCGAGTAACCCCTGGATTACGCGGTCGGTCAGGTGGCGGTTAGTGTCTGTGTTTTTCAGCAGTGTTTTAACATTGCCATGGGAAGCGACAATTGGGCCCGGATAAGCGTCTAAAGCTTGAAGTGCAGCAGCTTCATCCATATGACTCAAATCGAGGCCGAAACCAAGGCTGGCCATGCCTTCCAGGAGAGCAAAACCTTCCTTAGTCATCGGACCAGGTTCATGGGTTCCACCGCAAAAGCGTGTACCAACCCAGGCCGGCCCAATCAGGCGGACACCCCATTGCCACCATTCTTCTAATTCGCCCGGCTCGCGCACACCTTCAGCCCCTTCCATCATAACCACAATCCCCACGGGATGGGAAAGCATTTCCCCACCGGGTGGCGCCGGGCGTAGCCAGTCGGTCAGGATGCTTTGGAGGTTTTGGCCGGTTTGGACCAGGCGGAAGTGATCAGGATAATCATCCGCCAGGCGGTTGTAGGCGTCGAGTTGGGAGCGATATAGATGGTGTGCTTCATCCACGTTGCGATAGCACTGGGTCTCCCAGGCCCCGGCGCAGTGCCGCTGTGGCGCGGCAAACAGGGTGCCGAAGACAACGGCGACCTGACCGCGTTGGTAATCAGCCCAGCCAAGTAAGGTGTCTTCTTTCACCTCAGGGATGATCGTGCCGTACTCAAGGCGGCGCGTTTCGACTGCTGGGCGGGTGTAATCTCGTCCGAATGTCAGGATGTTCCAGGCAATATCTTCGTGGGCGTCAACAATCAGCATAGGTGTCTAGATGTAAAATGCCGTCTAATCAGGACAGATTCGTGAGCACGCGGGCGATCTGGCGGTCGATCTTACCCATCGGATAGCCGGCCAGTTCCATTGGGGCGACCCAACGCAGATCCTGTCCTTGTAAGCTTTGTGGAATGACATCTTTGCTTAACTGGCAATAGAAAGCATGCAGAGTAACGCGGAAATGGGTGTAGGCGTGGCGATATACACCAACCTGCACCCCGACCCGAATTTCTATTCCCAACTCCTCGCATATTTCCCGTTTCAAGCAGGTTGGTAAATCCTCGCCGGGCTGAAGCTTACCGCCCGGAAATTCCCACATCCCGCCGAGCAGCCCATCAAGCGGCCGTTGCGTGATCAGGAAACGCCCCGCTTGTTCGATGACCGCGGCAGTGACGGTGTAATGAGGGATAGCAGCTTTAACCTGGACCAGCGGGCGTTGTTCTTGTACACCGAGGGCATAAGCCTGGCAGTGCTGCACCAGAGGACAATCCGGGCAGGCGGGTTGACGAGGCGTGCAGAGGGTGGCGCCCAGGTCCATCAAGGCCTGGTTATATTCGCCAGCCTGCCCAGGTGGCAGGTGTTCCACAGCCCAGTTCCACAGGCGGCGTTCGCCAGCCGGGGAACGGGCAGGTTCGGCGAGATTGAATAGCCGTGCCAGCACCCGGCGGATATTCCCATCCAGGGCTGGTTCGTCTTGCCCGAAAGCGATCGAGGCGATGGCTCCGGCGGTATAACGCCCGATGCCGGGCAGCCTGGTGAGAGACTTAGCATCTTGCGGTAGCCGGCCGCCATATTTTTCCATCACCAGCTGAGCGGTGCGCTGCAGGTTACGCGCCCGACTGTAATATCCCAGACCTTCCCAGGTGGACAAAACTTCCTGCTGGGAGGCCTGGGCTAATGCAACCAACGTCGGGAAGCGTTCCATCCAACGCTCGAAATATGGAATAACGGTATCAATGCGGGTCTGCTGCAGCATGATCTCTGAGACCCATACGGCATACGGGTCAGGATGGCCGCGCCAGGGCAATTGCCGGGCATGCTGGGCATACCAGCTTAACAGTGCAGAGGCGATTGGCGACCGCATCACATTTGAAAACCGTTACGCGCCTGGATCACCTTGTAACTGAAATTTTCCACATAATCCAACAGGCGCTGGGTTAACTCTTGCCAGTCGCTTGACTTGAGTATATGCTGCAACGAGTTAATGCTGGTCATTTGAGCGCCGGTCATAATTTGGGGATGGTCGCCGTACATGGTCAACCAGGCATCGCTGGCCTCCATGCCCATTTTTTGCAGAGTGGGAATGAAATCACGCACAACGAACTCGAAATATTCTTGTTCGCGCCCGGGAAGGATATCCCACGTCATCAACAGTTTGACTGCCACGGTGTTTGCTCCTGCCTATCAATCTACTCTCACTCAAGAACGTTCGTATGCCAGCACGATCACGCGGGTTTCTTCCGGGATATTGCTTTTAACAACTTTCAAAGATGACTGGGGTTCAACATCGGTTAGACCCATTTCCTTCAGGAACTTACTGACCGGAGTGAGTTTGATATTGCTGGCTGGGGTGCCATAGTGCATGGGGATGACAATGCCTGGTTCAAGGATGCTGACTACTTCGACAGCCTTAGCCGGGGTCAACCCCCCACCGCCGCCGACCGGGACCAGGGCGACATGTAGATTGCCGAGAGCTTCGATCTCGGTCTGGCTTGGCACACGGCGCAAATCACCCAGGTGGGCGACCGTGACGCCGTCGAAATCGAAAACATACAGGATGTTGCGGGGCTCTTCTTCGTCCTTCTTTGAATGCCCATTCGTTTGCACACCGGTGATAAAGACGCCGCCAATTTCGTATTCACCCGGGCCGGTGATTACGTGCGATTTGCTCTTAACGCCGGAGATAAAATTGTGCCCTGCCGTATCATGACTGATGGTGACAATATCCGCTTTCAATTTTAATGGCTCGTAACCAGCGACGCGATGGTCAAATGGGTCAGTAACTACGGTAGCTAAACCCCGTTCGGTCAGCCGGAAGCATGAAAGTCCATACCAGGTAATTTCCATACAACTCCTTGAGAGAAGGTCAATAACCGCAAAGCAAATTGACCTGCGATCTATCGTATCCGATTATACATCATCGGCGTAATGGGCGCTGAAGTTTTCCGGGAAGAGATATGGTATCATCCTGCGCGAGCGATCAATCGATATCAGTCAGGATATGCGCGATGGATGATCCGCAAGTCAGTTTAGAGGAGGCGGTTTGTTTTCTGGATTAATCCCACGCTTTACGAAGGACGCCAAAGTCTTACAAACGGGCAGTGCGACCTGGCGGTTGGAAATTCCGGCCGGAACAGCCAGGGGGTATCGCCTGGCGCAACTTGATGATTACCAGAAGCAGTCACGGCATGCCTACCCACGGAGGTCTCCTTTTACGTTAATATTGCGGGCACGTGCTTCTCAGCGGAATATCCCGGGTACCTGGGGAATGGGGTTGTGGAATAATCCGTTTGGAATGGCGTTGTTCAGCGGCTCGGAGGGGATTCTTTTACCAGTCATACCAAACGCGGCCTGGTTTTTCTTCGCCTCCCAAGAAAATTACCTTTCTTTGCGCGATGATATACCGGCCTGGGGCGCGCTGGCGGCAACATTTCGTTCGCCGCACTGGTCAGCGCTGTGGCTGGCGCCGGGGGCGTTGGCGGCGCCACTGTTACTGATCCACCCACTGGCGCGGTTATTGCGCCGGTTGAGTCGCAAGGTTATCCAGCAGGATGCGCTTCAACTGGCTCTCGATCCGACTGAATGGCATACCTATCGCCTGGATTGGCAAGCTGGGCGTGTTCTGTTCTGGGTGGATGATGGGTTAACATTTGAAACATCCGTGGTTCCGCACGCTCCATTGGGTTGTGTGATCTGGATCGACAATCAGTTTGCATCTTTTCGAGCGGATGGCAACCTGCGCTTCGGCTCCCTGGCCAATCCAGAATCTGCCTGGATCGAGATCGAAGACTTGCAGTTGGAGGGAGGATAAGGCGCAGCCATGGTTAAGCGGCGCTTGACAAGCAACGCCGCTATGGTAAAATTATGGCGCTTTGAAAAAGCACCTTACAATAGGCCGAGATAGCTCAGTTGGTAGAGCACGCGACTGAAAATCGCGGTGTCGCCAGTCCGATTCTGGCTCTCGGCACTCTCGGCCGATTTGTTTGAGGCTGACCAGCGGGTGTAGTTCAATTGGTAGAACGTTTCCTTGCCAAGGAAAAGGTCGTGGGTTCGAGCCCCATCGCCCGCTCTTGTAATGGATCTTGGACATTAGATAATGGATAGTGGTGGATTTCGCTGATTGTTGTTTTATGCGCAATCAGCATTCTTTTCTCAAGTGCTTTCCAAAATCAAATATCCAAAATCCACCACCTGAATAATCGGCGACGTGGCCAAGTGGTAAGGCAAGGGTCTGCAAAACCCTGATCAGGGGTTCAAATCCCCTCGTCGCCTCAAGAAGAACGGGCCGGAAGGCCCGTTTTCTATTTGCCCCCAGAGCCACGATGCCGCTGACTCTCCCGAATCCCAACTGGTAGGTGCAGCTATCCAAACCGTGCCCGAACTGATAAAAACTACCAACCGGATTAATTCAATATATTTACTCTCGAATCTTAAGCGAATATTAATCTTAAATGCCTTAATATTCTATACAATATGTTATAATAACCTATACATAATATTGACAAGTAATCTGTTCTACGCTTGCTCGTATTATTAGATCAATTGTCACTGTCAAGGAATGGCACAAGATAATTTTATGGAGGCAATAATGGCTGACGAAAAGAAGTTCAACGGATTAAGGCGTTTCAATTTATTCATGGGCTTCCTGCATTTGGTTCAGGGGATCCTCATGCTCGTATTAAGCAATGCTAAGGCTTATCCGATTTACACCAGTTTTCTAAAGTTCGATCTAAGCAAAATGACTTTGGTGCCCGATCCGAAGCTGGCTTTTGAGCTGCGCTTTGGCCCGGCTGTAGCTGTTTTCTTGCTGCTCTCGGCAGTGGCGCATTTCTTCCTGGCGACAGTCGGTTACAAGCTGTACGTCTCCAATTTGAAGAAGGGCACGAATCCGGTTCGGTTCTATGAATATGCACTCTCTTCCTCCGTCATGATTGTGCTCATCGGCATGTTGGTGGGCATTTACGACCTGGGCGCCATTATTCTCATCTTCGGCATCAATGCCATGATGAACCTGTTCGGAATTATGATGGAGCGTCACAACGAGACCACCCTAACGACTGATTGGACGGCCTTTGTCTACGGATCGGTGGCTGGCATCATCCCCTGGATCGTGATCGTGACCTACTTTCTCGGATCCCTCGCCGGAGGGGGTGGAAAACCACCCGCTTTCGTGTATGCCATCATCCCAACCCTGTTTGTTTTCTTCAACATCTTTGCCGTGAACATGGTGCTGCAATACAAGAAGGTTGGACCCTGGAAGGACTATCTTTACGGTGAGCGTGTCTACATCATTCTCAGCCTGGCTGCCAAAACGATCCTGGCCTGGATCATCTTCGCCGGTACTTTGGCGCCGGTATAGTCCTGTAATTTTGCTGCATACCACCTATGAAAAACTCGCGTTTGCTGACAATTTTTATCATCGTTTTTGTGGATCTGCTGGGTTTCAGCCTGATCCTGCCTTTGCTACCCTATTATGCTGAAACCTATGCTGCAACCCCGGTGGTGGTTGGGCTGCTGGTGGCTTCGTATGCGGCTGCGCAACTGATTGGTGCGCCGTTGCTGGGACGCCTTTCGGATCGCGTTGGCCGTCGCCCGGTGCTGCTATTATCTGTGGCGGGTACGTTCGTAGGCTTTCTACTGTTAGGTTTTGCCGATCCCATTGGCCGGCTGCTTGCGGGGCTGGTGGCTCCCCAGGCTGCCAATGGATTAATTATCGGTGTGCTCTTCTTTAGCCGCATCCTCGATGGGCTGACCGGCGGCAACATTACCGTGGCCCAGGCGTATATCACCGATGTCACCGATGAACAAAACCGTGCCAAGGGGCTGGGATTGATCGGGGCTGCCTTCGGATTGGGGTTCATCATCGGCCCGGCGCTTGGCGGCGCGCTCAGTCAGTGGGGCTACAGCCTGCCGGCTTTCATCGCTGCCTCGGTTTCATTCTTAAATTTGCTCTCGATCTTCTTCTTATTGCCGGAATCACTCACTGCCGAGCGACGTGAAGCTGTTATGCTGCGCCAGCGCCCGCCTTTCACGCTCAAAGCCCTGACACAGGCGCTCAACCGTCCGAAAGTCGGTCCTCTGCTGCATGTGCGCTTTTTCTACGGGCTGGCCTTTGCTACCTTCCAGAGTATCTTCGCTCTTTTCGCCCAGGCGATTGGCCTGAGCTCGCAATCCACCGGCTACGTGTTGGCTTATGTAGGTTTGCTGTCGGTGGTAGTGCAGGGCGGGCTGATTGGTCTGCTGACGCGCCGCTTCCGTGAGAACTGGCTGATTATCACCGGCTTATGGCTGATGACCGGTGCGCTCTTGGCCTGGGCTTTTACTGCCAACCTCTGGCTGCTGTTAGTCGTGATGCTGCCGTTGTCGCTCTCCGGTGGGGTGCTCAACACTGTTATCCAGAGTGCGATCAGTAAATCCGTCAGCCGCGAAGAAGTAGGGGGTATCCTCGGCATTACCGCCTCGCTCGAAGCGGTAACCCGTGTGATTGCCCCTTCGGTGGGTGGTTTCTTACTACAACGCCTGGGTATCTGGGCGCCGGGGGTCTTCAGTGCAGTGATAATGGCCTGGGCGGTCACGTTTGCTTACCGGCGCATCATATTACCCGCCCGGCGGGAACGACTAACCGTTGAAACGGAGGCAGTCAATGCGTAAGGGATTGCGGATTGTCCTGGTTGTTTTAGGACTGTTGTTGGTCGTGGCAGTAACAGGGTTCGTGATCTGGGCCGAGACTCCTGCCAGACCGATGTCTGAGGCACTCACCGCCGTGCAGTCTGACACGCAGGTGACCGTCACGACTGGCAAGTGGCTGGTCTTTTCGCCGGCTGCCTCTCAGCCGACAACTGGATTTATCTTTTACCCCGGAGGACGGGTCGATTATCGCGCCTATGCTCCGGCAGCAAACCAGGTTGCTGCGCAGGGCTATCTGGTGGTGATTGTACAAATGCCGCTTAACCTGGCCGTCTTCAACCCAAATGCCGCGGAAGCGGTCATCGCTGCACACCCCGAGATTCTCCTTTGGGCGGTGGGCGGTCATTCGTTGGGCGGGGCGATGGCAGCCAACTTTGCCAAAAACCATCCTGGCGCGGTCGAGGGGTTGATCCTGTGGGCTGCGTACCCGGCCTCCAGTGATGATTTATCTACCTCAGGACTACGCGTCGCTTCCATCTACGGCTCGCGTGACGGTCTGGCAACCGGAGAGAAAATTGACGCCTCACGGTCTCTGCTACCCGCGGATACAATCTGGACTGCCATCGCAGGCGGTAATCACGCCCAATTTGGCTGGTATGGTGACCAGGCCGGTGATAACCCTGCCGCAATATCTCGCCAGGATCAACAAACCCAAATCATTCACGCTACGCTGGCACTTCTGGAGAGCATCAGGTGATTTATCACCCCTGCTCCCGGATCCAGCCAGCTTAATGAATCGCTTTCGTTTGTCACTGGAAGAACAAAAAAACTACAATCAGGTAGATACAATCCGCCATCATTACCTCATGATGGCGGATTGTATAATATTTGGGATTAAATATGTGGCAAGACTGAGTGAAATCGTATCAAGAAAATATCAAGAAATGAGTTATGTACTCACCCGACTCCATTACCGCTGCTCAAGATCGGATGCTCGCCCGGATAAGCTCGATAGGCAATGGGCGTCGCCGGCGAATCGCTGTCTTCGGCTTTCAAAACCGGCGGTTCATCCAGATAATACCTACCGGCACGCAGCAGTATCGTCACCGGTTCAGACAGGCTGCCAGGCTGTGCAACAGCACTGGCTTTCAACTCGTGCACGGTCAGGCGCGCGCCAGGGTGGTAAACGGGTCATCTAACAAATCTTGAATCATGACTGGCTGCCCCGTGTCGATCGAGCGGTTGGCAGCCACACCGATCAGCACCGACATTGCCCCAGCCCACGAATTAGCCATGTGCCCCAATGGATCAGGGGTAGCCTCTCCGCTAAACAGGCGGGCCTGCAGGCGTTCATCCCCTCCGCCGTGCCCACCAACATTAACCGGGATCTGGTAAGTCACCAGTTCATCTCGACGGTTAAAGCAGCGGATGTTCATGCTGTCTCCACGAGAAAGAGGGCCGCTTTCGAATGTTTCCAGCTCGAGGCGACCGGCGCTGCCATTGATCGCCGCCTTCCAACCTTCATAGGGGGAGTGGGCAACCAATGAATAGCTGAGCATAGCCCGGCTGGCGTAGCGCACCGTCAGACTCATGGTGTCGAAGATATCAATTTCATCAGCGAACACGCAGCGGTCACGGAAATAGCCATCCTCATGCTCAGCGTCAAAGTAGAGCGCCTTCATCAGTGGGTCGTGAATATAGTCAACAAAAAACTCGCAGGTGTGGGTGTACGAACAGGCGCTGCAGCGCTCGCTGCGTTCGGCGCGGGTCGGGCCATAGAAACGCCGGTCGCCGAAGGCGAAGACTTGCTGTGGGTCGGATTCGATCCACCAGTTGATCAGGTCGAAATGGTGGGTGGCTTTGTGTACCAGCAGCCCCCCGGAGTTCTCGCGCCGGCGGTGCCAGCGGCGGAAGTAATCGGCGCCGTGTGAGGTGTCGAGCAGCCAGTGAAAGTCAACATTGAGCACCTCGCCGATCAAGCCCTGGCGGATCAGCTCTTTGGCACGTGTGATGTAGGGCATCAAACGGTAGTTAAAGGTTACGGTGACTTTGCGACCGGTGCGCTTTTCGGTAGCCAGGATGGTGCGCACCTTCTCGGCATCGATCGTCATCGGTTTTTCCGTAATCACATCGCAGCCAGCCTCGAGGGCTGCAATTGTGTACAGATGATGGTAACAATCAACAGTGGTGACAATTACCACATCGGGCGAGGTCTGGCGCAGCATTTCCTGAAAGTCGTTGAAAACCGGCGCGCCGCCAGATCGGCTGCTGATCAGCCGGGCGCGCGTCAGGTTAATATCAAAGATCCCAACGATCTGAGAGGTATGTTGAAACTGGCGGTAGACCGGCTCCGCATACATCGCCAGTGCACGGCTGCTGGCTCCAGCGAGGGCGATGCGTCGCGGAGCAATCGGATTGGTTTTCAGGTCGAACATGGTCGTTTTCTCTTTCGAAACAGGCAGGATCATTTGCTGGATCACAGGATGGATAAAGCAAGTAAAATTTTAGCATATCCACAGCGGAGATAGGATAAAATAGCTATATTTTTCCCCATTATAGAATCAGAGGCAAAAATGCGTAAAATTATTGTCCTTCTTCTCGCCCTCTGCCTGTTCATCCCCAGTGTGTCGGTTAAGGCCCAGAACGATCGACTGAAAATATATTATGCTGGTCCGGATGGTGCTGTTCGCCAGGCGCTGAGCTTGAATCAGCAGGCCACCCTGGTCACTGATCCGTCCCAGGCGCAAGTTTTCGTCTTGAATGGCGCTATCCCTGCACCGGATGCCGCGGCAGTGCAGATGCGTAACCGGGTGCAAGACGGCGCAGGTCTGGTGCTCATTTTGGGACCGCAGTTGCCTGCCGAGGCAGTCAGTCAAATTCTTGGGGAGCCGGTGACGGTAGAGAAGCGGGAGGATGCGCTGAGCCTCAACCCGCTGACGGGTAGCAGCGACAGCTCGCTGAAAGCGATCATCTGGCAGAGTGCGCCTCAGGTGCGGGAGCGTTTCTTTTTACAGGGTGGTGGATTGATCCCCCTGGTGACCGGTTTCGAAGACAAAGCGCTAATTCTAGGAACCAAAACAATGGGAGCCGGGCAGATATTTGTCTGGACAGCCTTTCTGGATGGCGTCAATCCCGAATTCCAGCAATGGGCATATTTTAACTACCTGATTTACCACCTGAGCGAGCAAGCCGCCGGGCGAACGCCGCTCTCTTTCGCCGATTATTCCGCCTCCCCGGTACCACACCCTCGCGACCAGGTCATCCTGATCGTGCTGATGATTTTGGTCCTGGCCACGTCTGGGATTGCCTTCTGGCTGGTGCGGCGTTACAGCCTGGCGCATCCGGAAGCCCTGGATGTCATCGTTTCGGATAAAGAAAAATTTGCCGCCAAAGAAGCGGGTACTGGCTGGGAGGAAATTGGTTTCCACCGTCCGTTGGGGGGTTTCTTTGTCATGTTGTTCCTTGGGTTGTTGCTTTTTGTCCCAATCATCATCTATCAAAACTTAATCCTGCCCGTCTACATCCTGCCTTCGGCGCAGGCGTTAGGGCTATGGGGCCGTGTCACGCAGTTCTTTGGCCTGATTTGGACCTTCTTCGACATGGGCACCAGTATCGCTTTCATCAAATACCTGTCCGAATACCGCATTCACGATCCACGGAAGGGGATCATGTTTGGACAGGTGTTCGTCTGGTGGCAGGCGCTATCGGGTGCGTTCCAGGTGGCACTGGTGGTGATCCTGGCGGGGACAGTGATGCCGCGCACGGCTTATGCGATCTACGCCTGGAGCGTGATCATCCACACATTTATTCAAATCCCTGGTTTTTACCGCATTATGCGCCATGCGCTGACGGGCTTGCAACGGGCAGATTATGCGCAGGTCATTGACCTGGGCTGGGGATTGGTTTTTCAGATGGTCGCTCAACCCATTTTTGTGACCCTGATGCTGGTGTGGGGGCGTACCCATCCGGCCTTTGGCCTCTCGATGAGTGGGTTGATTGGGCTCGGGATTGCTGGATATGCTGTGGAGGTGATGGCCTTTCTCCTGGGATTGTGGTTGTATCGCCGCTTAGGTTACAATGTTCGCATTTATTTCCTGGCTCATTTCGATTGGCAGACGATTTGGAAATCGTTTCGCTTCGGCGTGTTTGAGATGGCAGGCGCAGCCGCCTGGGGAATTGGTCAATCGCTTGAAATCCTGATCACGCAAGCCCGCCTGATCAATTATGCCGAGGTATGGGGCAACTGGGTGGTGGCGCAGAATTTTGTGTATGGTTTTAATGCGATCGCAAACCTGTATGAGGGAATGATGCCCTCCGTTTCTGAAGCGATTTCGCATGGCAAGCAGGTGCTGGGTCAGTATTACGCGGCCATCGCCTACAAATGGGGGGGAATATTAAGCGCCATGTTAGCCTCGATGATGATTGCGGTGGCCGACCGGTTTATTCTTGGTGCGAGCGGACCGCAATTTGTACGCGCAGCGACCTATTCGATTCCGTTGCTCTTGTGGGGGGCAGCTCAATATGGCTCGTGGGTCGGGGATATGGTGCAGCGCGGCGCCAACAAGCCCTGGCTGATGGTAGTGATGGTCGGGTTGGAACAGATCATTCGCATCACACTCGCGCTTCTTTTGTTGGATAAGTTGCAGATCAATGCCCTGATCCTGGCCTACTTCATTGCCATTGTCATCAAGGATATCGTGGCCTATTTCGTCAACAATCGCTTATGCTTCAAGCAGCGTTTCTACTTCTGGCAGTCTCTCGTAGCACCCTTGCTGGCCGGCCTGGCGCACTACGGCGTGCTGCGCTGGGTTACCGGGTTTATCTGGCAAGGTGAACAAATAACGAGCATCGTAATCTTTTTCGTCGCCCTGGTGCCATCGTATCCGTTATTCGCTTTCTTCTACGGTCTGTTCGGCGGTTGGGATGATGACTCCCTGGCTGAGTTGCGCCGGGGGGTGGAGCTAAGCAGTTTCATGAAATCGCTTGCCTGGTTGTTTTGGGCTGCGTCGGTGCTGGGGGCGCGTTTCAGCCCCTTGCATGGGCGCTTCCCTATCTCAATCCACCAGGAGGCGCTGGCTGAAGCCAGGTTGCTCGAGAAAGAACGCGTGAGTCTGGTCTGATTATACAGACGGGTGCGACCAGATACCAGGATTCGCTTGACACCCTCTCAAAACGTGTGATAGACTCTGGCCGAGGTTTGTATATTCAATGAATGGCGTATCTACGATCAAAGTGCTTTTCTTCCACCGCTGTGCTCTCAGTGGAGGGGTGGGGTTTACCTTATCGGAGTGCGCCTGTTGACAGCATACCTACGCGAATAAGATCCTGTCCGGCCACGGCGCACTCCTGCCCGTGGCCGTTTTTTGTCTTGACAAAAGCCTCCTCCGGCCGGCCGCGAGCACAAATTACGGCCGGTTTGTAATTTCAGAGAAATGGTTTAGAGGTTTTTTACTATCGAACGGAGCTGGCTATGTCGATCCTGACTGCAAATAACCTGGGTTTATCCTTCGGCGCTTTTGACTTGTTTCGGGGCATCACGGTTACGGTGCCAAACCAGGGCAAAATTGGCCTGATCGGTCCTAATGGCATTGGTAAGACTTCGCTGCTGTTGATCCTGACAGGCATCAACCAGCCTACTACGGGTGAAATCCACCTGGCGCGCGGGCGCCGGCTGGGCTACCTGCGCCAGGAGGCGGTGGAGGCTTTCGCTGACCGTGCCAACACGGTCTACGCCGAAATGCTGACCGTCTTCGACGGGTTGCGCGCCCTACAAGAACGCCTGACCACCCTGGAAGAGGAAATGTCGACCGGGAATGCTTCGCCGCGCTTGTTAGAGACCTACGGCGAGTTGCAGTTGGCCTTTGAACAAGCTGGCGGTTACGATTACGAGCTACGCATCCAACAGACGCTGCAAGGGTTAGGCCTCGACCAACAAGCCTGGCAACTGCCGCTCAACCATCTTTCGGGCGGGCAGAAGACGCGTGCCCTGCTGGCGCGTCTGCTCCTGGAAAAGCCAGATCTGTTAATGCTGGACGAGCCCACCAACCACCTGGACATCGAGGCGGTTGAATGGCTGGAGCGCACCTTGCGCACGTGGCAGGGAGCCATCATCCTGGTCAGCCACGATCGCTACTTCCTGGACAATACCGTGGATACCATCTGGGAGATGACCAGCCGGGGGATCGAGGTGTTCTCGGGCAATTACAGCGCCTATTTGTTACAGCGCCAGGAGCGTTGGGAATACCTGGAACGGGTTTTCAACGAGGAAAAAACCCGGCTGCTCAACCGGATGGATTTCGTCCAGCGCAACTGGGTGCGCGCCAGCACGCATGCCCGCGCCCTGGGCGTGCTACGCCATGTCAGTCGTGATCTGGCGATAATCGAGCAGAATGGCATCCTGGCGCTGCGCAATGGCATGAAGTGGTCGGAGACTGGTCTGCGGGCAGATCGTCCGCTGGAGGTGATTGAGGCGATCCGCCAGGTCAACGCACTGGAGTTGCCAGCCAGCCGTCCACCGGCCATCCGCCCGCGCCTGGCTGCCAGCCAGGTCAGCGGCAACACCGTCTTGCAGGCGGAACGAGCGGTAATTGGTTACCCTGGCCATCCGCTCTTCACCGCCCGCGATCTTGAGTTGCGCCGAGGCGAGTGTGCAGGATTAATCGGTCCCAATGGCAGCGGCAAGACGACCTTCTTGAAAGTCCTGTTGGGTCAGCTTGAACCACTGCATGGCAAAATTCGCCTGGGCGCCAGCTTGAAGATTGGCTACTTCGCTCAGGCGCACGACGCGCTCAATGCTGAGCGCAGTGTGCTGGATGAACTGATCAGCCATAAGGACATGTTGCCCGGCGTGGCGCGCAGCTATCTGGCGCAATACCTGTTTCGCGGCGAAGATGTCTTCAAGCCGGTCAGCGCCTTGAGCGGCGGCGAGCGCGCCCGCCTGGCATTGGCGCTGCTGGGGTTGCAAGGCGCCAACTTCCTGCTGCTCGACGAGCCAACCAACCACCTGGATATCTCTGCCCGTGAGGCGCTTCAGGAGGTCCTGGATAATTTCTCTGGCACGATCTTGCTTGTCTCACATGACCGCTACCTGATCGATCGCCTGGCGACCCAGATCTGGGAATTGAGCGATGAGCAATTGAATATTTTCAGAGGCCCCTACCGCGAGTTTGTGCTGCGCCGCGTTGCCGGCGCAGCCCCAGTCGCCGCCAGGCGCATCTTGCTGCCGCCCAAGCCAATGGCGCGCGATAACAGCAAAGAGACTCGCCGGCGTGCAGAAGCTTTAACGCTTGTCGAGGGGCGCATCCGCCAGCAAGAGTTGGCGATCCAACGCCTGTCGGCAGAGTTGCAAAGAGCCGGGGTACGGAACGTAAACGGTAACTCCCAGGCTTTCGAGCAGGTCAACCAGTTGAGCTGGCAGGTGGCGAAGGCGCAGGCGACTCTGGAAGAACTGATGCATGAATGGGAAAAGCTGGCATCTGTCCAGCTTGCTGAACGACCATGAAACTTCCTCTTCGGCAATACTGGCAGCTTTTAGCACGCCACATTCAACCCCAAAAGGGGCGTTTTATCCTTCTGGCAGTGTTGCTGGTTAGCAATATTGGTCTGCAAATCGTCAATCCGCAGATCATCCGCTCTTTCATTGACTCTGCGCTGGGTGGGGCTGCATTGAGCAGTCTGTTGCTGGCGGCGGCAGCTTTTCTGGGGATTGCCGTGCTGCAACAACTGGCGTCAGTCTGGGTGACCTATCTCGGCGAAAGCGTCGCCTGGACGGCGACGAATGCCTTGCGCGCCGAACTGGCCTGGCACTGTCTGAACCTGGACATGAGCTTTCATAACGAGCATACCCCGGGTGAGTTGATCGAACGGATCGACGGGGATGTGACTGAAATGGCCAGCTTCTTCTCCCAGTTTGTGGTGACGATCCTGGGCAACCTGCTCTTATTGGCCGGCATCCTGATCGCCCTGGGGCGAGAAGACTGGCGGGTAGGACTGGCCTTTACCCTGTTTTCCAGCCTGGCTTTGTTGGTGCTTAACCGTTTGCGCGATATTGCCCTGCCTTTCCATAAAGCTCGCCGGCAGGCCGAAGCCGACCTGTTCGGTTTTGTTGAAGAGCAGTTGAATGGCACCGAAGATATTCGCGCCAGCGGTGCAGTGGATTTTTCCCTGCGTGAGCTTTACCGGAGGCAGGCGGAAATCCTGCGCCACGACCGGCAGGCCAATCGTCGCAACTGGGTGATCCACACCGCCATCAGCAGCGTGCTGACCCTGGCGCTGGTTATGGCGGTGCTCAGCGGTTATCGTCTGTACATCGGCGGCACCATTTCCATCGGTACCGTCTACTTGTTTATCCGCTATATAAACCTGCTGGAACAGCCTATCTGGGCCTTGGCACACGAGATCGAAGGGTTTCAGACGATCGGGGCGTGCGTCGAGCGCCTGAGCGGGTTGCAGGCAATCCAGCATACCGTTCAGGATGGCACGCAAGACAACCTTTCCAGCGCTGCTTTGGAGCTGGCATTCGAGCAGGTCTCCTTCTCGTATAACTCCAGCGGCGCCAATGGCGGCGATGCGAATGTGCTCCACGAGCTGACCTTCCAACTGCGCCCGGGGCGGGTGTTGGGGCTGCTAGGTCGCACCGGCAGCGGCAAGACCACCCTGACCCGGCTGGTTTTTCGCCTGTATGACCCTTCGGCAGGGGCAATCACCCTGGATGGGATGAATATCCGCCAGGCTCGTTTGCCGGTCTTACGCCAGCGGATCGCCATCGTGACCCAGGAGGTGCAGTTGTTCCGCGCCAGCGTGCGCGATAACCTCACCTTCTTCGACCGCAGCATCCCGGATGAGCAAATCATCGCCGCTCTCGAAGCCTTAGAGTTGGGCGACTGGTATCGGGCGCTACCCCAGGGTCTGGATACACAGCTTGAGACTGGTGGGCATAGCCTGTCGGCGGGTGAAGCGCAGCTCCTGGCTTTCACGCGCATCTTCCTGCGCCAGCCCGGGTTGGTGATCCTGGATGAAGCTTCCTCCCGCCTTGATCCAGCGACTGAGCAGCGCATCGAGCGCGCCATTGATAAGCTTTTTGCCGGGCGGACGGCGATTATCATTGCCCACCGCCTGGAAACCGTCCAACGCGCCGATGAAGTGCTGATCCTGGAAGATGGGCGGGTTGGCGAGTATGGATTGCGCCAGGAACTGGCTGCTGATCCAAATTCGCGTTTCTACCATCTGCTGCAAACCGGGCTGCAGGAAGTATTGGTTTGATATGAAGACAAATGGAAACCCTCCCACCCCTGACAAAGTCCCGGCCTTGCCTGCCTGGCGCGTAATCCTGAGCATGGTACGCTTCCGGATTGGGTACTGGCTGGTTGACCTGCTGGCGGTTTTCGTTCTCCGTACGATGATGCAAGTTGTACCTGGCCTGGTCATCCAGGCCTTTTTCAATCGCTTGACCGGTGATGCGCCCGTCAGTCTGTCTATCTGGGCAATTGTCGCGTTGATCTTCGCCTCGGAGGCCGGGCGGATGCTGGGTGATTACGGGTTTGTGTATGCCGATCCACCTTTATTTTCGGAGGTGGCGGGATTATTGCGCAGAAATTTGTTAAAGCATATCCTGCGCCGGCCAGGAGCCACGCCGCTGCCTGACTCGCCGGGCGAAGCCGTCAGCCGTTTCCGCAATGATGTCTTCGAGATCCCGCTGTTTGTGATCTGGATCAATGATATTCTGACTGGTCTGGTGGTGATTGGGATAGCGATTGGTCTGATGGTCAAGATCAACCCGCTGATCACCCTGATTGCCCTGGTACCGACGGTATTGGTCGGCTTTGTGGCGAATCTGGCCTCAAAACGGATCGGCACCTACCGCCGTGCCAGCCGTCAGGCGACTGGCGCAGTGACCGGCTTTATTGGTGAATTTTTTGGCGCGGTGCAGGCGGTAAAAGTTGCCACTGCTGAACAGAATGTGATCACCCATTTTCGGCGCTTGAATGACGAGCGCCGTCGCTTAACCTTGCGCGAACGCCTGTTTGACCAGGTTCTGGAATCGCTATGGCGCAATACAGCCAACCTGAGCACCGGTGTAATATTGCTGCTGGCAGGCCAGGCGATCCGGGGTGGGACTTTGACCGTGGGCGATTTCTCGTTGTTCGTCTTTCTTTTACAAAGCCTGGGCGACCTGACTACCTTTGCGGGGATGATCGTGGCGCGCTACCGGCAATTAAATGTCTCGGTCGAACGCATGTACCGTTTGATGGAGGGTGCGCCGTTGGGAGCATTGATCGAACCCTATGCGGTGAAGTTAAGCGGTCCGTTGCCGGCGGTGGAATATCCCATCCGAACAGCGGAGGATCGCCTGGAGATGCTCGCAGCCGCCAACCTGACGTATCATTATCCAGGCAGCGAGGCGAACGGGGCAGCCGGCATCCAGGGTGTGAACCTGCATTTGCCGCGTGGCAGGCTGATTGTTGTCACTGGACGGGTGGGATCGGGCAAGACGACCTTGTTGCGCACGTTGTTGGGGTTGCTGCCCATGCAGGCAGGAGAAATCCGCTGGAATGGGCGTGTGGTCGAGGATCCAGCGGCGTTTTTCGTCCCGCCGCGTTGCGCCTATACCGCCCAGGTGCCACGCTTGTTCAGCGATACGTTGCGGAATAATATCTTGCTCGGTTTAGAAAAGCCGGAGGCAGAGATCCACCAGGCGCTTTATCTGGCGGTGATGGAGCGTGACGTGGCGGGGCTGGAGAAAGGTCTGGATACGCTGGTTGGTCCGCGTGGGGTGCGGCTTTCCGGTGGGCAAGCGCAGCGGACTGCCGCGGCGCGCATGCTGGTGCGCCAGCCCGAGCTGCTGATCTTCGATGACCTGTCCAGCGCGCTGGATGTCGAGACTGAACAATTGTTGTGGGAGCGCTTGCCAGAGATCAGTGGGGCAACGATCCTGGCAGTTTCACACCGCAAAGCGGTACTGCGGCGCGCCGACCATATTCTGGTGTTGAAGGAAGGGCGGGTGGAGGCGGAAGGAACTCTGGATGAGCTTTTGGAGAGCAGTGTAGAGATGCGGCAGTTGTGGCAGCGAGAGGCGGGTCAGGATGTTCCAACGCCCTCCAGCAGATAAAAATCGGGTAGAATTGGGTTGATTTCTAAACTGTTAGCTGGATTGATCAATGGAAATCTACCCTGTCCAAACCCCGCACGACTTAGCTGCCTTTCTAGAGCTTCCCTACCGCTTGTACCGCCGTGATCCGGTTTGGGTGCCTCCTTTGCGCAGCGAGCAGCGCGGCCAGTTCGATCCCCGGCGCAATCCCTTGCTCAAGCACTGCGACTGGCAGTTGTTCTTGTTGAAAGAGGCCGGTCAGGTAGCCGGGCGGATCGCCGCTTTTATAGATCAACTGGCGGTGGACTTCTGGAAGGCGCCGATCGGTCTGTTCGGCTATTACGAGGCGCCGCCCGATCCGGCTGCCGGGCAACTTCTGTTGGAAGCGGCGCGGGGTTGGTTACAACAGCGTGGTATGACCACTCTGCGCGGACCGTGGAGCTTTGTCTCGCAGGAATGGGGTATGGTGGTGGAAGGGTTCACGCCCTCACCGGTGATCATGGCGCCCTATAACCCGCCTTATTACAATGATCACCTGACCGCCTTCGGCCTGCAGAAGGTCAAGGATCTGCTGTGCTGGTACCTCTCAGTAGATGAAGGCTACCAGGTTCCCGACCGGATCTTGACTCTGACGGACAGGGTAGCTGAACGCTATCACATTCGCGTGCGTCCGCTCGATTTGCGTCGTTACGAACAGGAAGTACGCGTCATTATTGATCTCTCCAATGCCAGCATCATTGATAACTGGGGGTACTCGCCGGTTACCGAGGCCGAGGTACACGCCATGGCGCATGATTTACGTCCGATCATCCAGCCCAAGGGAGTTTTGTTTGCCGAGGATGGGCAGGGTCGTCCGATCGGCTTTGCCATCGCCCTGCCTGATGTCAACGCTTTATTGAAAGGCTTGAATGGACGGCTTTTCCCGTTCGGCTGGCTCAAGCTGCTGGTGGGGTTGCCGCGTCTGCGCCGCTACCGCATGTTCGCCTTGGGTGTGACGCCGGAATACCAGGGCAAGGCGGTGGACAGCCTGCTCTACCGGGCGCTATATGAATCGCTCTATGCTCCGGGGGTCTGGATGGAGATCAACTACGTCCTGGAAGATAACTACGCCATGGTCAATGGCATCAAGAAGCTGGGAGCCACACCTTTGCGGCGCTACCGGGTGTATGAAATGGGGATTTAATCCCGTTTTCTAGACTGCGACGGTCTCTTTGGCGCGTTTGACCGTCTTGCCGCGCTCATCAGTATCGAGGATACGCTTGCGGATGCGGTAGCTGAGCGGTGTGACTTCGAGCAATTCGTCTTCCGCCAGGTACTCGATGCACTCATCCAGGCTCATCTGGCGCGGCGGAGTCAGGCGGTCGGCCTGCTCACCGCGGGCGGCGCGCACATTGGTCAGGTGCTTGGTCTTGCAGATGTTGACCGCGATGTCGTTGGGCTTGGCGTGCTCGCCGATCACCATACCTTCATAGACTTCAGCGCCTGGCTGGATAAACAGCACGCCGCGCTCCCCGGCGTTGCGCAGGCCGTAAGTGGTGGCGACGCCCGTCTCCCAGGCGACCAGTGAGCCCCGCTCGCGCCCGGCGATCTCGCCCACCATCGGCAGGTAGTCGTGGAAGAGGGTGTGCAACACGCCCACGCCGCGCGTGGCAGTCAGGAACTGGTAGCGGAAGCCCAACAGGCCGCGCGTCGGCGCCAGGTAGATCAGGCGCACATTGCTGTCCGAGGTCTCATGCAGCTCGACCATCTGACCGCGGCGCGCGCCCAGCATTTCAACCACCACCCCCACCGTGTCCGGACTGGTGTCGATATGCACTTCTTCGAACGGCTCGAGCAGCTCGTCGAGCTCGTTTTTACGCAGGATCACTTCGGGCCGCGAAACCTGAAACTCATACCCCTCGCGGCGCATGGTCTCGATCAGGATGGCCAGGTGCAATTCGCCGCGCCCCGAGACGATGAAGCTATCGGTGGTCTCGGTTTCAGCCACGCGCAGGGCGACGTTGGTGCGTAACTCGTCGAACAGGCGCTCGCGCAGCTTGCGGGAGGTGCTCCAGCGGCCTTCCCGCCCACCGAAAGGCGCAGTGTTAACGCTGAACACCATGCGCACGGTTGGCTCTTCCACCCGAATGGGAGGCAGCGCGACAGGATTGATCGGATCGGCCAGAGTCTCGCCGATGGCGATGCCTTCCAGCCCGGCCAGGGCGACGATCTCACCTGCCTGGGCCATGTCAACCTCGACGCGCTCCAATCCCTGGTAGACATACAGGTAACGGGCACGCTCGGGCAGGTTTTGTCCATCCAGGGTCAGGCGGGCAAGGGGTTGGTTGATCTGGATTTGCCCGGAGAAGACCCGCCCGACGGCAGTAACGCCGCGGTAATCATCGTAGCCCAGGTTGGTCACCAGGAGCTGCAATGGGGCTTGCAGGTCGACGCGCGGAGCGGGGATGTGGCGCAAAATGGCCTGGAATAGCGGCTGCAGGTCGGGACCCAGCTCGGGGGTCAGGCCAGCCTGGGCAGTGACCGCATTGGTGTAGATGATCGGAAAGTTGGCTTGCTCGTCATCGGCGCCCAGCTCAATGAACAGGTCGAAGGTCTGGTTGAGCACGCGCTGCGGCTCGGCGTCTTTGCGATCCACCTTGTTGACTATCACGATGGCTTTGTGACCAACCTCGAGCGCTTTTTTAAGCACAAAGCGAGTCTGCGGCATGGGGCCTTCGGCGGCGTCGACCAGCAGCAACACGCCATCCACCATATTCATCACCCGCTCAACTTCGCCGCCGAAATCGGCGTGACCAGGAGTGTCGACGATATTGATCTTAACCTGCTGCTGAGCAACTGCGTCCCAGATGGTGATGGCGGTGTTCTTGGCCAGGATAGTGATGCCGCGCTCGCGCTCCAGGTCGTATGAATCCATTATCCGTTCGGCCACTACCTGGTTATCACGAAAAACCCGCGCCTGGCGCAGCAGGCCGTCCACCAGGGTGGTTTTGCCATGGTCAACATGGGCGATGATGGCGATATCGCGTAAATCCGTTCGTTCAACTAACATGCGTCTTGCCTACCTCAGCGAATCAACGTACAAAGACAGTGCGGATGGGAGCATCTGCCCAGCCTGGTGGGCGCCCATCCGCGTGGAGGGCTATCTTATCACCAGAAACAGTTTTTGGATAGACATTATACTGATTTGAAATGCGGTTGTTTACCAGATTACCTGCACGTCGTACCGGGCGATATTTTCATCCGCACTCACGATCGGCAGCTCTTCGAGTTGGCTTTGGGCGACCAGTAAGCGATCGAATAGATCGTGGTGATAATCCGGTAAGGAAAATACATGCAGCGCATGGCTGAGCTGGATTGGCAGCGCCAGGAACTGGTGCAGCCGTAAGCGGTTGGCAACATACACCCCAGGGGATTCTGGTAAAGTGAGGCTGCCGCGCGCGGTTTTGAGGGCAATTTCCCAGGCGCTAGCTGCGCTCAGGTAAAACTCATTCCTGCCGTCTGCGATGAGCTCCCGGGCTTTATTGGATAAGCGGGGATCAGCCATGTTCCACCATAAGAAGGTGTGTGTATCCAGGAGCGCTCTCATGGCTCATCAAATTCCGGCAACGGTTCTTCAAATTCGGGTTTGATTGTGACTTTCCCCGTATCATTCCCGGGTGTGCGGCAAGCGACGGGTTTATTAAAAGGGGAGAGAACCGCGATGGGTTTTCCGGCTTTGGCAATAATAATCTCTTCCCCATTTGCCACGCGCTCCAGGAGTTTGGAAAGGGTGGTTTTGGCCTCATGAATATTTACGGTAAATGTCATCGCAACCTCCAGGCGCCAGTATAAACTAAGCTATAGACTAAGTCAATGGGAATTGACAGATCGCCCGCATCTTCCTGCCGAATTACCTTGTGGGATCGACATCAAGCTGCAGGTAAACTTATCAGGATAAGCAATGATAAAATTGGGGCCATATAATAATATCAGAGGAGTATATGATGACTGCGGTGGTTTATTTCGGTTCGGCGCGCCAGGCGCGCCTGGAGGCAAGTGAGACTTTACCGGCCAAGCTGGATTTAATCCTGGAACGGCTGAACCTGCGCGGGCGAGTGAAGGGCGAGACGGTGGCGATCAAGGTGCACCTGGGGCACACCCTGGGGTACTCGGTGATCCATCCGGTCTTCCTGCGCCGGGTGGTACAGGTGGTCAAAGAGGGTGGTGGCCGGCCGTTTGTGACTGACCTGGCCGGGGATGCGCTCAGCGCGGCCGAGCGCGGTTACAGCTCCGAAACACTGGACTGCCCGGTCTACCCGGCGGGTGGGCCAGACGAGAAATATGTTTATCCGCATGCGCACCCGTTCAAGAATATCCAGACCTGGTACCTGGCCGGCATGATCCAGGATGCCTCATTCCTGGTGAATTTTGCGCATGTGAAAGGTCACCCGGCCTGCGGCTATGGCGCGGCCTTGAAGAACCTGGCCCTGGGCTGCATGAGCGATGTGACTCGCAGCGCCATCCACGATACGTTCCATTATGATCCCTACTGGTTTCCCGAAAAATGCCCGGATGCAGCTACCCGCCAGCAAATTATCGCCGCCTGCCCGCACCAGGCCGTGACGCAGGACAGAGAATGTCCGCAGAACCTGCACTTGCATCTGGATCGTTGCAACGCCTGCGGGCGCTGCCTGCTGGTGGCTCCGCCTGGCAGCCTGAAGATTGACGCGCTGAATTTTCATGCCTTCCAGGAAGCGGTGGCGATCAGCGCCGGGCTGGTGCTGTCCACTTTCGAGGCTGGCAAGGCCATCCACCTTGGCCTGGCGACGCACATGACACCCGTGTGCGACTGCTTCGGCTTTACCGGCCTGCCAATCCTGCCGGACGCCGGGATTTTTGGCTCGGATGACAGCGTGGCGCTTGACCAGGCGGTCCTGGACGTGACCGCCCAAAGCCGCCTGCTGGAAGAGAACGTGCCCTTATCGATGGAAGTTCACACCCGGCAAGGTCACCCCTTTGCCTGGCTGCATGGTCCCTTGAAGGACCCCTATGTCGGTCCGCAGTACGCCGAGCGGCTGGGCCTGGGCAGCCGGCAGTACGAGCTGGTGGATGTGCTGCCGCTGGAGAAGATCGAGCGCGCCCCGCTGGGATATATTCCGGCTGGGATAGATCCGTCGAATCATTCGATCGATTGAATTACCCCGTCGAAGGAATTCGACGGTAAATTGAGTCGCCACAATGATGGTTATATATGTTATCATTGTGGCGAAAGTGTTATCATTCAATCACTGGAGGCGATCAACCGATGATTCGTACGCAGATCCAAATCACACCTCAGCAGGCGCGCGCCCTCAAACGCCTGGCGGCTAAAGAAGGCTTGTCTGTGGCCGAATTGATCCGCCGCAGCGTGGATGCCTTGTTGGCAGCAGGCGGTATCCCAGACCAGGCCATATTGCGGGCCACGGCTCTGGCTGCCGCTGGAAAACTGGCGGGGCCATCTGACCTGTCTGCCAATCATGATGCGTACCTTACCGAGGCGTCCGAACCATGATGGTCTTCCTGGATACCTCGGCATTCCTGGCAGTGCTCAATGCCAATGATCAATTCCACCTGTCCGCCAGGCTGACCTGGCAAGAAATCCTCGCCTCAGACACTGCCCTGGTTACCAGCAACTACATCCTGCTCGAAACCATTG
>CAYGZL010000072.1:0-8731 GCA_964354345.1 uncultured Anaerolineaceae bacterium | reverse complement strand
TAGCCGCCGGCCAGCGAGCTGACCGGGTCAATGTAGACGGGATGATTCTCAAGCAGGGCGCGGAAGTTCTCGCCGCAGGCTTTGGGGCCAAAAAATCCGCCGCTGGGGTGGTTACTCTGGATCGGGATGCCGTTCAGCTTGCAGTCGGTGATCGGCATGCCCGAGCTGCTGATCGTCTTGACGATCTCACGCCGCTCGGGAGGCGGCAGGATCAGGGCGTGGTCGTCGTGGTCCATGGCGCCGATCAGCTCCTGCTTGGCGTGCGTCTGAGCCAGCTTGGTCTGGCGCAGCAGGTCAATCCGTTGCGAATAAGTCAGAGTTTCCCGGAAAACAGGGATGGCTTCAGTCATGGCGTTTTACGAACTCCTATAAATATAAACCTACCGGTGCCTGACTGGGACATCCGCCCCAGCCAGAATATCCGCCGCCAGGGCCGTTAACGCCTCCAGGCGCTCTTTGCTGGGGGGTTGCAGATGCTGCGCCGGGTTGGCGCGGCCCAGGCTGCGGTACTTGTGCTCGGCCAGGCGGTGGAAGGGCAGCAGCTCCAGCTCCGGCGGATGAGCGACATAATGACCGTTGCGGCGACCGGCCTCAGTCAGATCCCGGACGTAACTGGCCGTGGCGACGATATTCTCCAGCGTGTCATTCACCCCGGGGATGACCGGCAGGCGGAAGATCAGGCGCTGACCTTGTTCGGCCATGCGCCGGGCATTGTCCAGGAGGCGCTGGTTCGAGACCTGCGTCGCCTGGCGATGTTGCGCGTCGTCCATGTGTTTGAGATCCATCATCACCAGATCGGTGAGAGGCAGCAGCTCAGCCAGGTGTTCCCAGGGACAGTTGGCGGCCGTTTCCAGGGCGGTATGGATGTGTTCCTCCCGGCAGCGGGCGAGCAGGGCGCGGCTAAACTGGCGCTGCACCAGTGGATCGCCGCCCGAGAGGGTCACTCCCCCGCCGGAGGACTCGTAGAAAGGCCGGTCGGAGAGGATTTCAGCCATCACCTCAGCCTCGCTGACCAGGCGCCCACTGAGCTCCAGCGCCTCAGTCACGCACACACTGACGCATTCTCCGCAGGCGTCGCAGCGGGCGCGATCGAAGCGGTGTACGCCGTCTACGAATTGGTGGGCCTGGATTGGGCAGATGCGGGCGCAGTCCATGTCGGCGATGCAGCGCTCGGGGGTGAACTGCACCTCCAGGTCGGGATACATGCCCTCCGGATTATGGCACCAGAAACAGCGCAAGGTGCAGCCTTTCAGGAACACCGTCGTACGGATGCCGGGGCCGTCGTGCAGGGAGAAGCGTTGGATATTGAAGATAATCCCGTTCACGGGTTCTATTCTAACCCGAAGGATGATCTTCAAACAGGCCCAAAAACCGGTCTCTTGCCAGCAAAAACCGCTGGTCGGTGAAGCCAACCGGCTATCCTGGATTAGCAAGCCAGAATGGATAAGGAATCTCTCAGGTTAAAATGGATCAGGTAGCGCTCGATGGACTGCGCAATCCGTTCGATCACCCAGGTATGCGGATCGACCAGGCAGGGAGCCAGGTTAGCATACAGGCGCTGGCGAGCCGCGACAATATCTGGCTGAGCCCAGACATAGCGCGAACCGGTTTGCACAAGCCATTCCTGACGCTCAGGAGCCAGAGCGGTAAAATCCAGGCCGCGTTCCGCCGGTTGCAGCCATTTCTGCCAGCGTCCGGAAGCGATGACCGCCGCGTGCAGGGTCTCCATGATGTGGGATCTATCTCCGCATGGCTGCGTTGGCAACATCGTCGTCAGACAGGTTTCCTGGGCTTCCAGGTCTTTCAAGGCCTGGTACTCAACGGCGGTGAACTCCGGTCCGACATTGGCGCCGCCCATCCCGCTGCTGGGGTAATCCGCCGGGTTCTCCACCCAATCGGTGTAGTGACCTTTGGCCAGCGAGCCAAGCGGGGCGAGGCGGGTGTAGAGCGTACTGGCGGCTGCGGTGTCGAAGAAGGTGGTGTGTAAAGCGGTGCCAACCTGAGCAACGAAAAAGCACGGCCAGGCCGCTTGAAGCTGGTTGGCGGTAAAAGCCTGCTTTAACCAGGCCAGGAAATGTTCAAAGCGCGCCGGGTCTCCCAGCCCGCCATGCACTTCTTCGGTACCGACCTCATAGGCGATCGGAGGCAGGTTGCGCGCCTGACGCACACTTTCCGCGTGCACGACCAGCTCGATCGTGCGTTCGACAACGGTCTCAACGGGCAGGGTCTCTCCAGGCGGCAGGCACCGGTCAACGGTCGGGTCTATGTGCAGCAACTGGTAGCCAGCCTCCAGACAGGCGGTCAGACTGTGCTTAACCTGCTGCATGGTTTCGGTCAGGCTTAACCGTTCCAGGGTGTGGCGGTCTTTCAACCAGGGTCCGCCGTGATCCAGGCAGGGATAGAGCGGTCCCGACCAGGCCATTTGAGCGGCATAGGCCTGCATCTGGCGCACAAACCCGGCTGGCGTCCAGCCAGTGTAACCGCCGTCCGTGTCGACCTGGTTCAGTGTTGCGGCAAACAACAGCGGGGCATGGTTGCGCGCCGCCGCTTTGACCGCCGCCTCCAACACCGATTGTGAGTTGGGACAGACTGCCAGCAGGGTGATCTGGGCGCGACCACTTGCCTGTAGCGCGATGATTTGGTGGATTAAGTCGTTGAGGGATTTCATCGTTTTCCTCATTATAATAGATGAGATCGACACACTGTCTAGCGCTTAGGAGATGATATGCCTTTTACACCAGACCAGATTGAGGCGGCCATTGCCGCTTTCCATTCACCTGACCGCAACGATTATCCCGAACTCGCCGGCTACACGCGGGATGAGCTTTACGAAGATTGCAGCGGTGGAGGAGGATTGTACCTGGCAGTGCGCATGCTGCGAACGATGCGTCTGCTGCCGGATGACATCGTCCTGGACCTGGGTTGTGGGAAAGGGACTACCTCGATTTTCCTGGCGAGGCACTCCGCTGTGAAAGTAATTGCCCTGGATTTGTGGACCTCAGCGACATACCTTGACCATAAATTTACCACCCACGGCTATCACAAGCAGATTGTACCGCTCAATCTGGATGTAACCGCACCGCTGCCCTTCGCCGATCACTATTTCGACGCCATCTTCTGTATGAACTCCTTCAATTTCTACGGCGGGAGCGTTGAATTTTTACGCCATCTGCTCAAGCATCTGAAACCGGGCGGGCAGCTCAGCATTGGCTCGGAAGTGCTGACCCATGAATTTACTCCCGAGCAGCTCCAGAATCCACCGTATGTGTATGCCTTTCGGATACCGCCGCCAAACCAGGCGGTAGATGTCTTCGAAGGCGACTTCAAGAAACAACATACCCCGGGATGGTGGCGTGACTTGTTTGAAAGTTCCGGGTTGTTGGCTGTCGAGTACTGCCAGGAGCTGAACGACGCGGCCGTGCTCTACCAGGAAATGGTGCGGAATAATCATGTCCATCATCTCGATCCATTTGATGTGGAAATTTGTTTGCAGCAAATGGAATGGGATCGCGCCCACCAGCCGAAACGGTCGTTGTTTGTGATTACCGCGCGCAAGAAGAATTGATTAGCCTCTCGAGTTCCCGACCTCGATTCTGTCTTCAGTCAGGCGGCGCAAGTCGCTGAGCGCGGTTCGTTGCCAGCACGAAGGTCTGGTCGATGCCCGGCACGTGGAACATGGCCATATTGGGCATTTCGATCCGCACCGGGGTCGACTTTGCCACGCAAGATGCAGGAGTCAGGGTGAGAGGCTGGCAGGTGGATTTCGTCCAGGCTGGTCGATGAATTGACAAACACACTTAAGCAGGTGATAATCTGGCGTTACAAGCAAAGCACAGCAGTCAGCAGGCAACCATGCTCATTCATTCTGCCTCTCAACTTTTGACCCTGGCCGGCGGTCCACAGCGCGGTCGTGACCTGGGTAATCTGGGCATCATCGCCGATGGCGCGGTGCTGTTCCAGGAGGATAAAATATTGGCTGTCGGTGCAAGCACCGAGCTCAGAGCGGCTTATCCGCATGAGCCGGCTCTGGATGCCGGCGGCAAGGTGGTCATGCCCGGCTTCATTGACCCGCATACCCATGCGATCTGGGTTGGCGACCGCTCGGCCGAGTTCGAGCAACGCTTGCAAGGGAAGACCTACCTGGAAATCCTGGCTGCGGGAGGAGGAATTCTCGCTACTGTCCGAGCCGTGCGCACATTGCCTTACGAGCGGTTGCTGAACGAGACACGCTCCCGCCTGTGGAGCATGTTCAATTTTGGCACCACCACCGCCGAGGTTAAAACTGGCTACGGATTGCGCACCGCAGCTGAGCTGCGCATGCTACAGGCCTTGTTGGCGCTGGATGCTGAGGGTCCACTGGAGATTGTACCGACCTTCCTGGGGGCGCATGCCGTCGCGCCGGAGTATCGCCAGGATCCAGACGGGTATACTGCCTTGATTTGCGATACGATGCTGCCATTGCTGGCGGCGTGGTGGCCGCAGCATGCTCCGGAGCGTAACCTGCCTTTCGTCGATGTTTTCTGTGAGACAGGCGCGTTCAGCCTGGAGCAGTCGCGGCGCATCCTGGTCAAGGCGCGCCAGTTGGGCTTTCCATTGAAAATCCATGCAGATGAGTTCGACAACCTGGGCGGCGCCAGCCTGGCAGCAGAGCTGGGGGCGGTATCCGCCGATCACCTGGTAAAAACCTCGCCTGAGGATATCCGCGCCCTGGCGCGCAGCGACACGGTGGCAGTCGCCCTGCCCTGCACGCCGTTTGGCCTGGCGGAAACCCACTATACTCCCGCCCGGTCGATCCTGGAGGCGGGAGGACTGCTGGCGATTGCCACGGATCTGAATCCAGGGACAGCCTGGTGTGAAAATATGCAGTTTGCGCTGGCGCTGGCCTGTCGCTACTTACGCCTGACGCAGGCCCAGGCGATCGCGGCCGCCACAATCAACGCCGCGGCAGCCATCGCCTGCGCCGACCGCCTTGGCTCGCTGGAACCGGGCAAGCAAGCCGACCTGCTGATCTTGTCCGTTTCCGATTATCGCCACCTGGGGTACCGCTTCGGCGCCAATCTGGTTCAGACAGTGATTAAAAAGGGTCAGGTTTACCCCGTTATAATAAATCCCCAAGGGTTTACTCACGATGCCGACCATTGAACAAGCGCGTGCCTGGTATCCGGTTGACGACCCGGTGCATGGCTTTGACCACATCCTGCGGGTTTACCAATTGGCAGAGCGATTAGCGCGGGCCGAAGGCGCTGACCTCGAGATCGTTCGGGCAGCGGCGCTGCTCCATGATGCGAGTCCGCTGGCTGACTTATCTACCCCTGAGGACGCTCAAACACGCGGCGATCATCACCAGGTTTCAGCCGAGTTCGCCGGTGAGCTATTACGAAGGGAGGGCTGGCCCGAGGAGCGCATCGCAGCAGTGCAGCATTGTGTCCGGGCGCATCGTTTCCGGGATGAGCGTGAGATGCCCCAAACTTTAGAGGCCCAGGTGCTGTTCGACGCGGATAAGCTGGATGCGATTGGGGCGATCGGAGTGGCGCGCGCAGTCGCCTACGCCGCTCGCGCCGGGCAGCCATTTTTTCAGTACCCATCCCGGCGCTTCCTCGAGCAGAACCAGTTGGAGGCAGGGGAGGGGCACAGTGCTTTTCACGAGTATTTGTTCAAGCTGAGCAAATTGAAGGACCGCTTGTATACACCAAGCGGTAAGGCGTTGGGCGAAGCCCGTCACCGGGCGATGGCCGAATATTTTGAGCGTTTGGCGCGTGAAATCTGCGGAGAGCTGTAAGACATTGACCAGGAAATCAGCATGATCCCGACTCTATCCGATCTTGAGACGATGGCGCGCCAGGCAGGCGAAATCCTGCGGGCGGGCTTTTCACCCCGGCCTGGTTTCGGACCTGATTTACAGGTGGAATACAAGGGGCTGATCAATCCGGTGACAGAGGTGGATCACCGCGCCGAAGATTTATTGATTGGCGAGATCCAGCAGCGTTTCCCCAGCCACCGCATCGTCGCCGAGGAAAGCGGTGATCTGGCGGGACAGGACTGTTGCGTCTGGTACATTGATCCCCTGGACGGGACAGTCAACTACGCCCATGGTCTGCCGGTATTTGCGGTATCGCTGGCGTATGCCGAAAATGGCGTGGTGCAGTGTGGAGTACTTTACAATCCGATCCTGGACGAGCTTTACCGCGCCGAGCTTGGCAAAGGCGCCTTCCTGAATGGTTTGCCCATCCGCGCCTCTCGGGTAGACAACCTGGATCAGAGCTTGTTGGTGACTGGCTTCTCTTACGATATCCGCACCCATCCAGAGAATAACCTGGACCATTTTGCACGCCTGTCGTTGTTGACCCAGGGCGTGCGCCGCCTGGGTTCAGCGGCGATGGATCTGGCGTTTGTGGCAGTGGGGCGCTTCGAGGGCTATTGGGAACTCCGCCTGAGCCCGTGGGATGTGGCTGCAGGCGGCTTGATTGCCCGGGAGGCTGGAGCGATTGTCACCAATTTCTATGGCGAAACCGATTATCTGACGCGGCCCATCTCGATTGTGGCCGCGAATCCTGCGATTCACCCTTTGCTGCTGAGCGAGCTGCACACCGGCAGGTAATTATTTGTTATCCCGTAAGTCCTGTTCGAACGCGGTCAGGTCGATCCGCGCGGTCATGTCCAGGCTGAGGGGTGTGACCGAAACCTGCCGTTTGGCGCACAGCAGATAAACATCGCTATCGGGCGATTCCTGGGAAATGTCCACGTGAGTGCGGTAGCCCAGGTTGGCAGGTATATCCCACGAAGTGCGTTCTGGAGGGAGCGGTTCAAAATAGGGACTGCGGGAGAGGCGCGTAACGTGCCAGGGAGTCTCCGGCGTGGCGTCAGAAGGGATGTCAACCTTGAGCACCTGCACCTCTGCGGGCAGTTGTTTCTCTAAGAGCAGGCGGCTGAAGAAAGCCGTGAAGTGCGCTGCGGTTGAAAAATCTACCGCTTCGGAATAAGACAAATGGTGCACCAGGTCAGTTTCGAGTGAGATGGCCAGCGCCGGGATGCCCATCGCCGCCGCTTCCAGGGCAGCGCCGACTGTTCCCGAGACGGTGATGCCACTGCCGACGTTTTCACCGTAATTGATCCCTGAGACGACCAAATCCGGCGGCTCAGACAGGATTTCTAGCACCGCATACAACACTACCTGGGCTGGCGTTCCGCCGATGGCGTAAACCGGCCAGCTTTTACCGTTGACCACCATTTCTTGTCTCTGGATGATGCCATCGGTGGTAATCGGCAGACTGCGACCCGCGCCGGAGTATTGATCGCGCGGCGCGGCGACATGGACAAAGCCCAGGCTGGAGAGCGCCCGGGCTGCTGCCCACAAGCCCGGCGAACGAATGCCATCGTCATTGGTGAGAAGGATCTGAGGACTTTTCATGGGGACGATGTTCTAATGCGGTTTGGATGAAGGCCTGCCTGGGCGATCTGGTAAATTTGTTTTTCGCTGGGTTGGCCGCTGGTGGCGAGCTGCTCAGAAAGCCGGATATAGGTTGGGATATCTTCTATCATCGCAGGAACTGGCTCTGCATTCTATTTGTTCCGTAGCGACCGTCCTGCGAATAAAGCCAGCAACAGGCTGCCAACCAGGAATATGCCACCCACGATGCCCAAGAGCGGCGAGCGCTGCCCTTCTGGGGGGAGGATCGGGGCTTCGACCGGTGTGTTGCTGCTGGCCTGGGCGCCGAAGTCTACGTAGGTTGTATCGCCCATGCCCATGGCTATTTGATAGGTATTGGAGGTGGTCGGATTATATCCACTCGGTGTAGCCACGCTGATGGTGTAATCACCCTCCAAAACTTTATCAATGCAGTAGGGGGTATCGCCGGCCTCTGTATTGGCTGTGATGGATACGGACCCGGAACGATTGGCGACACTGATTGCGCCGCCAGGAATGGAGGGCTCATCCGCCTGACGGATCGAGTCGCCGTTACGGTCGTTGAACAGAATGATGCAAAGTACGCCAACGCCGATTTTGGGTGTGGGCGTCGGCTGGACGCCAGTCGCGGTGGGGATTTGGCCGGGCGTCGGTGATATTTCTGCGGGTCCGGCCAGACCGAGGATCAGCTTTTGACCTTCGTTAATCCTATCGCCAGACAGGTTATTCAGCGTGCGCAGTTTGTCAACTGGTATGCCAAATGTCAATGAAATGCTAAGCAGCGTATCGTTCTTCTTGACAATATAGATAATTTTCCCATCTGGACCAGGCGTGGGGGTATAGATCGGTATTTGCATGGCATAAGCCGTCTGGACACTATGGGAAGTATGGAATACCCAGGTAAAAACCAGCAAACTGGTCAGGGAAAAACACACCACGAATAATCTATTTCTTGTAAGCATAGCGAGCTTGATTATACTGAACAACGTCCCTCAAAGATAGGGAGATCGGTAATCTTGGATTTCTTCCCGAGCTTTACTCCCTCAGCGTTGATTCTGGGAGCCCTTTGCGGAGCCGGTTGAGGGCGAGCAGCGCAAGCAGGTTGAGCTGGATCGCCCCTCCACAGACAACCACCATGCCAGACAGGCTGGGGGACTAATGCTCAGCAAACTGACCGTGAAAAGGCCAGGACCTGACCACATACGATTTCTTCAACTCAGCATTGGCATTTTGATCCCATGCCGTTTGGCTGCGGCAATGGCGATCTCATAGCCAGCGTCGGCATGGCGGACGATGCCCATACCGGGGTCAGTCGTCAGGACGCGC
>CAYGZL010000071.1:0-10684 GCA_964354345.1 uncultured Anaerolineaceae bacterium | reverse complement strand
CCGGTCTTCAACGAAGATCAGAGTGTCGCCGTCATCCTCAATGGTGAAATCTACAACTACCGGGAGTTGCGTCTCGAACTGCAGAACCTTGGTCACCGTTTTACCACTCAGAGCGACACCGAGACAGTCGTTCACGCTTATGAAACCTGGGGCAGCGACTGTCCGGTTCATTTCCAGGGCATGTTCGCTTTGGCCATCCTGGACATGCGTGTGTCGGGACAGCCGGGTTTATTCCTGGCACGCGACCGTCTTGGGATCAAGCCGCTCTACCTGTGGCAGGATAAGCACCGCCTGCTCTTTGCTTCCGAAGTCCGTGCCCTGCTGGCCAGCGGTCAGGTGTCAAAACAGCTATCAGTAGATGGGCTTTACACCTACCTGGCTTTCGGCAGCGTCCAGGAACCGCTGACGCTGGTGAATGGGATCACTTCGTTGCCGCCGGCCGCCTGGTTGTCGGTGGCGTGGGATGGACAGCAACTGTCATTCTCGAAGGGGATTTATTGGCAGCCGCCGCAGCCACTGGGTTTGCAGCCCTCTCCGATCGAAGTGCGTGGTTGGCTGACAGACGCTATCAGCAGCCACCTGACCAGCGATGTCCCCTTGGGTGCATTTCTGTCCGGCGGAGTGGACTCGGGTACGATCGTTGCCCTCGGCAGCCAGACCTCCGACCAGGCGATGCGCACCTTCACCCTGGGATTTACGGAGCAGCCGGGCGATGAGCGCGCTGCCGCCCTTCTGACTGCCCAACGCTATGGGACGCGCCATCAAAGTTTTTTAATCCACCCGGCTGAGTTACTCACCGAGTTGCCCCAGGCAATCGCCAGCATGGATCAACCCACTCTGGATGGTATCAACTCCTGGTATGTCTCGCGTGAGGCGCGCCGCGCCGGTTTAACCGTGGCGCTCTCCGGTCTGGGCGGGGATGAGCTATTCGGTGGTTATCCAAGCTTCAATATGGTGCCGCGCCTGAAATTCATCCATTCACCGCTACTAATACTTCTGGCGCGTTGGTTTTCTATGTTGTATGTTGGTACCAGCCTGGACAGCCAGCGTAAACTGCGAGCGTATCTTAACCAGGATTTATTGTTCAATCATCCGTATTTTGCCGTGCGTGGCCTCTTCACCCGCAGCCAGATCCTGGCATTGCTGCGTCAAGATGCTCGCGAACACTTAGCAGCGAACTCATCTGCCCTGGGCACCTGGCAGGCATATGTAGGCGCACAGATAAAAACCGCGGCCGGATTTGATCCAGTGGGTGAGATCTCCTGGTTGGAGTTGCGCCAATATATGCTTTCTACCTTGCTGCGCGACACCGATATGATGAGTATGGCCCATTCACTGGAGGTGCGTGTCCCGTTTCTGGATCATCGGCTGGTTGAGCGCTTGTTGCAGGTGAATGGGAGATGGAAATTGAAGGGCGTAACCGCCAAGCCGTTGCTGGTCAACGCGGTGCATGATTTGTTGCCCAAGGCCATCCTGCGTCAGAGCAAGCGTCCATTTACTTTACCCTTCGAGACCTGGTTACAGGCCGGGATGTATCCGCGACTCAAGCAAGATACTGACCAGCGTTTGCAACAACCCTTGCAGGGAATGGGTCGTTGGATAGACCCGGCCGTGGTAGCGGAGATCATGGCAGATTTTGAGCACGGTCGCACCAATTGGGCGCGCCCCTGGTCGTTGTACGTCTTGGACATGTGGATCCAACAGAATCTATGAGAGTTACGTGATGCGGATTTTGTGTGTGATTCCCTTTTATAAACCAGCTTATATCTACGGTGGACCGACGCGCAGTGTGCCAGCTTTGTGTGAGGGGTTGGCGAACCTAGGTGAGCAAGTCACCGTGTTCACCACCGACGCCAATGGTAAGGAACGCCTGGAGGGGATTGCTGGTCAACCGCAGATACTTGACGGCGTCAAAGTGATATATTTTCGCCAGGATGTGGGAGGGAATTATTTCTACTCAGCAGGTTTAGCGCGCGCCTGTCAGGCGACGATCTCTGATTATGATCTGGTTTACATCGTCGCGACTTGGACCCATCCTTTCTTGCCCGCTTGCACCTGGGCCAGGCGTCGCCAGGTGCCTTATGTGGTTTCGCCGCGGACATCCTTCATGCGCCAGACCTGGCGGGACAAGCATTTAAAGAAATGGTCATATTTTCACATGTTTGAGCGCCGTCTGATCGAACACGCTGCGGCTTTGCACTATACCTCTCGACTGGAACAACGCGAGTCACAATGGCTGAATTTGTCTCCTGAACCATTTGTGGTCGCTAACCCGGTGGATGTCAGCGAATTTGAACACTTACCAGAGAAGGGAAGGTTCCGTACCGAACATCAAATTCCGGCTACGTCACCTTTGTTGCTTTACCTGGGTCGCTTGGAAGCTCGTAAAGGTTTGAACTTAACCCTGGCTGCTTTTGCCCACCTGGCGAAGAGCCAACCGGATGCTTTGCTGGTCCTGGCTGGTCCAGATAAAGATGGTTACCAGAATATTCTCCGGCGCCAGGTGGTTGAATTTGGTTTGCAAGGGCGTGTCTTTTTCACTGATTACCTGGATGCTCAACAGCGCCTGTCGGCGCTGGTTGACGCCGATGCATTTGTTTTGACTTCCTATTCGGATAATTTTGGTATGGCGGCTGTTGAAGCGTTGGCAGCCGGGTTGCCAGTGCTGATTTCCAACCGGGTTGGGATTGCTGAAGAGGTAGCCCAGGCTGGGGTTGGATTGGTGACAAAGTTAGAAATACCGGCAATTGCAGAGGGAATGGAGTGTCTCTTGACGCTATCGAAAAACCAGCCAGAGCAGGCGGTGCGGGCGCGCCAGTTTGCTCGCGAGCGCTTTGCGCCAGTGAAAGTCGCGGCTGAAATGCAGGAAAATTTTACACAGGTTATTTCCAGATAGGTCTGAGTGCGAATCCTGATCGTCAGCGCGGTCTTCCCTCCCGAGCCCCTGGTCTCTGCCCGCACCAGCGCTGACCTGGCTCAGGCGTTGCACGAACGCGGACACTCGGTTCAGGTGCTGGCGCCATATCCCAGCCGGCCTTCCGGCACGCGTTCACCGCATTATCCCCGGCGTCCGTATTGGAAAGAATCCACTCCAGAGGGATATGAGATCGTCCGCTGCCTGGCCGCCGTTTCGACCGAGTCGCGCCTGCTCAGCCGGCTGTGGGAGAACCTGACTTTTGGTTTGAGCGCTGCCTGGAAAGTCCTCTGGCAGCGTCCCAAATCCCAGGCGATTTATGCCAACACCTGGCCTCTGGTTGCCCAGGGGTTGCTCTGCCTGGCGGCTCGCCTGCGTCGTATTCCCCTGGTGTTGAGCATCCAGGATGTCTATCCGGAGTCCCTGGTTGTCCAGGGTCGCCTGGCGCAGGCCGGGTGGTTCTATCGCTTCCTGCAGGCGCTGGATGGTTGGATCGCCCGCAGCAGCCGGGCGGTGGTCGTGATCAGCCATACGTTTGCTGATATTTTTGCCAGCCAGCGCAGGGTTGCGGCTGAAAACCTGCATGTCATCGCCAACTGGTTTGACGAGACCGGTTTGTTGGCGGAGCTGGATGCCTTGGAGGTAACCGGCAACCCCTTACGTTCCAGTTTGGGCATTTTGCCGCAGGCCTTCCTGCTGGTTTATGCCGGGAATATTGGCGCCGCGGCGGGTGTCGAGCACCTGCTCGAGGCTCTGGCGCAGCTACCCGAAATCGAAGCATTGCATTTATTAATTGCGGGAGAAGGCAGTCGTTTGGAGAATTGCCAGCGCCTGGCGGTGAAGCTCGGTTTGATTCGGGTGCATTTCTTAAGTCCCTGGCAGCCGGCTGAAACTGCTCAGGTGCTATCCGCTGCCGATCTGTTTTTATTGCCCACCCAGGGGGCGCAGGCAAAGGTCTCGTTGCCTTCCAAACTGATCTATTACCTGCTGGCAGCCCGACCGATACTTTGCCTGGCTGCGCCGGATTCAGAGTTGGAGGCGGTCATCCAGGCCTCCGGCTGCGGTTGGGTGGCGCCGCCCGGGGATCCAGCTTGCCTGATGGAGGCCATCCAACAAAGTATTCAGTCGCCCATCCAGGAGCGCCTCCAGCGCGGCGCGTCCGGCCGCGCCTACGCCTTGCAGCATTATTCTCGCCAGGCCTGCCTGCCCAGGCTGGTGCAAATTGTAGAAGACGCAGTGAATTAAACATGGGACGGAAATCTTTGACCAATCGGAATTTGCTCGAACGCCTGTACCGTTCTCCATTTGGCCGGATCTTGTCGAGCCTGGCCTGGGGTTTGGGTCGTTTCCAACGCCCCTTCATGATGTACGGCTATTACGACCGGTCTGCGCGTTCCTGGCGGAAATTTACGCGTATCAGCAGCTCGGTCGTGCTGATCAACCCGGGTAAATGTTCACTCGGCGATCACGTTTGGATCGGGCATTTTTCGATTTTAGATGCCAGCCAGGGCCTGGTAATCGAAGAGGGTTGTCAACTGGCGGCCTGGAACGCCATCTACACCCATAGCAGTCAGAACTCCATTCGTTTGTTGGGCGACCAGTTTGTTCACACTCCCCATACCGACCGGCCGGGTTATCTCCGCGGCGCGGTGACCATTGGTGCCTATTCGTTTCTGGGCGCGGGCGCCAAGATTTTACCCGGCGTCACGGTCGGTAAAGGCTGCCTGATCGGCGCGGGCTCCCTGGTAACCAGGGATCTCCCGGATTATTCGATCGCGGTGGGCACGCCTGCCCAGGTCAAGGGCTCAACCATTGACCTTGACCTGGAGTTCTTCCGCCAACAAGATTTTTCAGATACCTATTACGATCCGGCTGCCCTGGCGTTGATCCAGCAGAAATTGGCCGGATCCGATCGCTAGTCCCCCCACGCTCCGGGAATAGCCCGTGGTAAAATCCATCTGTTATCGTCTGGGCTTTCTGGACATCCTATCTACTGCGTCTCTACCTGCATCGGTTAACTTGATTTATGGATATTGCTACCGATAAAGTCATCACCAGGACCCGCTTCCCAGCCCGTCGCCTGCTTCAATCGATTGTTAACTTTGGCAAGCGCCTCTTCGACATCGCCATCTCCCTCCTGGCGCTGTTTCTCCTCGCCCCGCTCTTCGCCTGGATCGCCTACCGCATCCGGCGCGATTCCCCCGGTCCGGTCATCTATCGCGGGCCGCGCCTGGGCAAGGGCGGCAAGACCTTCAACATCTTTAAATTCCGTACGATGTACGACCGCCCCGAGAGCTACCGCGGTCCGCGCGTCACCGCCCAGGACGATCCGCGCGTCACGCCGGTCGGGCGCTGGTTGCGCGCTACCAAGCTCAATGAGCTGCCTCAGTTTTGGAATGTCCTGACCGGCGACATGAGCCTGGTCGGTCCCCGCCCCGAAGATCCCGCCCTGAGCAATTCCTGGCCGCGACCGGTTTTACAGGAGGTGCTTTCGATCCGCCCCGGTATCACCAGCCCGGCCACCGTGCTTTACCGTAATGAGGAGACGCTGCTCCAGGGCGATCAGGAGCAGGTCGTGGATGTCTACTTGAAGCAAATCCTGCCCACCAAGCTGCGCCTGGACCAGTTGTACGTGCGCCACCGCAGCTTCTGGCTGGATCTGGATATTTTATTTTGGACCGGGCTGGTGTTGCTGCCCCGTCTGCGCCGCCTGTCGCCGCCCGTGGCCTCGTTGTTCCGCGGGCCCTTCTCGCGCCTGTTTCAACGCTACTTGAGCTGGTTCACCATAGATGGCTCGGTATCCTTGCTGGCGATCGGGCTCTCGGGGTGGCTGTGGGGGTTTCCAACGCCCACGGCTGGCGCCTGGACGAAAGCTCTGACCTTGCCCCTGGGATTTGTGCTTGTTTTCAGCCTGGCTGCGGGAGCGATGAACGCCCAGCATAAGATCTGGTCGCGCGCAAGTCTGGTTGATTTCCTGGAGCTGGTCCCCGCCGCTGGCCTGGCTGGAGTGGTGACCTGGTTTGTCAATCGCCTGTGGCTGTGGCCGCCGTCCCTGCCGGACGGGATGCTCCTGACCTTCACTCTGCTGGCCTTCTCTGGGTTCAGCCTGGCGCGGGTGGGCAGCCGGGCTTTGAGTGGATTGGGGGAGCTGTGGCTGCGCTTGCGCGGCCAGGCGCGCGCCGCTCACGAGCGGGTGCTGATCATCGGCGGCGGTCAGGCCGGTCAGTATGCCGCCTGGCTGTTAAGCAATGGCCAGTCGGAGAGAGTTTTCCAAGTCGTGGGGTATGTGGATGATGACCTGTTCAAACAGGGGCTGCGCATCCGCGGCGTTCCGGTGTTAGGTCGTCGCGAGGATATTCCCCATTTGGTGACTGATCATGACGTGGGCATCCTGGTCTTTGCTATCCACAACATCCAGCCGGAAGAGCGCGAAAAGGTAATGACGATCTGCTCGGGCACCTCCGCCCGTCTGGTGATGCTGCCCGATATCCTGGGCATGCTCAATTCGGCTGCGGGTAGTGTGGCGGGTGACGGTCCCTGGGTTGAGCAGCCTGTCCATGTGCCGTTGTTACAGGTGGATGCCTGGCTGGCTGAGCTGACCAGCCTGGCTCAGTCTGGCGATCTCTCTGCCGTACAAGCTCGTCTGCAAAACTTACGCCAGTCCTTGAGTGGACGAAATCATGTTTCTCCCGAACCTGACCCTCGGGAAACCCCAGTGACGCCGGAAGAATGAGATCCTTCCCCGCGTTCAGGATAAAATAAATGGAAACTTCCTCTTTTGCCGATGACCTGCGGCGTTACTTCGGTCTGGTCCGCCAGTGGGCCTGGCTGTTGGTGCTGGTCACCTTGCTGGCTGCCGGGATCATGTTCGTCATCAGCCGCCGCTCAACCCCGATCTACCAGGCCACCACCACGGTGTTGATCAACCAAGCGCCGGCGGATAAGACCACGGATTACTCCTCATTGGTCACCAGCGAGCGCCTGGCGCAGACCTATTCTCAGTTGATGACCAAGCAGCCGGTTTTGCATGGCGTCATCGAACGCCTGAGCCTGTCCGAGAGCGAAACGGAGCTGAAGCAGTTGATCCAGGTGCAGCCGGTGCGCGATACCACCTTGATCGAAGTGCGCGTCGAAAATCCGCTGCCCCAACTGGCTGCCGACATCGCCAACGCCCTGGTGTCTGAGTTCAGCGAGCAGAACCAGTCGCTGCAGGCTTCGCGCTACACCTCCTCCAAGGATAGCCTGGCAACGCAGATGACCCAGATCGATCAGCAGATCCAAGAGGCCACCCAGACCTTGGCCAACCTGAGCAGCAGCGTGGACGCCGAGGTCGAGCGCAACCGCCTGGAGACCATCCTGGCGCAGTATCGCCAGACTTATGCCTATCTCCTGCAAAGCTACGAGCAGATCCGCCTGGCCGAGGCGCAGTCCACCTCGAACGTGATCCAGGCTGAGCCCGCGACGCGCCCCGAGCGCCCGGTGCGCCCACGCACCCTGGCCAACACGCTGCTGGGCGGCGCGGTGGGACTGTTGCTGGCTTTAGGCGGGATCTTCTTGATCGAAGCCATGGATGACACCCTGCAAAGCCCCGAGCAGGTCACGCGTGAGCTGGGCTTGCCGATCCTGGGGCTGATCGCCCATCACGCCACCGGTGATGAAAAGCCGATGACCCAACTGGAACCGCGCTCGGCGGTGTCCGAGGCGTTTCGTTCCTTGCGTACCAACATCCAGTTCGCCAGCGTGGACCAGCCGCTGCACACCCTGTTAATCACCAGCCCCTCGCCGGCCGAGGGGAAGTCCACCGTGGCGGCGAACCTGGCCGTGGTGCTGGCGCAGAGCGGAAAGCGGGTCGCTCTGGTTGACGCTGACCTGCGTCGCCCGCGCATCCATAAAATTTTGGATCTGCCCAATCATTCCGGCGTCAGTGACCTGTTTGTCCAGGCAGAGCTTAGTTTGGATGGCGCCTTACGCCAGGGACAGACTGAGGGATTGCTGGTGATAACGGCTGGCGAGACGCCGCCTAACCCGGCAGAGCTGCTCGGTTCGGAGAGAATGATTCAGATATTGCAGGCCATCGCTGAGCAGGTGGATGTGATCGTCCTGGACACGCCGCCGGTGCTGGCTGTGACGGATTCGGCCGTGCTGGCACCGCGTGTCGACGGAGTCTTGCTGGTCTTGAAGCCGAATGTCACCCAGATGGCTGCTGCTCGTCAAACTGTCGAACAATTGCGCCGGGTGGGGGCGCGCGTGCTGGGCGTGGTGCTTAACCAGGTGGATTTGAAGAAATCTCGCTACCAGTATTACTACAAGGGCTATTATTACGCCTCTCGTGATTATTATGGACGAGATGGCCGCAACGGTGGATGGCGTAAAGCCAAGGTCGAGTAAACGCGGCTGGCGGGTCTCGCTATGGCTGCAGGTAGCCTTGGGCATCCTGTTGACTGGCCTGGCGCTCTACCTGGTGTTGCGTTCGGTAGATCTGGCGCAGGTGGGGCAGGTTGTACGGAGCGCCTCCCCGGGCTATGTGAGCCTGGGTCTGCTCAGTGTGGCGATTAACCTGCTGGCGAAAGGATTCCGCTGGAAGGTGTTGTTGGGTCCAGCGGGAGACAAGGTCAGCCTGGGGCGTTGCCTGGCGGTGCTGGTGGCGGGGCAGACGTTAAATGCCTTCCTGCCCGTCCGTCTCGGTGATCTCAGCCGGGCATGGATGGTCGGCGGGATGGGCGCCGGGCGCAGCTACACCCTGGGGACGGTGGTGCTGGAAAAAATCCTCGACCTGATCGGATATGGGCTGTTGATCCTGGTGCTGTTGGTCTGGATTCCGTTGCCCGATTGGGTGAATGGTTCGGCGGTGCTTCTGGTCATCCTGGCGTTGGTCTGTGGATTGTTTGTCTTTTGGGTCGCCTTTCAGGGCGGTCTTCCATCAATCCTGAACACCGCTGCTGCCATTCTGAACCGCGTGAAGGATCTCCGCCTGGTGAAACGCCTGCCAGAGACGTGGATCAACGCCATCGCCCTCCGCCTGCAAGCCGGATTGGCCAGCCTGGGCGCATTCCAAAATCGACGGGATCTCCTTTACCTGGCGAGTCTGACCACGTTGGTTTGGACGACGGCGATTTTGAATAACCACCTGGTCTTGCTGGCGGTGGGTTTGCGCCTGCCGCTGATCGCTTCTTTACTGGTCGCCATCGCCCTGCAGGCTGGCCTGGCTCTGCCCGCCGTGGCCGGGCGGATCGGTATCTTTGAGTACATTTGTGTCTTGTCGTTGGCCGTGTTTGGCGTCCCAGACACCCTCGCCCTGGGGTTTGGGCTTTTGCTGCACCTGGTGATCGCCCTGCTGCCCACCCTGGCCGGGTTCGCCAGCCTGTGGTATCTCGGCTTGCGCCGGGCGGATTGGGGTGTGTAGCCAATGCGTGAGCCGGCTGCCTGGGCGACGGTCGACATCCTGGGGGTGCGCGTGGGCTGCCTGTCGCGCTTCAGCCTGCTGGAGCAGGTCAGCGCCTGGATCAGCCAGGCGCAGCCGCGTTGGTTGGCTTACGTGAACGCCCACTGTCTGAACCTGGCCTGTCAGGACGCCGAATACCGCCGTTTGTTGAACCAGGCTGACCTGGTGTACCCGGACGGCATCGGTGTGGTCTGGGCCGGGCGTTTCCTGGATCGCCGCCGTCAGGGTGGTGCTTCTGCCATGACTAAACTCACCAGCGCGGACTGGATCGACGATTTTTGTAAAAATGCAGTTATTGGCGGTTGGCGCGTTTATCTGCTGGGCGGCAAAGCCGGCGTGGCGCAACGGGCAGCCCAGACCCTGCAAGCCAGGCATCCTGGCCTGCAGATCGCCGGCGCCAGCCAGGGCTATTTTCAGCCGGACAGCTCTGAGACAGTGTTGGCGGAGATTAACGCCAGCTCCGCCCAGGTGGTCTTGATCGGGATGGGCGTCCCCCGCCAGGAGAAGTGGTTGGGCGCTTATCGGACGCAAATTGCCGCCCCGCTCTGCTGGACGGTCGGCGCCTTGTTCGATTACCTGGCGGGCGTCGAGTGGCGCGCGCCGCGCTGGCTGAACGCCCTGGGATTGGAGTGGTTCTGGCGTTTCTGGATGGACCCGCGCGGGAAGTGGCGCCGTTACTGGCTCGGTAATCCGCGTTTTGTGCTGCGCGTCCTGCGCCAGCGATTTATGTAGAATTGTGTAGCGCAAGCTGTCAGCTTGCGAATCTGGGTTTGAGGAGTCAGCCGGATGCATTCAGTTCTTTTTATCTGTACTGGAAATATCTGCCGTTCGCCGATGGCGATGGCTTTGCTGCGTGGCCGCACCGTCAAAGAGACCGCCGAGTGGCGGATTGCTTCCGCCGGCACCTGGACCACGCCCGGCGTGCCCGCCTCGCCGAACGCTCAGCAAGCCATGGCGGAGCGTGGGGTTGATCTCAGTCACCATCGCTCGCGGGTTGTCTCGCGTAAGCTCCTGGCGGCTTACCAGCTTGTGCTGGTCATGGAACGCAACCATCGCGAATCCTTGCGCATCGAATATCCTGACCTGGCCGGGCGGGTCTATGTGTTGAGCGAAATGATCGGCGGACCGGACATCACCGTCTATGATATTCATGATCCGTATGGCACGTCGCTCAAGGATTACCAGGTGACTGCCAATGAGATCGAGCATATCCTGGAAAAAGGCTTCGAGCAAATCAAAAGGTTGTCTGCCGAATGAACCCGCCGACCTCCCCGCCTCCGACTCGCTCTGTAATCAGCGGATTATCCGGCTGGCTGCGCACGCGGATT
>CAYGZL010000070.1:0-15464 GCA_964354345.1 uncultured Anaerolineaceae bacterium | reverse complement strand
GGATTGTAAATGGTAGGCGCAAAAACCGCGGCCCATAGGGGAGTAGCTACGAATGGCTTGAGCGCAAACAGAGCAGCCGCTATGCAGAATGGATCCTTACGATATTTAATGAGTACATAGCTGCCAATGATCAGAGGGAGGATATATGCCGGCCAGGTGAAAGTATACGTAATATAATACACCGAAACGAGGTAATTTATAATTTCCATAAAGCGCCTGCTATCTACACAGCTTATTCCGTCTTGGAAATCTGTATCGAGTTGCCCTGACTCTCTCTCATCGCACCACTTTATGAGGGATTTTCAACACTGCGTTGCCCGTAGCCCGCTGGCTCAGACAGGGACTGAAAAGCCACACCACCCCATTTGGCGGTGAAGCAAATCCAGCATCGATATAGAACTGGGCAAGTTCTTCCCAGGTATTGAATGGACCATCGATACCTTGACCATTGTTGATGGCGTATATCAGGCCATCTTTACCAACATAACCTGTGACATTGTGACCTGAAGGACCGAGGATGCTGATCCCTACATTGTAAGCCTCGTATCCATGCTTAATCAGGACACAGGCGGCAAACTCCGCCAGCCCATCACAGTCATCGATGCCAAGATCGTAGACCTCCCAGGCGGGTGAATAGGTGTTATCGCCGTATTGGTTTTTATCCCAAGCGGGATCCCAACTGAGATTGCCAGTCATAAATGAAACGATATTTTGGGGCGTATCCAGGCAAGCTACGATCTCATCAAATTTAAACATCTGTCTTGCTTCGCTCGAAGTTGCACCTGCGCATGGCTCCGGGGTTGAAGTGGGTGGGATGGTAGTCGCTGTCCAGGTGGAAGTTGGAGTGTGTGTCGGGGTTACAGGCGTAGATGTGGGTGGAAGTGGAGTATCGGTAGGATGAGAAGTAACCGTTGAAAATGGTGTGGCTGTAAATGGAATGGGCGTATTCGCAGACATCGACTTTTCTACTACCGACGAAGCAGTCGGGGCGCCGTTACAGCCAACGACAAGCAATATCACCCATACCATTCCAACCAATAACCCGGATAACGTACGATTGCCCGTTTTGTCCTCCTTTCTTATCTATTCTGGGATAAACTTTCCAGAAATTTCAATATCGCCTGCCACATCATCAGGTTAGCGCCGCGAAAATGCAGAAAAATGATCGCCTCGCCGGCGTGTTCATACTTTCGAATCTACAGTTCGATTTGAGTCACGTTCACGCGCATCGCGTGCATATCGGCCTCCTCAGCGATATCTCTTTCCTTCTTTCTGGCGTATCTTGATTATTTCAAGGTTGTCCTTCTCCAGGGGTCGCCATTCATTATGTAAGTATCGTTGTTCGGGAACTCTAAGCGGTACTCCGAACCAATGGTTAAATTCTTGAACTTTCCGTTCTCAAGACAGGTCCATTCGAAGGGGGTTGCCATGGTCTTATCACCTTTCGGATAGCCGAAGCCTGTGCCATCCGCCTCAAAGGTTATGTAGTCGTTGTTCATTGAAACCCATGTTCCAACCAGCGTTTTCTTCCAACTGCAGGCCGGAGAAGTGTCATCGGTTTTGGGAATCAGAGTCTGGTCACAGATGCCTATTAACCCCCGCACATACTCTTCAGGGATGGTCTTTGCTTTCGGGTAAAGCAGCATATACTCCATTGCTTTGGCAGCTTGATAGTTCTGCGCAGCGACCTCCAATTTGAGCGCAGCCGCGATAAACTCACCACCCTTGTAAGAAACATCATATAGATACATGGCGGGAACGATCAAAGGCAGGTATCCAGCTTTTACCCCTAATATGGTGACCTCCAATGCTTTCGCCCCGAAGAAGGTCTCAATCCCGAATTCTGTAATTTGCATGACGATTTCTTTGGCAAATTCGCGCGGCAATTGAGCCCAGGTAGCCTCATTGAGCACCTCATATCCTACCTGAGCTTCCTTGAGCGCTACATTCCATTCCTCAAGGCGTCTCTCCACCAACTGGGCGGCCTCACCGACGGTTTTTGGGATATCTTCGCCATTTTTAAGCGTTTCCATACAACGAACTGCACTGGCATGAAGTCCGATGGTTACCTCATGGATTGGGTCGATCGCCGGCGCCCAGGTAGAAAAGTGGACAGCCTTTACTGAGATAATATTCTGGTTGGTGTCCAGCTCTCCACGAACCGGATACCATTTCCCTTCGAATAGAAACGTCGCATGCACCTCGCCTTCATCTCGATCTGACGGAAGGAGCTTTTCGTCGTAAGGGATTTTGATCGTGACCGGTTGGTTGAATATCTCTTGCTTTGCCCCCAGAGAAATCATTTTTCCCATCGGTTGGAAATCTAGGCTCTGATCCGACTTGAAATCCATCGTCTGAATCGATATCTCCTGATCATAGGAGAGAGCCTGGGGCGGGATCACCACTTGAACACCGGCGGGGTTCTTAACAACACCGCCTCGCTCAGAGAGGATCTCACTCTTAACCACCGAGGCAGCACCGCTTGGGGTTGCCGTGTATGCTGGCGGTCCGACTGTAGATTTCACTCCGCAAGCCACGGTAACCAAAAGGACAAGACTGGTTATCAGTAGAGCAACCTGGAACTTATTCTTTGCGCGCACAATGTTCTCCTTTTGAGATGTCCTTTCGTGTAGAACGGACATCCCGATGGTTTCTGACCTATCGAAAGACAGGTTGGATATCCAACGCCTCGACCATAGCTTGCATGTCTATGTCCGAGGGTCGCTTTTCATAGCGCTCAGCCGCGGCTAACATTTTCGGGAGAAAATGCATATCTCCTGCCGTGATCACAAAGCTGTTTTGTAAACCCATCGCCCAATGCACCGACTTATCAATGGCATCCTGGCTCTCTAGCGGCTCATAGAAATACGTATGATAAGTCCGGGGACCTTTCCCTGCCGGACGCCAGGCAATCGATTTGATCGTTTGTACCGCCACATTTCGCTCACGGCAGATGGCGACTGATTGATTGAAGTCAGCGGCGTAGCGGGGATTCTGCATCTGGCGATAATTATAAAGCAGCATCACCGAGTCAAAATCAAACCTTTCCAGGCTTCGGAGATGCATTTCAGCGACCTGGTTGCCATGCCCGGTCACTCCCAAAAACCGCACCAGGCCTTTCTCGCGCGCCTCAAGAAAAGCCTCCAGGGCTCCGCCGGGCCCCATGGCTTTTTCCCAACCGACAGGATTGGTCAGCCCGTGCATCTGCCATAGATCAATCGAATCAACTCTCAAACGATCCAATGAACACCGCAGATTTTTCCATGCCCCTTCATAGGAGCGGCTGCGCGTCTTGGTCGCAAGGAAGAAATTATCGCGATGCCTCCCCATCCAGGCTCCGATTAGCTGCTCGGCATTCCCATACATCGGGGCGGTGTCGATGTGGTTCACGCCGTACTCGAACAGCAGTTCAAGCATGCCATCCGCCTCGGCCGGGGTGGCGCTGCTCAGGGCATATGATCCGAAAATGAGCCGGCTGCTTGCGTGTCCAGTACGTCCAAAGGGAATTCTAGAAATCATATTTATCTATTACGCCTTCGTAATTTTTGCCAGGCTAGGCTGCCCACCACGCCCAGGCCCACCCCTCCACCTGCCGCCAGGATGAGCCAGCCCCATCCAATGCCGGCTGTCGGTGCAGTTTCAAGCGGTGTAGTCGCTGCAGGCGAAGGAGCTGCCGAGGGGACGGGCGTTGCGGTTGGGACGAGCGTCTCGGTTGGCCGTGCAGTGGGAGTAAACGTTCGGGTTGGGAGCGCGGTCGGGGTGAGTGTTACCGTTGGCGTCGTAGTCCGTGTGGGCGTCCCGGATGGCTTTGCGGTCAGGGTAAATTGACTGGTCGGCCTGGCGGAGTAGGTTTCATGTATCACTGCCCGACGGGTCTGTTCAGCAACTTCTTGCGTGGCCGATAAGATTTCAGCGGTGGCCTGGTTCATAAAGTAAGCCTCTACTGCGCTGCTCAACCGGCTCAACAGCCAGCGCGAATTACCGGCGTCTTTCGTCCAGGCAGGATACCTGGCCTCTAACGCTTTGGCGATTTTTAATTCAGCCTGTACGGATTGGATCACGTCGGAGGGCGCATTCCTATCCTTGATATATGGCGCCAGGGTCAGCAGTCCCAGGCCGGCATGCGGGGCGGGATGATACGGCAGCAAATCGGCGGCTTTCTGGTAGGCAGCCAGGCCGGCGGAGAGCATGGTCGGGTTAAAAATAAAAAGGTCATTGAAATCGAGACCCAACTGTGAATAGTAGGTCGAGGCCAGAGTCAGCCAGGCGCGTCCATCCTGCGGTTTCGCCAGCACCGCGGCGCGGGCCGTTTCCAGCTCCTGCCATGTGGCGGGTGTGCGCAGCCAGACCGCAAAATCATCTTGCGCATCCGGCTCTAAGTCCGTCCACAAGAAGCGCACCTGGTTCCCCTCCAGCCGGTAGTTGATCGGTAAATCGGCCTGCATCCACGGGAAGCTGTAAGGAGGCAGCCGCAGACCACCAGCGGGGATGCCAGCAATCGTCTCCACCGAAGCCGGATATGGCAGGTTCAAGATCAGCTCAGTCGAACCGATCGCTCCCGCCCAGCCTGCCGCAGTATGGAAGATATGGTAAAAGGCCAAAACTCTCCGCACCGGCTGAAGCGGCAGCTTATAGCTGACGCTGATGACCGTTTCCGCCTCGGCGGGGAAGGTGGCTGGAAAGCTCGCCCAGGGCAGGGGCAGTTTGTCGGCGCCTTGTGGGTTGGGCAGCTCTTTGAGGGTGAAGCCGATCGGATTGCGACCCACGACTGCCAGGATTTGTTGGATGCGCAACGGATTTTCACCGGGATTTAGCTTCCAATCCACATTTTCCAGGGCGGAGGCCAGCGGGAACCAGACCGTGCTGCTCACCGCCTGGCTGGTCGGATTTTTCATCGTAAAAACGGCTTCCACCTCGGCAATGGCCTGGAACCACACCGGGGAAGAAAACCTGTAAATCTCCGTATTGAGATTAAGCAAGCCGTTATCGGCTTCGGTCCCGGGCCGGATCGTGATCGTCACGACCTGTTTCATCATCTGAATGGGAGTTTTCTCTCCGGGTTGGATGCTGCTGGCCCCCGGAAAAATCGGCTGCGCCGCGCCGGCTCGTACCGGCGCTGAGAACAGCGTGCTGAGCAAGATACAGGTCAGCAGCAGGCCGCAGACCGAGATAACAACAGACTGTCGGCGATGAACAGACATAATTTTCTCACAACTCTGCCTCCAGGAGGCGCACCGGTCCGTGACCGGGATAAATGCGTTGCGCGCCGTGCTGCCGCAAGAGCCGCCAGCTTGCGACGACCGCCCTACCTGTCTCGTCATCCCCCGCCAAAGGCAGCGGTGTGAGGTCGCCGGTGAAGGCCGCACCATCGTCCAGCAGGAGCGACACGCTGTCGTCAGAATGTCCTGGGGTGTGCAGGATGGCGCCCGCAACGCCAATTTGCTGAAGCAACTGCCGACTATCGGCGAAAGCCAGGTTCACGTTGCCGTCCAGCGATATGTCCACGTAGTGATCCTGCGGCTTGGTCCACTGCTTCATGGCGGGAATGGCCTCTGTTTGCGTTTCGAGCACGAGCAGCGCCACGCCAGCCTGCTTCAGCTCCTGTGCCAGCCCGGCGTGATCGATGTGGTAGTGAGTGGCGAGGGCGTAGCGGATCTCCCGCAGCGGCACGCCCTTGCGTTTCAAGTTTGCTCGCAGGATGCCCAGCGTTCCGGGCCAGCCGAGGTCGACCAGCAACCGTTCATTTGCAGCGCTGATCACCCAATAGTTGGTGGAGCGGTAGCTGGCGTTGACGATGGTGATGGGGGTGGGCAGTGACATTATTTATACTATAGCATCCATTTTAGGAAAGTCAATATTATCCTGCTTGATCTGTGCAGCCTTAGCGGTCTTAGCGCCTAGCGGTTCAAATAAAATCCCCTCGTATATTTACCATCCAACCGAGAAAATATCTAAATGCACCCCGGCTCACTTCTGCCAGGTGTCCATTCCCATATCATAGTTGATTTCGGCTCGGATGTGGGCCAAATTTCTTCCGGGACGATAACAGTCACAGAGTTTTACATTATCATGTTTCAGTATTCGAATGATCTCCTTGGACACGAGTGAATCGTCATTACGAGTACTCGAAGTAATCTCAGTCGTCGCACCATCCGGAGACAGGCGGGAGCGAAGTGAAATCGGACGTGGAGAACGCGGGTAAATCCAGATGTACGGAATCAGTATATAATCAGCCGAAATCAGAGATTTTTTGATGAGGTTTGCTTTATGAATACCAGCAGATTTACTTCGATCGATGAGTACATCGCCAGTTTCCCGGAAAACGTGCAGAGTAAACTCGCAGAGCTGCGGACGGTGATCAAGGCTGCCGCGCCAGAAGCGGTTGAAAAAATCAGCTATCAAATGCCGACCTTCTACCTGAAAGGCAACCTGGTCCATTTTGCAGCTTTTAAAAGGCACATTGGATTTTATCCTGCGCCACGAGGCATCGAAGCCTTTAAACAGGAACTATCGGTCTATCAAGGCGGGAAAGGTTCCGTACAGTTTCCAATCGACCAGCCCTTGCCGTTGGATTTGGTCAGTCGTATCGTCAGGTTTCGGGTGGCTGAAAATTTGAGAAATGCCGAGAGAAAGGCCAGGAGGGGGTAAACGGCTCGATGGCGACCGGACAGACACATCCCTTCAGCGACGTCGACATCGCGCTGGTGATGGTGCCGGGCGCTGTTCCCGACGCCGATCGAAGGTTGCATCAATATCGGCAACCACATCATCTCATCGGATGGCACGTGCCTTCTGGCGACGGGCTCCAGCGGACTATCGTGAGGTATTCGTTATCTTGAAGGAAAACGGGATCCTGGACGAGGACCTGACCCTCAATCTACGCAAGATGGCTGGACTGCGCAACCGGTTGGTTCACCTGTATTGGGAAATCGACGCTAAGCCTCCACAATCTGCCCCTTAAACTGGCTCACATACAAATGGTGGTAAAAGCCACGCTGCGCCAGCAAGAAGTCGAGCGAGTCGGGGTGAGAGGTCATACAAAACCAGGGAATGTAATCCCCCTTCTCGTTATGAAATGTCCAACAGCCAGTGATAGAAATCCGGCGTGAGCGCCTGATATTGGTCGTGCAGCGGCTGGGGCAGCGTAATGCTAAGCTCCAGCAGCAAAGTCTGCCGATGAGGCGCGGCGATGGGTTCAGCGGTGAAAAATTTTGGCGCCAGGGCATCCAGCAGACCTTCGAGGCGCGCCAGTTGAGCGCGCGCTTCAGCCAGGCTTTGATGGGTCTGGGGTAGCGTCACTGAGCCCCAGCTTTCTCCCGGCGCAAAATGGCAGGCCTGGCAACGCGCATACAGCACCACGTTTGCCTGATACGCATCCACCACGAACCAGCGATCCGGCGCGCCCTGCTCCAGGGGGAGACCTGGCCGGCGCACGACCGGGCTGGCGAAGACGGCGTAGCCGGGAATGCCCCAGCGCAGGGTTGGCAGGGGGATCGAGCGGGTGAACTCGGTCGGGAGCTCGTATTGCGCCAGCCAATGCTGGTTCAGGCGGGCGCGTAGTTCTGGATAGGTCAACAATTGAGATTCAGCCATCGGCGTCACTCCCCGGAACCTTTCTTCACACCCTGGATGATGGGTTGATCGGTGACATTGCTCATTCCGCCCGCATCCACCCAGGCGTTTTGCATGGTTTGTTCATCCACAAACTTACCAGACTCGTTGGTGCCGCTGTCGTTGATAAAGAAGCCCAGACGTTTTCCGGTCTCAGGGTGCTCCGCCACACCGGTTACGACCACGGCATGGTTGGCTATGCCCCCTTCATATGCGCCGGCATCATTCCACAAATATCCCGCATTGGCCCCGATAATCACCCCGCGACCATCTTTGACCTGCCTGGAAAGCTGCTCCAGGTTACCGCCGACCTCGGTATGCGCCGGGAGACCTGACTCGTTGAGCAATTTGTTGCGCTGCTCAAGCGTGGTGCCGCCGTTCTCGTCCGGCGTGCTGTCGGTGGTGCATAATTTCTCACGCGCCGCCTTGTTAACCAGCTCGTTTTCGTTGGTCTGGATGCCCTTTTGTCTCAGCAAGTCTTCGCACGACACAATTCCGCAGGTTCCCCCGAATTTCTCATCATTCTGACCTTCTAGATGGTTAAACTGCCTGGCCCACTCTGGATTGCCATACACGTTGGCAAGCTGTCCATTCGGCAGGGTGTCCTGGTAGGTGGGCTGGATTTGCGGCTGATCAGTCGGTTGGAGGCTCTTCTTCTGCAGGTCGGTTTTTTCAGGGGCAGACTCGGCAGCTTCCTGCGCTGATCTAGATTCCGGCTTTACAGGCGGCGCAGTCTCCTGGGGCGGATGAGCTTCCGGCTTTACGGGCGGCGCAGTCTCCTGGAGCGTCTGGGGCTCTGGTTGGGATGGTTCAGGCGCAACCGCCTCCCCGCCCCCCTGGATGGCGCTGATCCCGCGCGGCGAGACTTTTTCAGCCGGCGGCGCCGGCGGGGAACTATCTTGCGTTTCTCTCGGAGGCTGGTCTTCTCGCATGGGCTATGAACCTGGAGGATTGCCCTGGATGGCCTGGATACCCTGGGGACTTAAGACCTGGCTGGGCGATTTCTTTTCGCTGGCGGCGTCCATCATCGACCAGACGGCGCGCAAGCCTTTTTCAACTGTTTTGATGCCTGTGACGGCGGCATCGGTAGCTGCTTTTTCTAACATGTCATCTCTTCAGGGAGTTAAAATCTTAAAAACCTGCTTGCCTTGATCGGTATCACGGAAGCGATAGCCCCGCTTTTGATACCATTCCTGGGTGACTTTGTCGTCCGGCGCCAGCCCGTAGATCTCGCGGGCGTTATTCTTGCGAGCAATTCCCTCGCCCATCTCCAGCATCTTGCTGCCGATCCCTGAGTTTCGATAGGTTGGCATCGTTTCAATATCCTGGGCTTTCGCCCTCTCTACCTTGCCGGAGGCATCCTTCTCCATACGCAGGTTCATGCGACCGGCATCGCCATAGGTGATCTGATCGGGAGGCTGGCTGGTTTTGGCCGCATCGAATGCGCGGATGTAATGTGTGTCGCCGGAAGGGTAATCGCGCAGGGTGATATCGCGTCCCTGCGTGTCCTGGAAGGATTTATCCGGCGTCTCAGGCTTTTTCACCTCACTGGTTTCGGGTTGGTTCTGCATGGCAGCCACACCGCGCGGCGATAAGCCCGTTTCGGACCGGGCAGGACTGGTCGTTTCCGGTTTGGTTTCAGGTTTGATCTCGCCCACATCAGGCGAGGGATATTTCTGCATGTCTGGTTGGGAGTCGGATTTATAGTCGCTCATATTTTGAGAGGTTGTTCAACAAATTCCGATTCTGCAGTAGGATTTTCTTCCAGCGTCTCCACCATCACCGGCAGCTCCCTCCCGCAGTTGTTGCAGAAGCGCGCCTTTTCGGGATTCGGTTGGCCGCAAAAGATGCAATACATCGCTAGCCTCCTTTGGGTGCGCCGATTTCGTGCACTCCCTGTTCAAAGGATCGGCGCATGTGTTCGGTAAATGGAAAGTCAATCTCGTGCGCCAGGAAGCAGTAGGCCGCATCCATGATGCCTGGGTAGCCGGCCTGCTGCCCCACTTCAGCGCACACGCCCGCCAGGGCGCGCCAGTGTCCCGGCCAGTGCTCCGGCTCGGGCTGGGCATCGAAGCGTAGCAACGCCTGCTGCAGGCGCTCATGGATCTCCTTGTCCAGCGACCAGGGCTCAATGCCCTCGCGATACTGGCAGGGACTGCCGCAAAACCGGCAGCCATCGAACGGCAGGTAGGCCGCCTGGTAGCGCTGTTGGAAGGACCGGGCGCGCGCCTGGACCTCGCTGTCGGAGGGGGGATAATCGAAGCCAGCGGTGTCTTTGAACTCGCGCACCTGGATGAAGGTGGCTTTCTGGATGCCAGTGCGGAAGAAAGCCGCCTGTCCCACTTCAAGCTTGCCCAGGTACTCCTGCTGCTCTTCATCCATGATCATCGCCCGGGCGATGGCTTCGCGGTCACGCCGGTCACGCAGTTGGTGGGCAATCTGCAAATTCGTGTTGCGCATGGCATCGGGTGCCAGCTTCTCCGGCGACTGGTCAGAGATCAGGATGCCCTCGCCAAAGGCGCGCACCTCCGCCAGCATGTTGGCAAATGCTGCCACCGCTTTGGCTTTGGTATCAGCGGCAATCTCGCTGGCGCCCACCGACTGGACATTGCTGACCACGTTGTGGGCTTCCTCCACCACCGTGACATGCTGCAGCTCTTTGGAGGGGTGCAGCTCGCGGTACTCACGCAGCCACATCAGCAGAAACATCATCGTCAGGGCTTTGTCGTCTTCGTTGAGATCGTTCAACTCCACTACCACCGGGCGCTGGAAGATCAGATCGGCGGGCAACGAGCGCTGCACGTTAAACATGCGCCCTTTGCTGCCGCGCAGCAGGCTGCCAATTCGTCCGGCTGCCGCGGCGCGGATGTTATCGCGCGTCTCCCCGGCGTAGCCGCGCTCCGTCGCCACGCGAATCACAGCGTTGAACATCTCGCGCATGGTTGGGAACAGGCGCAGCCTGCCCTGCTCACCTGCTCGATCGGTCAGCTTCCAGCCCCTGGCTTTGTAAATCTCCTCCAGGGCTTCCGCCACGATGGAGGGCAGGATGCCAAACTGCGGTAAAGCCGCATCAAAGCAGGCTTGCAGCCGCCCAAGGTGCGCCTCCACCCGCACGCCGTCCATCAGCTCGAACGGATTCAGGCGGAACGGCGCGGTGACCTCATCTCCCAGGCTGAAGATCAGCAGGTCGTCAAAACCTTTCACGCGCGCCAGGGCGCGGTACTCTTTCTTGGCGGCCTCGATCACCAGGAAGGGGATGTGGTGATCTCGCCAGACCTGATTGAGCAGGTAAAGCACCGTGTTGGTCTTGCCGCTGCCGGTAAAGCCAGTGATCAAACCGTGCCGCTTCAGGTCTTGCACGGGAAAAACGACCACCCCACCGCGCGGGTACTCACCCAACTCGACCTCGTTGGCGCCCGCCTGGTTCGGGCGCGGCCCAGGCTCGAAGTCCGGTGCGGGCTGGCGAACAGCAATCCCCGGTACGCCGCCGCGCACGCTGACCGGGAAGCGGAAGACTGTGCTGGCGCCGCGCGCCCCGGCCAGGTAGGGCAGGCGCTCCTTATTCTGGCTGCCCACATGGCTGGCGCTGGAAGGTCCCCAGGCTGACCAGAGCAAGCCTTCGAAGGTCCACAGCGCGGCGTTGCGCTCCGCCGTCGAGGCGGGCACCAGGATATCCACCTGAGAGGGCAAATCACGCTCCATCTCCTGCACATTCCCGCTCTGAGAGCGGGCGATCACCGCCGAGGCGTAGGAGCGCGCCGCCGTCCAGGCCACATTTGGATCGGGACTGGCCGCCTGGACAACCACGATGAACGGCTCGATTAAGGACTTACGGTAGGCAGTATAGATGCGCCCGACCAGCTCAGCCGCCGGATCGCGCCGGCGGGTCAGCGTGGTTCTGCTCTCGGATGGCACCTCCACATCCGCCAGCGTCTGGGCCTTAAAGGCTGCCTCGTCCAACGCGGAGAGCTCAAGCTGGGCCAGCTCGGTCGGCTGGAGATAGATGCTCAATGCGACCGGCGCGGGTTGGCGCAGCAGGGTTTCAAAGGGCTCCAGGCAGGCGCTGGAGGCGCCCCAGTACGGAAAGATCACAAAGGCTGACCCGCCCACTGTCAGCAGGGGTAGAACTTCCTCATGTTGGCGCAGCTCGACAAGCGAGTACAACCCTGAAAACGGCAGGCGGGCTGCAACCAATGAACCAGTGGATTTCGTCGAGGTTGGCGACAAAGGTACATTCGACAGACCGAAGCTGGTCAGGTGAGCGCTGAGATCCCGGCCGACTTTGACAGCCAGGTTAGCCGCCTGACCTGGCGCCGTCAGCACCCGTCCGAGCAGATATACATCCACTGCGCCAGCCTCTGGGCGCGTCACAAATCGCAGCGAAAACGCCGATTCGCGATACTTACGCAGACCAATCACCAGCCGCTCGAAGCGTCCCAACACCTCAGCCAATTTCTCATTCTGAGTCTGACCTAAGAGGGTGTGATCGGATAGAAAATCCGGCAGGAAAGGGATCGCAAAGCCAAAATAAGCCGCTTCGGCCTGGCTTTCCCGCAGGGCTAACACCTGGGTGCTGGCAACCGTAATCTCAGCAGGCATGGCTGCAGATCAGATGATCCGCATCCCCTCCGAGATCTCCACCGGCTTCAGGTCGTTGGGATTCAACCCGATTTCATCCATGGAAATCCGCACAGTTTGCTCGGTAGCTTTCTCCAGTGCCATCAGATCGTCTTCGTTGAACTCGTTCGGTTTAACTCGCAAGCCAGCCAACAAATCCTTCTCCGAGACATACTTAAAGATGCTGTAGAAGATAAAAATAAAGAGCAGAATCGAATTCAGTGCTCCAAGTGGACCCACCACACACAGCAAAGTGCCCAGGTTGCCTGCACCGCTGGATTGTCCATACAACCCTCCGCCAAATCCGCCCAAAGCATTGGTAATCGAATTGGGCAGAATGAACGTGGTGTAGAGGAAAAACAAGAAGCTAATTCCTAAAAGAATGACCCGGAAATTGCTGATGGGCGGTTTCAGGTAGGAGGCCAGGGAGATAAAGAGATCCTTGCCAAATTGGGTGATGTGCACCCCGAGCGTCACCAGACCCTTGCGCAGCAGGAAATAAGGTCGAGCCTCGACGATCACGCCGCGCCCCACGAGCTGCCGGCGTTCAACCTGCGCAGATGGGATCGAACGTTCGTTGAATTTCGCGGTGACCTTTTCAATCAACTCAGCGGTCTTCTCACCGCGGTTATCCAGCAGCCAGCCAATATGGCGCCGGCGAGTCCCATAGCCGGCAAAGGGTCCCCAGAATCCAATGGCAGCCATCTGGCCATCGCTGATCGCCGGAGGATAGGAAGAGCTGCTGACCGGCCGGTTATAAGCGGCTGGAGGCGCTGTGTAAGGTTGGGGTTGAGCCGGGCGAGGGGTGGGCGGGGTGGAGGGAGCTGTCTGGGAGGGCTGCGGGATTGGGGTGGCAGTCGGGCGGGGAGGCGCTCCTGAACCAGCTACTTGGCTCGGGACAGGCCCTGGCGGCGCAGTCCAGGCGACCGGCGCCTCGGTTTGGAGCGGCGCCTCAATTGGAGGTGGCGCGGCAGGTGCGGCCAGATCATGACCGCACTTCATACAAAAGAACGAGCCTTCTGGATTGTTGTGTCCACAATTTGCGCAAATCATAAGTTTCTCCTGTTATATTAAAAGAAGGTAAGATGGCATTATTATAACAAATTTCGGGGTGAATTGGTTTTCATGAAAACTTGGTGGTAATATATTCCTATCATTAAATCCCAAGGTAAACGATGATTTTTCCCCTTTCTCTCTTCAGATAGGAGCATCTTATGAAATTCACCCACGGTTACTGGCGCATGCGCCCGGGCGTGCAGACTCACTACGCCGCCCAGGCCTATGATATCGAAACCACCCCGCACAGCATGACGGTCTATGCCCCCACGCAACGGATCACCGACCGCTCCTTGACGCTCAACATCCCCCTGTTGACGGTCGAGCTGGCTTCTCCCTTGCCCGATGTGATCCGCGTCCGCCTGACGCACTGGAGCGGTCAACCCGACCGCGAACCCCAGTTCGAGCTGCACGAGCAGCCGGAGACGCCAGTGCAGATCGCAGTAGATGAGCAGGCAGCAACGTTCACCAGCGGTCGCCTCTCCGCCCGCATTCCACGCCAGGGCGACTGGCGACTTGATTTCCTGGGCGATGGACGCCCTCTCACCAGCAGCGGACCGGGCGGCATGGGTATTGCGATTACGCAGGGCGTCCATTACATCCACGAACAACTGGCGCTGGATGTCGGCGAGTACGTCTACGGCCTGGGCGAGCGCTTCACCCCCTTCGTGAAAAACGGTCAGGTGGTTGACTTGTGGAATGAAGACGGCGGCACGTGCAGCGAACAGGCCTACAAGAACATCCCCTTCTACCTGACCAACCGGGGATATGGCGTGTTCGTCAACCATCCCGGTCTGGTCTCCTATGAGATCGGCTCCGAGAAGGTCGCCCGCGTGCAGTTCTCGGTCGCCGATCAAAGCCTGGAATATTTTCTCATCTACGGGCCAACCCCCAAGGAAGTGCTGGAAAAGTACACCGCCCTGACCGGTCGCCCGGCTCTGCCACCCGCCTGGTCCTTCGGCTTGTGGCTGTCTACCTCGTTCACCACCAATTACGATGAAGCTACCGTCACCAGTTTTATCGAGGGCATGGCCGAACGTGACATCCCGCTGCATGTCTTTCACTTCGACTGCTTCTGGATGCGCGAGTTCAACTGGTGCGACTTCACCTGGGACGCACGCACCTTCCCCGATCCGGCTGCCATGTTGAGCCGTCTGAAAGCGCGCGGTCTGCGCATCTGTGTCTGGATCAATCCCTACATCGCCCAACGTTCCCCACTCTTCGCCGAGGGCATGCAGCAGGGCTACCTGCTGTGTAACGCTGACGGCTCGGTCTGGCAGACCGATGACTGGCAATCCGGCATGGGCGTGGTTGATTTCACCAACCCGGACGCCCGCGCCTGGTACGCCGGTCAGCTGCGCCGCCTGCTCGACCTGGGCGTGGACTGCTTCAAGACCGACTTCGGCGAGCGTATCCCGCCCGAGGCGGTCTATTTCAACGGCGCCGATCCCGTGCGCATGCACAACTACTACACTTTCCTGTATAACCGCACCGTCTTCGAAGTTCTGCAGGAGCGCTTCGGAGTGGGCGAGGCAACCGTCTTTGCCCGTTCTGGCACGACAGGCAGCCAACAGTTCCCTGTCCACTGGGGCGGCGACAGCGAAACGACCTTCGCATCCATGGCGGAGACCCTGCGCGGCGGACTCTCCTTGGCCTTATCTGGCTTCAGTTTCTGGAGCCACGACATCGGTGGCTTTACCGGCGTGCCCGACCTGGCGGTTTACAAACGCTGGATTGCCTTCGGTCTGCTCTCCTCGCACAGCCGCCTGCACGGCAGCACCTCCTACCGTGTCCCCTGGACCATCGACGAGCAAGCTGTAAATGTACTGCGCCAGTTCACTCGCCTGAAATGCCGCCTGATGCCTTACCTGTACGCGGCAGCAATTGAAGCCCACCGCACTGGCGTGCCGGTGCTGCGCCCGATGCTGCTCGAATTTCCCGACGACCCGGCCTGCGAGACACTCGACCGCCAGTATATGCTGGGCGACTCGCTGCTGGTTGCACCGGTTTTCACTGCCTCCGGCGAAGTGACCTACTATGTCCCCGCCGGTCGCTGGACTGATTTCTTTACCGGCGAGACGGTGGACGGGCCGCGCTGGGTGCACGCCCGGCACGACTACCTCAGCCTGCCGCTGCTCGTCCGCCCTGGCAGTGTGCTGGCGCTCGGTGCGCAGGATGAC
>CAYGZL010000069.1:0-38560 GCA_964354345.1 uncultured Anaerolineaceae bacterium | reverse complement strand
TGGAGATCATCAGGTGATAATAAAGTTTCTCGACGGGTAATGAAGAGTGCACCACCGCTGCTCAGGGTAGTCATCACCTCAGGTAGCCAGGCATCGAAAATAAAAGAGGCAAACTGCAACATCCGGATTCCATCAGGTGGGGTGAAGATGAGGCGAGTGTAAGAGTAGATAAAGTTTGTTAAACCCAGGTGATGTAGCAAAGTGCCTTTCGGTCTACCTGTAGAACCCGATGTGTATATCACATAGGACAAATTTTGTGGGGAAATCGCACTTACCGCGCGTTCCTGACTCTCCTGTGCTATTAGAGACCAGTCAGCATCCAGGCAGATAATTTGGTCTGGCTCGACCTCCAATTGCTCCTTCAAGTGCGCCTGGGTTAAAATCAATAACTTTCCACCTGGACCAAGGTCAGCCGTGTCGTTTATCATGAAGCGTAAGCGATCAACCGGATGCGAAGGGTCGAGAGGTAAGTATGCCCCACCCGCTTTCCATATACCAATGACTCCAAGTATCCTCTCGAATGACCGTTCAACAAAGATACCAACCACTTTCTCGGGTGCCACACCATGTTTCTGTAGATAGTGCGCTAATTGATTGGCGCGCCGGTCAAGTTCACCATAGCTCCACTCTGGCCCCGCCAGGTCGCGAGCTTCTATTTCGCCAATCTCAGATGGTGGCGGAACAGTAGTTCCCATATTCTGAGCAACTACGGCGATCGCCTCAGGATGCAGTTCAGCCTGTCGCTCGAAGAGTTGATGAACACAATAAGCTGCTGGAAATTCCTGCTGAGTATCATTCCATTCAACTAGAATTTGCTTTTGTTCACCATCAGTGAGAAGGGGTACTCTCGTTATGGGTGCGTTTGGGTTTTGAACCACACTCTCCAAAATACGCGTAAAATGACCGATCATTCTTTCGATCGTGGATTTATCAAACAAATCCGTGTTATATTCGAAGGAGCCGCCAATCCCATCTCGTGCTTCATACATAGAAAGCGTAAGATCGAATTTTGCGATTCCGCTTTCAGCATCGACAGGTCTTAATTTAAGTTGGGATAATTGCGGAACGGAAGATCCCATATGCTGACCTTTCAGGGGTGTATTCTGTAAAGTAAAAACCACCTGAAAGAGCGGGCTATGGCTCATGTTCCGCTCGGGTTGTAACTCTTGTACTAGCATCTCGAAGGGGATATCCTGGTGAGCATAAGCTTCAAGGGATGTTTCACGTACCCGGTTGAGTAATTCGCGAAAACTCGGTTCGCCAGACAAGTCACCACGCACCACTAATGTGTTGACAAAAAAGCCGATCAGCTCTTCCATTTCTCTTCGAGTGCGATTCGCGATTGGCGTCCCGACCGCCAGATCTTCCTGACCTGTGTAACGAAAGAGCAGCGTCTGAAAAGCTGCCATCAAAGTCATAAACAGCGTCACGCCTTCCTGGCGGCTCAGCTTATGAAGTGCAGTGCTCAATGGCTGAGACAACGCGAATGAGATTGTTTCTCCAGCATAAGTCTGAACTGCTGGACGACGCCGGTCGGTTTGCAACTCTAACAATGGCGGCAGGCCAGTCAGTTTTGCTTTCCAGTATGCCAGCTCCTGCTCCAGAACCTCCCCTTGCAACCACAGGCGTTGCCAGGCAGCGAAATCGGCATACTGGATTGGCAGAGATGGAAGCTCAACATTGATGCTTCGATTGCGCTCAGCATTGACTGTTTCCTGGGAATTGGCTTCATACAAAACGGTAAGCTCCCGCATCAAAATGCCTAAAGACCAACCATCTGAGACGATGTGGTGCATATTTAATAATACAATCGCCTCGTCTTCAGTAAGCTTAATCAGGGTCATCCTTATTAATGGGCCTCGTTGTAGATCGAATGGCCGTTTAGCTTCGTCTGTGACCAGGATGGCAGCCCGCTCCTTACGTTCTTCAGCAGATAATCCCGAAATATCTTGTGTAACCACAGGAACATAAATATCCGCGACGATGATCTGCATCGGCTGGCCATCCGGAGTAGCCAGGAAGGTAGTTCGCAACGATTCATGCCGTTGTACGATCTGGTTGAGGCTTTTTTCAAGTGATTCGATATCTACATGGCCATCTAGATGAAAAACCGCAGGTAAATTGTAGAATGGAATCCCAGGCTCCAACTGGTCAAGAAACCACAGGCGTTGCTGCGCGAAGGAAAGCGGAGCAGGTTCTAAGGGAATACCTGTCACGGGATGCCTGGAGAGCGGGATGATTGCGGAACAGTAGTTCCCATATGGCAGAGTCGCGCCTTCTTGCGTTTCTCTTTGAGCCTTTTCAATTTGCAAAGATAGCCCGGCAATAATAGGGGTTTCGAACATGCTGCGTACCGGTAATTCAACCTGAAAGACCTCGCGCACCCGCGCCAGGACCTGAGTAACCAGCAGGGAGTGGCCACCCAATTCGAAGAAGTTATCTTTGACGCCGATTGGTGACTGAACACCTAAAATATCTTGCCAAATCCCTACCAGAATTTCTTCCTCTGGCGTGCGCGGCGCCAGATAAGCACTGGCCAGATCCTCTCTGGATATCTCTGGAGCTGGCAATCCCTGCCGGTTGATTTTCCCGTTCGGTAAACGTGGATATTCATCCATGACGACAAAAACCGACGGGATCATATACTCTGGCAAGCGAGACTGTAAGGAGTGCCGTAAATCCACCGGGGTTGGTAGAGGAATTTCTTCTCCCCGAAGAATAACATAGGCGATCAATCGCTTGTCACCGGTAGTTTCCTCCCTTGCGATAACCACAACCTCTCGCACACCTGCAACCTGGCTCAAGACTTCTTCAATCTCACCCAACTCGATCCGGAAACCACGTATTTTAACTTGTTGATCTACTCGACCCAGGTATTCGAGATTGCCATCCGGCAGGTAACGACCTAAGTCTCCGGATTGGTATAAGCAAGGAGAACCATGCGGAGTCAGATGTTGGAAGGGATTGAGGACAAAGCGCTCGTTGGTTAAATCAGGACGATTTAAATAACCACGCGCTAAACCCACACCACCGATATATATCTCACCGGGCACTCCCAATGGCACAAGCTGCAAGTGCTCGCCTTTTGCCGCTCTATGAATTAAATAAATCTGGATATTCTGGATCGGACGACCGATGGGCGTGGTCGTTGCCGGCACACTTTCAGGAGCTTGCCAGATCAAGGGATCGATTTCATAATAAGTTGGACCGATCGTCGTTTCCGTGGGACCGTAAGCATTGAAGAAACGTCTGCCAGGCGAAGCAGGAGTTCCGGATGACCGCGGAACAGTAGTTCCCATATAACGAGCAGCGATTTCCTTCGGGCAACTTTCCCCGGCTGATATTAGAGTGCGAACAGATGGCAGATCTTCTGGGCTGATCAACTTCAACACGGACGGTGGTAGAGTTACCACACTGATCTGATACTCGTTCATTAACCAGATCAAGTCTGTCAGTGAGCTTAGAATTGCCTGACTCATCAGGAAGAGTGTACCGCCCTTCAAGAGAGCCATAAAAGTCTCCGACACCGAGGCGTCGAAACTAAATGAGGCAAACTGGAGCACTCGGCTATGCGCATCAACCCCGAAACCTTTGGTTTGCGCATCCACTAAATTACATAACCCCCGATGTTCGAGCAACACACCTTTGGGACGACCGGTCGAACCCGAGGTATAAATGACATACGCCAGGTTTTCAGGACTTACCGGTGTTTCTAAATTATCTTCTGCGCATTGGGATATTTTCGCCCAATCCCGATCCAGGCAGATCACCTTCCCGATACCAGAACTGGTTGGTAATCGGTCAACCAGGCGTTCCTGGGTTAATATGACCAGGTCTTTTTCATCACCCGCCACGCTGGCTGCTTCTTCCAACATAAAAGTGATCCGTTCCGTGGGATATGCTGGATCAACCGGTAAATATGCGCCACCCGCTTTGAGGATACCGATCAATCCAACAACCATCTCAATTGAACGTTCCACACAGATCGCCACGATGGTGCTCTTTACTTTTATGGATTCTAAATCTGCCTGCTGTACCCCCTCTGCCACAGACCTATGCTGTGTTTCAGTTCTATTTCCAATTTCTTCAGGACCAACACCCAGTGATTGCAGGAAATGCGCCAGTTGGTTTGCACGACGGTTTATCTCGGCGTAGGATACAGTACTACTGTTCCGCTTCTGCCTTACATCTACACCATCGTGTAGTGCGATAAATACAATCGCTGGTTGGTCTGGCGTGTCCATTACAACATCTTCGAAGAGGCGGTGGACTGGCCGGTCGGCGGGGTATGCAGCTTGAGTATCATTCCAATCCACTAATAGCGTTTGGGTTTCTGTTTCTGTAAGCAATTCAAGCTGAGATATCGGACAATCCGGCGCAACTACCACCGACTCCAATAACATTTCGAAGTGCTGTATCATCTGCTGGATAGTAGCTGCCTCAAATAAATCGGCATTGTATTCCAATGCGCCGGAGAGCTGGTCTCCGGTTCTCGCCATGGTAAGGGTCAAATCAAAGCGTGCCACCCGATCATGCAGCTCAACAGGTTTCATCTGTAAATCAGCAGCGAATTGTTGCGCCTGGCGGGGTGAATTTTGGAAGACAAACATGACCTGGAAGAGCGGGCTATGACTTAAATCCCGTTCAGGATTTAATTTATCCACCAGAGTCTCGAACGGGATATCCTGGTGAGCGTAGGCTTGCAGAGATATTTCTCGTACTCGTTTTACCAATTCTCGGAAACCTGGATCACCGGATAGATCTCCACGCATTACCAGTGTATTGACAAAGAAACCAATCAGGCTTTCAACTTCAGTCCGTGTCCGGTTTGCGATCGGCGTACCGACACTGATATCCTCTTGCCCGGTGTAACGATATAACAATGTCTGGAATGCCGCTAATAAGGTCATGAAAATCGTAGCACCTTCTTTGCGGCTTAAATTGTCCAACGCGCTGGACAGTTCCGCCGGTAATGCGAAAGTCTCCTGTGCACCCCGGTAAGTTTGGACGACCGGGCGAGGGTGATCTGTATGAAGATCAAGCAGTGGGGGTAATCCAGCGAGCTGCCGCTTCCAGTAATTGACCTGGTTATCCAAAACATTACCCTGTAACCAGCCTCGCTGCCAGGCAGCAAAATCAGGATATTGGATTAGTAAAGGTGGCAGCCTTGATCGGATGGCCTCGAGACTAATTTCTGCTCGTGGACCACTGACACTTTCTTCTCTCTCGTTGATTGCTTCCTGATCGATGTTCGTATAAAAATAAGCCATCTCTTGGATGAAGATACCTAACGACCAATCATCCGAAACAATGTGGTGTGTGTTCACCAATACGATATGCTCCTGATCAGCCAGGCGATACACGGAGACACGTAGTAATGGACCCCGATTCAGGTCAAATGGTTGGATAGCATCTTCAACCAAAGTACTCCGTAGCCTCTCACTGCGCGTCTCTAATTCCATTTCGGGATTTATTGACAAATCCACCATTCTGATCCTGAGAGGCATTTCTTGATGAACCACTTGGGTTGGTTTCCCCTGGCGATTAACCCCAAAAGTCGTTCGTAAGGCTTCATGCCTGCGAACAACTTCATTCAGGCTGAGCTCCAGGATTACGATATTCAAAGGACCGGTCAATTGGACTGCCACTGGAATATTATACAAAGAGCTACCTGGCTCAAGTTGATCCAGGAACCATAAACGCTGTTGGGCAAATGAGACTGGCAATGGATCGGTAGGTAGACCTGTTGTCGAGTCGCGCGCTACAGGTTGGATCGGTGGTTCGACCAATCCCATGGTCTGTTCTCCACTAACAGTTTTCAGGCGCAAGGTATTTACCTGTACTGCAAGACCGGCGATAGTCGGAGACTCGAATAATATACGGAGAGGCAAGTCCACCTGAAACGCCTGGCGTATGCGCGCCATCACCTGGGTAGCCAAAAGTGAATGGCCGCCTAAATCAAAGAAATTATCGAAAATCCCGATCGCGATCCTTTGCCCGGATTCTTGCTTCCCGACGCCGATGTTGCTGGATTCAAACCCTAAAATTTCTGTCCAGATATTGGCGATAATTTCTTCTTGGGGAGATCGCGGGGCGACATAAGCTACACTCCGATCCATCCGGTCAAGTTCTGGTGCGGGTAAGGCGGCCCGGTCAACTTTGCCATTCGCCGTCAGCGGGATTTCGGCCAAAATAACGAAGGCAGCCGGCACCATGTAATCGGGCAATCGTTCCTGGAGATAATGACGCAGTTTAATGATCGAAACCTTATCCACCTCTTGGTCTTCATAATAACTATCCTTTACGGTGAGATAAGCGACCAATCGTTTCCCGCTGCCAACCTGTGGAACAGTAGTTCCCATATCACGTATCCAAACTACAGCTTCTTTAATCGCGGGATGTTGGATCAATGTAGCTTCTATCTCACCCAACTCCACCCGGAAGCCCCGGATTTTAACCTGGAAATCCACCCGTCCCAGGCATTCTAGATTGCCATCCGGTAGATAACGCGCCACATCGCCAGTGCGATAGATCCGCGCGCCTGGAAGAAGCTGGGGATCTTCACCGATAAACGGATTGGGAAGAAACCTTTCAGCAGTTAATTCAGGTCGATTCAGGTAACCCCGCGCCACACCTGCTCCGCCAATATATAATTCACCGTGCACACCGATTGGCACTGGTTGGAGATGTTCATCCAGCACGTAGAGTTGGGTATTTATTATTGGTCGTCCAATCGGTATGACTGCATTGCGAAACAGTAGTTCCGGCGGAAACAGTAGTTCCGGTTTACGTTCACGGTCAATCTTCACTCGCTGACTGCTGGTTGTTTCCTGCGGAACAGTAGTTCCCATATGCGGCACCCAATAAACACAACAACCAACGACAGTCTCCGTCGGTCCATATTCATTGACCAAAGCTGTATCTGGCGCGTAAGCTTGCCAGAAAGCGATTGTATCCTCAATCAGATTCTCCCCACCGATAATGAACGCCTGAGTCCGCCCCGGGGCTTCCTGTGGCGAAAGTTGTCTACCCAATAGTTGCAGATGGGCGGGCGTGATCTTGACCAGACTGAAAGGCGCCCCACCGGGCGGGATTGCTTTCGTTAACGCCAATCCCAAGGCTTCCACAGGAGTCGTCTCGCCCGCGGCATGCCCCTCGGGGAGTAAATAGGCTCGCTTTCCAGATATCAAGGGGGAAAATAAGCTGGTCACGGTCAAATCGAAAGAGACCGAGGAATGAACTGGCGATCCTTGACCATCTTGCAATGGATAGGCCTGCTGACACCAAGTTAAGTAATTAACCAGGCCGCTGTGCAAAATCATCGCTCCTTTAGGCCTGCCAGTTGATCCAGAAGTATAGATGATATATGCCAGGTTATCTGATTTAACACCACTCGAAGGATTCGCATCCGATTCTTGTGCAATCTCCAGCCAATCCGAGTCCAGACAAATTCGTCGGATTTCTCTAGCCCGACCCTCTTCTTCGCCGGACAACCTGTCTACCAGGTGAACTTGAGTCAGCAGGACCGTCACCTGGGAATCATCAAGCATGAAAGCCAGGCGTTGAGGAGGGTATGAAGGATCCAGAGGTACATACGCTCCGCCAGCCTTTAAAACGCCCAGGATACCCACGACTAACTCAATCGAACGCTCCATCGCCAGACCAACTAATATTTCAGGACCAACACCTATCTTCATCAGGTAATGAGCAAGCTGGTTCGCACGGTGGTTCAACGCTGCATAGGTCAGATGCTGTTCTGGTTCGCTCCCATAAGTTAAAGCGATTGCCTGGGGTGTTCGCTCCACCTGTTCTTCAAAAAGCTGGTGAGTGCAACGGTCGGCCGGGAATGGTTCCGCCGTCTGATTCCAATCCACTACAAGCTGCTTCCGTTCTGCTGGCGTTAATAACGGCAATTTCGCCACCAATTGATCCGGGTTGGCTACAATACCTTGCAGCAGAACCTGGAAATTACTTATTAAACGTTCAATCGTAGATGTATCGAACAAGTCGGTATTGTATTCCAGCGCCCCACTATACTGTTCGCCGTCATCCACCATGAATAATGTCAGATCGAACTTAGCTGTGCCGCTATGGGCTTCAAAGGGAACCGCTGAGACGCTGAGAAGATGAGCGGAGGGTGGAACCGCTGAGACGCTGAGAAGATGAGCGGAGGGTGGAACCGCTGAGTCGCTGAGAAGATGAGCGGAGGGTGGAACCGCTGAGACGCTGAGAAGATGAGCGGCGGGCGAAACGGTAGTTCCGGCGGAACGGGTAGTTCCGGCGGAACGGGTAGTTCCGACCAAAGAACGCCCTCCCCCCTGCATTCCTCCTCCCAGGCTCAGGCGTGTCCCCCCGCTTTGTAAAGCAAACATGACCTGGAACAAGGGACTGTGACTCAAGTTGCGCTCTGGTTGTAATGCGTCCACTACCATCTCGAATGGCACATCCTGGTGGGCATAAGCTTCTATGCAAGTATCGCGCACTTGTTTGAGCAATTCAATGAAATTCAATGCGGTACTACCACTTTGACCGGTATCGAAGCGCGCGCGTAAGACCAGGGTGTTTACAAAAAATCCAATCAGATTCTCTATTTCTCGCCGGTTGCGGTTGGCTATCGGTGTACCGACACTGATATCCTTCTGACCAGAATAACGGTATAACAAAGTCTGGAAGGCTGCCAGGAGAAACATGAAGCTGGTCGCACCCGTCTTCTGGCAGATGTCTTGGATTTCTCGGGTGATATGCGGAGAGAGGTAGAAAGTCTTGTACTGTCCAACGAAAGTTTGCAAAGCAGGTCGGGGGCGATCAGTCGGTAATTCAAGGATCGGTGGTAACCCAGCCAATTTTTCTTTCCAATAATCCAGCTCTTTCGTTAATGTCTCACCCTTCAGCCAACCGCGTTGCCAGGCTGCATAATCGGCATACTGTATTGCTAACGGAGGCAAGGGGGAGAACTCACCCCTGGTAAAAACATCATAAAGGAGAGCTACTTCTTGGATCAGAACATTCGTGGACCAGTTATCACCCACAATATGATGCATCGTCAACAGGAAGAGGTGCTCTTCATCTGCCAATTGAACCAGGGACGCCCGAAGCAATGGACCGGTAGACAAATTAAAGGGTTGTTGAGCTTCCTCTTGCGCTAAACGGAATGCTTCTGCCTCACGCTGATCAACCGGCAAGCTCCTCAAATCTGTAAGCTGGATCGTGAGTGGAACCGCTGAGACGCTGAGAAGATGAGCGGAGGGCGGAACCGCTGAGTCGCTGAGAAGATGAGCGGAGGGAGGAACCGCTGAGTCGCTGAGAAGATGAGCGGAGGGCGGAACGGTAGTTCCGGAACAGTAGCTCCCATATGGAGGAGCTATCGTTTGAACCGGTGTCGCTCCCAGGCGTGGATCGTTGCTCTCCACCATCTGGAACGTTGTGCGGAGACTTTCATGGCGGTTGATCACCTCGTTCAAGGCCATTTCCAATACAGATGGATTCAGAAGCCCCGTTAAACGCACCGCTTCGGGTAAATTATAGAATGGACTGTTCGGTTCCAATTGGTCGAGGAACCAAAGACGTTGTTGGGCAAAGGATAAGGGGGGAGGAGTCAGGGGCAAACCGGTAATCAGGTCGCGTGAAACTGGTAGTAAAGCTGGCGGTGGAACAGTAGTTCCCATATCTTGTATACCAGGTCGGAGGTGCTGAACACCAGCAATCTGTTCAGCTAATTTGGCGATGGTGGGTGATTCGAAGATATTACGGAGCGGCAACTCTACCTGGAACACTTGCCTGACTTGCGAAATTAATTGGGTAGCCATCAGGGAATGACCGCCTAATTCAAAGAAATTATCGTTCACACCCACCTGTTGGATGCCCAACACTTTCTTCCAGATCTCAGCCAATCGTTCTTCCAACTGGTTGCGCGGGGCGACATATTCACCACTCACATCACGCTGTGACCAATCGGGACCGGGTAAGGCAGCTAAAGCGCGGCGATCGATCTTACCGCTGGGATTCAAGGGTAACCGTTCCAGGAAGACAAATGCAGACGGCACCATATAATCGGGTAAAAGCTCCTGAACATGCCGGCGCAATTCACCTGCGGAGGGCGGAACCGCTGAGACACTGAGAGGATGAGCGGAGGGTGGAACCGCTGAGACGCTGAGAGGATGAGCGGAGGGTGGAACCGCTGAGACGCTGAGAAGATGAGCGGAGGGTGGAACAATATACGCCACCAGGCGTTTATCCCCCGGTTTTACCTCCAAAGCAATCACGGCAGCCTCACGCACAGCAGAGTGTGTACTCAATACCGCTTCGATCTCACCTGGTTCGATGCGGAAACCACGGATTTTAAGTTGGTCATCTATGCGACCCAGGAACTCGACGTTACCATCCGGTAGATAACGCGCCTGGTCGCCTGTCCGATAAAGCCGGCTGATCGCGGAACAGTAGTTCCCATTCGCGGAACAGTAGTTCCCATAGTCCGAACTGGCGGAACAGTAGTTCCGATCGTGTAGAAATGGATTGGGGATAAATTTCTCTGCAGTCAGTTCAGGAAGGTTCTGATATCCACGCGCCACACCTGGTCCACCTACCAATAATTCGCCTGGTACGCCAACGGGCAGGGGTTGTAAATATTGATCCACAATATAAAGGCGTGTATTTTTAAATGGCCGTCCAATCGGCACCAATTGATCATCCGCCAAACCCTGCGAAACAGTAGTTCCGTTTATTGGACCTTCAAAGAAAGTGCTGTCTATTGTGGCTTCGGTCAGGCCAAATGAGTTCACCAGACGTGTTTGTGGACCACAATGGTGTAGAAATTTCCGATACTCCCCGACGGACCAACTGTCTGAGCCGCAAATCAACAGACGCATAAAGTCTAATCCAGGGGCGCGGTTGACAGGCGGAACAGTAGTTCCGGGCGGAACAGTAGTTCCGGGCGGAACAGTAGTTCCGGGCGGAACAGTAGTATCCGCTGGAATCTCTTCCAGATATTGAATTAAATTACGTAAAACCGCCGGTACAAACTCAGCGCAGTCGATCGCCTCCTGACGCATCAAGGTATACAGCCTATCCGGTGCTAACAGCCATTCACGCGGGCAGATTACCAGCTTACCACCTGAAAGTAACGCCCGTACCAGGTCGCCTGAAAAAACATCGAAGGTGAAATTCGCCATCTGCAAATGAGCGTGCAGGTCACGCAGACGATAGTCGCGCTCCCATGCCAGGTACTGGTTAACCAGACTATGCTGTTCGACCATCACACCTTTAGATTGCCCGGTGGAACCAGATGTGTATGTCAGATAGACCAAATTATGTTGAACGTTTAACCCCTCAGCGGGCGGAACAGGAGTTCCGGTGGTTTTTTCTAACAAATCACCGTTTTGCCTGTACCGATCCAATTCGATCACTTGTCCTGTGAACGGAGGCAACGATTCCCGAACGCGCGCAAGAGTAAGCACATAATGGACACTGGCATCTTGCAACATGAATGCCAGGCGTTCGACAGGGTATTGGGGATCCAGGGGCAAATAAGCTGCTCCAGCCTTCAAGATAGCCATCAAGCCTATGATCATCTCTAAAGACCGGTCAACACATAAACCAACGACTGTCTCGGGTCCGACCCCTAACTTCACCAGGTACATTGCCAACCTACCTGCCTGTTCATTAAGTTGACGGTAGGTCAGCCTTCCACCTGGATTCCATTCTGAGGGTGGCACAACCACTGCCATTGCGTCAGGTGTTATGGCGGCCTGCATTTCAAATAAACGGGCAACACTCCATTCCCGCCGGTCAGGCACTCCGCTCAGTGCGAGTTGCTCTTGCCAGGTGCTTGATAGCCCCGGATTATCAAAATAATCACAATCTGTATCATTCCATGTCTCAAGAATCTGCCTCTGTTCGGATGTGGTTAATAAGGGTAACTCAACAATCGGTCGATCAGGACGCTCAACTGCCCCTTCCAGTAAAACCTGGAAATGCTGCAACATTCGTTCAATCGTAGCTTTTTCGAACAAATCCGTGTTGTACTCGATGGCAGTATCCAAGCCATTTTCCATCTCGCTGATCGAGACGGTGATATCGAATGTAGATGTACCGCTGTGCAGCTCAATCGTCTCAAAAGTTAAACCCGCCAACCGTTGCGCCTTAACGGGCGCGTTTTGAACGATAAACATGACCTGGAACAGCGGGCTATGACTCATGTCCCGTTCGACTTTCAGACGTTCTACTAACAGCTCGAAGGGGATATCCTGGTGAGCATAAGCGCCGAGAGTAACTTCTCGTACGCGATGTAATAATGCTCGGAAACTGGGATTGCCTGAAAGATCAGTTCGGAAAACCAATGTATTGATGAATATCCCAATCAGAGGTTCTATTTCTGCCCGGTTACGATTGGCAATTGGGGAACCGACGGCGATATCTACCTGACCTGTATAACGACTGAGTAAAATTTGGAAACCTGCCAGTAAAACCATGTACAGGGTTGCCCCTTCGTGCTTACCAAGCGCTTTCAAGCGTCCGGTCAGGTGTGGGGGCAAGATACGTGAATGCGTCGCGCCGCGACTGGTCAAAACCGCCGGGCGTGGATGGTCGGCAGGTAATTCTAAGACAGGGGAACGGGATGGTGGGTTTACAACCCACCCTGCCGAAACGGTAGTTGCGGATGTAGTTCCGTGAACGTCATCCGGCGGAACAGTAGTATCCGGCGGAACAGTAGTTCCCATATTCGGACCCAGTTGCTTCTCCCAGTACGACAATTGCTCTTCGAGAACTTCACCCTGCAACCAATCGCGTTGCCAGACTGAGAAATCAGCATATTGGATTGGTAGATCAGGGAGTGGCGAGGGACGACCGTTGGAGAAGGCATCATAAAGGATCGTTATTTCACGAACCAGGACACCCATCGACCAACCATCTGAGACGATATGGTGCATCGTGAAGAGGGCAACATACTCTTGGGCTGCGAGAAGTAATAAAGATGCGCGCAAGAGTGGGCCACGATTAAGGTCGAATGGGCGACGTGCTTCCTGGTTTGCCAGGCGGCGGGCTTCCTGGTTGCGCTGGTTTTCTGGCAGGTGGCGCAGATCAATCACAGGTAGCGGTAAGGTCCATTCAGGATGAATTACCTGGACTGGTAGACCATCAATCATGGAAAAGGTGGTGCGGAGAGCTTCGTGGCGCTGTACAATTTCGTTCAATACCCGCGTCATGGCAGCCACATCCAGTTTTCCAATTATCCGGATCGCAGTCGGAATATTATAAAATGGGCTACCTGGGTCAAATTGATCCAGGAACCACAGGCGTTGTTGGGCAAATGAAGCAGGAAAAACGAATACTTCTTCGTTATCAGCATCACTCATTGTTATTCGAACCTTCTACCTGCGAACGTTTCATTCGACGGGCCTCCCTGGAGACAGCCTGGATAGCTGGCGGCGGAACAGTAGTTCCGGGCGGAACGGTAGTTCCAGGAGGATGGGCGCCGGTTTGTTGGGATTTTTCTATTTCTATTGCCAATTCAGCAATGGTGGGATGTTCAAATAAAACCCGGAGAGGCAACTCAACTTGAAAAGCAGAGCGCATTCTGGAGATAAATTGGGTAGCCAGAAGGGAGTGTCCACCCAACTCAAAGAAATTATCATTAACACCCACCGGTGATTGTTCACCTATCCATGGAATGTTAAGCAGAGCAGCTGTGAGGCGTGCTAATTCCAATTCGATTGGAGTACGCGGCGCCAGATAAATACTCCCCACCTGTTGGCGTAAATCGTGCGGTGCATCGCGGAACAGTAGTTCCGGCTGAGACAAAGCCTTGCGATCAACTTTTCCACTCGGAGAAAGAGGCAATGCCTCTAAAATCACGAATCCTGAAGGAATCATATATTCAGGCAGAGTCTGGCGCAGGTATTTCCGCAGGTTGTTGATTAAGATAGCACTATCTTCGGGTGAACCGCTGCCGGGCGAAACAGTAGTTCCGGGCGAAACAGTAGTTCCGGCCTGTCCTACACCAGGAATAATGTAAGCAACCAGACGCCGGTCGTCGGGCGTGTCCCCACGGACAATCACGGCTACCTCACGCAGCCGGTGCCCATCACCATCCTCATACTGCCGTAGTGCAGCCTCGACTTCACCAAGTTCAATTCGGAAACCGCGCACCTTGGCCTGTTGGTCTATCCGCCCTAGAAATTCCAGGTTCCCATCTGACCGGTAACGAACCAGGTCGCCCGTTCGATAGAGGGTTGCGGTACTTTTTATCAAACTGACACCAGGTTGCAAGCGCCCCCCAAAGGGATCAGGAATAAACTTTTCCGCCGTCAAATCAGGGCGATTCAGATACCCTTTAGCGACCCCTACCCCACCGACGAGTAACTCTCCTGGGACTCCCACTGGCACAGGCTGTTGGTGTGAATCGCAAACATACAGGCGCATATTCGGCAAAGGATGGCCAATCGGTGGGTCACCTGCCTGGTTTTCATTCACGGATGCCCAAGAGGCGCAGACCGTTGTTTCGGTTGGTCCGTAAGCGTTAAAAAAATGTCTTCCAGGAGCCCAGCGTGCGACGATTCCCTGCGTACAAGCCTCGCCAGCTGCGATCACAGTTCGCAAATCAGGTAAAGCCTCGGCAGTTATTTGATCAGCCGGCAAGGTCGCCAACAACGAGGGGGGGAGGGTTATTGTGGTGACTTTTTGCTGCTTAATAAATCGGATTAAGTCCAGGCCAGAGGCGAGTGTCTCCTGGCGTGCCAGGATTAATGCCGCCCCATTCGCAAGCGCCATGAATATCTCCCACACTGAAGCATCAAAACTTAAGGGTGAAAACTGTAGCACCCGGCTACCTTCCTGGATTTGAAAGGTGGTGCGTTGGGCTTCAACCAGGTTGACCAGCCCGCGATGACGCAGTAATGTGCCTTTAGGTTTGCCGGTAGAACCCGAGGTATAAATCACATACGCCAGATCACCGGGGGTAGCCCGGCAGGGAGGATTGCTGAACGGTAGTTCCGTGCGGAACGGTAGTTCCGGGTCATAATCCGGTGCCGTGATCGTTGGGACTGGTCTTGCGGAACGGTAGTTCCGGGTGGAATTGAGTGCCGGGCGGCAGGACGCCGGATCGGGGTCGACACACAGGTCGGGGTCGACACACAGGTCGACCCCTACGCGGCCTGGCGGTTGCCAATCTGTGTCGAGACAGATGACTAGCGGAACGGTAGTTCCGGGCGGAATGGTAGTTCCGGTCTGCTCTATGAACCGTTCACGAAGGTGTTCCTGGGTAAGCAGGAACTGCACTCGAGAATCTGCCAACATGAAGGAGAGCCGGTCGGCAGGATAATTCGGGTCGAGAGGTATGTACGCACCACCCGCTTTTAGAGTCCCCAAGATACCAACAATCATCTCGATTGACCGTTCGGTAGAAATCCCTACGAGTACATCAGGTCCAACGCCCAGGGTTTGTAAGTAATACGCCAGTTGATTGGCGCGCCGGTTCAATTCTCTATAACTTATGACCTGGTTTTCATATATCAAGGCAGTCGCTTCGGGCCGTTGGTTGACTTGATCTTCAAAGCGTTGATGAATGGTTTGATCATGGGGAAATGGTGCAGCAGTCTGGTTCCATTCCACCAAGATCCGGCGGCGTTCGTCTTCAGTCAGTATGTCCAGGGATGTGATGGATCGGTCAGGATCTTTAACAGCGGCTTTGAGTAAAGTTTGAAAATGCGCCAGGAAACGTTGGATCGTCGAACGATCATATAAATCGGTATTGTATTCGATTGATCCAATGATCCCTTGTGGGGCACGCCCCATGGAAAGCAACATATCGAACTGAGCAATCCCAGCCTGGACCTCCATCGGATCGATCTTCAAACCCGGTATTTCGACCCCCTGCAACCGTGAGACATTAGAGCCAAGATTGCGGAACGGTAGATTCGGTACCCCACCCGGTGTCTCTTGAAAATCAAAACCCACCTGGAAAAGAGGGGTGTAACTCAGGTTGCGCGTCGGCTGAAGGGTTTCGACTAACATCTCGAACGGCATATCCTGGTGGGCATAAGCGCCCAGAGCTGTCTCGCGTACTCGCTGAAGCAGTGTTCGAAAACTGGGTTCACCAGACAGGTCGGCGCGCAATACCAGGGTATTGACGAAGAAACCAATTAACCCTTCCAGCTCGGGCCTGGTGCGATTGGCGATCGCAGTGCCGACACAAAAATCCTCCTGGCTGCTGTAACGATATAGCATAATCTGGTAAGCTGCCAAGAGCACCATGTAAAGGGTGACGCCTTCCGAATGGCATAATTCCCGGATGGCGGTAGATAATTCGGTAGAGAGTTCGATATGTTCGGTTGCTCCATGCGAGGTTTTTATAGCCGGTCGTGGACGATCCGTGGGTAAATCCAGTACTGGGGGGCATCCAGCCAACTGTTTCGTCCAATATTCGAGCTGTCGTTCCAACTCCTCCCCTTGCAACCAACCGCGCTGCCAGGCAGCATAATCCGCGTATTGGATAGCCAGCTCTGGGGGGCGATAAACCACTGTCTCACCGGGTTGGCTGTTTAGACCATTTTTCTTATCCGCACTACGGTTAAGAACTGCTGCCTGGTAATACCCGGTCAGCTCGCGAATAAGTATCCCGATCGACCAGCCGTCGGCTATGATGTGATGTAAAACAGTGACCAGGATATATTCGGTATCTGCAACGCGCAACAAAGCTCCCCGTAGCAACGGCCCGGTCGCTAAATCGAATGGTTTGAGTACGATCTGGCGGATATGAGTTTGGATTTCCTGCTCACGCTCGGGCTGGGATATCTGGCGGAACGGTAGTTCCATTCGTAAATCAACCACTGGTAAAGAAATCCGCAACTCTGACGCTACCACCTGGACCGGCCCGGGCGGAACAGTAGTTCCACTAAAATCCGTGGCTTCGGGTCGAGAGACAAAGGTGGTACGTAAGGCCTCATGCCGTTGAATGACTTGATTTAGCGCTTCCTCCAGAGCATCTGGGTTAAGATCGCCGCTGATACTCACCACAGTTGGAATGTTGTAGGACAGGTTACCCGGATCGAGCTGGTCCAGGAACCACAACCGCTGTTGTGAGAAGGATAATGGTGTAGTATCGAGTAAAGTTCCCGTAGCCTGGTCTCTGGGTAGAGGCGGAATGGCGACAGGAAGCCCGGCGGCAGGAAGCCGAGTGGCTGCCAGCGCTGTTTCTACAGTTTTGGCCATCCCTGCGATAGTTGGTGCATCGAATAAACTTCGTAAGCGAACTTCTACCTGAAATGTCTGGCGGATGCGAGAGAGCAGTTGAGTCGCTTTAAGCGAATGTCCCCCCAACTCGAAGAAATTGTCATACATACTCAGCGGGACATCGCGGAATGGTAGTTCCGGCTGTAAAACATCGATCCACAAGCCCGCCAGGATTTCTTCCACCGCTGAGCGGGGTGCAACCACACTCCCAGGCGGGCGGATTTCATGGGGAAGATCCGGCGCTGGCATGGCCAATAGAGCCCGGCGATCAACTTTTCCGCCAGGAGTCAGAGGTAAAGCTGCCAGGCTTACGAACGCTACGGGCAGCATATATTCAGGCAAGCGGGTGCGTAAATAACCAATAATTTCTGTAACGGGCAACCTGGTAATCCCGTCTGCCAGTACCAGGTACGCCACCAGGCGTTTTTCTCCAATACCCGGTGGAACAGTAGTTCCGGGCGAAACGGTAGTTCTTTTATCTAATTGATCCTGTCTGACAATCACTGCAACATCTTTAATAACTGATTGACCTGCGTTTGAGCGGTAGCTTCTCAAGCTTGCTTCAATTTCTCCTAACTCAATCCGAAAGCCGCGCAGCTTAACCTGATCATCTACCCGTCCAATGAATACCAGGTTACCATCTGGAAGGTAACGCACCAGATCGCCGGTACGGTATACCTTCCCATCTCCAAATGGATTCGATATGAATTTTTCATTGGTTAACTCTACCCGATTCAAATATCCACGCGCGACACCTGACCCGCCAATTAATAATTCTCCGGTAACATGCACAGGTACCAGGTTTTTAATATTTGAGGGAGATACAACATACACTTGCACGTTGCTCAACGGTTTCCCGATCGGCAACCCGTCGGAACAGTAGTTCCGGCCGAAACGGTAATTGCGGAACAGTAGTTCCGGTCGGTCTGGCAATTCCCCAATGTCGGCTTCTATGCGGTAGGTGGTAGCTGTAATGGTTGTCTCTGTTGGGCCATAGCCATTGATGACTACAATCTCTTGCCCGCCCATCTTTTGCCAGGACTCGAGCCTGTCAATCGCTGGAGCTTCACCCCCGATAAATAGTACCCTCAGACTGTGCGGTACAGCAATCTTTTCGGCAACCATTTCATCAACACATTGGTGCCAAAATGCGGCGGGCAGGTGGAGAATTGTTATCTGCTGTTGATCGCAGTAGCGGATCAACTCAGCTCCGCTGATTTCTCGACTGCTTTCAGGCAATACCAATGAGGATCCACTCATTAGGGTTGGGAAGATCTCCTCCCCCGCGGCGTCGAAGCTGAGCGAGATAAATTGTAGCATCCGGTCTCCAGGATGCAAATCAAGCTGTCTGGTCAGGTTAAGTGCGTGATTCACCAATGAGCGGTGGCTGACCATCACACCTTTCGGCGTACCTGTTGACCCAGAAGTATAGATCACATAAGCGAGGGTATCCGGACTCTGCGTAATAGACGCGGTATCCTTTGCAATGAGATCGGCACCAATCATCGGCCAATCTGCATCCAGGCAAATAATATGACCGGCAACAAAAGTCGCTCGAAAAACAGGAAATCGCTCGACGAGATCCGTCTGTGTGAGCAGAACTGGCAATTGTAAACCCAGCGCAGCATCCTGTAACATGAAGGTCAACCGCTCGAGAGGATAATTCGGATCAAGCGGTAGATAAGCGCCCCCCGCTTTCAGCACACCCAAAATAGCCACTACCAGGTTGATAGAGCGCTCCAGGCAGATTGCCACCAGCACATCTGGACCAACACCTGATGCCCGTAAGTAATCCGCCAGACGGTCAGCGCGTTGATTTAGCGCAAAGTAAGTTAATTGCAGTTGGCTTTCGGTACTGCCCGGCGTTACAGTTGCTTTCTGCGAAACATAGCGAAACGGTAGTTCCGAGCGGAACGGTAATTCCGGTCCGTCGCTGCCAGAGATTTCCTTTTCAGCCACAGCTCGAGTCGTGCTGAATATTACGGCGACTGCCTGCGGAGTCTGACTTGCCTGCGTTTCAAACAAACGATGCATCAGAGCTGGTTCTGGTAAAGCCAATGGGGCCGAATTCCAACCTACCAATAGTTGGTCTTGCTCAACCTGGGTTAACAGGGGTAATTCTGCCAGTTTCTGATCGGCTCCACCAACCATCCCCTCCAGTAAGGTGGCATAATGACCGATTAAGCGAATAATTGTACCTCGATCGAAACGCTGGCTGTCATAAGCTAGCTCAATTCCGATCTCTGCTCCGGGAGATATGACCAGGGTTAGAGGATAATTCGTACTGGCTACGTGACGTACATCCTGGATTTGCAGGCGGCCAGGCGAAACAGTAGTTTCGAGCTCATTCAACGAGGCGTCGATGGGATAATTTTCAAAGACAAGAATGCTATCGAAGAGGGGGATGCCACGCGGGATGTCGCTCCATTCCTGAATGCGTACCAGAGGTGTATATTCAAATTGCCGATGGGCTGCCTGCCCGCTTTGAATTTCACGCAACCATTCACCCAATAATCGTTCGGGATTAATGTGCACGCGGACCGGTAAGGTATTTATAAATAATCCTAACATTGTATCAACCCCAGCCAGTTCGGCTGGACGGCCCGAGACCGTGGATCCAAAAACGACATCCGACTCGCCACTATACCGGCTGAGCAATGTCGCCCAAGCGCCTTGAACCAGGGTGTTAAGTGTGACTTGTTGGGCTTGAGCCAGACTGCGCAACGCCTTACTCACTTCGATAGAAAGCCGGCGCTTAATGATCGGAGCTTCCTGTCGAAGCAGTAGTTCCGAGGGCAATTCCGGTCGAAACGGTAGTTCCGACATTTCTTTCCCGGATGTATCGTATTTATTTTCTGCGTCCACCAATCGATCGACGACTAAGGGGGTTGGCGCGGTGAATCCTTTGAGGAGGTCACGCCAATAAAGTTCAGCCTGGTTTAAGTCTTGTGCTTGTAACCAGAAAATATAATCTCGATAAGGGCGAACAGGGGGTCGATAGATTGACCTCCCCTGGCTAAAGGCTTCATAGGTTGTAAATACTTCCTTGAGTAAGAGTGGAAACGACCAACCATCTAGTAAAAGATGATGGTGACTCCAAATCAGTTGGTGTAGATCCGCGCCACATTGGATCAGGGTTAAACGCATCAGCGGAGCCTCTGCCAGGTTAAAACCACCTTCACGGTCCGTTCGGAGCAACGACTCCAGCTTTAGATGTTGCTCATTTTCTGAGATCTCTCTCCAATCGTGAAAGGAGATTGTGAAATCCACCTGTTTAAAAACGACCTGAAGCGGATGTTCCACATCCTCCCACAGAAAACACGTGCGTAGGATAGGATTATTTTGAACTGCTTGCTGCCAGGCGCGCTCAAAGGCGAGCCTATCCAATTCGCCGTTTAGTGTACAGGTAAGCTGCTCAAAATACATGCCTGTTTCAGGTGCGTACAGGCTATGAAACAACATGCCTTCTTGCATCGGTGAGAGGGGATAAATATCTTCGATGATACGCTGACTCATTGGCGGTATTCCTTGCGAAACAGTAGTTCCGGCGAAACAGTAGTTCCGTGGCGATATGCTCGCCTTAGCTTTTGCCTCGTTTATTGATCTTTTTTAACATCTGATCCAGTTTGGCCTGGTCGACGCCTGCCAATGGGAAATCAGAAGGCGTATACCCACCCGCCTGAGGCGAGCGGCAGTGAGCAATAATAGCACGGATTGACTCCTGATATAGACCTGCCCAAGAGGCAATACTTGCCTGGCTGTGCAATTTGGCACTGTATGTCCAATCCAGGCTCAATCTTCCACCCGCGATACCACCGTTAATATCAATCAAAGACTGCCGTGGGTTATTTAAACTATGCGAAGGACCGATACTCTCTTTTGCGGGTCGGAACAGCAACTCAGCACCAGCAGAATCCTGATCAACCAATAAGCGATCCACCTGACCCAAATAATTGAAACTAACTTCTGGCCAGGCTTGCCCGATGAGTTGCGGGGCTTGCCGAATATACCGCAATAATCCATAACCAATCCCATTCCTCGGTACTCGCCGGATTTGTTCCTTTACTGCCTTTAAGGCTTCTCCCGGACCTAACTCTCCTCTTATCTCCAAACAAAGAGGGTAATTGCTGGTAAACCACCCGACTGTTCGTGATAGATCAACAGCGCTGAGGATATCCTCCCGCCCATGCCCTTCCAACGCCACCAATAAACGAACTGGTTCGCGGCGAAATGATAGTTCCGTTTGATATCCACTCCACTCAGCATAGGATTGGAGGAGAGCAGTCAGCAAGACATCGTTGATTTCGGTTCCATATACGGGGGGTACTTCCTGCAATAGAGCTGTAGTCTCCTCCTTAGTGAATGCAATGTTTAAGACGCGCGCGGAAGCTTCATCATTCATCCCATACGGATCCTCGCGATACAGTAGTTCCGATACTGGTATGAGCAGAGCTGGATCCCGTGAAACTTCCTCCCAATACGAAAGTTCAGCATCTACTTGCGGATGATGAGCATATGATTTGAGCTGTTCCGCCCAGTTACGATAAGAAGTTGTTTTCGATGTGAGTTGGACTTCTTCTCCCCGAGTTAACTGTTGGAAAATTGAAAATAAATCCTCTAATAAAATCCGCCATGAGACACCATCTATCACGAGATGATGGATCACAATCAGCAACCGGTCTACCCGCCCAGGCCCAGTGTCGAAGTAGACAATGTTGACCAGGTGACCCGCTTCCAGGTTCAGACTCGCTTGCGCGACAATCGCATGTTTCTCGATTTCTGCGGCGATCGAGGCTTCATCAAACTCTTTGAGATCAACCCAACTGATCCAGCCCTGCTCGTCAAGGTGTAATTCTTCGGGAAGGGCAATGCTTGCCTGCCACTCCTCCGGTGAAACAATTGTTCCGGGCTGGTGGGTGTCTTGCGTACGCAAGAAGCGCGTGCGCAAGACATCATGATGACGGAGGAGATGGCGGAAAGCCTCCAGCAACACTGCCTGATCCATACCCGGCGGAACGTTAGTTCCGGGCGGAACAGTAGCTCCGGAGGCATCCGGACGGGTGGATTTTACCTCAAACAGTAACGCCTGATTCCAATACCAGGATTCAGGATAATTCTGAGCAAAAAACCAGCGCTGGATCGGCGTCAGTGGGAAGTTGCCTGTAACCAGGCCTTGTTCAGCCTGGACAGCCCTGGCTGTACCAGCTAAGACCGCCAGTTGGGCAATTGTTTGGGCTTCGAACATCTGGCGCGGGGTGAGCAATAAACCAGCCTGGTTAACTTTAGCAATCACCTGGATAGACAGGATAGAATCGCCACCCAGTTCGAAGAAATTATCATGGATGCCAACTTTTTCGAGACCAAGAGCCTGTTCCCAAATCCTCACCAGGATTTGCTCCACCGGTGTACGGGGGGGCTGGTAAGTACTAGCAGTCCGCGCCTGGCGAAACAGTAGTTCTGGAGCAGCATCGGGATGGGGGAGAGCCTGACGGTTAATTTTCCCATTCGGGGTAAGTGGCATCGCTTCCAGGATCATAAAGATCGCTGGCAGCATATAATCCGGTAAAATATTCTTCAGGTGAGTCCGTAGATCCAGTACAGTCAGTGGAGTCTGTTCGCCCGTGGCGTCTTCTTTCTGAGTTACGTAAGCGACGAGAAGTTTTTCGCCAGGTGGATGGTCGCGATGCTCGTGTAACAGCACAACCGCATCCTTCACTCTGGGATGCTGAAGTAAGGAAACTTCAATTTCTCCCAACTCAATCCGAAAACCGCGAAGCTTAACTTGTTGATCGACGCGCCCCAGAAAATCAATATTTCCATCGGGTAGAAAGCGGGTCAGATCACCTGTGCGATACAATCGGTGCTGCGTGATTGCTGGTTGGGGGGATGTTTCTGCCCGACGAAACGGTAGTTCCGGAGGTAGATCTACCTGCTCCCTCCACTCGCCAGCAAATGGATCTGGGATAAACTTTTCTTCAGTCAGATCTGGACGATCTAGATAGCCGCGGGCCAGGTAAGCCCCTCCCAGGTATAATTCACCTGGCACCCCGATGGGGGTGGGATTGCCGAATTTATCCAAAATATAGGCAGAGCGGCGCGGATGGGGTCGTCCGATGGGAATACGCCCGAAGACTGCAGCCCGCTGGTTATCGTTAAAAACGTCGGTTTCCTCAGCGGGTAACGGGACAGTAAAGGTAGTGGCAGTGATGGTCGTTTCGGTTGGTCCATAAGTATTCAACAACCGGACATTTCCCAGGGCGGTCTGTCGCCAAAGGTTGACACTTTCCAAAGGCAGCACATCACCGCCAAGAATAACCAACCGTACGTGGGATTCCTGACGAAACATTAGATCCGCAGGACGGTCTGTATCAGCCAGATAACTTACCCATTGACGCCAGTAAGCAGGTGTGGCTTCAATTACAGAAACGGCATACTCAAGAATTACCTGGTGATATTCAGGCGCAGTCCAAATTTCATTATCGCGTATCACCAGTTGAGCACCGATGATCAATGCCATAAACACTTCCTCCAGAGCCGCATCAAAATTGATCGAAGCAAACTGAAGAATGTGATCATCCTGACAGATGCCATACCTCCAAACTATATCTCGGCAATGGTTAGCAATCACAGCATGTGAGATCATAACCCCTTTGGGCTTACCTGTTGATCCTGAGGTGTAGATCACATAAGCTAATTCATCGCCTGTCATTTCTATCGAAATGTTGTGATCTGGTTGTTTTCCAATCACTGGCCAATCAACATCCAGGCTAATAATTTGTAAACCAGCATTCTGAAATTCGGGGAGCTGAAGGGAGTTCACCAGCCTGGCGTGTGTCAAGAGGATTTTTACTTGCGCGTCAGCCAACATGAATGCCAGGCGTTCTCGGGGATAAGTCGGATCTAAGGGTAAGAAAGCGCCTCCCGCTTTCATTACTGCCAACATACCTACAATCATGTCTAGAGAACGGTCCAGACACAACCCGATAATGATTTCTGGTCCCACCCCTAACTCAACTAAAAGGTGCGCTAAATGGTTGGCGCGCTGGTTTAAATCGCGATAAGGCAGTTTTTCAGCAGCCTGCTGGTGTGGGTGCGCCATCACTAATGCCACCGCATCCGGATTAAGGTCAGCCTGGATTTCAATCAACTGATGAATGAGTCTGTCTGGTGTTGCCAGGTTCCCCGCATCCGGTATACGGCTGTGATTCCACTCGACAATTATCTTCTCCCATTCAGAGGGAGTCAAGAGCGGCAGTTCGCTCAGGTGCATATCCGGACGATCAATAACGCCCTTTAATAAGACTTGAAAATGGCCGATCATCCGCTCAATCGTGCCTGCATCAAATAAATCTGTGTTGAATTCAAACATACCTTCGAATGAACTTACTTCTCCCGTATTCTTATGGTCTGCGATGATCGTCAAAGTTAAATCAAATTCTGAAACTTGTTTTTCAACATCGACCGAAGCCAGTTTTAATTCTGGTAGGGTTAATTCAGTCTTAGGTAGGTTTTGTAAAACAAACATCACTTGAAAGAGCGGGGTGTGACTGGTGTTCCGTTCCGGTTGGAGCTCATTCACCAACATCTCAAAGGGAATATCCTGATGTGCATAAGCTCCCAAAGCAACCTCGCGTACCCGTTTGAGTAATTCGCGGAAGGAGGGATTGCCAGTTAAATCGGTGCGTAACACTAAAGTATTGACGAAGAAACCAATCAGGCTCTCAATTTCAGCGCGATTGCGGTTAGCAATGGGCGTACCGACGAAGATGTCCTCCTGTCTGGTATAGCGATATAATAAAATCTGGAAGGCAGCCAGGAGGATCATAAATAAGGTTACGCCCTCTTGGTGGCAGAGAGCATCCAGGGAATTAAGCAAAACTGGGGGTAATTTGAAGAACTTTAAGGCACCGCGTGTAGTCATAACCGCAGGGCGCGGCCAATCGGTCGGTAAACTTAACAAGGGCGGCAATCTATGCAGTTGTTTCTTCCAGTATAAGAGCTGGTTTTCTAATACCTCCCCCTGGAACCAATTCCGTTGCCAGGCGGCATAATCACTATATTGGATCGGCAACTCAGGCAGGGCAATATCCTTCACTGTTATCTCCCCCGCCAGAGCAGGATAGAGAGCAGCTATCTCACGAATAAAAACACCCATTGACCAACCATCGGAGATGATATGGTGAATCGTCAAAACAAAGAGCCACTGAGGAAGATTAGCCTCAGATTGAATATCGACCTTACCGTTAAAAGAGGTTGTTTCCAGATGATCGCGGAACAGCAGTTCCGAATTACCCATCCTGATCAAAACCGCACGTAATAAAGGACCTTGATCTAACTGAAATGTCCGATTAGTTTCTATAGATATTAAGCGGCGTGCTTCTGCCTCCCGTTCTTGCCAGGAAAGATGGCGTAAATCTATCACCGGTAGGGCAATCCTATGTTCAGGCGCAATCACCTGGATCGCACGACCCTCGATTGTCGTGATCGTCGTACGCAGAATTTCATGCCGGCGGACTATTTCGTTCAGGCTTTGTTCCAAGGCGCTCTCATTTAAAACACCTGACAATCGAACAACGGAAGGAATATTGTAGTATGTAGATCCGGGCTCAAATTGGTCTAAGAACCATAAGCGCTGCTGAGCGAAAGATAGAGGTATCTCGCCCACCGGTAATCCGTTCCCCTCCTGGCGCGGCAGCTTCGTAATCGGACCACTCCAGACTCCCAGTGCTTGATTCTGGAGTCCATTCATCTTCTCAGCCAGCTCGACGACCGTTGGAGCTTCAAATATCAATCTTAAGGGAACATCCACCTGGAAGGCTTCTTTCAGACGTGAGATAACCTTCGTTGCAAGAAGTGAATGACCACCAAGTTCGAAGAAATTGTCGAAAATGCCTACCTCGTCCAAACCCAATATTTGAGCGAGGATATTGGCGATAATTTCTTCTTGCGGCGAGCGAGGCGCAACGTAGGTCACCCCAAAATCACTGCGATCCAAGCCCGGTTCAGGCAATGCTTGACGGTTAATTTTCCCGGTAGGAAGAAGTGGGATCTCTTCTAAAATCATCAAAATCGAAGGGATCATATATTCCGGAATGTGATCCCTCAAAAATGCTCGCATTCCCGCGATGGAAAGATCCATACTCTTTTTCACTGTTAGATAGGCGATTAATTGTTTGTCGCCCGTGGATATTGTTCGCCCTGACCCATCCAGGCGTTGTTCGTCTCGAACAATCACAACCGTATCCTGTACCCCTGGCATCTCCCTGATAACCGCTTCAATTTCACCAATCTCAATCCGGAAACCCCTTACTTTTACCTGTTGATCTACACGTCCCAGGCATTCTATGGTGCCATCTGGCAGGAACCGACCTAAATCTCCCGTACGATACATCATCGGTTGCGGAAATGGAGAGGCAACCGCCTCGATCCGCGTGAGCTGCGCAAAGGGATCGGGGATGAACTTCTCTGCGGTTAATTCGGGTTGGTTGATATAGCCGCGAGCAACACCTGCACCCCCAAGCAGGATTTCTCCATGGACACCGATCGGAGCTGGTTGCCGGTGTGAGTCTATAATATAAGCGCGTAAATTAGCTAAAGGTCTACCAATTGGTACACTACTTACCCCATCGGGAATTTGTTTTACTTCATATGCTGTCTGTCCAACTGTAACCTCGGTCGGTCCATAACCATTGTAAAAATTACGACCTGGCGCCCACCGGACAGCGATTTCGAGTGAACAGACATCCCCTCCAGACATGACATACTGCAAATCGGGTAAATTATCTTCTGACAGAAGGCGTAGCATGGCAGGTGAGATTAACGCTGAGGTAAGCCTGTGTTTCTGGATAAACTCATGCAGCGTTTCAGGCGATAAAATCGTTTCTCGCTGTGTCAGATAGATTGTTCCACCGGATGTCAATGTTGTCATCACCTCGCCATGCCAGGCATCAAAATTAAAAGATGCAAACTGCAACGTTCGACAGCCAGACATAGGGGTCAGCACACGAGCGTAATTGGTAACAAAATTCGTCAAACCCAGGTGATGAATCAGAATACCTTTGGGTTTGCCTGTAGATCCGGAGGTGTAGATTACGTAGGATAAATTCTGAGGAGCAACCTGGCTGACGACTTGCGCTTCGCTTTCCTGACTGATCGACAACCAGCCTGAATCGAGGCAAATTAATTGCTGAGGATTAATCGTTAGCTTGTTTTTAAGCGCCTCGTTTGTCAACACCAGCAATTTACCAGCTAAACCATAGCCAGCAGCATCATCCAGCATATATTCGAGCCGATCCTTTGGAAAGGCTGGGTCCAGAGGTAAATAAGCACCGCCAGCCTTCCAAACCCCCAGCACCGCGACTAACATTTCTATTGATCGCTCGATACAGATCCCAACTAGCGTTTCAGGTCCAACCCCAAGTTTACGCAGGTAATGACCAAGCTGGTTTGCTCTCCGGTTTAACTCACGATAAGTCAATTGTTGATCAACCGCATCTTCTTCATAGACCATACCATCAAACACAGCAGCAATCCGATCCGGATGGATTTCAACCTGTTGTTCAATTAGCTGATGGACGCAGTACTGGTAAGGATACTCCTGGGAGGTGGAATTCCAATCAATCAACAGGGTCTTTCTCTCACTCTCCGACAGAATGGGGAGGGTGGCGATCGATTCGTCTGGATTATGAATAATTCCTGCTAATAAAACCTGAAAACTCCCGAGTAAACGTTCAATCGTAGCTGGCTCAAAAAGCGATAAATTATATTCCAACATTCCCCCAATACCCGGCGAAACAGTAGTTCCGTGCGAGCCTTCGTTCATCACCAGGGTAAGGTCAAATTTTGCAGTCCCACTATGCGCTTCGATAGGTGTCAAGGTCAATCCCGATACTGGCAGCGTGCGTGATTTCGGAGGATCCTTGACTAAAGAGAACATGACCTGGAATAATGGGGGGTGGCTCAAGTCCCGTTCTGGTTGAACAGCATCCACCACCACCTCGAATGGTATATCTTGATGAGCAATTGCATCCAGAGTTGTTTCACGGATTCTTTTTAAGAAATCCCGAAATCCCGGCTCACCGGATAAATCACCGCGTAACACCAGCGTATTTACGAAAAAACCAATTAATCCCTCAATTTCTGATCGATTTCGGTTGGCAACAGGGGTACCTACACAGATGTCGTCTTGATTGGTGTAACGATAAAGGAGAACCTGAAAAGCCGCCAGCAAAACCATAAATAAGGTCGTATCTTCCTGGTGCGCCAGGTTGGATAAGCTCTGCGATAATTCAGAGAGCAAATGGAAGTTACAATAAGCGCCTCGATAAGTAATTGTAGCCGGTCTGGGTCGATCGGTCGGTAAGTTGATCAGGGATTGGATACCGGATAATTTCTGTTTCCAATAAGCAAGCTGCTCCTCAAGAACCTCGCCTTTCAGCCATCCCTGCTGCCAGGCAGCATAATCGGCATATTGAACCGGCAGTTCTGGCATGATCGTTGACATATCTGGCTGGCTGCCTTGTTTTTCTGCACTGCTGTAGGCCTGGTATAGCAAAGCCATTTCATTCGTTAATACACCCATCGACCAGCCATCCGCAACAATGTGATGCATCGTTAAAACAATCAGGTGGTCATTCGGGTTTAAACGAAATAAAACCACCCTTAACAATGGACCTGTGCTCAGGTTGAATGGTTTCGAGGCTTCTTCAGCCACTAAACGTAGTACTTCGATTTCTCGGTTCGTAGATGGTAAGTGTTGTAAATCAATTACCGGAACACATAGGGTCAATTGAGGGGCAATGATCTGAGATGGCTGCCCTTTATCTTCAATGAATGTCGTGCGCAATGTTTCGTGGCGGCAAATAAGCACATTTAGACTGCGTTCCAGGGCAGGAATACTCAGCGGTCCAATCAGGCGTAGAGCCGTAGGGATATTATACAGGGGACTGCCAGGCGACCATTGATCGAGGAACCATAGGCGTTGCTGAGCAAATGATAAAGGAAATCTATAGGTTGTCAGGTCGCCCGATTCTCGTATGAGATGTGGTATAGACGCGAATTGGATTCCAGCACGATCAGGTTGAGCTTTCGCAGAGGTTTCTTCGAGCTGCCCAACCAGATCTTCGAGACTCAGCCCTTGCTCCTGGAGTAGCAATTCTAATAATGCACGTTTATCTGGAGAAAGATCAGCCAATCCAGCAACGAGATTAATTATATCAATCCCTGCCTCAGATACTGCCAGACTCTGATGATCATTTGGCAGCGGAACTGCAGGGCCAGGAAATCCATCTTCCCTCTTACCAGGTTGAGATTTCGGGCGGGATGGTTGTTCAGGAGCTCCGTCTGTCATGCCTGACCCTTTCTTTTCGCTTCTAACAATGCCTTTGCCTGCTCTTCTGATAATTGACTGAGTTGTTGTAATATGTTAGCCAACCTGGCTTTTTCCGGTTGGTTTTGAGGCTCTGTGGATTCTTCTATGACCGCCCGCTTTTGAGTTTCAACAGCAGATTGTTCTATCAACAGATTGACTTTCTCAGCGATTGCAGCTGGGGTTGGCGATACGAATAGTTCACGGAGCGGGAGCTCCACCTGGTAGGCATCACGAACTCGTGAGATAAACTGGGTCGCTAACAACGAGTGCCCACCCAGTTCGAAGAAATTATCGTAAATGCCGACTTTATCTAAACCCAATAAATTAGCGCAAATCTCCACCAACCTGGCTTCAATCGGATTGCGCGGTGCGATATAAGCGCTGGCCAGAGTTGGTCGTTCGACATCCGGAGCTGGTAATGCCCGCCGGTCTATTTTTCCACTAGGCGACAAAGGCAGGGAGGCCATAATGAGAAATATCGACGGAACCATATACTCCGGCAAGCTCTTACGCATGAACTCACGTAGCTCAGGAACCAAAGGCTTCTGGCTGGGAGCTCCTGCTTCATGTTCTTCCTTTGGCACCACATAAGCCACCAGGCGCTTATCTCCTGGGGTATCTTCCCGGGCGACGACCACGCCTTCCTTGATCCCTGGGAATTTCAGGAGAATTGTTTCAACTTCGCCTAACTCGATGCGGAAACCACGAACTTTGACCTGCTGATCAACCCTGCCTAAAAATTCGATATTTCCATCGGTGCGATAGCGTACCAGGTCACCCGTCTTATACAGCCGGTCGAAAGGTTTTCCCCGACGGTTGATTAATGGTCGGTTGCCACCAGATTCCTGTTCGAAAGGATTTAAAATAAACTTAGCCAAAGTCATTTCATGCTGATTCCAATATCCTCGAGCAACACTAACCCCGGCAACATGCAACTCACCTGGAACACCTACCGGCACTGGTTGTTCATAACGGTCGAGGACATACAAATGAGTGTTAGCGATCGGTCTCCCTATTGGCGGTGGGTTTGGATCCGTCGGATCACACAAGTACATTGAAGCGCAAACTGTCGTTTCTGTTGGTCCATAAGCATTGAAGAATTTTCTTCCAGGCGCCCAGCGTTTTACCAGGTCAACCGTACAGGCCTCTCCTGCAGCAACCATCGTATTGAATACCGGGAGTGAAATTTCCGGTAGTACACGCATAACCGAGGGCGGCAGGGTCACCGTTGTGATACCCAGATCCCGCATGAACCAAGCCAGCTCCTGACCTGAAGCCAGAACTTCCTGGCGTGCCAGGCACAATGTACCCCCATTCGCCAACGCCATGAAAATCTCCCAAACCGAGGCATCAAAGCTCAAGGGCGAAAATTGCAGGATCCGGCTACCTTCATGGATATCGAAAGCTCGGCGCTGCGCCTCAGCCAGATTGGACAACCCGCGATGGTTTAGCAGCGTTCCCTTTGGCCGACCAGTTGAACCAGAGGTATAAATCATATAGGCGAGGTTATCAGAAGTAACGCCACTGGGAGGCGTCTTATCGGCAGCTGCTGGATCATCTGCCTTCACCTCAGTCACGATCGTCTCCCAATCCGTATCCAGGCATATCAAAAGGGGTGAGTCTGGATTTATCTGATTTTGAAAAATAGGATCACCACCCACAACAGTTTCTGAATCTGCAAGGGGTAAGTGCTCAATTAATTCCTTTTGAGTCAATAACACGGTAACCTGCGAATCTTGCATCATGTAGGACAACCGTTCGACCGGGTATGTTGGGTCCAAAGGTAAGTAGCATCCACCTGATTTCATCGCCCCTAAAATCGCAACGACCATATCCAGAGACCGTTCGGTGGAGATACCTACCAGGTGGTCAGGACCGATCCCTTGTTTGCGCAGGTAATGCGAAAGCAGGTTGGCGCGTTGGTTTAATTCACGGTAGGTCAGGGATTGGTCCTCGAAAATCACAGCCAGGGCATCTGGATGTTGGGCGGCATGCGCTTCGAAGAGTTGATGGGCGCAACGATCCGTCGGAGTATCCATCGCTGTTGCATTCCAATCCACCAGGATCTGCTGTCGTTCAGCTGGAGTCAATATATCTAGAGTAATGATCGGTTGTTCTGGATTTTCCAAAATAGCTTCAACCAACCGTTGGAAATGGAGCAACATGCGTTGAATTGTTTCTGGCTCGAAAAGATCACGGTTATATTCCAACGCACCCAGGAAGCCAGTTGGTGATTCGGACATCGTAAGTGTCAAATCGAACTTGGCCGTCCCACTATCCACCACAATTGGCTCAAAGGACAACTCCGGCATCACCTGGTGATACAGTAGTTCCGACATACGGTGTTCTTCTCGGTCGCTGAGTGCGTTGCGAAACTGTAGTTCCGTGTTACTTAGATTTTGGAGGGTAAAAGCGACCTGGAATAAGGGAGTGTGGCTCATGTCGCGCTGCGGCTGTAATTCTTCAACCAACATCTCAAACGGCAAGTCCTGGTGAGTATAGGCACCAATGGCTACTTCGCGTACTCGTTTTAATAAATTGCGAAAACCTGGCTGTCCTGACAGGTCAACCCGCATGACCAAGGTGTTTACAAAGAAGCCGATCAAAGGCTCGATCTCCGCCAGGTTTCGGTTAGCAATTGCTGTACCGACACTGATATCTTCCTGTCCTGAGTAACGATAAAGCAGCGTTTGGAAAACGGCCAATAATGCCATGAAAGGGGTAACCCCTTCCATCCGGCACAACTCAAGGAATTTCTCCGAAAGCGCCTGGGGCCAATTAAATGCGAGGGTAGCTCCGCGCCAACTCTGGACTGCAGGACGCGGATGATCGGTTGGCAAATCTAACATGCCGGGATGACTGGCAAGTTGCTTCTTCCAGTAATTTAATTGCCGATCCAACACTTCCCCTTGTAACCAATTTCGTTGCCATTGAGCAAACTCGGCGTATTGGATGCTCAACTCCGGCAACTTATGCATGGCTGGCTGTTGACTGCTTCCTTCGAAGGCTGTATATAACACAGAAATTTCCCGCAAAAGGACACCCATTGACCAACCATCGGACACGATATGGTGCATAATCATCAGAATAATCGTGTCATTATCGGCGATACGGATGATCTTCACCCGCAGTAGTGGATCTGTTTCCAGGTTAAAAGGCCGATTGACTTCGCTTTGAACCATGGTCAGGGCGACATCTACCGCAGATTGTACAAGATCGTTGGTTTGAAAATTTCGTAAATCTTCTACCGGGATAACGATAGATCTGTGCGGTTTAATTACCTGGACTGGTTTCCCATCGTTTGTTTGAATATTTGTGCGAAGGCTTTCGTGCCGGCGTACGATTTCATTCACCGCCTTTTCTAAAGCAGATATATCTAACACCCCCCTGGCGCGAACCACTAAAGGCAGGTTGTAAAACAGGTTCCCAGGTGAGAGTTGATCTAGAAACCAGAGACGCTGCTGGGCGAAGGATAATGGAGGGGTTTGGACCGGCAAACCAGTGACTTGATCTCTATCAAGTGAAACGATCGGAGGCAGCTCTGTGCCAGAGCTACTCCGGATGACTGATTCAACCTGCTGTGATAGGCCAGCCACTGTTGGAGCCTCGAACAGGGTTCGTAAAGGTATTTCGACTTTTAACGTGTTACGGATCCGAGATACTACTCGCGTTGCTAATAAGGAATGCCCACCGAGTTCGAAGAAATTATCGTCCACACCTACTCGTTGGAGACCCAGCACCTGCTCGATAATCCCAGCCAGGATTGCCTCTGTAGGGGTGTGAGGTGGGCGATAGGTGCTGGCAGTAGCCAGGCGTTCACCAGTTGGTGCTGGTAAACGTCGTCGATCTACCTTACCTGTTGATGTCAGTGGGAGTTCCTTTAAAAACACATAGGCGCCAGGAACCATGTATTCGGGCAACTTCTTTGAGACAGCTTCCCGTAACATTACTGGATTTAAGCCACCGATCGGTGCTAAATCTTGGGCTTCGTCCTCCAGGTTGGTTCTTTCATCCGCAGGCACAATATAGGCAACCAGACGCTTATCCCCGGGTATATCTTCACGAACAACGACAACAACGGAATTTACACCAGGATACTGGCGGAGGACATATTCAATCTCACCTAACTCAATCCGAAAACCGCGTAATTTTACCTGTTCATCGCTCCGTCCCCGAAATTCCAGATTCCCATCAGGCAGAAAACGCGCCAGATCTCCTGTCCGGTATAACCGTCCAGCGCCAAATGGATTATCGATAAAATTATCAAGGGTCAGTTCAGGTTGATTGAGATAACCCCGCGCCACTCCTGCTCCACCAATATAAAGCTCACCAGTCACCCCGACCGGCGCCAACTCCAGGTGCTGCACTGGACGACTTGGGGATGGCATAAGGATATAGATCTGAACATTAACCAGGGGTCGCCCGATGGGTAGCTTCTCGGGCAGCTTATCTTCACCTAATGTCATCTGGTAAGCAGTCGCTGTAATGGTAGCCTCAGTTGGCCCATAAGCGTTAATGAATACCTGACTGTTACCCCCTAATTCTTGCCAGGTTTTTATCTTATCTACAGCAGGGGTTTCACCTCCGACTAATACCAGTCGCAGACTTTTAGGCATCCTCAAACCTTCACCAAGCATTTCGTCAATGCACTGATGCCAGAAGGGGGCTGGCATATGCAGAAGACTGACATGTTGCTGGTCACAGTAGAGGATGATTTCTCCGGCACTAGTTTCCCGACCAGCTTCAAGCAACACCAAAGCAGCACCACTAATCATGGTAGGAAAGATCTCTTCCGCTGAGGCATCGAAGCTTAATGAAATGAATTGGAGCATCCGATCTGCTGGTCGGAATTGGAAAAGGTTTCGCAGGTTTAACGCATGATTCACCACTGAGGGGTGAGTTACCATCACGCCCTTCGGTGTTCCAGTCGAACCCGAGGTGTAAATAACATATACAAGTGGATCAGGTTTAGCAGCACCGGTAATGGCATCTGTTTCATCATAATTCCCCGGTTCACCTTCCAGAAGAACGACAATCTCCCCATCTGTTTGAAGACCCAGGACGCGTTTTCCTAATCCTATTAATCGATTGGTATCCTGTAGTTTATTACTGTCTACACTGCATATGATGACAGGAAAATTAAAATTGCTTTCGGCGTCTTTCAAGATATAGGCTAATCGTGCATCGGGGTAGTTCGGATCGAGAGGTAAATATGCCCCACCTGCCTTTAGAATCCCCAGCAGCGCGGCGATCATCTCTGGTGAACGATCGATCCACAGACCGACCAGGACTTCCGCACCCACTCCACAAGCCCGTAAATGGCTGGCAATCCGTTCAGCGTATTGATTTAACTCAGCATAACTCCATTGTTGAATGGTACCTTGCGAAACGGCAGTTCCGTGTCCAGGAGAACTCAGCCTGGTGAATATCAAAGCTGTAGCGTCAGGGTCACGCCGAACCTGCTCTTCAAATAGATCATGAATCCTGACCTGCTGATAATACCCCTCTGCGACTGTAAACTCTGCCAAGCCTTTCATCGGTTTAGCAGACCAATCACTTAATATTTGCTGGTGTTCTGCTTCGGTAAAGATCGAAAGACTACCGATTGGTTGTGATTGATCCCGAGTAGAATCCAGAACATCCTGTTGCGCAAGTCCCCCCGTCATTTCCTCCAGCAGGTTTTTTAAATGACCCAGCATGCGTTGAATCGTACCTGCTTCGAAACGAGTTCGGTCGTAGGATACTTTTAGAGGCAACTGGTCGCCCAGACCTGAAATTAGATTTAGGGGATAATTTGTTTGCTCAAATGAATTGATATCTTCAATTCTTAACCCCATTTCTCTTCTTACACCCGAACTGGACGGCGCTACGAAGGGTTTCGATGAAACGGCAACCTCAGCGCGGATGACGACTTGTTCTCGTAGCGATTTATCTACAGGATAATTCTCGAATACCAGGATACTTTCAAATAGCGGTATCCCATGCGGTACATCGCTCCAGGTTTGAACCTGCGCTAATGAGCTATACTCAAATTGGCGCATCTCAGCCGTTTCTGCCTGAATCGTCTGTAAGTACTCCCTCAAGGATTGGCGAGGATTAACCTGGATGCGAACCGGAAGTGTGTTGATGAATAAACCAATCATTGTCTCGACACCGCCAAGCTCAGCAGGTCGACCCGAGACTGTCAGTCCAAAAACCACCTCAGTTTCGCCTGAGTATCGGCTCAACAGGAGCGCCCAGGCAGCCTGAATGACGGTGCTGAATGTGACCCGAAAACGGCGCGCCATGGCTTGTAGAGTAGCAGTGACCTCTCTCGAGAGCTTAATTTCACTCTCACTGACTGATGGAAAAACCTGACCCTGTTCAGTCATTCCACGCACTCTCTGCGATGTAACCCCACCGTCAGTTAATGAGAACTCTGGCTCGCTGACTAATCGATCCACACCTAATGGTGTTGGCGAGGAAAAGCCTCGAAGTTTACGCCGCCAGTAAGTTTCAGCAGCAACCTGATCTTGTTTTTGTAACCAAGCAATATAATCCTTGTACGGACGACCTGGGGGCAATACCAGCACTCGACCCTGACGATAGGCTTCATAAAATGACATTACCTCATTCAGGATTAACGGCATTGACCAGCCATCCATCAAAATGTGATGAATACTCCAGAGTAGATAATGCTTATCTGCCCCTATCTGCATTAACGCCAGGCGCATTAACGGAGGCTTTGCCAGGTCAAATCCTTTTACCCGATCTGCTTGCTGATAAGCCTGTAAATACTTTTCTTGTTCATGGTGGGTTAATTCCTGCCAATCTTGCTCCTCAATCTGTAAATCTATCTGGGGATAGACGATCTGGACCATCTGTTCCAGACTTTTCCAGGCAAATGCTGTTCGTAAAACAGATTGACGGTGGATCACTTCTTGCCAGGCACGGATAAAGGCAGTTTTATCCAGTTTTCCGCGCAAGGTGCAACAAAACTGCTCAAAATATGCACCCGAATCCGGTGCCAGCAGGTTATGAAATAACATACCCTGCTGCATTGGAGCGAGGGGATAAACGGCCTCAATGGTAGGTTTACTCATAAATAATCCATAATTGAGCACGCTCTCCTGCCAGCGAACTCATCGTCTACCTAATTAATATTATCGCCGCCGATTTCTTCTAACAACTTATCCAGTCCGTCTTGATCCAACTGAATATCTGGGAAATCTGAAGGGGTATAACCACCCGCTTCCTGAGATAAACAGAATTGAATGATCGCCTGGAGCGTATGGATATAATCCTGGACTAACTTTTCAATGTTTTCTCGGCGGTGAAGGTTCTGGCTGAATTGCCATTCCATGCGTAACTGCCCTTGGGTCACAGATACAGAAATATCGAGGATATTTTCCCGGCGATCCTGCGGGCTGTGCACCATACCAACCGATTCGGTTGCAGGTTTGAATGACCATTGCGTAATTCCAGCTCCTTCGTTCTCAATCAAAGGTTGTCTCGACAGATGCCCAGCTACAGCCATCTCGGGCAACGCTGTATCAACCTGACCCAGGTAATTGAAACTTATTTGTGGTAAGTTACGCTTTGGGATACTTTCGGTGGTTAATCGTAACAAACCATAACCAAAACCTCGCTGAGGAATCTGGCGTAACTGTTCTTTAACCGCTTTCAAAGCCTGACCAAGTTCATTTTCTGAGGGCAAACGCTCGAGAGATAAAAATACCGGATAAAGTGAAGTGAACCAACCCACCGTTCGCGAGACATCCACATCGTAATCAACTGTATTGTTCCCAAGGCCATCCAGAGGCTCACGTCCGTGACCTTCCAGGTATAATTTTACTTGCGGGTGACCTGACCAGCGACCCAACGTAATGACCAGGGCGGTTAACAGGATATCATTAATCTCCGTGTGGTACACGACAGGTACCTGTTGGAGCAGTTTGCGTGTATCTTCGACCTCCAGGCTGGCACGGACACCTTCCAGCGAGCTCTCCAGATTCTCCGCTTCCAAGGTCTCTTTATCATGGAGATCGAGCGTTAATTCAGGTACACTCAACTGATCGATCTTGGACCAATACTCCTGATCCGCCTGACCGGACGGTGACTGGGAAAACAGGATAAGTTGTTCAGCCCAATATTTATAAGAAGTCGTCTTGGCTGGCAGACGCACAGGTTCGCCCAGGCTCAGTTGCCAATAAGTTGTCTGCAAATCCTCCAATAAGATCCGCCATGAAACACCATCAATGACCAGGTGATGAGCGACCAACAACAAGCGCGCCGGTTGATGACTACCTAAATGAAAATAAACCACCCTGAAGAGCGGACCATTTTGCAGGTTCAAACCAGCCTGTACCTGATCTATCTTTGCCTGCAACTCGAGGATTTGTTGGATTTCGCTTAACCCGCTCAAATCGAGCCACTCGAATGGTGTCTGTTCAAACTCGAGGGCTTCTGAACCAGCATTGAACTGGCGCCAGTTGGATGAATCCAGCCGGCTAAATCTCATTCGGAGCGCGTCATGATGGTTGAGAATTTCATGAACTGACTGCCGTAACCAATCAGGATTTAAGATAGATCCCGAAACTCCGGTTTCAGCCGGAATCACACTGAGCAGGATTGCCTGATTCCAATGTTGAGGGTCTTTCAGGTTAAGCTCAAAGAAATGCCGTTGGATTGGAGTTAAAGGGACATCTCCGGTTACAATCGCTTGCTCTGCTTGGGCAAAGGGTACCTGACCTACTAACCTCGCTAACTCCTCTATTGTCTGTGCTTCGAACATTTGCCTGGGCGCCAACGGTAAACCCACCTTCTTTGCTCGGGCAATCACCTGGATGCTCATGATGGAATCGCCACCCAGCTCGAAGAAATTATCTCGAATCCCGACCCGCTCAACTCCTAAAACATCCGCCCAGATCTGCGCCAGTAACACTTCTTCAGGCGTCTGGGGTGCCTGGTACTCACCTTCTACTT
>CAYGZL010000068.1:0-9826 GCA_964354345.1 uncultured Anaerolineaceae bacterium | reverse complement strand
CAGGTGTGCTGGAATGAGATGAACCTGGACGGAGAGCTCAGCCTGCAGTGCCTCGATCCAGAATGCCGCAGCTATGAAGAGCTCCTGCGGCGCACACTTTACCAATGGAAGTATTTCCCGGTCGACATGGTGGTTGAATCCTTCATCCGGGTTCCCAGGGCGATCACCAATACCGGTTTTGGGATCAACGTCCAGGAAGACATCGCCGTGACGGATCCCACCAATGCGGTGGTGGGGCACAGGTTCATCAACCAGTTCCAATCGCTGGACGATCTGCACAAGGTGCAGATGCCCCAGGTCAGCCATGATCCGGTCGAAACGGAGCGCCGGCTGGCAGTGGCGCATGAACTGTTCGATGGGCTGCTGGAAGTGCGGCCGTGGGGCTACGATCCCTACCTGTCTTTGTGGGATCCGCTGAGCACCTGGATGGGTGTGGAGAACGCCCTGTTTGCGATCGTGGACCAGCCGGAGCTGATCCACGGGCTGTTGAGCCGCATGACCGAGGGTTATCTGGGTATGCTGGATTCAATGGAAGCGCAGGGCCTGCTGTGTCAGCCGCAGAGCCTGATCCACTGTACCGGCGCCTTCACCGGCGAGCTGCCCGCCCCCGGCTACGATCCGGACAAGCCGCGCACCCGGGACATCTGGATGTTCGGTCTGGCGCAGATGCTGGCCACGGTCTCGCCGCGCATGTTCAAAGAGCTGGAGGTGGACTACACCAGCCAGATCTGTGCCCGCTTTGGCCTGGTGTATTACGGCTGCTGCGACCCGCTGGACAAGAAGATGGAGCAGGTGCGCCTGATTCTGAACGTCCGCAAAATTTCGATGAGCCCGTGGGTGAACCAAGCGCGCGGCGCGGAGCAGATTGGGCGTGACTTCGTCTTCTCACGCAAGCCCAGCCCAGCGCTGCTGGCGCTGGACACGTTCGACCCGCAGGCGGTGCGTCAGGATCTGCTCGCCACCCGCCAGGTCTGTGCGCAGCACGGCTGCCCACTGGAGATCATTCTGAAAGACATCAGCACGGTGCGCTACGAGCCGCAGCGCCTGGCGCAGTGGGGCAGGATCGCGATGGAGGTGGTGGGAGGTTGAGGGAAGGGTGCAAACCACGCATAACGCCGATCTTCACCGGTGTTTATGGATGGTTTTTTATTACATTCTCGCCAGCAAGTCACGCACCCTCCGTAGAAAATCACCGGGTGATAGAACGATGACTTCTGGGTGTCCCGGCTGGTAGTGGCGTATATTGAATGTTACCAGCCAGGAGCAGTTATGTTGCACTGCGGCTACCAGGGTGGGCAGATCAACTGGATTCGCCAGTCCAGCCAATGACTGTACTGCCTCCCGGCTGGGATCCGAAACGACGTGCATACAGCGGTTGACAATTAATCGGAAGGCTGGCAGCGTATTGGGTAGTTTCATAGCCAGATTGCGTTCGGCTTCGATAACCGCCTGTTGACAGGTGTATGCCTCCACCAGGGTTATCTCAGCCATGCGCAGCAGCACCAGGCTGGCGCCATGCTCGGAGGGCGCCGCGCTGCCCGCAAACAACACATCCGCGTCGATGAAGGCCCGAGGTTTAGGCAGACGGGTTGTTTGGCTCGTGATCGGCATGATACTTTTCTCGCTCCTCGCGCAATGTTCTTAATAGTTCGTCGATGCTCAAACCGGCTTCCAGGCGCGCCTTTTCGATTTCACGCGCCAGCTCGGGCACCATCGCCACCATCGGCGTAAGTACAAAGATGCCATCCAGGTCGATGATGCGGAAGGAATCCCCCTCACGAATGCCATACTTTTCGCGCAACTCGGCCGGCAGGGTAACGGTGCCACGTTGCCTGACTTGAATCGTCGCCTCCATAATCCTCTCCTTTCTGAAATACCGATTAATCAGTATATCAGGATGATAACACACTTCACTGTGAGACGGGGGTTATCCTTTCAAATCCGGAGTATTCGATCAATCATGGGATCACAATCCTAAAAATAATACACATTTTGGGAATAGTAGAACTTAACTTCTACAACAAATCCATACGGAGGCCAGACCGCTGGCTGGCTTCTCGCTGCCAGGCAGAACGCGATGAAGGGCGTAAGTCCATCGTCTTCATCCGTCAAACTGGCAAACGGGATATTCAGTCGCACGTCGCGCAGATCCTGCAAGACAACGGCCTGCGGGTGGGCGTGCTCTCGTCCTCGGTCGAACCGCGCCGGCGCGTGGCCTGGATCAAAAAACACATCGGCAGTATTGATGTGCTGATCACCAACGCCCGCCTGGTCAAAGTTGGCCTCAACCTGCGCATGTTCGCCACTGCGGTGTTCTACGAGATCGAGTGGAGCTTACTCATCCTCTGGCAGGCGATGCGCCGGGTCCACACTCTTGTACAGATCGTTGTAGACGGGAGCGATGCCCTCGCAGTAGGTTGCTTCCCCGATGGTCTCCTTTTATTGGTAAATTTCCTTTAACGCCTCGAATGCCGTCCTGCGCACTGACGGATTCGGCTCTTCTTCAGTCATCGTGGTCAACACCGCATGAGCCCTGCGGTCTTTCAACTTACCCAGCGCCTCAGCAGCCATGAAGCGCACATTGGCCCATTCATCCCCGCACGCCTGGATGAGCGGTTCAACCGCTCGGGTATCGCCAATATTACCCAACGCCTGCGCCGTCATAAGGCGAGTCCATCTGCCTTGATCTTTATTGAGGAAGGGGATCAACGCCTCCACGGCCAGTGGACTCTTTAACCGCCCTAAAGCTTCAGCCACCGTGCTGGGATCCTTTTTCAGTGCTTGCAGGAGCGGGTTTATCGCACGTGGGTCTCCAATCAAGCCCAGCGCCTCCGCCGCCGCAAGGCGAATCCGCTCGTCCTTATGCTTCAATGCCGCGATCAGTGGGTCAACCGCGGGCTTACCGATCTTGACCAACGCACGGGTTGCTGCTCTGCTCTCATCCGTCTGATTGGCGCACGCTGCAATCAGGGGCGCGACGGCGCGTGCCCCGTACGCCACGCATTCGTCGTATTCCTTTCGGATGATCCGGTACTGCAGCCCGTGCTCTCCCTTGTCTGGTGTCCAATCCAAATTAAACAGCGCCTGCGCCGCACCTGAGCGTACACGCGCACTGGTTTCTGTGCTCAGCAGCGCAGCTAGCGGCTCGCAGGCTTTCTTGTTTTTTGCCAACCACAAAATGGTGGTGGCGTAGTCCCGGATTTCTTCATCCTGATCCTCCAAAGCCCGGATCAGCGGTTCAATCGTCACCTTCCCAATCCGGACAAGGGCATTCATCGCCGGGCTTACAAAATCCCCTTTTCCCCCGTAGCTATAGGCTTTGAACAATCCTATAACGTCTCGGTTGGCTTCTAGTTGAGCGATATCCGGCGCAGGCTCGCGCCGGCCAAACAATTTTTTAAAAACCATGGTGTCCTCTCAGTTCAACGAATTCAGGATTGATGTGGTGGTCATAGCCAATGTCAAAGCCCTGTTCAACGCGCCGACCACATCTATCCGAGTTGAACGAAGCCGTATTAGGAAATGTACCTGCCTGTTTGGAATTTAAGGCTCTCTGCTATGCCTAAACGACGCCCCTTGCAAGCGGGTAATTGTTAATTCTACACCAATAAAAACAATCGTGGAAAGCCAGAAATTCGGCGGAAATGCGATTCGGGTGAAAATTTCCTGGTGTGAGACAAGCGAAAACATGGGTGATGCGTGAAATCCAGCATCCAGGAAAGCATAGGCGCAAAGTAACTCATGGTAGGCAGCGTCCTGTTGGTTGAATGGTGCGCTGAAAAAGCAAAGGTTGTCCGCAGCTTGGCAACAGAACTGCGGATGTGGATCTGAATCGGCTGGTTCAAGGGAAGCTTCTGCCTCCCGCAAGCTCTTCTGGTACTTCTGTTCCAGTTGCTGGCGCAAAGCAGCCAGGCGTTTGCGGCAAACAGGCGCAAAGAAGCCGAAGTAACGCACTTTGACAAAGCCCTTGGGTAGCACGTGCTGCAAGAAACGGTGGATGAATTCTTCGGCGGAGAGTGTACGCAGCCTTAGCTGACCGGTGTCGGTCTCTCGGTAGCAGAAAGTGACCTGGCCGTTTACCAGGCTGACCAGGCGGCTCAATTGGTTTACGGTGACGAGGTGGCGTCGGCGCTGTGCAACGACGAGGAAGGTGACCTCGGGCGAACGGCGCATGAATATGTTCTTTATCAGAGACTATCAACGCCGTTCGCACAACAACCTGATCCTGTCAGTTTTAGCGGCTGAAAAACAGCCGTCAGACAACCGCCTGGAACGGGCAAGCGCTATCTTCCCCACTCAGAACGATATGACGGCTTCGTCGTTAAGCGGTGTTCTGTGTCACTGCTCGCTGACCGCGGCCAGCCCGCATCTCAACCCCTTCGAAGAAGCGATGCCCTTTATCGCCCGCACCAGGTCCGAGTGGCTGGCGGCGCGCAGCAAGGCGCTGCCGGTCAGAAACGGCAGACGCAAGAGCGCTGCTGTGCAAGGATAGTTGTCGCTGTTTTAGGGTGACCTGAAATACGATAGCCCTGGCCACCCGCCAGAGCTATCTTTGTGACAATCTTTCGTAAGGACTCTATTGTCGGAGTCCACGACTTTATTGTTCAGGTAACAATGCTATTGTTGTCCACACCTGCAGCTTGGGTGGAGAAGTAAAGCACTACTCCACTTTCACATTGCCATTTGCCTTTACCCAAAAATATGAGAACTTTGCAACGGGTTGGAACCAAGTGATTTTCTGTGTTAGCGAATGATAACGAGGAAAATCCGGCAAGGCAACCGCAAGCGCAACAGCTTTGTCCCGTTCTCGATACTCGATCATGTCAAAAATCACCTGTTTAAACCAATGCCCAGCCTGTACTGATGGATTAGTTTTATCTGTACCTTGTGGATAGCCTTTTACCGAGACCCATAAAAGTTTCCCCTCTTTCTCAGCCACAATGTCTATTCCCTGTTGATGACTGGCTGTATCTGCTGCTGAACGAATACTGTAGCCTTGCATCCTTAAAAAGCCTATCACTTTTGCCTGGACATTCCCCTCCCAAAACCAATTTTCTATCTTTGGGAGATTGCTTTTTATATTGTGTACATCAGGTGATAAAGATAATGGAGCAGAGATCACCTTTCCTGCCCAGAAATTATGAATTTTCCCGTTGACATGTCGCCGAATTACCAAACCATCCTTTTCCAACTCCCTACAACGTATATTGGCTTGCTGGCGAGCGCTTAAATTCAGCCTTTCTGCCAGTTCGTCATCATCAATCCCTTCAGGGTGGTTTTGCAGAAATGAAATGATGCGTTCTCTGATAGTCATAGTTTTTCCCAGTCCAGAATGTTACTCGTCAAATTTCCTTAATTTTATCCCGACCCGCGGGAAAACATATAGGGTTTTGTTTCACAACCATCCGGCCCTCTTACCTGGGAACCCCCAGGCGAGAGGGCCGGAGTCTTTTCGCTCCCACTACCATCAATCTAAAACTATTGGAGGCAAGTCCCTATGGACACTGTACTGCTTTTTCGCAAACGAACCCCGCTCACCGATGACCGTCTGCCCGTCCATTGCTCAACAATGGCGCTGCGCGGCTCAGAAGAACATTCCTGGACAGCCCGGCGCAACACCAGCGGTATGGGCGTGGTCTCTGCCATCCTGGTGCGGGCGCTGCTCAGTGCGCTGGAAGGCAGCGTTCTTGAAGCGCGCCGCTCGTGCGCAACCAACCACGGCAATGCCGTGGTGCGCTCGCATTCAAAGCCTGACACCGCCGCCGAGTGCTGGCTGGTCTGGCCGAGCAGCCGCTGCGGCGTGCCGCACGGCGATGAAACCGTCGGAACCTTCGGTTCCGCAGTCACCTATCACCAGGGCGTGCTGGCCATCGTCCAGGCGCTGGGCGAACCGGAACTGGCGCAGGATTTCTGGCAGGCCTACACGGGACTGCTGGGAGCTTTTCGCCAGTACGGCCGCTCGGCTGAGATCAAGGAACCGCTCTACCGCGCCGCAGACTAGCTGTACTTTTGGCTGCGCTATGGTCCGGCTGATCCGGATTCGTCTCACAGCCGGCTGGAGGCGATGCAGATCGGCAACGTACGCTCTTTGTACGCCAGCGCCCCCACGCCCGATACATCCGGACTGTTCTCGATGAACGTGAATCCGTTCACCGATCCAGACGCGCTGCGCAGCCTGCTCGGCGAATCGCAGGCTGCTGAAGAAGTAGCCCCATCTGCCGCTGAAGAACTTGCCATCCCCGGTGGTTTTATCGGCTGGCAGGCCGCGGCTCTGACCGATGCGCTTGTATCTGGTGACAACATCTTGCTCGCGGAGCCGACCGGAACGGGCAAAACCTTTGCGCTGCACCAGGTGGTTCAGAACATGGACTCTTTCCTGGTGACCATCGAAGGCAATGAAGGCTTGACCGACCTGGACTTCATCGGGGCAATCCTGCCCCAAGAAGATGGATCTCGTCGCTGGATTGATGGCCCGCTGCTGCGCGCCATGCGCCAGGCCAGGCTTGAACCGATTCTCCTGTTTTTTGACGAGTCAACAGAATCCCGCGTGTCCACCTGAATATCCTGCTTGGCCTGATGAACCCCAAATCGGGGCAGGCCTGCCGGCAGATGGGCATGGACGTTAATTATGAAGGCCCGTTCTACATTGTCGAAGCGCCGATGACCAGCGAGATCGTCGCCTGCCCCACCATGCGCATATTATTGAACTCACCGGTGAGTCTTATCGCTTCCGCCAGCGGATGCAGGAAAAGTGAAGTAAGGGTTTATCGCTTTTATGGACTTCCGGCAGGGCAACAAAACCAAGGGCAGAGAACTGCTCCTCTGCCCTGCCGTATACGCTTGTGTCGGTGTTCAGGTCGCTCCCCAGCGTTGCCCTATCCTCCGCACAAGCCACGGTATTTTATCATGTCTGGAGGTGGACCCATTTTCGAAGTTAAAAAGGGTGCATTTTCTATGTTAATTTTTTGGTACAATTACAAAAGGTGGGTGCACTTTCGAAGTTAAAATGGGCTCGTTTTCGATGTTAAAAAACATGCTGCAATGATCTGCGAAACCTGCAGATCTTCCGGCTGAGGTTTTTGTTTTATTGACATTGTTCTTTCAACCATGAGGTTCCTTTTTCCCGGGTATATTGGTTTTGAGCTCTATAAGTAAATCGCACAAATCGAGAAAAAGGGACAGATATTTTGAGCCCAAAATTACTTGACCAACTAACCATCACAGGATTATAATCTCTTTAGAATTTGCGCACCCCCTTGGGCGGGCGCGTTTTTGTTTAACCGGGCGCATCACCCTTTTGGGTGGTGCGCCTTTTTGATTCCTGCCCCAGGAGGCGCTGCTTGACCTTCTCTCTTCAATCGCTCTTTCCCATTCTCGCCGCCGCATGTGCGGCAGTCATTGTGTACGGCCTGCTGAGCTGGCTGTTCGGCTGCCGGCCATCTTCAGATGCTTTACTGCGCGATTTCGGCTCGCCGCAGGCGGTCGTCACGGTTGCTGAAGCCCGCGTCGGCTCGCAGGAGCACAAAATCCGCATGGCTTTTGCCGGGTACGGCTTTGACGTCAGTGGGCGGGAACAGTTCTCGCTCTACCTGGCAATCGGTGCCCTCGGCCTGGGCCTGGCTATCGTTGTGGCCGTTTTAGGGATGCCGCCATTGTTCTGGCTGGCCGGGCCGGCCATCGCTTATTTCGGCATCAACGGTCTGGTCAACAGCAAGTGGAACAAGGTGCGCATGGCGATGGAGAAGGAAATCCCATCGTTCTTGATGAACCTGTCCAGCGTAATCCAGCTCAACCCCAACGTGATCCAGGCGTTGGAGGATGCTTCGCTCTCACTCAATCCCAAGGGCTAATTGAAGCCCTGGATCGAGCGCCTGGTGCATGCCATCCAATCCCGTGGCAAAAAGGGATTGGACGAGATGCAGGCTGAAGCCAGCGATATCTCATCGTCGTTGCTGCTGGTGGTAGTCGAAATCGGGCGGCTGGCATAGATCAGCGTATCCATCACGATCAGGGAAGCCAGGTAACCGATCCAAATCCAGGCCGCAATGCGGAATACTCGTCCAGTTTCTAAAGAATCGCTGTGCATGTTGAAATCATAACACATTCAAATGTACGTTTCCCGTGATTGGTGTCATGCTCTGCTTGGCAAGAGCATGACACCAATCATGAGGCTTGGTGATACGTTCCACCCTGCCAGCGGCCAGATCATGATATCGCGCACTCCTTCTTCTCTCGCAGAAAACGTAAACTAGATATGGCTCAACCAACCGCAAAGGATGTGTCTTGGAAAGGAACCAAAACCATGAAAAAAGCGCAGTGGATTCTCATTTCCTTTTCTACTATTCTGTTGGCCACAGTGTCAGCCTTCTGCGTGGAAACTGCAATACCAACCATGGCCTCTACCCCGATCCCAAAAACAAGTAAGGTGTATTTACCGATCATTACGAACGGTTTCAAAAAAGGCCCATCTTCCTACACGATCGAACAAACCCTATCGGATGAGGCGCAGCGTAACACCATCTCCTTCGATGCCCTAGCCTTCATCACCGGTAATATCGGTGCCGACTCCTTCTTCCCACCCGGTAAGGTTGCCGATTTTTGGGGCTTCCAATATCTACGAGATAACGATCTTACCGAAATGGGCCATAACACTGATTTCCTGACCAGCGCGGCATTGAATATGCTGTATGTGCTCACACCTGCTCAGCGCGTCAATCTGATCACTCTGGCCCAGAACCAGGTGGATGATATCAACCAATATGCTTATGATCGGTTTGTCCTGATGGATGCTTTCCGCCGCCTGATGACCGGGGATTTACCCACCGGTGCAACCGGCCTTGATGAAACGTCCGTAAAGGCATATTCGGCAGAACTTTACCGCCTGGATGGCGCAATCAGTTATGAACGGGCGCAGGTGATGGGCGAACTGCTCAACGAACTGGACGCCACCCAGCGCGCTTACCTGGATGCGATGGTGGGCCAGGGGATGCTAAACTGGCCCGTGGTGGCCGAACCGTCGGAATTGCACGGATTGCCCCACGATGTGAAAGTGGCCGTTATGACCTACGCCGGCGATCTGTTTAGCTGGTACGCGGGTTCGGTGGAGGCGGATGTTTACTTCTGCCCGGAGCGGCAGGGCACCTATTTTGGCTCATTCTATTTCAAGGACGCGCTGGCCGTGGGCAACCCCGGTTACTCGATCCCCATCACCCTCACCGCCGAGATGGGCGCGGATTTCTTGCAGGTTCTTACCCTCGATCAGGCGGCCCTGATCAACAATCTGGTGGATGACCAGAGGCCATTCTTGTACGAAATCGTGGATCAGCGGGAAGATGTCTCGCTGCTCCTGCGCCAGTTCATGACCGGCGGCACGCCCGATGAAGCTGCGGTTCTGGTTCTGATGAATCGCTATGGCGAATTGGATGGCGACATTGTGTATCGCTACGCCACCACCTTCGCCCAGGTTGCTCAGACACTCACCACGAATCAGCGCAACCAACTGGCGACCATGCGCACAGATTGGTTGGGGAGCTTTTCCTATCCCACCGGGGCTTACCTGTACTCCGACCCGATCAACATGCCGCAAATCCCGAATACGGACTTCCTGTTTGCGCCCTAAAGAACGGTGGTAACTATTTCAATAGTTAAGGCCAAAGACTTCCGAAGTCTGGCGATTGTGGCAGACTTCGGAAGTCTTCAGTTATAAAACCAGTAAAGGATTCTTAATGAACAGGTCGCATTTACTAAACCCGGTGCCCCATGACACCCGTCATTTTCATTCGTGAGTCTTGTCACCTACCAGGCTGCAAGATCGTGACCGGGCGCA
>CAYGZL010000067.1:0-6158 GCA_964354345.1 uncultured Anaerolineaceae bacterium | reverse complement strand
GGAGCTCAATATCCCTGGAAACCGAATAGAGGAAATGGCTGAAAAAGCGAGTCGCAGCGGTTCGTTAGGTAATTATTTAAGGCTATCCAGGGAAGATGTAATCACAATCTTGAGCCTTGCCACCTGACCCGCCAGTCCCTTTCCCTACAGGGAAGGGGATTATCCAACAATTGCAAAGGAGTACTCAATGAAACCTATCCAGGCTGCTCTGATCGGCGCCGGCGGGCGCGGCATCTATACCTTTGGCGGATTTGCCCGGCGATATCCACACGAGATCCAGTTTGTCGCCGTCGCTGAACCGAATCCTGAGCGGCGCGCATACTTCGCCAGCCAGCATCACCTGCCTCCCGAGCGTACCTTTGCAGATTGGCAGGACCTGCTTGCTCAACCCAGGCTGTGTGAAGCCCTGGTGATCGCTACGCTGGACCGCATGCATTACGCACCGGCGATAGCCGCCCTGGATTGCGGGTACGATGTCCTGTTGGAGAAACCGATGGCACCGGATCCAGTAGAGTGCCTAAAATTAGCACGCAAGGCCGAGGCTGATCAACACCTGCTGATGATCTGCCACGTTCTGCGCTACACAGCCTTCTTCGCAGCAATCAAGCAGGTGATCGATTCGGGTGTTCTGGGGGAGATTGTCTCCATCCAGCACAACGAGAATGTCGGCTATTATCATCAGGCGCACAGCTTCGTGCGCGGCAACTGGCGGAACAGCCGCGAGTCCAACCCGATGATCCTGTCCAAGAGCTGCCATGACCTGGATATCCTGACCTGGCTGATGGGCAAACCCTGCCAACGCCTGGCATCCTTCGGCTCGCTGCATCTCTTTAAGGCTGAGAATGCCCCCGCTGGCTCAACGGTGCGGTGCACGGATGGCTGCGCCATCGAACGCCAGTGCCCCTACTCCGCCCTGCGGATCTATATTGATGAGCAGAATTGGTTCGGCGCAGCGATCACGCTTGACCCAACCGAAGAGAACAAGCTGAAAGCCCTGCGCGAAGGTCCTTATGGACGTTGTGTCTATCATTGCGACAATGATGTCGTCGACCATCAGGTGGTGAACCTGGAGTTCGCAGGAGGCGCAACGGCTGTCTTTACCATGTGCGCTTTCACCCACGAAATCAGCCGCACTCTGAAGGTAATGGGCACCCACGGCGAGCTGCGTGCCCATATGGAGCGAAACGAAGTTGAGGTGCATGACTTCGTCACTCGGCAAAGATCTGTCATCCACACCGCCAGCGGCGCCGGGCATGGCGGCGGTGACGAGGGTTTGTTACATACCTTCGCCCGCCTGGTGCGCTCCACCGATCCAGTCGAGCGCGCCAATCCGCTCAGCTCAGCTTCTGTCTCGGTTCACAGCCACCTGATGGCTTTCGCGGCCGAGAAATCTCGTTTAGAGGGGAAAGTGATTAATCTGACGGAGTATGAACAAAAGATATGCGATGAGTTAACGAGGGTTAACACCCCCGGCTAATTAACCCAAGCCGGCTAAAGCCAACTCTTTCACCAGATGGATGGGGCGATTGAAAAAGCACATTATCCGCGTCCACTTTCTTCACTGCTAAGGAGAGCACATGCTCTAATCGCGTTGATTCTGCTGCGCCAGCTCCCGGTAATCACTGCGACCGGTCTGGTCAGCCAGGATGTTGTAATAGTGCGCCAGTTAGGTAAACACCTTCTCGCAGACGTAGGGTTGTTGCCACAGGTAGCCGGTTCTCCGGGTATATCGATCTTGGTCAGGTGCTTTTTGACTCGCTCCATACATTCGATGCCATACTCAGCTTACTAGATTCGCTCTTGCTTGCCAGTGCCAGGCAGCTTCTCAGCCGTCTGGAAATCCCCATCCACCTTCTTCTCATCCGGGTAAACCTATACATCCATGTTCAAGGTGGCGCGCGAAATACGATAAGTCCAATCTTCGGTGCGCAGCTTGATCGCCTGGTTTAAATATGCATCATCACGCTCTTCCCAGGCTTTTTCATTCAGCCGGTCGGCTTCCTTGATCTTGGAAATCGCGCCATCACTACCCAGAGCCGCGTCCACTTCAGGGTCGCCGGTTGAATCGGTAACCACGCGTTTAGCTACTTTCGCCACGCTATCCGCGTTTACCGAGCTATCGTCATTGAGCGGGGTGAATCCATGGACTTCCATCCATTCTTCGCTGGAGCTTTTCACCTGCCCTTCTTCACTTTCCCCGAACAACTCTAATAATTCGCAACTGGTCAAGGTTAAGCTGAGCACCAGGCATAACCATGCTACGATATAATGCACTGCCACCCTGCCAACGGAATATTGATCAGCGGAAGCGCTGGTCGCCAGGCGTTGGAAGCTTTCCAGGATCAATTCTCCGCTTCCGCTGCCCTGAAACCCCAGCGACGCATCCACCACGACCACAGCCAGGTTATAACCCCTGTCTTTCCTGGTAAAACCGCCACCCCCAGCCCGGCGTCGCTGAAGCCAGCCGATAACAACTCTGCTTTTAGAGCCTGGGCTGCCTCAAAGTCAGGCGCTCCTCCCAGCAGGCGGTCCTCCGGCGATTGGCGCAGTCCTGCTTTCTCTAGCAGATGGGTCTGCACGATTGCCACCCAGCCTACCAGCAGCAGGATCAACACAAGTGGAATTACAACAATCAGGCAGCCTGTGCGCACACATCCGCCCCGCCGGCGAATCCAGACAGGTGAGCTGCTCAGCGGCGTCGTTATGGTAATATTACTCAACTGAGATGATATTTCCATGACCAAAGCCAAAGCCAGGTTACGCGCAGAGCGAGTATTTGAGACTCTCCATCGAATGTCTACGCCAATGACTGAAGCAGAATTTGAAGCTGGCTCAGTAGATGGCGATGAGAACACCCAGAATATTCTTACTCTTCAGGGGCAGGTTATCCAATCCGTGGCTGATTCGAGCCGCCTGCTGCGGATGAAGAAATTTCGCTTTCAGTTGCTGCACCAATGGTTAATCCAAAATTTTACATCCTGTAAAGCGGCTGACATCGGAGGCGGAAAAGGGCTGCTCAGCTATTTATTGGCGAAAAGCGGTTGGGAGATGACCGTGATCGATCCGATCTGGCAAGCCCTGCCAGATAAGTACAAAGACATCCTCACCGGTGCTCGCGTTAAAATCAAACCTCAAGAGGTCCCGAATCGCCTCCAGGCGCAATTTGAGCCGGAACAAGCCGCCGGTTTCGATCTGTTGATCGGTTTGCATGCTCACGGCTGCAATGTGAAAATTATTGATGCTGCAGCGTACTATGGCTGTGGGTTTGTGATTTTCCCATGCTGTGTGATTGACGAGCCATTCTATCCGCCGCTGGGTGTGCACTGGTTGGAGAGCCTGGCCGATTATGCGCTGCGGCAGGCGCGAGTAATTCACCCCTTCCGGCTTAATTTTAAAGGACAAAATATTGGATTATATGGTGAAAGGGTAGGCATAAAGGCTGAGATTGCTTCGCAAAGTTCGCTCGCAACGACTGCTGAAGATGTTATCAGTTCGAAACAACGGGCGTAATGTGCCATTAATCGACTTACAAAGTGTGAATATGAATTTAACCGTTACTATTCTATCCACCGCCTCCATTTCCTCAAACGAATCTGTCAAGATCCGGGATCTTGCCCAGCGAGTGTTTCCCCCTCAGCCAGGCGACTGGACCTGGGCAACCGCCGACTGGTGGGTTCTGGTGCGTGTAGGTGAAATCCTGGTCAGCCAGCTCGAAATCATTGAGCGAGTGGGCCTGGTCAATCAACGACCAATCAGGTTAGGCGGTATTGGAGGCGTGGCGACGCTCCCGGAATATCGCCGGCAAGGGTTCGCGACTCTGGCTATGAGACGGGCAGCGGAATATATGCGCGATCCGTTGGCAGTTGAGTTCGGATTATTGATCTGCGAACCCCGTATGGAGGGGTACTACACACGCCTGGGTTGGCAGACCATCGCCGCGGCGATGTTTTTTGCTCAGCCGGATAGGCGCGGCCAGAACGATGGCCTGACGATGGTGCTGCCGGTTCTGGGTAACTGCTGGCCGGACGGCGAAGTAGACCTCTGCGGATTACCCTGGTGAGGGCCACGCCATAACAATTCGCATCGTCCAGCTGATTTTCCCATCTGACTGTGCATTGTGGAAAAGCACGAATTTGTTTCCATTTTAAGCAATTAGTGTTACGATACATCTCAGCAGAACGTACGCACTGACCCGTATAGACTAAAAATGGAGGGAGTATGTTAAGGACTACCAAGATTCTATTCCTGATCTATGCCGTAATTGAATTGATCATCGGCGTGCCATTATTGATCGCACCTGGACGGTTTGTTGGTGTTGGATTGGAGGGTTGGGCGCCGCTACTCTTCCGCTTATTAGGCGCAGCGCTGATCGCACTGGCCTGGGCCTCATACCATACCTTCCGAGGGATGGAACCCGAAGAGGTGCAGTCCATGGCCATCACCCATATTATATTCTGCGCACTCGGCGCGGTGGGTTTCCTGCGCCATCTGGTGGCTGCCTATTATTATCCCTTTATCGTCTGGTTCATCTTTGGATTTCTGGCGATATCAGCGATCCTGTGGGGAGGGGTGCTTTTCCTGAGTTTGAAAAAGAAATCCTGAGCGATCTGACCCAGCCAGGCCTTTGTTCTAACTCGAACTCGTGCTGTAAAACGTCTTCGATCTATGAAATCTTCTACCAAAACTGCAATCATCGAGCAGCTCAACACTGAGCGTCGTCGCTTGCTCCAAAACCTGGAGCACCTGACCCCCGAGCAGATGACTCAACCCGGCGTCGTCGGTGTGTGGTCGATCAAGGATATCCTGGCTCACCTGGCCGACTGGGAAGCTCACATGCCCATCTGGGTTGCGTCTGCCCGTCAGGGCGATCCCGTTGCGGAGATCGAATCCGGTTTAAACTGGAAGCAGTTCGAGGACTTCAACGTGCGCATCTATGCCCGCCATAAGGATCAATCCCTGAGCGAGGTGTTGACTTACTTCCACTCTACTCATCAGTCCTTCATGGATATGGTCGAGGCGATGCCCGAAGATGAAATGCTCACGTACGGACAATACCGCTTTATCGGTAAAGGCGCCGTCATCGGGTGGCTGAACGCATATGCCAACCACGACGCCTGGGCGAAGAAGTATATCCGCCAATGGTTGAAAACCCGGGGAAAGTAATTCGCATGGACACGATTCGAAAAGCTGGCGAGTTTATTCAGGCGCATGGTCGCGATATTGATCAGGCGCGGTTCGCCTACCACTTTGGGGAGCTCTCCCAGGCAGAGCTGCTGGCGGTGCTGGCGAGGTACCAGAATTCGGATGGTGGTTTCTTTGGCCTGGAAGTGGACATTGCCGCGCCGCACAGCAACCCCTTCGCCGTCGAGTTAGCTTTACTTGTCTGCGTCCAGGCCGGCGTCGCCCGCGATCATCCTCTCCTGCAGAATGTCCTGACATATCTGGCGACCACCCAGGATGAAGCCGGTGGCTGGCGCTTCACCCCCGAGATCTACCAACACCCCCTGGCGCCCTGGTTCCAGGCCTGGAAGTGGCCGAACCTTAACCCAGCCTGTACCCTGGCAGGTTTGCTCATCGAGCTGGGCTATGCTCCTCTGGCGCTGCTGGAGCGGGTCGAGGCGCTTTTTAACCGGTTAAGTCGCCTTGAGGAGGTTGCCACTGGCGACTTCTATGAGGTCCGTCCCTATGCCTGTTATTTTTTGCCTGATTGGGATTCACCTGAGGCTGAGTTTTTCCGCTCAGGTTTGCTCTGGTGGCTGATCCGCCAACATGCACTGAATAAGCTGGACGGCACTCACTTTTTCGACTATATCCGTTCTCCACGCTCCTTCGCCGGCCGCTGTCTGCCGCGAAATATTCTCAATCAGCGCCTGCATTCATTGCTGGCTGAGCAGACCGAGGATGGTGGTTGGCCGACGCCCTACAGCGAGAATTGGCGTAGTTGGAACACAGTGAATAACCTCTTGGTTTTACGGTCATTTAACTGGATTTAACCCTCGAGTGGTTGGGACTTTGCACCTGGAACTTTCGCTGCATGGATGATCGTTCAGCCACTTTCTTAGGCCAGGGTCCACGTCAAATCGTGCATTGGGAGCACTGGTCTTGTCCCGATGCAGAAACTTACCTGACGGGGATTGATTTTTATCAGCATCCTCGCC
>CAYGZL010000066.1:0-11285 GCA_964354345.1 uncultured Anaerolineaceae bacterium | reverse complement strand
TCTTCCATAAACTTATAGGTCTCGCTACTCGTATCGAAATCGCCCTGGCGCGTGAAATGGTAAGTCTGCAAACCAAAATAATGCGCTGGTGGAGGCAGAACGCCAAGGATGACAATCGCCTCACGCGGATCAAGCCGGTAGGTATTGTGATACCCATCGAGATTGCGCCCAAAGGCGGTGTCCGTGGCAGGATCGATGTACTCCTCCGGCCAGGGGGGGATGGCAAATTGCACATATGGAGCAGCAGGATTGTTGCCCCAACATGTTCCTATTTCTTCGAACGAAGTTGGGCAATCTTCGTTTGTGTAAAGCTTGAAATAACCGCGTTCAACCTGAAAGCCTTGTTTTTTGAGGTTATTCATGAGCTGACGCGCGTTGCTTTCTACTGAACCAGGGACCTTGTTCAAAGGCATCGAGCTTTCGCCTGACGTCCAAACCCATCCCCCGGTCAGGAAAAACGAAAAAAGGAATATAAGACAGACCTTGATCTTCAAATGGGTCTGCATGCGAACACCTCCTTATTCATACTTTATTCTAATTTTTATGGGGCTGGCAAGAGGCAGCAGTGAAAACAAAGAACGGCCAGATATAATAAACTCATCTCTGGATAATTAAATTATACTCCCGATTTATTTCATGCACACACAATTTCCAGGATTTTTACCACCTACCCAGTAGTTGGGGCGGCAAAACGGGGGAGGTTTGAATTCGATTATCACCACCCTTCCTGTTCATGTATAATATAATTAATCTGAATTTAACCTGAGTTCGGGATAAGGGGGTTATGAGATCGTAATAGGCGTCGCAGCCACCCATTACAATCCCAACAAAGCCAATCTTCCCGCAAGCCCGAACTCACGTTAATTGATCTATCTTCTGACCATCAAGAAGTGGATCCGAAATTATACATAGTTAGCTGAAGCTTAAAATTGACAATTGAGTCAGAGGAGGAGTTACCAATGAAGCGTTACTGTTTCTTCTTTCTCGCATTTGGCGTGACGTTGATGTTCCTATTCCTGGTGATAATTCCAGCAGGTAAGCACATAGCGCCGGCGTCTGCCGCTCCTGACTCTGAGGGGGTAGTTCGGCAAGCCTGGGAGCTGGTCAAGCAGTCCGGCTCTTACCACTTCGCTGCCCAGGTGGACCAGGTCAAAATCCCCCTATCCATCCCCATCAATGTCGGAAAAAAGAGCACGCAGCAATCCGTCAGGCTGGAAGGCACGACGAACCTGGCGGAGCGAAAAATGGAATTTGCTTTGAATGCTCAGGGCGGCAGCCCGCTGGACGCGCAGTCGGGCACGCAGATCAAGATCGACGGCGATAAGGCGTATTCCCGCAAGGGGCAGCAGGCCTGGCAGGAGATCGATGACTTCTCCGGCTCTTTCGCCCCGCAATCGGACTTCATGGCATTCCTGTCTGGGGCAAAGAATATCCGCCTGGTTGAGACAGACGCGGTGAACGGGGTAACCCGTTACGCCTTTGAAATCGACGGTCCAGGTTTTGCGAACTACATGGAAGACAGGCTGATCCAACAACTTGCTGACCAGGGGAAGCTGCCGGTCGGCGTGGAGCTGCACCTGGCGGAGCAGCTTGCCAGCCTGAGCGGTACGGGCGAAATCTGGATCGGAGTGGATGGGCTGCCCGTGCGCCAGGTCTTGCACCTGCAATTCCCGCCCACCAGCCAGGATCAAACCCAGGCTGACGTCCAGGTCTCTTTCACAAATTTCGGACCCCTGCCGGATGCAGTATCATCCGGACTTAGCCCGCTGCAGAAGCTGAATAATACCTTACACAGCCAGTCATTTCGAAACGCCTGGCTGTCTGCCATTTCACTGGCGCTATTGGGACTTACCATGTCCCTGGGTCTGCGTCGCAAGCCGGTTTATGTTGCCATTATCATCACACTGATCGTGGCAATGGTCGCTGGCCCGATCCTGCAGTCGGTCCAGGCAGCCGCGTTTATCCAGGGTCAGCTCGCCCAGGCGCAGGCGCAGGCGCAGCGCCAGCAAGCCACTGACCTGGCGCAAGATCTCAGCAGCTCGCCGGCGGCGAGGATCGACCCCAACACCTCACCGCTGGATACTGCCCTGGCTGCCCAAACAGCTGCTGCCGGATCGACTCTATCTCCATCGTCCATCTCCCTGCCCGTCCGGCAGGCCGCCCCGCAAGCCGTCACTGCCGCCTCAACCCTGGACAGCGATGGCGATGGGCTGACCGACGAGCAGGAAGCACTGATCGGCACCGACCCAACCCTGGTGGACACAGATGGCGATACAATCTCCGATTACGTCGAGGTCAACGGCTTCCAGAACGAAGTTGGCGTATTCTTCTATGGAGACCCGCTAAATAAGGACACCAACCAGGATGGTATCGGCGACAATCGGGAATGGGGCCTGGATACAGATGGCGACTCCCTCCCCGACATGTGGTCAAATGACAACGACAGCGATGGGGTTCCTGATAAAATCGACCTGTCGCCGTTTCAGAAGGGTGCCAAAAGCTATGACGGCGACCACCCATTCTCGATCGAATTCAATGATCTGACCCCGAACACACCCACCTATGTCGAGATCCAGGTGCAGCCGGTGAATATCGATCACTTGCGCTATGCCTTCGCCGTCCGGGACTGGCCGAATGGAGATTTAAGCGGGCAGATTATGGATGCGGACGGGAAGACCTTCAAGGATGTCAATCCCGAATCGGACAGCCCGCAGGACGCCTATGGGGATGTCAAGCTGATCCCCATGCTGGAAATCCAGATCGATGGCAGCCCGAACAACCTGCCGGATGAGACCACGTTGCAGTCCTACGGTATCTCCGTCCGTAATATCAACAGCGATGGCAGCCAGAAAGCAGCGTATGTCCCCTTGCAGGTGGTCAAGGATTCCGCCGATAACCAGTTGGCTTTTTATGGCAAGATGTTTTACATGCCCGCTTCCCCCTGGGGCAATCCGCATCTGGTGCGCCTGGTGTGGGTCGTCCAGGCGCTGGTGGATACCTGCACGGAAGACGGCCTCGAGGATGGCGTCTGTAAAGAGTTTGAAACCTATAACGATCTGCAAGTGATCCAGACCTACTACGACGCCTTTACCTTGACCGGCTTGAACGTGCGCGAGGATCACGGCAACAACTGGGCTGTGGTATACAAAGATCCAGCGGCAATCAGCGAGACGCCCAAAACCACCCGCATCAACCAGATCGACCCACTGAACGACCTGGTGTTCGGCTTGGACCGCAGCTTCCTGGCCGGGCGAGTGGATGAGAACGGCCTGCGCGACTTCCCGGTGACCGAGATCAAACGCCGCTTTGACCATACCCAAAACGCCAGCATCCCGGTCTCCCCGGACCGCTTCGGCATCAACGACAATATCCTGCTGGTCAACGAATACCAGTATGCGCACATTGACCTGGCCTACACCAATATTTCGATCACTGAGACGAAAAAGATTCTCAGCGTTTACACCCCCTATTGGTCTGTCAGCCAGCCGATCACGCCCACGCTGCTGTTCGCCCATGAGGAAGTTTTCCGCCCACTCAACCTGGATTCGATGGGGATCTACAGCAACATCTCCGTTTCACCCGACGGAAACCAGTACTCGATTTCGCTGCCCAGCAACGTGCCTTCCGGCAGCAGTCTGGCTCCGATTGAGCTCTTAACCGCCACGGCGCTGAACTGGGCGCCCTATGTTTACCAGGACGGCGAGTGGAAAGGCGCCCCGCTGGATGATTACCTGGCAGGGTTGGCCGCCCTTTACCCGGCCGAAACCATCGACCCCGACCCAGCCACCGGAGAAGGCGGCCTGATGTTCCTGGAAGCGTACTATGCCAACATCTACCAGGGCTTTTATAACGTGGTCGAGGAAGGCGAAGATGTAACTTCCCTGATTATTGAAGAAACCGACGAGACCATCGCCACGTACATGGAAGACTGGGAAATGGTCTACGAGCCGTTCAAGATCGGCCTGGAGACTTTCTTTGAAGCTTCGATTCCTTATCGTGTAATTGATTTTATCGGCAGGCTCAAATTTCTGTTTAGCGATATTTATTTCCAGGTCACTGGAAAAGGTGTGGCGCCAGCATTTCCTGAAATGCACGAGTTTGAAAAAATATCGGGGGTAGGCTTGTTGGCGGAAACTGTCGCCGCCATCTTATGGCTGATCACCCATATTCCACCCATCCATGAGAAGCTGGATGAAAGCGTCTGGGGTAAGCTTTTCATTGTCGCGATCAGCGCCAGCTTTGTCGTGATTGCCGGGTTTAAGATCGTCAACGCCTGCAGCCATTTTGGCCATTCCCATGCCGGGGTGAACGCTGCAAAATCCACCGAATTCGGTGTGGTTGGTTTGATTATTGTCACCATCATTTTGATCCTGGTGAGCCTGGCCATATTTATCTATGTCCTGGCATCGAACAAGGAGCTGAACGGCGTACAAGTCGGGCTGTTAGCCGCCAACTTTATCGCCAATATCATTGTGATCATCATCTTCGCCATTATCAGCGCCATCCCGGTGGTGGGTCCGCTGATCGTGGCGCTTTACAACCTGGTCAATACCTTCCTGAGTGAGTTTTTTGGCATCAACATCACCGAAGGGCTGCTCGCAGCGATAACGCAGATCATTTTCAAAGCCGATCCGATGGTCAGCCTGACGCCAACGGTCGGCGAGACGAACTTCGGCTTTTTGAACGATCATGGCGTTTCGGTGGGCAACAGCGTGAACATCGTCTTTCCGATGGATGTGCTGGCCAGGCAGGAGGATCCGCAAACTGCCGGGGAAACTTCATGGGCTTACACCGATACGGAGACAGATCTATACGGCAGTCGCGTCACCCTGGATATCGATGGCAATGAAAGCGCCGTCACCAGCGACTCGCAGTGGGTGAACCGCGAGCTCGATCACCGTTACCGTGGCGAAGACGCCTCGGGTTCCCACGTCGATTGGGCGATGTATCGCGCGCACGCCAATTTGACCGGCACCCTGGATACGATCGAATTTACCGAGTCTGGAATTAACCGCAGCTTTTCCTATGACTCCGAATTTCATTTTAAGATCCACTACTACCGCTGCGTCCTGCTGATTTTCTGCAAGGACAAAACCACCCGGAGCAGCATTGAAGATGAAGACCCCAACCTCATTTTCGATGTCCTTCCCGCCGATATCGATACTTTCTTTGACTGGAATTGGGATACAGACAATCCACTGCCTCCGCCGTACGATTATGATAACGATACCTTGCCCGCGATAACCTATAACGGCAACGATCCGGACGACACCAGGTGGGACAACGACGGCGACCAAAGTTCCGACTCCTGGGAATTGGTCATGGCTGCCAAGCCCGCTGAAGAAGGCGGCTTCGGCTTCAATCCGACCAAAGCCGACACTGATGGCGACGGGTTGAATGACAGGGAGGAAGCCCTGCTCGGAACCGATCCGACCCTGGCAGATACCGACGGTGATGGCCGCTCCGACTATGCCGAGGTGAATGGCTATCTCTTCTCTTATGCCCCCGGGAAAAACATCCTGGTGCACACCAGCCCGCTGGCGGTAGACACGGATGGCGACGGCATGGACGACAAGGTCGAGTATGATCTATACCAGATGGACCCAGTCAAGTATCCATACAACCCCACCGTGTGGAATGCCATGCCATTCAGCCTGGCTGTCGAGGCTGGCGTCTCCGGCTACATTTATCCAGGAGCATCTTTCCCACTCACCATCACCCTGCAAAACAGCACCGACACCCCCATCAAGGGCGATGTCACCACCGTGCTGCCTGCCCAAGTCACCCCGGTCGATCCGACGACGCAAGCATTTGAGGTACTGGGACAAAATACCACAACCCTGACCAACCGCATCAATGTCGCCTTAAAGATCCCCTCATCCATCCCCTTGAAGATCAGCAGCAGCGCTTGCGGCACCCTGGAAACACCGCTGGTGCGTTTGCCCTTCGAAGAGCCCGTCGGATCAACCACTTTTGCCAACCAGGAAACCCTGGGTCGCTATGACGCCACGTGTGTTGGCCAGTTGAGCTGCCCGACCGCCGGGGTTACCGGCCGCGTCGGTAAGGCAGTTCGTTTCAGCAACTCCAACCAGCGCCTGGCGCTCAACCAGTCGGCTGGCGACCTGGAATTCTCCGGCTCACAGCCCTTCACCCTGTCGGTGTGGGTCAATCCCGATAAACCGACCCGCACCGACCCGTACTATATCCTCGGCAAGACCGATAACCAGGCTGACCTGACGCATGGCTATAACCTGTATCTCTATCCGAACGGCGCCGGTGGCTATTACATCGGGTTCAACAACGAATTGAAGGAATATCACTTCCTGAAGACAGTGAACCCGTTAACCTGGTCCAACATTGTCGCTTCTACTGATGGTACAAACTTGAGAGTATATCTCAACGGCACGGAAGTCCCGGGAACCGATACAGGAAATCTCTATTACCTGGGCTCATCCACTTCGCCGGTCACCCTGGGCGGTATTCAACCGCAGGGATCCAGCAGCTACTACCGCACCTACCTGGGCGCGCTGGACGAGTTGTACATCTACGACCGCACACTGTCAGATACTGAAATTTCCAACCTGGCCAACCTGCCGCAGGGGCTCGATCAGAATCCGCAGAGCACTGCCACCTGCCAGTTTAACGTCAGCCAGGAGATCACCGTGATGGTTGACACCGACTCGCCGGAGGTTAGCATCACTTCGCCATCGGATGGCTCCTGGCTCGACGGCCTCGGCTACCTGGTCGCCGGCGGTGAAGCCCGCGATCTGACCTCATTTGTCAAAACGGTGCAGGTTTCGGTGGATGGCGGCGCCTTTGTGACCGCCGACGGCAAAGAGAGCTGGACATATCTATGGGATCTGCGCAGCCTGGCGGCAGGGACACACACCCTGGACGTGCGCGCCATCGACGCGGTGGGCTCTGTCGGTCCGGCAACCCGCAGCACGATCCATATTGACCGCACCGCCCCCTGGGTTAACTATTCAAGCACCTGGCCGAACATCGTCCGCTTTAGAGATATGCAGACCTGGTATTTCCCCATGTCAGGCAGTGTCGGGGACGCCGGCAGCGGTGTGGCTTCGGTCGAAGCGTCCTTTGACGGCGGTCCTGACCTGCCCTATGGCGGCTGGCAGGCTGCCACAGTCAACCCGGCGAGTCAGAGCTGGTCCCTGGATTATAAGTTCCCGCTCAACCTAGTTGACCTTCAGCCGTCACCGAACCCCAGTGGATTCTATACACTGACTCTGCGCTCGACTGACAAAATCGGCAACGTTTCTACCCAGGTTTACCCCCAGGTTGAAATTGATAATACCCCTCCGCTTGTCTCCCTGACCAGCCTCAGCCCGGGCGCGGTCATTACCGCGCCGATGACCTTGAGCGGGATCATCACCGACACTTCGACCGTTTCCGGCTTGTCCGTCGCCCTGGTTCCCGTGGAACAGGTCGATGTGACCCAAGACGCAGCCCTGGTGATGCACCTGAACGATCCGCCAGACTCCGACAAGCTGAGCTTCATGGACGCCTCCGGATTCAACCAGACCGCATACAGCGACCCCGGTCACGCCCCGGATGCGGTCCATCAACCCGGGAAAGTAGATGAAGCCGTTACCTTCAGTGGAACATACAGTTATATCAAATTGCGAGAGCCTCTGAAAACATCCTTCACCAATGCCATCACCACCGCACTGTGGTTCAAAACCATCAAGGCGGTCCCCACAGACAACACCACCTTGCTGACCCTCGATCATGCCGCCAGGCTGTATTGGAAGACCTCCGGGGGGCTGACCTTCAGCGTCACCGACAGCAGCGGTAAAACCTTCGAAGCCAACAGCAATCAGACCCTGGTCGATGGACAATGGCATCACGTGCTCGGCGTATGGGACGGTGTAAACTTTTCAATCTATATTGATGGCGCCCTGGCTGGCAGCTCGAAGATTTACGGCATGATGGGACTGCTGGATACCAGCGCCAGCCTGCTGACCGTTGGAAACAGCACCGCCGGGGTGAATGGATTCGGCGGCGCGATCGACGAAGTCATGCTCTTCCCGCGCGGCTTCACCGCTCAAGAGGCGGCGAACCTTTATAAACTTGGCAATATCGCCTGGAATAGTGCGACCGTGAGTGATACCAACAGCTCGGTCTCAGCCTGGTCTTACACGCTGCCATCCGGCCTCGAAGGCTTGTATGAGATTGAGCTGCGCGGGATCGACGATGGCGGTAACCGCGACGATGATCCCCAATCTTGGACGGCCTGGCAGGGCGAGATCGATATGCTGGCGCCGCGCCTCTCCCTGAGCAAGGTCAACCAGGGCCTCACCACGCAGGTCACCTGCACCTCAACCGACTTTAACCTGAGCAAGACCGGCTACCAATGCCCGTGCACGATTCTAGATGGCGATACAACCACCTACGACCAGGTCGATAACTGGTACAGGGAGGTTATTGCTGACAACACCCGCCTGTACAGGATTCTTTCCACCTGCTCGGTGGACACCGGATCGACCTTGCAGATGAAAGCCTGCGATATCTATGGTGCCTGCTCCACGGCCACAACCACAGCATCTCTCGGGCTGGCTGAGCCTGAAGGCTTGACCGCCTCAGAAGTCCCAGCTACGCCGGATATTCTGGACACGCCGGAAGTCACTCCTACCCCGGAAATCATCACCGCAACAGAAGTCACAACTACGCCGGAAGAGCCATCAGAGCCACAGGTTAGCTTGTTGCCCATTTCAGCCGTGGTCGATCCGGTCGACCACAGTGTGCTCACCAGCCTCGACCCGATCACACTCACCCTGCGGGCGGAAGCCTACTACGGGCTGCGCGAGATCACCCTGACCCTGGACGGCGCCCTGCTGACGACCTTCAACTTCCCCGACCCCTCCGTGACCGGCATTATAACCACGACCACCTGGATCCCCGCGTTTGACCGGACGGACGGACCGCACGTCTTCCAATCGACCGCCTCTGACTGGGCTGGACAGGTGCAGACGGAGCTTTACCCGACCACCCTGTTCCTGGATATCATGCCCCCAACCGTGGACATCAGCCCAACCGTGATTACCTCCACCCTGCAAACCTCGAACGGCAGCGTGATGCTGGGCGGTCCGGTCGGCGACCTGGCCGGCGTCAGCAGCGTCCAGGTGGCGCTGCAAGACATCACCGGCCAGATCAGGCGTGCCGCCGGGCCGCTCGGAGCACAAGGCATTGACTGGAACCCGGCCTCTGTTATCGGCGACCATTGGAGCTACCCCTGGCGGCCGGACGCCGGATTTGATGGCCAGGTCTACGGCGTGGCCGTCCAGGCAAGTGACTTGGGAGCAAATATCACCCTGGCGGTCCGCCCGGTGATCGTCGACATCCTCCCGCCATCGCCGGTTACCATCACCCTGGCTTACGTCAATTCCCTTGGCATCCTCACTCCCGTGTCCGCCGAGCAGACGATTACGGATGTGCTGAACCCGACGTTGTTGCTCGCCTGGACGCCGGCTACCGATGGCAGCGGCGTGCGCAGCTACCGCGTCGGATTAAGCCAACAAGATCCGCCCGATCTGGCCAGCCTGACGCCGGTCAGCCCGAATGCGCCATTGCAGTTCAGCCAGGCCACCGGCGAAGCCCAGGCCTACACGGCTTGGGTTGTCTCCGAAGATACCTACGGCAACCTGAGCTGGAATCGCTTCGGTACAATCTATGTCGATACCCCGCTGACACCCGACTTGATCGCCATGCCGCCGATCTCCGATGACTCCGGTGAGATTTACCACGGCTGGATGGACAGCGGCGAGTCGCAAATCGGGTTGAACCGCATCATCTCCGAAAACGTGCCGCCGGGCTTCTCATTGAACGGCGACCAGCGCTTTTACCTGAGCTGGGACGCAGCGGCGCTGCGGATGGCCTGGCTCGGGGCGAGCTGGGATTCGGAAGGCGACCTGTTCATCTACCTGAAGACCGGCTCGGGCCTGGGCTCGGACCAGGCTTACAACCCCTATCCAGCCACCAGCTCAGACACCCTCACCCTGCCCTTCACCGCCGATACGCTGGTCTGGGTGACCAGCGCGACCTCTGCTCAATTGTTGCGCTGGAACGGCGCAGCCTGGTACGATGCGCTGCCGGGCGGTCTCGGATTGGATACCTTCCGCTTCACCGCCCATTCGCCGAAATCAGTGACCGACCTATATCTGCCCTTCGCGCTGCTGGGCATCACAGATCCGGCCAACACGCCCCTGGACCTGATTGCCTTTGGCAGCCAGGAGCAAGCCTTGCGACTGTGGACGGTATTCCCAATAATCAATCCACACAACAGCCCCATCCTGAGCAGGCTGCTCGACCTGCTGCCTGACCAGCACAACCTGGTGATGAAGCACGCCTTCCATTGGCCCACACTGGCTTTGAACCTTTCGCCCAACAAGAGCCGCTTCGGCAATGATGTGGATGTGCGCAGCCTGCTCATCTCGGACCCGCTCGGTGTGATCAGCGATACCCGCAAGAGCGGCTTGTACCTGTCCAAGCTGTTCCATTTCACCCCAACCACTCGGCTGATCGGGGATGACCAGGTGATCACGTATACGCTGCGCTACCTGAATATCGGCGGCGCATCTTTACCGGACGATCATTTGACGCTGGTGATCACCTCCACGCTGACCCTGAAATTGCCTGGAGGGCAGCTCATTACCCAGCCGGACGGGACGCAGGCCTATCGCCAGGAAATCGACCTGGGACCGGTACAACCTGGCACATACAACTCGGTGCAATTCACCGGAGTGGTCGATGTGCGCCTGCTACAAGTGCAGTATGAGTTCTGCCTGCTGGATCATCCCGGCGACCCCGGAGCATGCCAGTCGCTGTATGATCAGTTGCACGATGTCAGCCTCGAAGCCGTCCTGACTTTAACCAGCGCACCGGATGTGGACCTCAACCGCTTCACCGTCAAGCATCCAGTTGTGGTCGACCCACCGGTGGATGTGGCGATCCTTTCCTTGCAAGACCAAGCCCAGGTCGGGCTGCTTGCTGCGAGCCAGGCTGACCGGTCGACCATCCCTGCTGCAGTCCTGGAACAGGCGCTGGCTTCGCCACCGATCTATGTCCATAGCGGGAAGAATACCTTGCAGGGCAGCGCAAAAGATCCCAGCGGGATATCCAGCGTAACCGTGCAAGTCCTGGATCCATATGGTGACACGACGGATACCTCTTGCGACGTAACTGCACCGATGAGCGGAGGCTGGTCCTGCGCCATCACCCTGGCGGGGACGCAAAACGACCTGCGCTATTACGCCCGTGCCCAGGCAACC
>CAYGZL010000065.1:0-20140 GCA_964354345.1 uncultured Anaerolineaceae bacterium | reverse complement strand
GGTGGAGATGGTGATGCCAGGGGATAATGTGAACCTGGAAGTGGAGTTGATCGTGCCGGTGGCGTTAGAGCAAGGGTCGAAGTTCGCCATTCGTGAAGGTGGTCTGACCGTTGGCGCGGGTGTGATCACGAAGATTTTGGACTGAGATTGAACGGAAGGAGTGCGCCGTCCCAAATGGATCGCGCTGAGTGAAACGTTATGGCTTCGAAAAAGGATGTGCGCCCGGTGATTACCCTGGCTTGTGCGGAGTGTAAAGAAAGAAATTACACTTCTCAGAAGAACCGCCGTAATGATCCGGGCCGGTTGGAAATGAAGAAATACTGCTCGCGTTGCCGCAAGCACACGGTGCACCGCGAGACGAAGTAGAGGTGGAGGGCCGTGGGTGTCGCGGTGGTCAGGATTATCTTGAGCGACGCTCGCCTCCAGGGAATGATACAGGCCAGTAGCTCAATTTGGCAGAGCACCGCTCTCCAAAAGCGGGGGTTGTGGGTTCGATTCCTGCCTGGCCTGCCTGATTGGCGACGCCGTCCCTCGAGGCGGCGTTTTACCCGTAACAAAGTTTTGATTGGTCTATTTTGTACGTAAGGAGATTGCGGTGCCGAAAGAGGAAAAGGCTGTCACCCGCCGGGAGCCGAACTTCATCCAACGATACTTCAAAGAGACAATGGGTGAGCTTCGCAAAGTCGCCTGGCCTACGCGAAAAGAAGCGACGAACCTGACGATTATCGTCCTGGTCGTCATGTTTAGTATGAGTGCAATCCTCGGATTGTTGGACTTCATCTTTTCCAGATTCTTCAGTTTGATTCTGGGGTAGAGCGCATGTTTGCATCAGAGCGAGACGACTACGCAGATAATCCATTTAGGATGTCCAGTTCGGACGAGCAAACGCCGGTGATTAATCCAAAGCCGGAAGAACCGGATCCTGGAGTCGTCGGTGATCTTCCCCTGGTAGAGATAACTCATGCGGAAGATGAGCGCGCCTGGTATGTAGTGCATTGTTACTCTGGATACGAAAACAAGGTACGACACAACCTGGAGCAGCGGATCGAGACGATGGGGATGAAGGATAAGATATTCGATGTCATCGTCCCTACGGAAGAGGAAATTGAAGTCAAAGAAGGCAAGCGCAAGACGGTTGAACGGCGGGTATTCCCTGGATATATTCTTGTGAATATGATTCTGTCCGAGGAATCATGGTATGTGGTACGCAACACGCCAGGGGTAACAGGTTTCGTCGGTATGGGCAACACCCCCACACCTTTGCGACCTGAAGAGGTGGCGCAAATTATCAAGCGCATGGAAGCCGAGGCGCCCCGCATCAAAGTTACTTTTAAACCAGGCGAACGGGTGCGCATTGTGGATGGGCCGTTCAATGATTTCCGCGGGATGGTTTCAGATATCGACATGGAACGCGCCAAAGTACGGGTAATGGTCAACTTCTTTGGGCGAGAGACGCCCGTGGAGTTGGATTTCTTACAAGTAGAGAAGGCATAAGCGCAATCGGCTACCGATAAAGCTAAACGCTGAAAGCTGAATGGTGGGAGGGTGTGCCCTGCCCGCTAGCACCACGAAGGAGAGAAGCTGTGGCAAAGAAATTGAAGGCAATTGTACGTTTACAGATTACGGCCGGTAAAGCCAATCCAGCGCCGCCCATTGGTCCGGCTTTGGCCGGTCATGGGATCAACCTGATGGCTTTTTGCAAGGAATATAACGCTCGCACTGCCAGCCGGGCTGGTGAGATTATTCCGGCCGAAATCAGTATTTTTACGGATGGATCTTTCACATTCATCCTGAAGACCCCCCCCGCAGCGGTCTTGCTTAAGAAAGCTGCTGGTGTTGACAAGGGGTCGGGGCAATCCCCGCGTGTCAAGGTGGGGAAAGTTACTCGTACTCAGATTCGTGAAATTGCCGAGTTAAAAATGAAGGATCTGAATGCGAATAACCTGGAAGGTGCGATGCGCCAGATCGAAGGAACAGCCCACAATATGGGGCTGGAAGTCGTCGACTAATCCCGGTGGGAGGGCTTTCAGGTCCGTTTGCACCACAAAGGAGAGAAAATGTCTAAGCACGGTAAGAAGTACCTGGCCTCAGCGGCCAAAATCGAAGAAGATCACCTGTATACGCCGAAAGAAGCAGTGAAACTGGTGCGCGAAACTTCGTTCACCAAATTCGACGCGACGGTGGAGATTCACATCCGCCTGGGCGTTGATCCACGTCACGCCGATCAGCAAGTGCGTGATGTAGTTGTATTACCGCATGGTCTGGGAAAGATTGTGCGGGTGCTGGTTTTCGCCCAAGGCGAAGGCGCGACAATCGCACGTGAAGCCGGCGCGGATATTGTGGCGGACGATGAAACGATCGCGAAAATCCAGGCGGGCTGGACTGATTTCGATGTCGCCATTGCTACGCCCGATGTGATGGGTAAAGTGGGCCGTCTGGGTCGTATACTGGGTCCCCGCGGACTGATGCCGAATCCAAAGGCAGGCACAGTTATCCCGGCTGAAGATATTCCACGGGTTGTGCGTGAGTCGAAGGCTGGCCGTGTGGAATTTCGCGTCGACAAAACCTCTAACTTACATATCCCGATTGGTAAGGTTTCTTTTGATGAGAAGCGATTGTATGAAAATATGGCTGCCTTGATGGAAGCGATCAAAAAAGCCCGCCCGGCTGCTGCAAAAGGCATCTATATAAAACGTGTGACCGTGACATCCACAATGGGGCCGGGAATTAAGGTAGATCCAGTCCAGTCCCAGGCGATGGAGGTCACCGAACTGTAAGAAGCGGTTATAATTGGGCAAACAACAATGCCCAGCTTCGCCAGAGACAGCAGGCGCCCTCCCTATTGGATGGTTTAATGACCCTGCCGAGGAGAAGATCGCACCCCTACGACAACTCATGCGTTGGGTTGTCCATTTGTGGAAGGCGAGTCTTTGCCCGGCAGGTTTACCAGGCAAAGACTTTTTTTATCTCACCGGAAGGAGGTGAATGTACATTGGCTATTACAAAAGAGCGCAAACAGGAGCTTGTCACGCATTATCTTGAGTGGCTCAAGCAGAGTCAGGCAGTGATATTGACGGAATATATCGGCTTAAACATGAAACAGATCGACGAGCTACGCGGTAAAATACGCGAAGCCGGCGGTGAGTTCCATGTTGTGAAAAATACCTTAAGCAAGGTCGCCTTCGACCAATACGGTCTGCCATCTTCCGAGCAGATGCTGACCGGCAGCACGGCGGCCGTGTTTGCTTTCAAGGATCCGCCGGCCATGGCGAAGGTCATGACGGATTATGCCAGGGCGAATGCTGACTTTGTCAAAATCAAAGGCGGCTACCTGAACCTGCGGATGATGAGTCCGGAGGATGTCACCGCGTTGGCTAACATGCCGCCGTTGTCTGTGATGCGTGCCAGGTTGTTAGGGACGTTGCTGGCGCCAGCAAGCAAACTGGTGCGCGTACTGGCCGAGCCAGCCCGCCAGGTGGCGGCTGTAATAAAATCGTATGCAGAGAAGGACGCTCAAGCAGCGACTGCCCAAGAATAATTTGGAAGCGGGTTTTCCCGGATTGTATCATTTCAGTTATCTGAACCTATCAAGGGTTATCTTTTAAGAGGAGTACGAATATGGCTGATCTAGAAAAATTAGTTGAGGAACTGAGTACACTCTCGGTCCTCGAAGCGGCAGAGTTAGTAAAGCTGCTCGAACAACGTTGGGGTGTTTCTGCGGCAGCTCCGGTGGCTGCCGCTGCTGCGGCTGGCCCGGTCTTACAGGCTATTGCGGCTGAGCCGGTCGAGGAGAAGACGGAATTCAACGTCATCATCAAGGAAGCCGGCCCGAAGAAAATCGAGACGATCAAGGTCATTCGCCAGTTAACCAACCTGGGTTTGAAGGAAGCCAAGGAAATGGCTGAAACCGTAGGTGGTAAGGTCCTGGAAGCGGTTAGTAAGGAAGCTGCTGGGGATGCTAAAGCCAAGCTGGAAGCGGCTGGCGCTGTGATCGAAATTGCCTGACGATCCTTAAAACACTCGACTTAAAGACAAAAGGCTGTCCAGATTTCAGGGATGGCCTTTTGTGTTTTAACGGGCTGTGGTATATTAAGATTAAAGCTTTTAACGAAAGGAGGGCTTATGACCGCGAGAATCTTGATCATCGAAGATGATGAGGCTATCCTCAAGTTCTTGCGTCGAGGATTGGCTTACGAAGGTTATCAGGTCGATACAGCGATAGATGGCCAAGCGGGCTTGACTCTGGCGCGGGACAATCCCCCTGATTTGGTTGTCTTGGACCTGATGCTACCAGGGATTGACGGGTTGGAAGTATGCCGCCGACTAAGAGCTGGTGGACCGGTGCCAATTTTAATCTTGACTGCAAAAGATACGGTCAATGACCGGATCCAGGGACTGGACATGGGCGCGGATGACTATATGGTCAAGCCATTCAATCTGGATGAGCTGTTAGCGCGCATTCGGGCTTTGTTGCGCCGGGCTCAGCCCAACCGGCCGCAAATCCTGCGTTTTGCTGATTTGGTTCTAGATACTGGCACCCGCCAGGCGTCTCGGGGCGATCGGGTGATCTCATTGACTGCCAAGGAATATGAGCTTCTGGAATTATTCTTGCGCCATCCCCGCCAGGTCTTAACGCGCGACATGATTTTTGACCGGGTTTGGGGATACGACTTTGGTGGAGAGAGCAATATCATCGAAGTGTATATCCGCTATCTTCGCCAAAAGTTGGAAGCAGGACAGGAGCTCCGCCTGATCCATACCGTCCGAGGAATGGGATACGTACTGCGCGAAGCCTCTTAGTACATTGTTGCTCTTTTTCGGCTAAATATCACCCAGATCGAGCCTGGTTATGTCTTTACGGGCACGCCTAGCTTTACTATATACCTCGATCGTGGGGGGTATTTTGCTGGTGTTTGGAGTCACGGTATATTTCCTGGTGAGTTTTACGTTAACCAACCAGGTTGATGAGACGCTGATCAACGCCAGCCAGGAATTTTATCCATTGATCCGGGAAGGCCAGGCCGGGGAGTTGGTTGTCAAGGCGCCAGCAGAATTCGAGCTGGCCAATGATGTTTACATCCAGGTGTGGAGTTCTTCAAAACAGCTCGTTTATGGTTCATTGAAAATGGGGGATTATAAACAATCACTCGATCAAACTGGTTTGGTTTCAACGCAGGCCCGTTTTCGAGATGTGGTGGTGAATAACAACCATTGGAAAGTCCTCACCAATCCTCTGGCACTTAATGGCACCAAACGGATTATCGGTTACTTGCAGGTTGGCACTGGCGTCGCGGCTGTCGAGCGGGTGCAGCAAACTTTGTTATTCATCCTGCTGGTTGGATCGTTAATCGCCATGAGTATCGCGGGATTGGCAGGTTGGGTGAGCACCTCGCAGGCTTTAGCGCCATTGAACGCAGTAACTCAGACAGCTTTACAGATCACGCGCGCGGATGACCTGTCTCGGCGAATCCCTTACCAGGGCCCTGCCCAGGATGAGATCGGTCAACTCATCCATGCTTTTAATCAGACGCTCGGTCGCCTGGAAAACCTTTTTATCACCCAACGGCGATTCCTGGCGGATGTGGGCCATGAGCTGCGTACACCGTTAACGGTAATTAAAGGGAATATTGATTTGATGCGACGGATGGGCGGCGCGGATAATGAGTCCATGGATAGCATCGAGGCAGAGGTTGATCGTCTGACGCGCCTGGTGGGCGATTTGCTGCTGTTGGCGCAGGCAGAGTCGGGCAAGCTGCCGCTGGCCTGGAGATTGGTTGAACTGGACACGCTGCTCCTGGAAGCAATGCAGCAAATGCGCGTCCTGGTGCGCGACCGCCTGACAATGCGCCTGGGAGAGATTGATCAGGTGTTAGTTTGCGGTGACCAGGATCGTCTAAAACAGGTATTGGTGAATCTGATCGGCAATGCAATCAAATATACCCCTACAGGCGGTGAAATTGTCGTCGGGTTAGCAAAAGTAGACAATAAAGCGCGGTTGACAATCAGTGACAATGGGCCGGGGATTCCGCCTGAGGACATGCCACATATTTTTGAACGTTTTTACCGGGGTGAGAAATCGCGCACTCGTTCCAAGGATGGCAAAGGTTTCGGTCTGGGACTATCGATCGCTTATTGGATCGTGCGTAATCATGGCGGTCATATTGAAGTCGGGCCACATGAACCCCAGGGAACTACCTTCTGTATCTGGCTACCGCTTACACAGGGCGAGTGTAAAGAGCCGCCCGGTAATCCTCTCGCTTGATTCCTCACATTATCCTGATTCCCTTGGATAAACCTGCACGCCTCCTGAATACTTAACCAGGAGGCGTGTTTGGTGTAAATGTTATATTCAGGTGGTTAGCGACCTTTCGGGTAGCCCGGTCGAGCTCCAGCAGTTTCGGCGCTGGTGGAGCGGGAATTGCTCGAAGTCGCGCTCATTTGAACGGGTGTGTAGGTCAATTCCTGGTGACCGTAAGCAGCCTCGGGGGTCTGGGTTTTCGAGGTGGGATGAAAAGCGCCGCTATTCGGTGTAGCACTCATCCGCATGGGCGCGGGAGCCGGGTTGCCTGTTGGGCGCGCGGGAGGGGGTGAAGCAATCGTGCGCGCGGCAGGGCGAGGCTGGAGTCGTGTACGTTGTTCAACCTGACCGAACAGGCGATCGCCAGCTACTGAGAATGTGCCAATGATCAAGACCCGAATCAACCAGACCATTACAGCGACAAAGATCGGTACCACACGAACCAGGGTTTCGCGGGAAATGACTGTGTTCCCCAGAGTATTATGATTCAAGACGGCCAGGGAAACACCCCACCAGGTCAGCATGGCGTTCATCGTCGCAGCCAGGAGCCAGGCGCCGAACAGGTACCAGACTTCGCGAGTTTCATTGGCACCTTCGCCTGGGGTAAATAAACGTGCAATTCCCGCAAAATCAATGCCACAGAAGGCAATCGCCAGGATGGTAGCCCAGGAGAGCCCCATGAAGTTCAGGCTGCCCAGCAGGTCGCCGAGAGCATAGTCTGTGGTGCTGTAATTGAAGATTTCAAAAGCCAGTAGTGCAGTAAAGATAATGACGCCGAAAGCCAATCCGCGGCGAAATTGAAAACGGTGGAAAACCGCCCCCGCAGTATTGGATTGCGTTTCAATTGTAGACATAATAAACCTCCTGACTTATTAAGCAGAAATGGATTGGATGATCGTTAATTTGCAGGTACCTGTCTGCGTTCTATTGACAATGTAATGGATCATGGCTATAATATAGAACAATTGTTCTATTTTGTCAAGAGGCAATCTTTTCTTGTCTACGTGAAAGATATGGGAGGCGAGCCATGTACCTGGGACCGCGTTTGGTTTTTGGAGGCACGATTCTTGTAAACATAATCCTCGGGGCTTTCTTATTCCTGGCCTCCACAGGTGCTTCAGGTCAGGACTCCCCCGTGGCTGAGCTGACTCCCCAGCAGATCATCGTGGCAGACAACCAGGCTTCTGGTCAATCTTCATCCAATTCGGTGGACGGGAGCTTAGAGGCCTGTGAAGTCAGTGAAGGATTTCCAGAAAGCATCCGCCGGTGGTGTGCTCTCATCACGCGCTATGCCCAAAAACACAGTCTATCGCCCGATCTGGTAGCTGCCTTGATCTGGCAAGAGAGCGGTGGAGATGCGCAAGCTTTTTCGAAAGATGGGGCGGTTGGACTGATGCAAATTATGCCGCGAGATGGTATTTCCGCTTCATTTCAATGCCAGAATGGTCCTTGCTTCGGTGACCGACCCTCGACGGATGAATTAACCGACCCGGAATATAACCTCGCCTTTGGCACCCGAATGCTGGCTAATTTGGTGGCGCGGCACGGCAACCTGCGCCAGGCGCTGAAATCCTATGGCCCGATGAACACTGGTTATTCGTACGCTGACAAGGTTTTAAGTCTCTACCAGCAATACGGGAAATAGCTGCTCAACCGGCTGTTGCATTCCATTGGTTCGCCTGTTTCGCCTCTTTGGCCTAGAATCCTAAATCTTTCAGGATATCCTTATCTGTCCGGCGCTCCGAGTTGCCAGCGGATTTACCGAGCAGCTCTTCCCAAAACCGATCGTCATAACGCCGTGAGCGGACGGGCAAAGGCATCGGGATGCCCCAACCTAACAGGAGCACTTCCTCTTTCGGCTGCAAGCGGGCCAGCATACCGCGCAGCGCCTCACGCCCGGCTAAACCTGAAAGTACGGCGCGAATATCGTCTTCGTCGCCCAGCCAGCCGGAGATGCGCGTGCCTAATTGTGACATTACCTCGTCGTAGATTTGCGACGGTCGCTGGTCAACAATCAGCAGTGTGACATAATATTTACGCATCTCGCGAGCGATGGTGCTGAAGGTGGTTTGGGCTGCCATCTCGCGGTTGAGCAGCTTGTGTGCTTCCTCAATCACGATCACCAACGGGCGAGGCTCTTTTTCGCCTTTCGTGCGGAACTCGTTGGTACGCTGCTCCCAGGCCTGACGGATGCGGCGGGTGAGTAGATTGCTGACTAGCAGGTAATCCAGGTCGGCTTCATGTGCACCGAAAGACAGGATGACATGCTTACCGGCTTCTAGAGCCTTGATGATCTCGCCCACAGTGTCAGTGGCTGGTTGGGGGACCACATAGGGCAGGCTGAAGACGCGTCCCAGCTTGGAATGCAAACCCTCGGCCGCCATCACGTTGACGCCAACGGAATTAGCCCAGGCTGCTACGCTGTTTGGATGGGGGACTTTCTTCCCCTCGTCGGTTTCAATGACCGCACCGTTAAGCATCGCCTTGAAGGTGCTGAACCAACGGGCGCGCCCGAACTGGCCGGCGAGTGCCTCCAGGGTGGTGGGAGTGGTCTCTTTCAGGTTCAACTCGCGGGTAAGCATCTCGATATCTTCGGGCTGGATGTCGCTTTCGGCAATTTCCAGATCAAAATCGGGTCGATGGTCGCGGATAAGTGCTCCTCTACCCAAGCCGGCCATACGCACCCGGGTGGGGAATTTTGTCTTCAAGCCAATTACGCGCTTACCCGAATCGGAAGATGTATCATCATAGCCGTACTCATTGTGCATATCGTACACCAGGATAGCAGCCCGGTTGTAATGCATCAGCCCAGCCAGCACCAGACGGGTCAGGAAGGATTTCCCTGTACCGGTGGCGCCAAACACACCCGAGGAGCGTTGTACAAACTTGTCTAGATTCACGCAGACTGGGTGGGCCTGCTCGCGGGTGTAACCGATGACGAAATTGCCATCTTTTTCGGACTTGCCAAATATTTCGGCAATATCGCCAGGGCTGGCCAGACGAACTGGGGCGTGGTGTGGTGGGATGGTCTTTATTTGGATTGGGCTGGGGTCGCCAGGATGTTCTGCCCGCCACAAATTATAGCCAGGCGAGCCCGGGATAGGACCGCGTTCGAGCATCAGCGCTGGCAAGACTTCCAGGTTGGTGTAGAGCGTCTGGCCATGGAGCAGACGGGCAAGATCAGCCGGCAGGCGGGTTTCACTCTGCTCATCGGCAAAACGTGGGTCGGTGGCGCCAAGCTGCAAATCGGTGACCAGTCCATAAAACAGCCATTCATCGCTCTCAATAATGACAAAGGCGCCTTCCTGCACCTGTTGGGCCGGCACGGTCAGGCGGACGTGCAGGTTTTCTTTCAGACCACCGCCGACAACGTAGCCGATTGGTGATTGGTGATTGTTGATTGCCGATTGTTGATTGAACATGAATAAATACCTTAATCACAAATTTTCAATCCGCTTTTGGGCTATCTTTACATACTCTGGCTCAATTTCATAACCGACATAGTGCCGGCCAGCCTGGCGAGCGGCGAGGGCAGTGGAACCGCTGCCCATGAAGGGATCCAGCACAACCTCCCCTGCGAAGGTGTAAAGCTGGATCAGACGGTAGGGCAGCTCGATTGGGAATGGAGCGGGATGGCCAACTTTACGGGCGGATGCAGCGGCTAAAGTCCACACGCTCCTGGTGTACTCCAGGAACTCCTCGCGGGAGATCGTGTTAACTCGCCCATCTGATGATCGGCGGCGAAAGCTGTCTTTGCTGAAGACCAGGATATATTCATGAACGTCGCGCAGAACCGGATTGGTGGCTGACTGCCAGCTCCCCCAGGCAGTGGAGGGGCTGGCGCTGGCGGCTTTGTTCCAGATGATCTCGCCGCGCATGTGAAAACCCAACGCTAACACACTCGAGGCGATATACAGGTGAAGCGGGAGATAAGGCTTGCGCCCCAGGTTGGCTACGTTGATACACATCCGCCCACCTGGCACCAGGACGCGCTTCACTTCCTGCCAGATGCGTCGCAAGAAATTCAGATATTCTGGCAGGGTTAGATTGGTGTCATACTCTTTGCCAACATTGTAGGGTGGCGAGGTGACCATCAGATGGATGCAGTTATCCGGCAGCTCAGCCATCTGTTCCGCTGACTTACACAGAATGTGATCCAACGCCTCGAGCGGTACGGGATTTTCATAGTACTCGGGCGGGATTTGGCTGGCTCTGGGCAAGTCTGGTTGCTCACCGGTGGGGTGGGTTGCAGGGTCATCTGAGGCTTGTCCGGTTGTCCCATTCAGGTTGGTGTACAGGCGGCTGTTATAGAATGGTGAGGCGTCATGGCTGACCCGTCCCGGAGCACCGAAAGGGCTTGTGCGGGTGCTTTTACGTTGGCGCGATTTAGACATGGCGATTCTTGCCGGCAGGTAGGTGAATGCAACGTTTCATCACGCTACAATGCGTCTCCCAGCGCGCTGAGTACTCCCATTAAAATCGGGTAATCGTCGCGCAGCAAGGTGATTAGCTCTTGCGTCGCGGTGCTGGCCCAGGCGGGATTGCCTGCCATGGCGTGGGCGACCTGCGCCTGCTGCACATGAGCGCCAAGTAGTTCGCTGATTGGCAAGTCGACGGCGCGCAGCACGTGGCGGAAATAACCAAAATGCCCGGCGTTGGTGAACTCTCGCAACTCAGCGGGGCTGCATAAGTAGATCAAATCCAGGCTGAGGGGCGGGCGCGGCGGGAGCAGGTGGTAGATACGACCATCCTGGCGGTAACCCACTGCCAGAACGCTCATCTCGACTGGCACATTACGGTTCAGGCGGTTATCTGCGATGATCGCTCCGAAGGCAACTTCGTCCACTGCCTCGGCAGTGACGAGCTGGCGCACCAGGCCGTCGTCGTCAATGCGAATATCATGGATCAGACCGTAAATCTGGTAATCGCCTTCTAGCGGTATGCGCACCAACGCGCCGAAAGCCGGGGCAGTGAGTTGAGATACCCGGCATCCGACCACGAAGCCGGTTGTGCCCGCGCGCAGCAGGCGTCCGATTTCGATAGGGCTCATAATATCCACCCTTTTCCTCTGTTAGATGAGCTGAATTGCACCAGTTTCATCCAATTAATCAAACCATCTTCACAAAAATCAGCTATCAATTCGGAGGTAAAGCGGTTCACAATTTGGGCATACCCGATGAGAAATTCTTCGTTTTTTTGTTTGGCTTGATAACCCAGCGGTTCGATGATATCGAGATATAGATTCTCATTACCGGATATAAAGGTCCAGAAATCCTGGCCGCACAATTTCCAATAACTACCCTTATCCGGCTTTTGATCTCTACCGTAACAACAACCATTAACCGCGGTAATGTTAAGGATGGGGCGATTGGTTCTAAGGATACGCTTTGCCTTTGAAAAATTGTCGAGCATCCGTTTGATCTGACTACTATTTCCCCAATTTGGACCCGACTTAATGGATACAATATACAGTGTATGATCTTTTTCTAGTTCGAGATCAACCCCTTCAGCAGCCGATTTTCTCCCTCCAAACGACCGTTCACAGACGAAAATGGCCAATTGTTCTAGAAAGTCACCAAATAAAGTTTCCTCTTGAGAGGACAAATATGCATCTAGAATTGGCTTGACAATATCTTGGGCGGTTAGAATATTTTTTGCCCGAAAGAGATAAGGATTTTTCCGGTTGAGAACCTGGTTCAGTTTCAATCCTTGGAGATGTTGTAACCGTTTCGTATGAAAGGTGTCAATGTTGATCCTGACAAATTCCCTGATTTCATCCAGATTCGTGCTGTTCATAATCTCCTCGAGGTTCAAATATCATCAGTTGGTGAGGCTGTTCTAATAATTGTTTCTTAACCATATCAAAGTAAACGGGTAAGATGTCAATACCGATCGCGTTCCTGCCCATCCGCTGCGCGACCCTAATCGTGGTGCCTGATCCCATGAAAGGATCTAATACCCAATTCCCCTCTTGAGTGAAGAGTTTTATAAACCACTCAGGTAAATCTTCTGGGAACACAGCGCTGTGCTGTTTGTTACCCGTTTCGGTCGCCATATGCAGTACATTGGTAGGATAAACCTTATCGCGCCCAACCCAGTTAGCGACGCGTTTGCCAAAGCCGCTACCCACTCTGGATGGGTCGCGCACCTGATCAGTATCGCTCAGGTTTTTCAGCCTTTTATCGGCCCAATCCCCCATGGGTACCATGACTTCATCCTGGAACATTTTAAACTGTCGTTGTTTATTGAACTGGAGTAACCTCTCCCAGGCATCACGGAAACGATTCGGCCACTTACCCGGATAGCAATTTTTCTTATGCCAGATGAATTCTTCCGTCCAGAGCCAACCTTGTTTACGCATCTCAAGGATCAATTCAATGACATAGGTGTGCCGCTCCCCATCCACAACGCGTTCCTTTATGTTCAGGATAAAGGTGCCGGTTGGCTTGAGAATTCGCATTAGTTCAACCGTGATCGGTAAGAACCATTCCACGTATTCATCCGGTTTAACACCGCCGTATGTGTGCGATCTTTGATCTGCATAAGGGGGCGAAGTAACAATCAGGTCGATCGTATCACTCTCGATAGTTTTCAGAATCTCTCGACAATCACCCAGAAATAGCTTCGTTTGAGGAGGTTCCATTAGTAATACCTCGCCCTTCCAGGTAAATTCTTTGTGAACTGTTTATTAGAAATTTCTCCCACTTCCACCCCGTGCCGGCGCAGTTCCTGAACGATCATCTGGGTGACCTGCTCTTTCTCGGGTAGGGAAACCAGCGCGGCCTCATGGGCGCGGTGCAGCAGGTAGGGGTAGGGGCGGGCGCCGAGTAAGCGGCACTGGCTGACCAACGTAGTATGCAGGATATCCAGCAGTGCGGGCTGGGCGATCACCCAGGCCGGCGTCTCAACCCGCGCCAGCCAGGGATGTTCAAGTCGGCCAACGTTGAGATAGAAGAAGTGCAACGTCAGTGCGCCGGTGTAGTGCATGCCGGAGCGGGATTGGATGGCGAAGATCGCGGAGCGCTCCCCGGGGGCGAGTAGTTCGCGAAAGAGCCCCAGGTCAGTTAGCCCATGGTAAGGATGGTACTCGCGGATATTGGGGAAGTCACTCTCGGGCAGGCGAGCGACCTCGAGCAACCGCACAACCAGGTTGGCGGCAGGTTTATCCACATAGCCAGCCGAGATCGCGTTCAGCTCACGCAGTCGGAGCAGGATTTCCTGGTACTCATCCAGGCTTTCCTCGAAGGAGACACTGCCCTCGGCTTCCTTGGCACCCCACAGTTCCATCGGTCCGTCGGTGAGGGTGATGACTGGCGGGATAGCCTGTACAGCCAGGCGATACAGGATGCGCCGTTCTTCCAGGTCGCGCCGCAAAGCCAGGGTAGCGTCGTTGAGTGTCTCGCCGTGGCGACCAGGGAATTGCTCGTCGTAAAAGAGCTGGCTTTCGAGGGTGGTTTCCGGCGCCTCAGCCGAGCCATAGGTCATCTGCATCACACCCAGGTTGACCAGGCCGTAATACACCTCGGCATGGCGGTCGGGCATAATCTGGGAACCATCGGCAGCCAGGAGCGTGGCGTTGGATGGGGGGGCTGGCAGGGGGTAATGGGCGTCGAGTGGTTCGGGTGGGGCCAGTTGCGCATCCACTGGCCGGGCGCAGCGCAGGTTTGGATCATGTTGGCGCACCAGAATGTTTACCTTATGGCGCAGGCGATCCCAATCCTGAGCATGGGCGTGCAACAACGCCCGCGCCTCTTCCTTGAGCTTGTGTAGATCACCGGCTCGCAAAGCGGCCTGCTCACCGAATTGCTTGACTTGCTGTTGTACCTGTTGAAAATCCAGCGCCATGCGAAACCTGTATGATAAAACGCTTGTTTCGTCTATAAAAAAAATCCAGACAGCGCACTGGGCAAAGGCCACAGTCGTCCACTGTTAGAGTGACTATTCTGCGGTACAATTTTAACACTCAAAGGGCAAGTCTGTATGGTTTCAATCGTGCGACGTGCTTCTACCTCCCAACTTTCCAATCTGCGTCCTTTCGATCCAGGCCGCGATCTGGCGCCAGCGGCTGATTTGATCGAGCTATGCTTTGCCCAGACACTGGATCAGGATGGCCAGCAATATTTGCAGCGTATGCGCCAGGCTGCCAGGGATCCGGTCTTGCTCCGTTGGACAGGGCTCTCGGCGGGCTGGGCGGGTGTGCCGATGGAAGGTTATGTATGGGAAGAAGATGGTCGCCTCGCCGGCAACTTGAGCTTGATCCCTTATTCTTTGCACGGTCGGCGTTGCTACATGATTGCCAATGTGGCGGTGCATCCTGATTATCGCCGGCGCGGCATCGGGCGGGCACTGACGGCTAAGGCAATCGAGCATAGCCGGCAACGCGCCGCGCCGCAGGTCTGGCTGCAGGTGCGGGAGGAAAATGAAGCCGCGATCAGCCTGTATCTATCGTTGGGGTTTCTCGAGCGCGCCCGCCGCACGACCTGGCATAGCCAGAATGATTATCTCCGCAACCCACCACCGGACGACTTAATATTCGGTCCGCGACGCGCCCGGCATTGGCCTGCTCAGCAGGCCTGGTTGAGCCAGAATTACCCGGCCGAGCTGACCTGGCATCTGTCGCTGAAGATTGACGCGTTGCGTCCGGGATTATGGGGTAGTCTATATCGGGGTTTTAACGACCTCTATGTGCAGCAGTGGGTTGTCCAGCGCGGGACGCAGGCGTTGGCGCTCGTTGCCTGGCTGTCCAGCGCCAGTGCGGCTAACACTTTGTGGCTGGCCGCGCCGCCCGATAGCGATGAGCTGGCGATCACTCACTTGCTGCTCTTCGCCCGGCAGCAGGCGCCTACTCACCGCCTGCTGGCGCTTGATTACCCGGCGCGCCAATCAGCCGGGGCGATCCACCAGGCAGGTTTTGTGGAACACCAGACATTGATGTGGATGGTGAAGAGGTTGCAATAGCCGTCGAATTTATTCGACGGCGGCATTCGATGGTAATATAATTCGAGCAGGAGGAAACCCCGATGGCTTATAAGCTTGCACGTACTCTCGAGGATGTTTTACGGGCGACTGAACCTCGTCCCTTAACACAGGCGGATCAACGTTATTATGTTGATTGCGATGATGTGAGGGGGGATGAGGATGCGGTAGCTTCACTCTACACTACGATTAAGACAAAAGAGCGATTGCCAGGTCGTCAGGCTGCAGCTCCTCCAGCCGAGCTGGCTTATAGCTACCAGCTTTTCACCGGGCACCGTGGCTGTGGCAAGTCAACCGAGTTGTACCGCTTAAAAAGCCGCCTGGAGAAGAACGATTTTGCCGTCTTTTATTTCGAGGGCGATGAAGACATGGCTCTGGATACGGATGTGAGATATACGGATATCCTGCTGTCCATCGCCCGGCAAACGACCCGGGAAATGGAACAGCGTGGCCTGAGCCTGGATGAGAAATTGCTTTTTGATGTAACGGTCTGGTTTGCTGAGGTGGTGAAATCCTACGATAAATGGGACGAAGTAGAGCATATCCTCAAGGTGGAGGCGGGTGTTGGTCTGCAGACACCACCAGGATTGCCGTTTCTGGTGCGTTTTTTAACCCGCCTGACTGGCCAGGTCAAAACTGGCGACCAGGTCAAATATTCCATCCGGCAATACCTGGACGGGCGTATTTCACAATTGATCGAACGAGTCAACAGCCTGCTGCGCGCCGCTCGCGAGCGGTTAGAGCAGCCATTAGTCATTCTGCTCGATAATCTGGATCGCATCCGGCCGATCGAAAGCGGTTTGGGCGGAACGGATTTGAATGCCCTTTACCTGGACCATGGCGATCAACTATGCAGCCTTTCCGCCCACATCATCTATACCGTGCCGATCTCTTTGCTGTATTCTGAACGCGCCACCCATCTGAATAATTACTATTCCTCCCATGTCGTGCTACCGATGATTAAAAGCCGAACACGGCAGGGTGGAACTAGTTTTGGCGGATTGGATAAGTTGAATCAGATCCTGGCGCGACGAATTGCGCTGGATAAGGTGTTTGAACCGCCAGCAGTGGATTATCTGTGCGAGATGTGCGGCGGCCACCCACGTGATTTGATGTACCTGGTCCATAATGCCAGCAAGTATGCGCTGAACCGCCGATCCAGGTTGATAAAAATCGAGGACGCCCGGCGCGCTGCAGCTTCGCTGATTACGGATTTCAGCCGGGCGATCTCCGAAAATCATTACCCCTACCTGGCGCGGGTGCATTTGAACAAGCGCATTGCGAATGACGCTCCCCACCGCTCGATGTTGTTCAACACCAGTGTGCTGGAATACTATAACGGACCGCCGCCCTGGCAGGATGTCCATCCAGCGGTGCTGTGGCTGCCCAAGTTCCAGGAGGCGCTGGAGGAGGAGCGCAGGCAACGTGAACGACCAACCGCGTGAGCCCTTCGTAGAGGAGATCGACAGCCTGGAACGCCTGGTGATGATTGGCCAGGGATCCTTCAACCTGTTCATTGCTCAGGCGGATACGCCTGAGACACGCCAGGAGGCAATCAGGCGCCTGGAGCACAAGCTCAAACAACAGCGAGTCATCCCGATCTTGCTTGAGTTTACCGCCCCGGTACATGATCTGTTAGGGACAATCCGCACCGCATTGCAGAACCAACCCCCTGCCCCGAGCCTGTGTATTATGGTCAGCGGTCTGGAACGTTCCTTCCCGCCTGGGCTGTCAAACTCACCGCTGCTCTCGCATCTGAACCAGGCGCGCGATCTCTTCCCCAAACGGGTGCCTCATCCGCTGGTGCTGTGGCTGCCAGATGAGGCCATCACCGACCTGGCGCGCGGCGCGCCGGATTTTTGGGCCTGGCGGCACAGCGTATTTACCTTCCCGAATATCACCCACCCATCCGCCAGGAGCGACGACTGGCGAAGCGCTTATCTACAATCGGTCTATGACAACACGTCCTGGATTTCCCTGGGGGGAGTGGACCCCCAGGCCGCCAGTGATATCAAAGCGAGCTTGAAACTGGCCTCGGTCTATACAGGGTTGCTCACCCTCACCCCTGAAGAGCAGACCCGCGACGGATTATCCGTTAAAGAACATGAAGATGAAAGTGACCGGCAGCCGAGAGGCGCGCCGCGTCGCCAATCAGCCTTAGAGGTATTGGACCGCCAGGCACGCCTGGTGATGCTGGGTGAGCCGGGCAGCGGCAAGAGCACTTTTGTTGATTTTGTGGCCTTGTGCCTGGCGGGCGAGGCGCTGGGCAAGGCCGAGGCCAACCTGGCTTTGCTGACCGCGCCTCTGCCGCAAGACGAAGGCTCATCGTCTGGAGAAGAAAAGATTGCACCCCAGCCCTGGTCGCACGGGGCATTGTTGCCCATCAAAGTGACGCTGCGTGACTTCGCAGTGGGCAGCCTGCCTCCTCCTGGAACGCCGGCTAACGTGGATCACTTGTGGAACTTCCTGACGGCTAAGCTGGCGAAGCTGCCAGGAGAAACATGTGCTGAGCTACGCCGTCATTTTGATGAAGAAGGTGGTTTGTTGCTGGTCGATGGTCTGGATGAGGTGCCGGAGGCTGATCAACGCCGGGGACAGATCAAGCAGGTGGTTGACGATTTCGCGGCGCGTTTTCCCAGGGCGCGTATTCTGGTGACCAGCCGGACCTATGCCTACCAGGAGCAGGATTGGAAGCTGGCGGGTTTTGCCGAAACCGTCCTGGCGCCGTTCAGCCGCGGTCAGATTAACTGGTTTATCGAGAAATGGTATGCCCATGTGGCCCAGATGCGTAAGTTCGCCGATCCAGAGGGTCGGGCTGCGTTGCTGAAACGGGCAATCTTCAGCGACTACCATCTGTTCGCTTTAGCCGAGCGCCCTCTGCTGCTGACTCTGATGGCCAGCCTGCACTACTGGCGAGGCGGTGACTTACCTCAAAGGCGCGAGGAATTATATGAGCAGTCGGTTTATTTACTGATGGAATGGTGGCAAAATCAGAAGAATATTTACAACGAACAGGGACAATTGCAGTTGATCCAGCCCAGCCTGGCAGAATGGCTGTTGGTTGATAAGAGACAGGTGCTCGCTTTGTTAAATGAGTTGGCCTACCGCGCCCATGCTGCTCAGGCGGGGCGAGAGGGGACCGCCGATATCCCGGAAAAAGAACTGCTGGATGGCTTGCTGCGCCTGAGCCAGAATCCACAGGTGCGCCGCCAGCGCCTGATTGAGTATCTCAGCCAGCGTGCCGGTCTGCTGTTGCCGCGCGCTCCCGGAGTCTACAGCTTTCCGCACCGCACCTTCCAGGAGTACCTGGCGGCCTGCTACCTGACAGACGAGGATTTTCCAGAGAAGCTTGCCAGCCTGGTGTGCGCTGATTTTAACCGCTGGCGGGAGGTGGCGCTGTTGGCAGTGGCCAAAGCCAGCCGGGGACTGGCTCGTGCTTTGTGGGATCTGGTGGACGCCTTGTGCTCCGATGACCCACCGCCAACGGCTGAAGGGACAGAGGCGCCTGCCTCTGTATCATTATCGGTCGCCGAGCCGGCTTCCTCTTATGGCGACCGCTCAGACATCGCCTGCCGCGCGGTCTGGGGCGCACACCTGGCGGCCGAGGCAATCGTCGAGACGGCCAATCTGAACGTGTGGAGCGAGCGCACGCGGCGCATGCGAGAGCGGGTGTGCAACTGGCTGGTCTACATCTTGAATACCGGCCTGTTGCCGGCGCGTGAGCGCGCTCGAGCCGGGAATAACCTGGCGCTTCTGGGCGACCTGCGCTTCGATCCACAGGCCTGGCACCTGCCGAAGGAAGCGCTGCTGGGCTTGGTTAGAATCCCGGCCGGAAAATTTCTCATGGGCAGTAAACCAGAAGAGGACGATCTGGCAGATGAGGATGAGCAAAAGCAGCACGAGGTGAGTCTGCCCGATTACTGGATCGGGCGCTATCCAGTCACCCAGGCGCAGTTTGCGGCTTTTGTACAGGCGGGCGGCTACCAGGAGGCGCGTTACTGGAGCGAAGCGGAAGAGGCGGGGTACTGGCGCGCCGCCGGCGAATTCAAGGGTCGTTGGGATGGCGAGTGGCGTAAAGCGCCAGTCTCTTACCGCGAGCCTTTCAACCTGTCCAACCACCCGGTGGTAGGGGTGTCCTGGTACGAAGCGCTGGCGTATTGCCGCTGGTTGGCGGAGAAGCTGAGGCAGCGGGCGTCTGAAGTATTGGAAAGCAGGCCCGTGCTATCCGCTCCTGAACAGGAATTTTGGGTGGGATTAGCCGAGGGGAAATTGGCGGTGCTCCTGCCCAGCGAGGCCGAATGGGAAAAGGCGGCGCGCGGGTCTCTCCTTCCAGGTCAAAAAGCTCGCATTTATCCGTGGGGCGATGGGTTCGATGCGGATAAAGCCAATATCGCCGAGACAGACATTGGCGCTACCAGCACGGTGGGTTGCTTTCCGGGCGGCGCCAGCCCGTATGGCGTGCAGGATCTGAGTGGGAATATCTGGGAATGGACGCGCAGCCTATGGGGGAAGTATCCTTATCCGGGTAAATCAAAGCCGCGCGCCCGACGTGAATATCTGGCTGTAGAGTCTGATGTCTCCCGTGTGTTGCGGGGCGGCGCCTTCTACCTTAGTCGTCGTTACGCCGGCTGTGCTTGTCGCTACGGGGACAATCCGGACTACAGGATCGACAGTGGGGGTTTTCGGGTGGCGGTTGTCCCCCTGTTGCCGCTGGACTCTGGCGACTCTGAGCGTGACCTGAAGGTCACTAATCTCACATACTGAAAGGAGTATGTCCTGACAATTACCTGTTCGGTCGGGTAGCCTGGGACTAGGCGGGCCTGGGTAACCGGGCACGTCGGAACAAGTCTGACAAAGCATCGAAAC